>NZ_JAKXMK010000030.1 GCF_022524485.1 Pseudonocardia alaniniphila
GAACATGCCGACCGCGATCGAGCAGCATGTCGACTGGATCTCTGCGTGTCTGCATCACCTGCGCTCGATCGGGTCGGAGCGGATCGAGACCACCGACGAGGCGGCGGACGCCTGGGGTGTGCAGGTCAACGAGGCCGCGTATCGCACGCTGCTGCCGATGGCGGAGAGCTCCTGGTACCTGGGCGCCAACGTCCCCGGGAAGCCGCGGGTGTTCATGCCCTACGCCGGTGGGCTCGCCGCCTACGCCCGCCACTGTGAGGAGGTGGCCGCGGCCGGCTACGACGGTTTCCGGCTCACCCCGGTGCGCTGACCACGGGCGTCCCGGAGCGGGGTCGCTGTTCATACCCTGCCCCGGTATGCAACGATTCGGCCGACGACGATGCCGGCGGGAGGTGGTCGGGTGCGGTCCGCTGCAGGCGAGGCCACCCGCCCGGACAGCCGACTTGTTCCGCCGGCCGCGTGGTCGGAGGTCGGGGCCGACGCGGGATACCGGCGTGCTCGGCTCGCCACGCTCACGGCCCTGGCCATCATGTTCGTCTCGAGCGTCGCGATGCCGGCGATCGGGCTCGGAGTGGAGCAGCGGCTCCCGTGGCGGATCCTCGGTGCGGCGGGAATCGCCGTGTTCACCGCAGGCCTGGGGTGGGCCCTCTGGAGTGAGTTCCGGCCAGGACGCTCCGACCGCACCCGTCGCCGGGCGTCCATCGCGTTCGTCGCCGCGTCCGTGGCGTCCGTTCCGCTGGTCGGACCGCTCGGAGCGGAGTCGGGCGCGTGGGCGAGCTGGGCCTGGCTGGGTGCCGCCGTCGTCGGCGCGATTCCCCTCCTGGCGCACGGGACGCCGGCGGCGATCGTCGTGGTCGTGCTGTCCGTCGCGGTGTCGGCAGGCGTCGCCTGGGCCAACGGCGGCGGCGTCGTCGAGTACGTCGTCGTCACGGCCGGCATCGGCACGAGCCTCGCGCTGATCAACGGTCTCCAGATCGGGCTGTGGCGGCTGGTCGTCCAGGCCCGCGATGCGCGGGACGCCCTGGCGCGGCTGGCGGCCGCCGAGGAGCGGCTACGGTTCGCCCGCGATGTGCACGACCTGCTCGGCCACGACCTGTCGGTGATCGCGCTCAAGGCGGAGCTGGCCAAGCGGCTGGCGCCGGTCGACCCGGAACGGACCGGCGAGCAGGCCGCGGAGATCCAACGGCTGGCGGCCTCGGCTCTCGCGCAGGTCAGGCAGGCGGTGCACGGGTACCGGGCGGTCGATCTGCGTGACCAGATCTCGGCGGTCGAGCACGTGCTCCGCTCGGCAGGTGTCCACTGTGTGGTCCGCCTTCCCGGCTCCGATCTGCCCGGCGAGGCGTCGCACCTCGTGCCGGTCCTGCGCGAGGCGACCACGAACATGCTGCGCCACAGCCGCGCTCAGCACTGCACGATCGACGTGGATGCGACGCCCGGAGAGGTACGGATGGTCGTGACCAACGACGGGGTCGCCGAGCGCGCGCCCGACCGCTACAGCCACGGCCTGCGTGGCCTTGCCGACCGATTGGCCGAGGTCGGCGGCACGGTGAGGGCGGATGCACAGCCCGGCACGTTCACACTCACCGCGACCGTTCCGGTGCCGGCGTGATCCGTGTCCTCCTCGCCGACGACGAGGAGCTCATCCGGGGTGCGGTGGCGGCGCTGCTGGAGCTCGAGCCCGACATCGAGGTGGTGGCCCAGGCCGGTGACGGCCGGGGGGCTGTCGAGAAGGTGCTGGCCCACCGGCCCGACGTCGCTGTGGTCGACCTCCAGATGCCGGGGCTGTCGGGCCTGGAGGTGGCCGCCGAGGTGGCCGTGGCGCTCGACTCGTGCGCCGTGGTGATCCTGACCGGGCACGGTCGCCCGCCCCTGCTGAGGCGGGCGTTGATGAGCGGAGCGCGCGGGTTCGTGCCGAAGGGGTCGCCCGCCGCGGTCCTGGCGGAGGTGATCCGCCGCGTTCACGACGGCGGGCGGTACGTCGATCCCGCGCTGGCAGCCGAGGCGTTGATGGCGCCGGAGTGTCCACTCACGCCCCGCGAGCTCGACGTGCTGCGCCTGGCTGACGGTGGCGTCCCGGTCGCCACCATCGCCCGGCAGGCGCACCTGTCGCCCGGGACGGCTCGCAACTATCTGGCGGCGGCCGTCGCGAAGCTGGGCGCCGGCAGCCGCGCCGAGGCGATCGCGAGGGCGCGCGAGCACGGCTGGCTCTGACGCGCGCCGCGTGCATGCCCCGACCATGCGCAGCGCATGGACGGACGATGACATCGCGCATCTGTGGCGTGCGCGGCGTCGCCGAGAACCTGGGTTCATGACCACTACTCCCCGCCCCGCCCGGCCTTGGACGACAGGCCGCGGTGCCCTGGCCGCAGTCGCGAAGCGCTGGCCCACGATCCTCGGAGTCGGCCTCGGCGTCGACATCTTCATCGGCGCGGTCACGCAGGACACGGCGCGGTCCTACGCCGAGGCGTTGCTGATCCTTCCGCTGGGCTACGTGATCGTGGCGGCCCTGGGCCGTCGCCGCGCCACCTGGCCGGTGCTCGCGGTGCTCAGCGCGTTGGTGGTCACGCTGCGCCTGCAGAACTGGGTCGAGCCGTTCGTTGTCCTCCTCGCCGTCGCTCTTGCCGTGGTGATCTGGGGCAGCGGCCACGGGCGCCATCGCGAGCGGGACTTCCGGGTGCAGCTCGCCGGCATGGCCGCGTTCGGAGCGCTCGCCCTCGCCGGGCTGGCGGTCGATTCCGATCTCGCGCGGTACCTGGTGGCCGCGGGATGGCTCGCCCACGGCGTGTGGGACTGGGTGCACCTGGCGAAGGACCGGGTGGTCTCCCGGTCCTTCGCGGAGTGGTGCGGTGCGCTGGACGTGATGATCGCGGCGGGCCTGATCATCGTGCCGCTGCTCTGATCACCGGGCGCCTCTCACCTCAGCCCGATCCTCCTCCAGATCACCGCCATGCTGGTCAGGCTGATCACGGCGGTGAGGATCACCCAGAAGCTCGGGGAGAGATCGTTGCCGGTCGCGCTGATCAGCCACGCGGCGATCAGCGGCGTGAACCCGCCGAACACCGCCACACCGATGTTGTATCCGACCGCCATACCCGTGGCCCGCGTGTCGGCTGGGAACAGGTTCGCCATCACCGCGCCCATGGGCCCGAAGTACGTGCCCTTGAGCACCCCGAGGACGGCCATCATGACGAGCATGATCCCCAGGCCGGGGAAGGCGACCAGCAGCGCGAAGAGCGGGTAGATCAGCACCAGGATGAGGCCTGAGGCCGGGATCATGAGCCTGATCTGCCCGAGCCGGTCCGACCAGTGGCCCGCGAGCGGGGTGGCGACCAGCAGGGCGATCCCGCTCACGAGCGTGGCGGCGAAGCCCGTCGAGGCGGGCAGATCCAGCGTCCTGATCGCATAGGTCGGCATGTAGCTGATCAGGTAGTTGAGGCAGGTCGTCACGGCGAGAACGCCGATCGTGAGCAGTACGCGGCCCTTCTGTTCGCGCAGTACCGTGCCGCCCGGTGACCCGCGGTCACGGTCGGCGGTGGCGTCGACGAACTCCGGAGCCTCGGGAACGTGCCGCCGGATGTAGTAGCCGACCGGCCCGACCAGGAGGCCCACGGCGAACGGGATGCGGAATCCCCACGACAGCAGTTGCTCGTCGGACAGCGTGGAGGTCAGATACGTGCCCAGGGCCGCGGCGAGCAGGGTGGAGATCGACTGGCTGGTGAACTGCCAGCTCGCCGCGTAGCCCCGGCGGTGCGGAAGATGCTCGACCATGAGGGCTGTGGCACTGCCGAACTCACCGCCCGCGGAGAAGCCCTGGATGAGCCGCGCGACCAGGATCCCGATCGGGGCGATGATGCCGATCGCCTCGTACGACGGCATCACGGTGATCAGCAACGTGCCGACCACCATCAGCCCGATCGAGAGCGACAACGCCGGCTTGCGGCCCACGCGGTCGGCGTACGAGCCCAGGACGATGGCGCCGACCGGCCGGATCAGGAAGGACGCCGCGAACGTTCCGAGCGCCAGGAGCAGCGAGCTCGCCGGGTCGGCTGTCGGGAAGAAGACCTGGGCGACGTAGCTCGCGAAGAAGCTGTAGACGGCGATGTCGTACCACTCGAGCGCGTTGCCCACGCAGGCGGCGGCGATGATCTGGTACGGCCTCAGCTGCTTCGCTGCGGCGGAGGTGGCCATCGCGCTACTCCGCTGCCGTGGAGGCGCCGGGCCGGGTGCTGCCCAGCTCGCCCAGATCCCAGAAGAGTCCGCACATCATCTGCATGCCCTCGCGGGCCACGGATGCGAGCAGGTGCTCGTCGGGCCCGTGCTGGGCGCACGCGGGGTAGGAGTGCGGCACCCAGACCGTGGGCATGCCGATGACCTCGGCAAAGACGTCGTTCGGCAGCGATCCGCCCAGGTTGGGCAGTATGACGGGCACCTTCTGCGTGCTCTGCTCGATCGAGGCGACGGCCCACCGCACCCACGGGTCGTCGGGGCTCAGGCGGGTGGCCGCCATGGTGCTGTCGACCCGGACCTGGACCATCGGGTAGCCCTGCGCGTCGAGGTGCTCGCGCACGATCCGCTCCAGCTCCTGCCACGGGGTGCCCACCACGAACCGCAGCTGGCAGTGGGCCCGTGCCGTCGCCGGGATCGCGTTGACGGGCGCGTCGGGCGTTCCGGAGACGAACGCCAGCACCTCCAGGGAGTTGGCGCCCATCACGCGTTCGGCCGTTGTCAGCCCCGGTTCGCCCCAGCCGTCGTCGATGTCCGGATCCGTCGGACCGCCGCCGGGGGACACGTCCGCCAGCGCCGCGCGCACGGCCTCGGGAATCTCCGGTGCGCGCAGTTCGGGGACGGTGATGACGCCACGGCCGTCGACCATGCTCGCCAGTGCGTTGGCCAGCACCGTGGCGGGGTTACGCAGCAGGCCACCCCAGTTGCCGGAGTGGTAGGTGCCCTCGCGCAGGTCCAGGCTGAGCGTGAACGCGACCTGGCCGCGGGAACCGAGGAACACCGTGGGCCGCTCGGCCGCCAGCCGGGGACCGTCGGAGGCCAGCAGCAGATCGGCGGCGAGGTCGTCGGCCCGCTGCTCACACATCTCACGAAGGCCGGGCGAGCCCGACTCCTCGCCGGTCTCGATCAGCACCTTGAGGTTGAACCCCAGCCGGCCGCCCCTGGCCGCCATGACGTGTTCGAGTGCGGCGATGTTGATGGTGTGCTGACCTTTGTTGTCAGCCGTTCCGCGCCCGTACCAGCGATCGCCTTCGACGACGATCTCCCACGGCGAGAGCCCGCTCCGCCAGCGCTCCGGCTGGCCGAGCACGACGTCCCCGTGGCCGTAGACCAGCACGGTCGGCAGCGAGTCGTCCTCGTGCCGGTGGGCGATCAGGAACGGACCACCTCCGGGCACCGAGTTCTCGACGATCGAGCAGACCGCTCCGAGCCGTTCGAGAGCGGACGACATCTCCCCGGAGAGATAGCTCTGCAGCACCGGAAGTGAGTTGTGGTCCTGGCTTTCGGTGGGTAACGCCACCCGCCTTCTCAGATCGTCGAGGAAAGCGCCGGAATCGACATATCTCGCCGACTCCCGGACAACGTCGCCACGGGTCATTCGCTGATTCCCTTCCGGCAAGAAGGCCGCACACGTGATCGAATGGTGCGTTTCGGCGAAGAGTAGGCAGCGGGCAGCCCGATGACCATCTCCGTCTGGGCAAGGCGCCGTTGCCCGCACGGCAAACCGCGTGGTGGCGGGTCAGGGGGCCTGTACGCGTTGCACCAGGTGCGTCACGAAGTCGCCTGCCGCGGGCGGCAGCGACCGGCCGGCCATCGACTGGATCTGCAGGTATCGACGGTGCATCCCCTGGTCGGACAGCGGGATCGCCACGAGCCCGTCGGTCGCGAGGCGTCTGCGCACCGGCAGATAGCCGGTGAGGGTCACGGCGTCGGCGAACTTCGTGAACGTGTAGAGGGCACCGCAGTAGTCGGTCTCGAAGACCGGCTCGAAGCTCAGCTGTTCGGCGCTGCAACAGACGTCGAACAGCTGGCGCACTGTGGTGCCCTCGTCCACGATCGCCAGCGCGTAGGGCAGCAGTTCGGCGAGCGACACCGCGGACCGCTGGGCGAGCGGATGCCGGGCGTTGACCACCGCGTGCACGTACTCGCGCTGGGAGTACTCGACGGAGATGCCCTTGATCGGCGCGAGGCTGAACGTGACCGCGATGTCCGCCTTGCCGTCGCGCACGTGCTCGCTGGCCGCGGTCGAGGACGTGACGTGCAGGCTGAAGCCGACCTCGGGGTGGTCGCGCCGGAAGGAGGCGATCGCCTCGGGCAGGAGGTCCCAGGCGAAGCCCTCCGCCGCGACGAGCCGGACCTGGGAGCGGCGGCCACCGGGAAGCCGCCGGATCTCGCCGACCACCTGCTCGATGTCCATCATGTTGCGCTGCACGAAACCCGCGAGCCGGATGCCGGCCTCGCTCGGCACCATGCCGCGGGGATGACGCTCGAAGAGCGGCACCCCGATCTCGTGCTCGAGCCGAGCGATCTGCCGGCTGATGGCCGAGCCCGCCACGTGGAGCTGCTCGGACGCCTCGGTGATCGAGCCCGCCTGCGCCACCGCGAGGAAGTAGCGCAGGCCGGATTCGATCAGACCGGCGAACGGCGCTGGACCGGCCCCGAGTCGCCGTGTTCCCCCCGCGGCGGTGTTCTCGGGCTCGCCGCCGGATGTGCTCACACCACCACCCGCAACGCTCGTCCCGTAAGCCGCCAGCGCACCGATCCTAGGCCGATCTACGCCGTTCGGGCGTGGGGAGCCGGCCGTCGGGTGCGGCGGCGGCACCCGGTTGTGACCCGTCAGTGGCCGGGAGTTCCGCGCGGCTGCCGGCAACGGCCCATGAGCGGGGTGAGTCGCCGTTGCGCGGAGGAGGCGCCGATCGAGGACTTGGGCGAGCCCATCGTGGGAACGGAGCGGAACACCGAGGTGGAGCACGTATTCGTGGACCTCGCGGGGATCTCCGCGGGCCGGAACTGTCACGTGAGAGTGATCCGCGCGGCGACGGCGCGGGGCCACCACCGATTCCGGAACCGATAGATCACCTCCGGGAAAGGCGCCCCGATCGGCGCATCGCCGGCCCGCGGGTCTCGCGAAAGACGCGCACAATCGCAGAGGGAGGAGACCGGAGGAGCTGACCCCTTGGACCCGTTTTACCTGATAGTGATCGTGAGCGGCCTGCTCGCGTCGGGGAACACAGGCCTCTCGGTTGCGTGGCTCGTGATCGTCGCCATCGCTTGGCCCGCGCTGGCTCACCGCAACCGACTCGCCGTGTGAGCGAGCAGCGACCCTGGCGCCTCGTCGTCGGTTGCCCGCTCGCATTTACCTCGTCTCAGCGGCCGACCATCGGGTCGGCGGGTGGGTCGGCCAGCAGGGCCTGCACACGCGGCCGGTACTCCTGGTAGATCGCGCGGTACCGCTCGACGGCCGCGGCCCGGTCGCCGCGTTCGAGCAGGTCGAGGATGTCGCGGTAGCCGTTGATCCAGACCTGCCACAGGTCGCTCTCGGCGTTGAGCGCCAGCAGGCGGCGCGTGCGCGCGACCACCAGGTCGACGTGCGTCTGCAGCTCCCGGTTGCCGCCCGCCATGATCATGATGGTGCTGAAGTCCGCACCAGCGGCGGCGGCAGCCGTCACGTCGCCCCGCTCCAGCCCGGCCACGAACTCGTCGAGCCGCCCCCGCATCCGCGCCAGATGGCTCTCGGTGAGGTTGTCCACCCCCCACTCGACGCCGGCACAGGCGAGCACGCCCATGACGTCGATGAGCTCGAGCGCGTTCTTCTGCGTGACGTGGGTGACGCGCCGGATGCGGTTCGGCGCGATGTCGATGAGCCCCTCGGCCGCGAGCTGGGCGATGGCCTCGCGGACCGGCGTGATGCTCACCCCGAGCAGTGCGGCGACCTCGGCGTCCTTGATCACCGTGCCGGGCGGGAGGGCCCCGGTGACGATCTCGTTCCGCAGGTGGTGGGCGATCGCCTCGCGGCGGGTCAACGGGACGGCGAACGACATCGCGCGGTCCTCCCAACGGCCGAGGTCACGATGCTATGTCCGCGGCGACCGCCGCGCGGCCCGTCGTCGGGCCACGCGCCGGTCGCCGGGATGAGCTCGGGGAGTGGATCAGGCCGGGGTCATCGCCCCCTTGAGCGTGAAGCCCTCGTATCCCTTGGCCGCCACCTCGTCACACAGTTGCCGGTAGGCGCCCACGCCGCCGATGTAGGCCATGAAGACCCGTGGCTTGCCGGGCACGTTCGAGCCCATGTACCAGGAGTCGGCGGTGGGGTAGAGGGTGGCGTTGCCCGCCTCCTCGACGTGCGCCACCCAGCCGTCCTCGGCCTCTGTGGTGGCCTCGATCGCTCCGATACCCCGCTCGCGCATGTAGGCGGCGCAGTCGGTGATCCAGTCGACGTGCTGCTCGATCGACACGATCATGTTGGACAGCACCGACGGGCTCGACGGTCCGGTGATCGTGAACAGGTTCGGGAAGCCCGCGACGGCGACCCCGAGGTAGGACCGCGGGCCCTCGGCCCACTTCTCCCGCAGGGCGACCCCGCCCTTGCCGCGGATGTCGATCGCGGTGAGAGCGCCGGTCATCGCGTCGAAGCCGGTGGCGAAGATGATCGCGTCGAACTCGTACTCCTGCTCGGAGGTGCGCAGACCGTTCTCGGTGAGCTCGACGAGCGGGGTCTTACGTAGGTCGACCAGGTGGACATTGGGCTTGTTGAACGTCTCGTAGTAGTTCGTGTCGAGGCAGGGACGCTTGGTGCCGAACGGGTAGCTGCGCGGCGACAGCGTCTCGGCGACCTCGGGGTCGTTCACCCGCTCCCGGATCTTGCGGCGGATGAACTCGGCCGCGGTGTCGTTCGCCTCCCGGTTGGTGAGGGTGTCGGTGTAACCGGCGAGGATCGACACGAGGGTGCCCTTCCGCCAGCCGGACTCGTACTTGGCGAAGCGCTCCTCCTCCGACACCTCCAGCGCCGACTGGGTGGGCATCTCGACCGGCACGCCGAACCCGGAGGTGCGCTGGGCCTCGCGCCATGCCCGGTAGTCGGTCTTCATCGAGTCGATCTCGGACTGTTCGAGCGGGCGGTTGAGGGCGGCGATGGAGTAGGCGGGGGTGCGCTGGAAGACGGTGAGGTCGGCGGTCTGCTCCGCGATGACCGGGATGGACTGGACGGCGGACGAGCCGGTGCCGATGATCCCGACGCGCATGCCGCTGAAGTCGACGCCCTCGTGCGGCCAGTGTCCGGTGTGGTAGGTCGGGCCCTGGAACCTGTCGAGCCCGGGCACCTCGGGCAGCTTCGACCGCGACAGGCACCCGGTCGCCATGATCAGGAACTGGGCGTCGACGATCTCACCCGTGTCGGTGTCCACCCGCCACCGCTGCGTCGACTCGTCGTAGACCGCCGACACCACCCGCGTGCTGAACGTGATGTCCTTGCGCAGGTCGAAGCGGTCGGCGACGTGGTTGACGTACCGAAGGATCTCCGGCTGCGTCGGGTAGCGCTCGGTCCAGTTCCACTCCTGCTCCAGCTCAGGGGAGAACGAGTAGGAGTAGGACAGGCTCTCGACGTCGCAGCGGGCGCCGGGGTAGCGGTTCCAGTACCAGGTGCCGCCGACTCCGTCGCCGGTTTCGAACACGCGCGTGCTCATGCCGCGCTCTCGCAGCTTGTAGAGCTGGTAGAGCCCGGCGATGCCCGCGCCGACGACCACGGCGTCGACCTTGCGAGACTCGGTCATCTACTTCCTCCCGATCGCGGCCTCCGTTGGCCGCAGTTCGTTGCGCCGTTGCGAGGTCTCCGGGGAGCGGTCGAACGGTCGGGGACGCGGGCGTTCCCGCCGGGGCGGCTCTGCGCCCGGGCTGCGTACAGCGTCGAGAAGCCGGCCGCTAGCGAGCCTGGTTGTCGGCGAGGGGTGTGGTCGTGGCGAGATGGTGGTCGACCTGCTCGCCGACGTACTCCAGCGCGGCCGCGGCTCCAGGCAGGACGAGCAGCGTGAAGAAGCCGTGCATCTGACCGGGGAATCGGCGGTGCACGACCGGAACCCCGGCCGCGCGCAACTTCTCCGCGTACGCCTCGCCCTCGTCGCGGAGCACGTCGTGCTCCGCGGTGAGCACGACGGCAGGTGGGAGCCCGGAGAGGTCGGCGGACTGCAGCGGGGAGGCGTCCGGGTTCTTCCGGGAGGCGAGGTCGGGGGCGTAGTGGTCCCAGAACCAGATCATCGAGTCCCGGCTGAGCATGAGCTGGTTCTCGGGGTCGACGTAGCTGGCGTTGTCGAGGTCGGCATCGGTGACCGGGTAGACGAGGACCTGGAGCGAGATCTCCGGTCCGCCCTCCTCGGCCGCGCGCCGGGCGACGATCGTCGCGAGATTTCCGCCCGCACTGTCGCCGGCGACGATCAACGGGAGCGTCATGCCGTGTTCGCCGAGATGCGCGGCGGTCCACTGCAACGCCGCCCAGGCGTCCTCGGCGGCAGTGGGGTAGCGGTGCTCGGGGGCGAGCCGGTAGTCGACGAGCACCACGGCGGAGCCCGTGCGCTGCACCATCCGCCGGGCGAGGGTGTCGAACTCGTCGATGGCGCCGATCACCCAGCCGCCGCCGTGGTAATAGACGATCGTCGCTCGTGGGTTCTCCGGGGCGAGGATCCGCACCCCGATCTGCCCGCCCTCGACGGACACCGTGTCGTCGACGACGCGGGCGACCTCCGGGCCCGGTCCGTACATCTCGAGGAGCGCGGCGCCGAGCCCGCGGGCCTCCATGGGCGTCATCTCGTGGAGCGGCTTCATCCCGCTCTCAGCCATCTGGGAAAGGAACGCCGCGGTCGCTTCGTCGAGAGCCATGGCCGCCTCGTCGTTGAGTCGGAAAGATGATCTGCATCACAGGCTAAGCAGGACGGTAGGTGGCAGGGAGCGCCGAACGGGTGAGAAATGCATCCTGCATTGCGACGCCTGCCGACCATTCGGGTCGGCCGGACAGCAGTCTCAGCGAAGCCTCGGGAGCAGCGTGGCGGCCTCGCTCAGCGTGGCGGCCACGAACGTCGGAGTCGGGCCGCCGGGGTCGATCGTGTGGCCGGGCCGGCGCAAGCGGATCGTGCTGATGCCGGCGCCGAGGGCACCGCGGACGTCGCGCGCCGACGTCGCGACGTGGACGTATCCGGGCCCGGCTCGTCGGGATGCCTCGTGGTAGATCGCGGGCGAGGGCTTGTAGCTGCGCAGCTTCTCGGAGGTGAACACGGTGCCCGCATCGACGAGTGGGGCCACCCGGGTGCGGGCGAATATGTCGTCGTCAACGTTGGACAAGACGCCGACTCGGCCCTGACCGGCCAGGATCCGCAACCCGTCGGAGACATCCGGCCACAGTGGCCAGTCGGCGACGCCGGACAGGAGCGCCTCGGTGTCCTGCGCGGGATCACCTGCAAGACGCAGGTCGCGGTAGGTGACGGCGAGCGCCTGCCGGCACAACTCGCGGAACGGGGTCCACGACACGCACTGCCGTTGCAGCTCCTTGTTGGTGGAGTCCCATGCGGCGTAGACCGTCGCACCGTCAACGCTCCAGCTCCGCTCTCGCGCGAGCTCGCACAGAAACGTGCTGCCGCCGGTGCGCGAGTCGATCAGGGCGCTGAAGAGATCGAGTGTCACCAGCGGGAGCGTCGGCGCGTCGGGTGCACCCATGGTCACGTCGCGGCTGCCGTCCCGCGGCGCCTGTTCACGGCCCGGCGCGCCCCGTCGAGCACGGTCGCGCCGCGGCTGGGGCGGGTGAGCTGCTCGGCGACGAGGTGACCGGAGCCGCCGCCGAGCCCGGGGCCGGGGTGGGTCGAGGCCCCGATGTGCCAGAGACCCGGCACAACCGTCTTGTGGCGAGCGGTGGCGGGGCCGGGTCGCCACATCAGGTTCTGGTCCAGCTCGGTGGCACCGCCGTAGGGGTCGCCGTCGATCGCGTTGGCGTTGCGGGCCTCCAGCTCCGCCGGGCCGACCAGATGGCGGCCGAGGATGCGCGACCCGAGTCCGGGCGCATGGCGCTCGATACGGGCGATGACCCGGTCGGCGAATGCCTCGACGACGGCAGAACTCCAGCCCTCGCTGGTGTCGATCTCGCCGGCGGCGTCGCCGACCAGCCGGCGTGGCAGTTCCTGCAGCTGAAGCCACAGCGTCGCTGCGCCCTCCGGGACCCGGCTCGGGTCCAGCACGTGCTGCTGGCCGACGACCACGGTGGGGCGGCGTGGCAGCAGGCCCGCTTCGGCCTCGGCGCAGGCGATCGCGGTGCCGGCCGACCCGTCGGACAGGTGGAGCAGCGGAACCGTGGCGAGACGCTCGTCGTTCCACGGCACAGGACCCGACAGCGCCAGGTGAAGCTGCGCCGCGGCACGCCCCGCGCGGTACCCGACGGCGTCGCGGCGGGCCGCGGCCGGCACGGTGCCGGTCGGCAACAGGTCGAGGTAGAGCGCGGACGGGGTGACCGAGGCCAGCACCGCGCGGGTGGCGCGCAGGCGCACCTCGCCCTCGGCGGTGGCGGCGCGTACCCCGGTGGCGCGCCCGCCGGTGACGTCGATCGCGTGGACGCGTGTGCCGGTCCGCACGGTGACGCCCAGTTCCTCGAGCAGCGCACGGAAGGCGGCGACGAATCGTCCGGCACCGCCGACGACCACCGGCAATCCCGCTCCGTGCATGCTGGCCGCTAACACCGGCATCATCAGCCCGCCGCTGGCGTTGTCGGGGGCGAGCCCGGCGTGCAGCAGCCAGGGCGCCCACAGGTGATCGACCTCGTGGCCGCGGAACTCGCGGCGGCACCAGGCTCGCCCGCTGGTAGCGACGTCACGGGCGTAGGCCTCGAGCTCCGTGGTGCCGCCAGGACGAGCGAGGCCGAGGGTGTGGCGCACCAGCGCCGTGCCGCGCAGCTCGCTGCCCAGCAAACCGCCGATCGCCCCGACGTGGGCACCGAAGCGGTTCAGCGCGGCGAGGTACGCAGCGCCGTCGGCCTGATCGGCGAACTGGGCGGCGGTGGCGGCGGGGTCGCGCCAGGCCATGGTGACCGAGCCGTCGTCGGCGACCGAAGCGGTGAGCGCGTCGTCGGTGTTGGCGTAGGCGAGCCCGTGTCGATGCAGGTCGGGGCCGAGCTTCGCGTAGGCCGGGCCGGTGATGAACAGGGGATGCCACGACGACCAGATGTCGTGCACGTAGCCGGGCCGGATCAGCTCGGCGGACCCGATGAACCCACCGATCTCGTCGGCACTGTCGAGCAGCGCCACCGACCAGCCCTCCCGCGCGAGCAACGCGGCCGCGGTCATCCCGTTGATACCGGCGCCGACGACGATCGCGTCGAACTCGTGGGGGGCGGTCATGCCGTGGCCGCGCGGCGGGCGGGCAGGGCAGGGCCAGAGGCCTGGGCGGCGTGGAGAGGGCAGAGCACGGGCACGATGACTTCCTCGCTGTGGGATGCGGGACGGATCCACGACGTCGATGGGCGTGGCTCTTCCCGCCGGAGCCTAGTAGCGGCCGCGGTCCGAGGCCGGATATCCGTGCTACTGGTTGTCCGGACGACTCGTCGCGTTCGATCTCCGGATCGGGGGACGTGGACGGATTTTCTCTCCGCTTCCCGCGAGGCCGGGGAGGGGGTAGGCATATCGTCAAGAGCTGCGTCTTTTGCGCCGGCTGGTGCAAGGCTTGACGCATGCCGCACAACTTCCGGACCCACGGGGAGGAGCGTCACGGCCCCGTCGGACGCTGGGACATCGAGGAGTTCACCAAGGTCGCCGAGGTCACAACCGAGCAACTGGCCGCATACGTCGATGACAGCCAGCGGGGCCTCGGTCCCGTTCTCCGGCGCCGGACGCCGAAGGAGCTCGAGACGCGGCTGGATCTTCGGCGGTACATCCGCGAGGGCGGCATGACCGCGGACAGCTACCGGGACTTCCTCCGCACCTATCTCGCTGAGGGCACCCGGCTGCATCATCCGGCCTATCTGGCCCATCAGGACGCGTCGCCCGATTTTCCCGCCGCTCTCGCCGACTTCATCCATGGAGCCACCAATAATCCGACGGCGATCTACGAGATGGGAGCGGCGGGTTCCACCGTCGAGTTCGCGGTGCTCGAATGGATGCTGGAAAAGGTCGGTTTCGGTGCCGACAGCGGCGGCGTGCTCACCCATGGGGGCTCGCTCGCCAATCTCACGGCGCTGCTGGCCGCACGGGCTGCCGCGGCTCCCGATGCATGGGCCGACGGCAACCCGGCCGACCTCGCGCTGCTCGCGCCTGCCTCGGCCCACTACTCCCTGACCCGCGCCACCGGCATCCTCGGTCTCGGGACGAAGTGTGTCGTCCCGCTCGCGGTGGATGATCTGGGCCGGATCGACGTGGCCCGGCTCCCCGAGTCCCTCGAGCACGGTCGACGCCCGATCGCGCTCGTCGCCAATGCGTGCGCCACCGGCACGGGTCTCTACGACGACCTGCGCGGCGTCGGCGAGTTCTGTCGCGATCACGGGATCTGGTTCCATGTCGACGGCGCTCACGGCGCGTCGGCGCTCCTGTCGGACGAGCACCGGCGGCTGCTCGACGGGATCGAGCTCGCCGACTCGGTGATCTGGGATGCGCACAAGATGCTGCGGACGTCGAGCCTCGCGGCGGCCGTCCTCACACGACGCCATGCTGATCTCGATGCGGCCTTCCAGCAGGAGGGCTCGTACCTGTTCTACGGCGACCAGCGTTTCGACCTCATCGGACGGACCGTCGAGGGCACCAAGGCCGAGCAGGGGTTGAAGCTCTTCCTCAACCTCGCCTGGCGTGGCGAGCGCGGGCTGGGTGACTACGTGGCCCGGCAGTACGCCACCGCGCATCGCTTCTGGGAGTTGGCGACGCAGCGCCCCGGCTTCGAGTGTCCGTACGAGCCGGAGAGCAACATCGTCTGCTTCCGGTACGGCACCGCGGACCAGGCCGTGATCCGTGAGCGCATGATGGACGAGGGGAGCTTCCACCTCTCCTCCACGGACCTCGGTGGGAGCCGCTACCTCCGGATCACCGTGATCGCCCCCGCCACCGACGAGCGGACGCTGACATCGCTTCTCGATCACATCGCAGAGATCGGTTGATTCCTGCGATGTGATCGGTTTCCGCTCGACGCGGCGGCGGGATCACGGCCGCGCGCCTCGGTCCTTACGCCGGAGTGGCCTGCGCGACCGTCTCGGCCAGAAGGTCCAGGCGTTCGAGCGTCGCCTGCTCGGATGAGGCGGGCACGTGGAACACCACGCGTTCGACGCCGAGCTCGCGGTAGCCCTCGATGAGCTCGGGCCGAACCGGCGCGATGTGTCCCACCGTGACCGGGACGTGGGCGCCGACCGTCTCGCGCAGCTGGGTGATCTGCGGCGCAAGCTGCTCGGGCGACGTGGTGTTGGGGAACCAGCCGGCGTCGAGCTGTGCGATGCGGGGGAAGGCTGCTGTGCCGCCGCCGACGTAGATCGGCGGATGGGGGCTCTGCACGGGCTTGGGCCAGGAGTAGATCGGGTCGAAGTCGACGAACTCGCCGTGGTACTCGGCCTGTTCGTTGGTCCAGATCTGACGCATGGCCTCGAGCCGTTCGTTGGCGAGGCGTCCGCGGGTGGCGGGGTCGGTGCCGTGGTTCTCCATCTCCTCGCGGTTCCAGCCCACGCCGACGCCGAAGATGACGCGGCCGTCGGAGACCAGGTCGAGGGAGGCGACCTCCTTCGCGGTGCTGATGGGGTCGCGTTGGGGTACGAGAGCCACGCCGGTGCCGACCCGGAGCCGGGTGGTGGCCATGGCGGCGGCGGTCAGGGCGACGAACACGTCCAGCGCCCGGTAGTACTGGTTCGGAAGGTCACCTCCTCCGGGGTAGGGCGTGCGGCGCTCGACCGGGATGTGGCTGTGTTCCGCGACGAACAGGGCGTCGAACCCGCGCTCCTCGACCGCCTTCCCGAAGGGGCCTGGCCTGAGGCCCTCGTCGGTGACGAACGCATTGATCCCGAACTCCATGGTGGTCCTTCTTGTCAGATGTGGTCAGGCGTCGACGGCCCGGCCTGGGCGAGCGCGGCGGTGTGCTGCTGGTCGGCCTCGAGCCGAGCGTAGGCCGCAGGGGTTCGGAGGGTGCGTCGGTGGCCCTGGGGTCCCTGGATCTCGCCCGCGCCGGGAACGTATGCCCCGTTCACGGAATTGCGGGCCTGGCGGCGGCGAGATCGAACCGGACTCTGGCCTCCACACCGGGCCTTAGCTTAGGCTGCGCTAACTCAATACGTGGATAGCGGGGGTGGGATGGCAGGCCAGCAGCTCGAGACCATCGAGATGGAAGCCGTCGACGTACGGCGCATGTCGCCGAGCCTGATCAGGGTGGTGTTCGAGGGGTCGGGGCTCGCGGACTTCGCGGTGTCGGGGGTGCCCGACGAGGCGTGCCTCCTGCATCTGCCGCTGCCCGGCGGAGGGGTCGACGACCACGGCCGGTGGTACACGATTCGCGCCTTCGATCCGGCGTCGGCGCGGCTGACGTTCGACGTGGTCACGCACGAGGGCGGGATCGGAGCGAGCTGGGCCCGGCGTGCCCAGCCGGGCGACACGGTGAGCATGTCCGTCCGCAACAGCTGGTTCCGCCGTCCCGCCGACGCGGTGTGGCAGGTGCTGCTCGGCGACGTAGCGGCGTTGCCGGCGCTCTCCCGCATCGCCGAGACGGCGCCGCTCGGTGTGCGCACGCTCGCGGCGATCGAGATCCCCGATCCCGGGGACGAGATCCCCCTACCCGGGGCCATGACCACGTGGGTGCACAACACCGATCTCGCGTCGAACAGCATCCTCGAGGAGATGGCGCGCGGGATCGGACTGCCCGACGGCCCCGGTTACATCTACGTCGCCGGGGAGGCGGCCGCGACCAGGGCGGTGCGGAAGTACCTGCGGCACGAACGCGGGATGCCCGTGGGCAGCTACGGCGTGATCGGTTACTGGCGCCGCGACGCGGAGCGGTGGAGGCAGCAGTACGAGCAGTCGGAGCCGGTGTTCGACCGCATCTGGGAACAGGCCGAGGCTGCGGGCGGCGACGAGGAAGAGGTGCTCGACATCTACGAGGCGAAGCTCGCGGAAGTAGGGCTGCTGTGATCGCACCGTCCGAGTCCCGGAAGCGCCGTGTGATTCAGACGGCGGCCCGGCCACGGCGGTGACCTCCGCGACCTGACGAGGCTCAGTCCTGGGACTTGATGCGTTTCATGGTCTGGTGCGACACGACCCGGGACACGGCCGGCAGGCCGAGCAGCTTCATGTGGTGGGTCTCGTACTCGGTCTGATCCGCCACCATCACCCGCAGGAAGTAGTCGGGTGTGCCGAAGACGCGGCGCAGTTCGACCACCTCGTCGAACGTGGCGACGGTGTCCTCGAAGTCGCGCAGCGTCCCGAGATCGGTGACCCGGATCTCGACCGAGACCGTCACCTCGAAGCCCCGCCCGACAGCGGTCGGATCGACCACCGCGCGGTAGCCGGTGATGATCCCGTCCTCCTCGAGTCGCTTGACCCGTCGCAGACACGGCGGCGGGGTCAGGCCCACGCGCCTGGCCAGCTCGACGTTGCTCAGCCGCCCATCCTTCTGGAGGTGAAACAATATGTCTCGATCGATCGCATCGAGACGGCGGTTGTTGCGCATCTGGCAAGGATATCGGCACAACTGGAAATCTAATATCTCGCGATACGACATAAAATTACCGAGTGTCCGAGGTGGAGAGCGATGGCGCTGTTCCTGCCCCTGACGAGGACTCTCGAACCGTCCCTCGACCAGTCGTACTGCTCGCGCTGAAGGACTCGTTGGCGGTGGCCGTCGCGGCCGCCGCGATGGGGTTGGCGTTCGGCGTGCTGGTGTCGCAGTCGGGCCTGCCCTGGTGGTGGTCGACGATCTTCTCTGCCGTGATCTTCGCCGGGTCGCTCGAGTTCCTGCTGCTCGGCCTGGTCATGACCTTCGCCCCGCTCGGGCAGATCGCCGCCACCGCCTTCGTGGTGAACGTCCGGCACGTGTTCTACGCGCTGTCCTTCCCGTTGCACCGGGTGCACGGCGTGGCGGGGAAGGCCTACAGCACCTTCGCGCTCACGGACGAGGCGTTCGCCCTGACGGCGAGGCCGGAAGCCCGGAACTGGAGCCGGGCGCGCATCGTGTGGGTGCAGGCGTTCGTCCAGATCTTCTGGGTGGGCAGCGTGACCGTCGGGGCGATCGGCGGCACCTTGATCCCGGCCGGGGCGGTGGGGCTGGACTTCGCGGTGACCGCCCTGTTCGTGGTGCTGGGTATCGACGCGTTCCGCGCCCGCCGCGACGTCCCGGCCGCGATCGTCGCCGTCGCGTGCGCCCTGATCGGGCATCTGCTGTTCGGCGAGCAGATGGTCCTCGCCGCGATGGGCATGTTCACCGCATTCCTCGTCGCCAGGTACGTGATCGCCGGGAAGGCCGGTCGCCGTGCCTGAGACCGGCTATCTGATCGCGGCAGTTCTCCTGTGCGCGGCGATCACGTGGACGCTGCGCGCGGTGCCCTTCGCCCTTCTCGCGCCGCTGCGCGAGAGCGCGATCGTCCCCTACCTCGGCGCCACCATGCCGGTGGGTGTGATGGTGATCCTCGTCGGTCACACGCTCCGCGACGTACCGTTGTCGGCGTACCCGTTCGGCCTGCCGGTCGGCCTCGCCCTGATCGCCACCGTGGGTCTGCACCTCCTGCTCCGGAACGTGATCATCAGCATCGCCGGGGGAACTGTAGTCAACGTGATCCTGGTGAGTGCGGTGTTCACGGGCTGAGCGCGCTCGATGGCGTTCGGCGACCAGGGCATGCCCACCGCGGCGGGTGGGTTGCCCGCGCGAAGTTGTGAGCGCTAACATCTCCCCCCGCGTGATCCTTCACGGCTCCGCCTGCTCCCCGGACGAGGGTGTCCCATTGGCATCGATCCACCCCGCACAGCGCGCTCACCGCGGGTGTGGGCCGTGGACGCCCGGGCACGGCCGGCATGGCGGAGTACAGCGTTTCCGGCCACGCCCACGGCCTGATCGACCGCATGTGGACCACCATCTGCTGCGCGCTCCCGTTCCGCTGGGCACGGCAGTCCCCCTCCGGCGGCGGCTATCACGGTCGCACCGCGGCTCGCGCCGCCCTGCGTCCGGCGGCCGTCCGCCGACGTGATCCGGGCCGGCACCGCGCACGCCCGATCCCAGGATTTGCCCGGCGTGCGCCCGGTTCCGGTTCACGGATGATCCATCTAGTCACGGGAGAGAAAATGAAGCTGGCACGGCTGGCCACGGCGGCCGCAGGCATCGTGCTTGCCACGGCGCTCGCGGCCTGTGGATCGAGCGAGAAGACGATCGATCAGCAGAGCGGTGGGGCCACCTCCGCCGCCGGAGGCCTGGTGGGCGTCACCATGCCGACGAAGGCGTCCGAGCGCTGGATCCATGACGGTGACAACATCAAGAGCGCGCTGGAGAAGCTCGGGTACACCGTCGACCTGCAGTACGCGGAGAATGACATCCCGACGCAGGTCAACCAGATCGAGAACCAGATCAGCAAGGGCGCCAAGCTGCTGGTGATCGCCTCGATCGACGGCACGGCCCTCACGACCCAGCTGCAGGAGGCGGCCGACAGCAAGATCCCGGTGATCTCCTACGACCGCCTGATCCGCAACAGCCCGAACGTCGACTACTACGCCACGTTCGACAACTTCACCGTCGGGGTGCAGCAGGCGACGTCGCTGCTCACCGGCCTGGGGCTCAAGAACGCCGACGGCACCGACGGCACGGCCACCGGCCCGTTCAACATCGAGCTGTTCGGCGGCTCGCCCGACGACAACAACGCCACCTTCTTCTTCAACGGCGCGATGTCGGTGCTGAAGCCCTACATCGACAAGGGCACGCTGGTCGTGAAGAGCGGGCAGACCGACTTCAACACGGTGGCGATCCTGCGGTGGGACCCGGCCACGGCGCAGCGGCGCATGGAGGACCTGCTCACCTCGACCTACAGCGGCGGCGCCACCGTCCAAGGCGTGCTCTCGCCCTACGACGGCCTGTCCATCGGCATCCTGTCGGCCCTCAAGAGCAACGGCTACGGCACCCAGGATCACCCGTACCCGGTGGTGACCGGCCAGGACGCCGAGGTCGCCTCGGTGAAGTCGATCATCGCCGGTGAGCAGTACTCCACGGTCTACAAGGACACCCGGCAGCTCGCCGACGTGACCGTGAAGATGGCCGACGCCGTGATCAAGGGCGGCAAGCCCGAGGTCAACAACACCACCGACTACGACAACGGCAACAAGGTCGTGCCCTCGGAGCTGCTGCAGCCGGTGGTGGTCGACAAGGACAACTACCAGAAGGTGCTGGTCGACTCCGGTTACTACACCGCCGACCAGCTGAGGTAGGGGTCATGGTCGACGAGATCCTGCGGATGAGGGGGATCACCAAGAGGTTCCCTGGCGTGACCGCGCTGGAGGACGTCAACCTGTCGGTGCGCCGCGGGGAGATCCACGCCATCTGCGGGGAGAACGGCGCCGGGAAGTCGACGCTCATGAAGGTGCTCTCCGGGGTGTACCCGCACGGCGACTACGAGGGTGAGATCCACTTCGACGGTGAGCTGTGCACGTTCTCGAGCATCCGCGACAGCGAGCAGCGCGGGATCGTGATCATCCATCAGGAGCTGGCGCTGTGCCCGCAGCTCTCTATCGCCGAGAACGTCTTCCTGGGCAACGAGCAGGCCACCCGTGGCCTGATCGACTGGAACCGCACCAACCACCAGGCGGCGGCCCTGCTGGCCCGGGTGGGTCTCGCGGAGAACCCGGTGACCCCGGTGCTCGACCTCGGTGTGGGCAAGCAGCAGCTCGTGGAGATCGCGAAGGCGTTGTCCAAGGAGGTGCGGCTGCTCATCCTCGACGAGCCGACCGCGGCCCTCAACGACGACGACTCGGAGCACCTGCTCGACCTGCTCCGCGGGCTGCGGGACGAGGGCATCACCTCGGTGATCATCTCCCACAAGCTCAACGAGATCGCCGCCGTCGCCGACTCGATCACGATCATCCGGGACGGGCGGTCGATCGAGACGCTGGACATGAAGGCCGACGAGGTGACCGAGGACCGGATCATCTCGCTGATGGTCGGCCGGGCCCTCGAGAACCGCTTCCCGCCCCACGAGTCGAACGTGGGGGAGGAGGTGCTGCGGATCGAGGACTGGACGGTGCACAGCTCGAGCCAGCCCGATCGGGTCGTGGTCTCGGGCGCGAACCTGACCCTGCGCCGCGGCGAGATCGTGGGGCTCGCGGGTCTGATGGGCGCAGGTCGCACCGAGCTGGCCATGAGCGTGTTCGGCCGGTCCTACGGAACCAACATCTCCGGGCGCCTCATCAAGGACGGCCAGGAGATCCAAGTGCGCACGGTGCAGGACGCGATCCGTCATCGCATCGCCTACGTCACCGAGGACCGCAAGCGCTACGGCCTCAACCTCATCGAGGACATCAAGCGCAACGTCTCCGCGGCCCGGCTGGGCAAGCTCGCCCGCCGCGGCTGGGTGGACGACAACGAGGAGTACCGCGTGGCCGAGGGGTTCCGGCGCAGCCTGAACATCAAGGCCCGCAACGTCCAGAGCGTGACCGGGAAGCTCAGCGGCGGCAACCAGCAGAAGGTCGTGCTGGCGAAGTGGATCTTCACCGACCCGGACGTGCTGATCCTCGACGAGCCGACCCGTGGCATCGACGTCGGGGCCAAGTACGAGATCTACACGATCATCAACAGTCTCGCCGCCGAGGGCAAAGCGGTGCTGGTCATCTCCTCGGAGCTGCCCGAGCTGCTCGGCCTGTGCGACCGGATCTACACGCTCTCGAGCGGGCGGATCACCGGTGAGGTGAGCCGGGAGGACGCGACCCAGGAACGGCTCATGCAGTACATGACCACGGAACAGGAGTAGGCGAACCCATGTCCAGCACCACCTCCGCAGACATCGGGGCCGCCGCTCCGGGCGGGACGGGCCTGCCTCCGGCCCCGCCGTCGTCACCGGCATTGCGCCGGTTCTCGATCAACCCCCGGCAGAGCGGCATCTACGTCGCGTTCGTGCTGATCGTCGTGCTGTTCTCGGTGCTCACCGACGGCGCGCTGCTGACACCGCAGAACATCTCCAACATCATCGTCCAGAACTCCTACATCCTGGTCCTCGCGATCGGGATGATCCTGATCATCATCGCGGGGCACATCGATCTCTCGGCCGGCTCGGTCGTGGCGGTCACGGGAGCGTTGTCCGCGGTGCTGATGGTCAACCTCGAGGTGCCGTGGCCACTGGCGGTGCTCATCACGCTCGTGGCGGGCGCCCTCGTCGGGGCCTGGCAGGGATTCTGGGTCGCGTACTTCGGGATCCCCGCGTTCATCGTGACGCTCGCCGGGATGCTGCTCTTCCGGGCGCTCACCCTCACCGTGCTCGGCAACCAGGGGATCGGGCCGTTCCCGGACCCGATCCGCACGCTGTCCAACGGTTTCACCGAGGGCTACCTGGGCAACATCGGGCTCGGTCCGTTGGGCGGCGCCGACCTGCTGAGCCTGCTGGTGGGTCTCGCAGTGGTGGCCGGCTACGCCATCGCGCAGTGGCGGCAGCGCGCGGGGAGGCTCGGGTACGGGCAGATCGTCGACCCGATGCCCATCTTCGTGCTCAAGATCGTCGCGGCCGCCGTCATCGTGATGGCCGTGGTGGTGCAGCTGGCGCGGTTCCGGAACCTGCCGTGGGTGCTGGTGCTGCTCGCGGTGCTCGTGCTCGGGTACACGCTGCTGACCACCCGGTCCGTCTTCGGCAGGCACATCTACGCCATCGGCGGCAACCTCTCGGCGGCCACCCTGTCAGGCGTGAAGGTCAAGTCGGTGACCTTCTGGATCTTCGTGAACATGGGGGTGCTGGCGGCGCTGGCCGGCGTCATCTTCGCCGGCCGGCTCAACCAGGCCGGTCCGACGGCGGGCACCAACTTCGAGCTCGACGCCATCGCCGCCGCGTTCATCGGAGGCGCGGCGGTGCAGGGCGGCGTCGGCAAGGTGGTCGGGGCGATCACGGGTGGCCTGATCATGGCCGTGATCAACAACGGCATGTCGCTCATCGGCGCTCCGAGCGAGCGCGTGATGCTGGTGAAGGGCCTCGTGCTGCTCGCCGCGGTCGCCTACGACATCTGGACGAAGCGCAGGGCAGCCTCGGCCGCACGGTGAACACCGCGCGCCGGGCACGGTAGGGCTGCCGATGGGCGGTTCCCCACTCGGGGAGCCGCCCATCGTGCTGTCGGGAGATCCGTGGTCACGCGGTGCGCCGCCGCCCGGCGAGCCGGAGGCTGTTGGTGACGACGAGGACGGAGCTGGCCGCCATGGCGGCCCCCGCGAGCATGGGATGCAACATCCCCGCGGCCGCGATGGGCAGGGCGAGGATGTTGTAGCCGAAGGCCCAGGCCAGGTTGGCCTTGATCACGGTGAGGGTGCGGCGGGAGATCCGGATGGCATCGACGGCCGCCGTGAGATCGGCGCGGACGAGCGTGATGTCGGCTGCCGACATCGCGATGTCGGTGCCGGTGCCCATGGCGATGCCGAGGTCGGCCTGCGCCAGCGCGGCGGCGTCGTTGATGCCGTCGCCCACCATCGCGACGACCCGGCCTTGCGACTGCAACCGCGCGACGAGCTCGACCTTGTCGGTCGGGAGCGCCTCGGCCACCACGGTGGTGATCCCGACCGTGTCCGCGACCGCGCGTGCGGCGCCCTCGCCGTCACCGGTGAGGAGCACGGGTTCGAGCCCGAGCCTGCGCAGCTCGGCGATCGCCTCGGCGCTGGTCGGCCTGATCGTGTCGGACAGGACGAGCACCGCACGGGCGCGACCGGCCCAGGCCAGGGTCACGGTCGTGCGTCCCGACGCCGCGGCGTCCGTGAGCAGCCCGTCCAGGGCGTCGGGAAGCGCGATGCCGCGCTCCTGCAGCAGGCGGGGCCGACCGAGCAGCGCCTCGCTGCCGCCGATGTCGCCCTGCATGCCGAGCCCGTCCAGCGAGACGACCTCGCGTACCTCGGCGGTGGTGTCCACCCCCTGCTCGGCGGCGTAGCGGGCGACCGCCTGGGCCACCGGGTGCGTCGACGTGCCGGCCAGCGCGCCGGCCACGGCGAGCACCTCGTCGCGATCCTCACCGTCGACGGGCACGACGTCGGTCACGTTCATCTCGCCGGTCGTGACCGTGCCGGTCTTGTCGAGCACGATGGTGTCGACCCGGCGGGTGGACTCGAGCACCGCCGGCCCCGTGACGAGCACGCCGAGCTGCGCGGCGCGGCCGGTGCCGACCAGAAGCGCGGTGGGCGTGGCGAGCCCGAGGGCACACGGGCAGGCGACGATCAGAACCGCCGTGGCGGCGGCGAAGGCCGTGCCCGCTCCGGCGGTGGAGCCGGCCCAGAACCCCCAGGTGGCGGCGGCGAGCATGAACACGACCGGCACGAACTCGCCGCAGACGCGGTCGGCGAGCCGCTGCACGGCGGCCTTCCCGGTCTGCGCGCGCTCGACGAGGGCGGCCGTGCGCGCGAGCTGGGTGTCGGCCCCGACACGGGTGGCCCGCACGACGAGTCGGCCACCGAGTACGACGCACCCGCCGATCACGTCATCGCCCGCCGTGACGTCGACGGGCGCCGGTTCCCCGGTGATCGCCGCGGTGTCGACCGCGCACGAACCCTCGACCACCACGCCGTCGGTGGCGACCTTCTCACCGGGTCGCACCACGAAGGTGTCGCCGACGGCCAGCCGCTCGGCCGGCACGAGGTGTTCCCGCCCGTCGACCAGCAGCCGGGCGTCCGTCGCGGCGAGCGCGAGCAGGCCGCGGAGCGCGGCTCCCGAGCGCCGGCGGGCCCGCGCCTCCAGGTAACGCCCGGCGAGCACGAACGTCGTGACCCCAGCGGCGACCTCCAGGTAGATCTGTCCTGGTGCGCGGCTCGGGGAGAGCGTGAGGTCGAAGGTGTGCGTGAGGCCCGGCCTGCCCGCCGTGCCGAAGATCATGGCGTAGACCGACCAGAGGAACGCGGCGAGCGTCCCGACGGAGACCAGGGTGTCCATCGTCGCGGACCCGTGTCGCAGGTTCCTGAGCGCCGCGCGATGAAACGGCAGCGCGCCCCACAGCACGACAGGTGCGGTGAGGCCGAGTGCGGTCCACTGCCAGTACGGGAACTGGATGGCGGGAACCATCGACAACACGATCACCGGCACGGCCAGCGCCGCGCACGCGACGAGCTGCAGCCGCCGTCCGTCGAGCTCGAGGTCCTGGGCCAGCTCGGCCTCGTCGTCGCGTGTGGCCGGTTCCGGCTGCCGGGCCGTGTAGCCGGCGCGCTCGATCGCGGCCACGAGATCCTCGACGTTCACGGTGCCGCCGTGCGTGACTGCAGCCCGGCCCGTCGCGTAGTTGACGCTCGCCTGCACGTCGCCGAGCTTGCGCAGCGTCCGCTCGACGCGCGCGGCGCACGCTCCGCACGTCATGCCTTCGACGATCAGCTCGGTGTCCGCGGTCGGTGCGGACAGGACCGCGGTCACGGGTGGCCGTGCGCGGAATCGGGGGCGGGCGGGGGCGGCGGATCGAGGATGCGGCCTGCCTGCCAACCACCCGCCACGGTGAGAGCGAGCACCACGAGGAACGCGGCGACGCGCCCGGCATTGGCCATGGTGAGGGGCGGATCCTGAATGGAGGGAGGTACGGCCACGGCGGAAATCTAGGGAGGTCAGGGGTGTCCGGGTTGCCAAGCTGAGTTCGGTCGGCGGTGTGCGCCCTTTGGGACGCGATGAGTGGTTTGGCGCTGGTCTGTTCGGCGTAGCCTACTGCTCCGTCCGCGCGTGATGATCTTCAGGTTCGTCGTGCTTCGCCCGGCTTCGTCATCTCGGCGCACCAGGGGGACCTGCAGACGTGCGCGATTGACCGGTCGGGACGGCGGGCGGGGTGAACGCTGCGCCGGCCGGTCGCACAGCACGCCGAACGCGTCGAGCCCCGCCTGGCCCCACCGGGCACCTGATCGGCCCCGGCGGCGCCCAGCGTGTTACGCCCGCAACCGCCTACTCGGCTTTCACCTGCTCCGACTGCATCGCTTCCACCGCTGCGTGGAGGTTGGCCTTCCACGTCCCGGCGGCGTTGTAGTAGCCCACGAGCGGCAGGTGCACGTACACCCAGTCGCCGAGGACGTCGCTCTGGCCGGCGATGAACGCCAGGTAGTAGTGCTGCCGCTCGCTGGCCGGCTGCTTGTACCTGATCTTCTCGCCGATCTCGCGGGAGAGGGGGTCGCCGGAGTCGTCGCGGTACTGGTCCCATTGTTCGCCGATGCGTTCGGCGACCTGTCCATTGAGGGGGCCGCCGACGAAGATCACGGGTCTGGTCACGGCGAGGAATGCTCGCATGCCACCCACACGGCCGTCCCGCTGGTTGCACCACACCGTGGTCAGCGGACAGCGGCCCGTAGGGACTCGGCGAGAGTTCCTTACGTACTGAGAAGTTCGTCCTGGTCCCGGGCGGGCGTTCCGCTGTGCCAGGGCAACACGCGGCCGAAGCGGACGAGCTCCCCGTAGCGGGTTGGGTCGACGTGGTCCGCGAGCACCAGGTCGAGCACGGCCTGTGCGGCCTGTGCCGGGGTGAGTGCCCGGCTGAAGTCGTCGAACCACGGCCGGGAGGTCGGTGTGTCCACGAGTCCGGGGCAGACCGCCGCGACCAGGATGTCCGCAGGCAGATCGGTCTCCCGGCGCTGCGCCGCGACCGCTCGTACCGCGGCAACCTGAGCCACCTTGGACGGCACGTTGATCCACCGCGGCCAGCCCGCCTCCTCGGCTGTTCCGGCGTGGACGGCCGCACGCCAGGACTCGACGGCGTGTTCGACCTCGTCGAGCGAGGCGCCGTCGAACAGGGGATGGAGCTGCGGGTCGAGACGACCGAGCGTTCCCAGTGAGCTGGCCACGACGATCAGCCGTCCGCCGGGGCGCAGAACCGGGCCGAACGAGCGCAGCATCGCGTGGGTGCCTCCGTTCGCGACGTCGATGAACTCGTCGGCCTGCTCGGACTGGGGCCGGTCCGGCGTGATCCGGGCGATCGCGTTGGAGACGACGATGTCCACCCCACCGTGACTCTCCTCGAGCTCCGTGGCCAGGCGCGCCACGGCGTCCGTGTCGGTGACGTCGAGCAGGCGGCCTTCCACCCGGCTCCTCGTGCCGGGTGCGGCTGCGACGATCGCGGTGGCGTCGGCGACCCGTTGCGCGTTGCGTCCGGTGAGCAGCACCAGGTCGTCGGGATCCATTCGAGCGGCCAGCCCCTCGACGAGCGCGAAGCCGATGCCTTGGTTCGCCCCGGTGACCAGGGCGATTCGTGTATCTGCCACGTGGCCAGGCTAGGAAGGTGAGAATCATGCGACCAGCGCGAGTTACGCAGACCTGGTATGCGTAAAGCTCATGGACCTCGGCGACGTCTCGCTGGTCGCGCTGCGGGTCTTCCGCGAGGTGGCCGAGCGCCGCACGCTCACCGCGGCCGCGGAGGCGCTCGGTTTCACCCAGTCCGGGGTCTCCCGGCAGATCGCCTCGCTCGAGCGCGCGGCGCGGGCCCGCCTGCTGGAGCGGCGCCACGACGGGGTGCGGCTGACCGCAGCCGGGCACCTCGTGCTGCGCCGGGCCGTCACGGTGCTCGACGAGATCGACGCCGCGGCGCGGGATCTCGCAGGCATGCCGCCCGAGGCGGGAACGGTTCGGCTCGGCTGGTACAGCAGCGCCGGCGCTCTCCTGGTGCCGCGCGCCCTCGCCGCGCTGCGCCGGACCCACCCCGCCATCATCGTCACCACGCAGGAGGGCGGCACGTCTGCACTGGTCCGTGCCCTGCGCGCCGGCAGCATCGATCTCGCGGTGGTGGCATCCCTGCCGCCGTTCCGGCCGCCCGACGCCGAGTCGCCACACCTGCAGTTCGAGGTGCTCGCCGAACGCAGCCTCCGCCTCGCGGTGCCTGCCACCCACCCGCTCGCCGCGGCGGACTCCGTCGACGTCGCCGATCTGCGTGGTCAGCGCTGGATCGCGAGCCCGTCCACCCGAGAGCAGGAGCGGCTGGGTGTCTGGCCCGGACTCGACGAGCGGCCGGAGATCGCGCACACGGCTACCGACTGGCTGGCCAAGCTGAGCCTCGTCGCGGCCGGATGTGGGCTGACCACTCTTCCCGCATCACTCCTACCCGCGGTGCCGCCCGGAGTGCGGGTCCTCGCGGTGCGCGGCGGCCCGCACGAGCAGCGACGCATTCTCCTGGCGCGCCTTCCCCAGCCGCTCGCCGAACCGGCCGCCCGCCTCGCGGACGCCCTGCGCGCCGCCGTGCACGACGTCGGCGCGCCTGCCGCGGCCCCATGATCGGAGCCGCTACCGCTCAGGCAGGGGCGGAGAGCTGTTCCGCCTGAGCGGTGGCGATCTCGACGAACTCGTGGATGAGCGGGTCGGTGCGCGCGTCGTCCCAGGCCAGGCACACGCGGTTGGGGCCGATGTCGTCGATGGGAACCCAGGTGACGTCGGGTCGGGTGTAGAAGGTGGCGGTGGAGAGCGGGAGGACCACCAGCCCGTGCCCCGCCGCGACGTGTTCGAGCTTCTCCTCCACCGTGCGGATGGGTCGGGGCGGTTCTCCTGTGCCGTTGCGCAGCTCCACGGCGATGTCGCGCCATTCGGGCACGGCGTCGGGGTTCTGCAGGAGGTGCTCGTGGGCGAGGTCGCTGATGCTGATGCCGTCCTTCGCCGCGAGCGGGTGGTCGAGGGGGAGCGCGGCCACGCGGGGTTCGGAGAGCAGCGGGCGGATCTGTAGGCCCTGCTGGTCGACGGGCAGGCGAACGTAACTGACGTCGACACGGCCGTCGAGCACGACCTCGGTCTGGTCGTCCCAGCCGGTGCGCAGGACGTCGACGGTGAGGTCGGGGTGGCGGGCCGCCAGTACGCGCGTGGCGGGGGTGACGATGAGTCCGGGCATGAACCCGACGGTGAAGTGGTCGGGGCCGCGTGCGGCACGTTGGACCCGTCGCTGCAGGGCATCGGCGCCGGCGAGCAGGGGCCGGGCGTCGACGAGGAGCTGTTCGCCGGCGCGGGTGAGTGCGGTGGCGCGTTTGGTGCGGTCGAACAGCTGGCTCTTCAACTCGTGTTCCAGCGCGCGGATCTGGCGGGAGAGCACTGGCTGGGCGATGTGCAGCGCCGCCGCGGCGCGGCCGAAGTGCAGGTGCTCGGCGACCGCGACGAAGTAGCGCAGCTTGCGCAGGTCCACATCCATGCTCGCGCCTCCTGTCCGCGATGAGGCCGGATACCCCCAGGGTATTGCAGGCGCGGTAAGGAGTCTTGGACGTCGCGGCGCCCACGGGCACATCGTGAAGGGGTCTGACCAGCACGTCACCAGGAGGTTCGTCATGGATCTACACGGGCAGCGCGTCGTGGTTCTGGGCGGGACGTCGGGCGTCGGGCTCGCGGTCGCGGCCGGTGCCGGGTCCGCCGGAGCCGAGGTCGTCGTCGTCTCCAGCCGGCGCTCCAGCGTCGACAAGGCACTCTCGGTGCTTCCCGGCGGGGCTGTGGGCCGGGTCGCGGACCTGAGTGACCCGGCCACCGTCCGTGCCGTGATCGAGGAGGTGGGCGAGCTCGATCATCTCGTCTACACCGCAGGCGAGCCGCTGGCGCTGATGTCGGTGATCGAGCTCGACGTGGAGCAGGCGCGCCGGTTCTTCGGTCTGCGCTTCTTCAGTGCTCTGGCCGCGGTCTCGGCAGCGGCACCGCTGGTGCGCCCGGGCGGTTCGATCACGTTGACCACGGGCACCGCCAAGGACCGTCCGGGAGCGGGTTGGGCCGTCCCGGCGAGCATCTGCGGCGCGGTGGAGGCACTGACCAAGGCGTTGGCGGTGGAGCTCGCGCCTGTCCGGGTGAACGCCGTGAGCCCGGGCGTACTGCGGTCGCCGCTGTGGGCGGGGATGGGCGAGGCTGAGCGCGAGCAGATGTACTGGGACATCGCGGAGGCGATTCCGGTGGGCCGCATCGGTGAGGTCGGTGACGCCGCGCAGGCGTATCTGTACTGCATGACGCAGACCTTCACCACTGGCACGGTTCTGACCGTCGATGGCGGGGCCGTCCTCGTCTGAGGTTGGTTAGTCTGCAGATGAGACTCAGCTGGTGAGACTCACTATTGACGAGGAGGCAGGATGCCGATTCTCGTGACCGGGGCCGGTGGCGGTGTCGGCGGCATCGGCGGCCGGGTGGTCGAACGGCTCCAGGAGCGCGGACTTCCGGTGCGCGCCCTCGTCCACCGCGAGGACGAACGCGCTGACGCGCTTCGCGCACGCGGGGTCGAGGTCGTCGCCGCGGACCTCACGCGCGCCCCCGACGTCGTGCGGGCACTCGACGGGTGCCGCCGCGTGTACTTCGGGATGTCGGTGTCGCCGGATTACCTGGAGGCGACCGCCACCGTGGCAAGCGCCGGGCGGGCGGCCGGGGACCTCGAGGTCGTCGTGAACATGTCCCAGATGACCGTCTCGCAGATGGATCTGACCAGCACCGAGGAGTCGCGCCACCAGCGGTTGCACTGGCTCGCCGAGCAGGTGCTCGACTGGTCCGGCCTTCCGGCCACGCATGTGCGCCCCACGATCTTCATGGAGAACCCGCTCATGATGATCTTCGCGTACGGGTCCATCGCGAGGACGGGAAAGATCAGGCTGCCGTTCGGCGCGGGCCGCACGTCACCGGTGAGCGCTCAGGACGTGGCCGATGTCGTCGCGACGATCCTCGCGGAGCCTGCCGGACACATCGGCCGGACCTACGAGCTCACCGGTCCCGTGTCGCGGGATCTGGCAGCCATGGCCGAGGAGTTCTCCGCGGCGCTCGGTCGGCCCGTCGTGTACGAGGATGTGCCGCTCGATGAGTTCACCGAGGAACTCGAAGCCGCCAAGCTCCCCGACCACGTTCTCGACCACATCCGCACGATGGCCCGGCTGCACCGGTCCAACCGCTACGACCGCGCCACGCACGACGTCGAGAAGATCCTCGGACGCCCAGCGTCGGGCGTCGCGGACTACGTCGCGATGAACCCGGAGCTCTTCCGGCGCTAATCGCGTTGACCGCCCCCGCGGAGCCGGGTGAAGATCACGGCCGGAGCAGGGCACCGGACGTACCTGCTGGCGCGAGGGCGAGGTCGATGGCCGACGCGATCTTCGAGCACCCGCGCCTGGTGGCGGTCTACGACGCGCTCGACCCCGACCGCAGCGACCTCGACGTGTACGCGGCGATCGTGCACGAGTTCGGCGCACGCAGCGTGCTCGACGTCGGCTGTGGCACCGGCACGTTCGCGCTGCTCCTTGCCTCCCGCGGGGTGCAGGTGACGGGTGTCGACCCCGCGGCGGGCTCACACGCGTACGCCTGCGGGCGAGACGGTGCGGACCGTGTCACCTGGATCCACGGGGACGCCACAGCCCTTCCCGGGATGGCGGTCGATCTCGCCACGATGACCGGGAACGTCGCCCAGGCGATCACCGATCCGCTCGGCTGGGACGCCACTCTCCGCGGCGTGCACCACGCGCTTCGGCCCGGCGGACGTCTCGTCGTCGAGAGCCGGGACCCGGCTCGACGCCAGTGGCGCACGTGGAACCGCACGGACACCTACCGGGTCGCCGAGATCGCCGGCGTCGGCCGGGTCGAATGCTGGACCGAACTGACGGAGGTGGCCCTGCCGCTGGTCAGCTTCCGCGGCACGTGGGTCTTCGGCTCCGACGGCGCCGTGCTGACCTCGGACTCCACCTTGCGCTTCCGCGAGCGCGCCGAGATCGAATCCGACCTGATCCGGCACGGCTACGTCGTGGACGAGGTCCGGGACGCGCCCGACCGGCCCGGTCGCGAGTTCGTGTTCGTCGCTCGCCGCGCGAGTGCTCCACCCGGGTAAATCGGAGCCCTGCGGTCGCGGTTCGTTCCCGAACCTCCGGGACGCGAATTCGTCCGATTCGCTCCACCGGTCCGGAAGCGCGCCGCGCGTAATGGTCCGGTAAATCCTCCGCGGTTGCGGCGAATGGTGGACCCGGCAAGCCCGTCTGCATCAGCAAACCGCGCTCGACCAGGCGCTCGACCCGGCGGGCGGGGTGTGGTCCACCTCACTTCTGATCGCAATTCGGCGATGGTCGGCAGCAATACGGAAAATGCGCAGCCGGGAGAGCTCGTTTACCTTCTCGGGCATGGCTACTCCCACCCGGACCGGCCCGCCGGCCACAACGGTGCGCGCCTCGTTCCGTGTGAACGAGCAACACGTCGAGGTCGAGATCGACACCCGTGAGTCCCTGCTGGACGTTCTGCGCGAACGGCTGGAGCTGACCGGCACCAAGAAGGGATGCGATCACGGTCAGTGCGGCGCGTGCACCGTGCATCTCGACGGCCGGCGGGTGGTGTCCTGCCTGACCCCCGCGGTGCAGGTCAACGGACGCTCCGTCACGACGATCGAGGGCGTGGCCGGGCCGGACGGCGAGCTGCACCCGTTGCAACAGGCCTTCGTCGACCACGACGCGCTGCAGTGCGGCTACTGCACCCCCGGGCAGGTGATGTCCGGGCTGGCATGCATCGCCGAAGGGCACGCACGGGACGACGCGTCGGTCCGCGAGTACATGAGCGGCAACCTCTGCCGCTGCGGCGCCTACACGTCGATCGTCGCCGCGGTCCGCTCCGTCGCCGACGACGTGGAGGGCTGACGTGCGGCCGTTCACGTACGACGCGCCGGACACCGTCGCCGACGCGCTCGATGCCCTCGCCGCCGCCGGGCCGGGTGCCAAGTTCCTCGCCGGCGGCACCACCCTCTATGACCTGATGAAGCTGGGAGTGGAAGCGCCGCCGGCTGTGGTCGACGTCCACCGTCTCCCCGAACTGTCGCAGATCGACAGCACCGGCACGGATGAGCTCGTCTTCGGTGCCGGGGCTCGGATGGCCGACGTCGCAGAGGACCCGGTCGTCACGCGGGACTATGCGGCCCTGGCGGAGTCGCTGGCCAAGGCGGCGTCGCAGCAGCTGCGTGAGATGGCCACGGTCGGCGGCAACCTCCTGCAGCGCACGCGGTGCACCTACTTCCGCCACGGCGAGCCGTTCGCGTGCAACAAGCGTGAGCCCGGCAGCGGCTGCGCGGCGATCGGCGGGCTCGACCGTGCCCATGCGGTGCTGGGCACGAGCGACGCGTGCATCGCGACCTTCCCCGGTGACTGGCCGGTGGCATTGCTGGCGTTCGACGCGCAGGTCGACGTGCTCGGGCCCGACGGAGCCCGGACGGTCGCGCTGGCCGACCTGTACCGGGAGCCGGGGCAACGCCCGGACCTGGAGACCACCCTGCGACCGCAGGAGCTGCTCCTGCGGATCCGGGTGCCCGCCACCCCGACCGGGCGGGGCTCGACCTATCACAAGATCCGCGACCGGGAGTCCTACGCGTTCGCGCTGGCGTCCGCCGCGGCGGCGGTGGCGCTGCACGCCGACGGAACGGTGGCGGACGTGCGGATCGGGCTGGGCGGTGTGGCCACGAGGCCGTGGCGCGCAGCCGAAGCCGAGCAGGCGCTCCTCGGACAACCCCTCACCGCCGAGACCGCCCGGCAGGCGGGCGAAGCGGCATTCGCAGCGGCCAGGCCGGGCCGGGAGAACGGCTTCAAGATCGAACTCGGGATCCGGACCGTCGCCGACGCGCTGCGGATCGCCGGAGAGCGGGCGACACGATGACCACCACGACGACCGGCGCCGCTGTTCCCACCGAGCGGGTGGACGCCCACGCCAAGGTGACGGGTGCGCTGCGCTACGGCGCGGACCGCAACCCGCTCGGGGTGCTGCATGCCGCGTTCGCCATCGCGCGGGTGCCGAAGGGCCGGATCGCACGCCTGGACATCGCGAACGCCGAGGCCGTGCCGGGAGTGCGCCTCGTGCTCACGCACGAGAGCGACCCCGGCGTGAAGTCCGGTGGCTTCATCATGGGCGGTGGGTACGGGTTCCAGAGCCGGCAGCCGCTGACCGACGATCGGATCGCCTACTGGGGCCAGCCGATCGCCCTCGTGGTGGCCGACACCCTCGTCGCGGCGAACGAGGCGGCCGCGCTGGTCGAGGCGGTGTACGAGACCGAGGACAGCAGCCTCGACCTCGACGCCCCGGGCGCCGAGACGCTGGTGCAGGCCGAGGCGATCCCGCTGCCCTTCCTCGCCGACGTGGTGATCGGCGACGCTGACACGGTGCTCGGAGAGTGCGCCGTGCAGGTCGACTCCGTGTTCGACCTGCCTGTGCAGCACCAGAACCCGATGGAGCTGATCCACACCGTCGTCGAGTGGCGGGGCGACACACTCGTGGTGCACGAGGGCACCCAGAACAGCGGCGCCGTTCGGAACGGGCTGGCCACGCAGCTGGGCATCGACCCCGCGCAGGTGGAGGTGATCTCGCCGTCCGCCGGGGGAGCGTTCGGGCAGAAGAACTCGCTGCAGCCGCACACCTGCCTCGCCGCGGTCGCGGCCCGCAGACTCGACCGCCCGGTGAAGCTGGTGCTGACCAGGGAGCAGTGCTTCCACGCAGCGAGCTTCCGCCCGTTGAGCAGGCACCGCGTGCGACTCGGAGCCGACGCGGCAGGCGTGCTGCGCGCAGCCGTGTACGAGATCGACCAGCAGACCTCGCGTCACGACCTCTTCCCGGCCACCTACACGGATATAGCATCCCGGCTCTACGGCATCCCCCACTTCCGGGGCCGGCAGCGGCTCGTGCGCACCGACGTACAGACGCCGGGGTACATGCGCGCCCCGCACGAGCACCCGGCCGCGTTCGCGATCGAGTCCGCTGTGGACGAGGTCGCCTACGCCGCAGGTATCGATCCCGTCGCGCTGCGGCTGGCCAACGACACCGCCACCGACCCGGTCACCGGCCACCCGTTCTCGTCCCGCTATCTCGCCGAGTGCCTGCGCCGTGGCGCCGACCGCTTCGGCTGGTCCCGACGGAGCCCGGAGCCCGGATCGATGCGCGCGGCCGACGGCACCGAGATCGGGTGGGGAGTCGCCGGTGGCGCCTATCCCGCCCACACGGTCGCCGCCGTCGCGAGGGCTCGCGTCGAGGCGGACGGGACGGTGCGCGTCGAGGCGGGTGGCCACGAGATGGGCCAGGGCATCCGGACGGCGATCGTGCGCACCGTCGCGGCCGACCTCGGGATCCCGACCGACACCATCACCGTCGTCGTCGGTGACACCCGCTCGGTGCCGCAGCACCTCACTGCCGGATCGTGGGGTACCGCCAGCGCGTTGCCGGTGGTCGTGGACGCCCTCGCCGAGCTACGGCGCGAGCTGGGCGTGCCGGCGCAGGGGCCCGTCGATCTCGCCGCAGCGGTGGCAGCGCTCGGCGGCGCACCGGTCGAGGTGGAGACCACCCGCACCGCGCCGGGACAGCCACCCGAGAGCCTCGACCAGTTGCGCCGTGGTCTTGTGGCGCTCGCCGGGCCCGAGTACCCGCAGTTCAGCTCCTACAGCTGGATCGCTCACTTCGTGGAGGTCAGGATCGAGGCCACCACGCGGCGGGTGCGCGTGTCGCGCGTGGTCAGCGTTGCCGACTGCGGTCGCGTCGTCAGCCCGCGCACCGCCGAGAGCCAGGTGCGCGGGGGTGTGGTCTGGGGCATCGGCGCGACGTTGCGTGAGGCCACCGAGGTCGACCCGCGCTACGGCGGCTTCCTCAACACCTCGCTCGAGGAGTACCCCGTGCCCGTGAACGCCGATCTACTGGCCGACATCCACGTGGAGTTCATCGACGAGCCGGATTCGCTGCTCAACGGGCCTGGCGTGAAGGGCCTCGGCGAGGTCTCGATGGTGGGGGTGGCGCCCGCCGTGGCGAACGCGGTGTTCCACGCGACGGGACACCGGATACGGCGCCTGCCCATCCGCCTGGAGGACCTGCTGTAAATAGCGAGCTCCCTCAGCCCGCCGCGGTTGCGGGGCGCCGCAGGGTGAGCAACTGCTCGTAGAACCCGCCGTAACCACGATCCGGATCCACGAGGTGCACCTCGAGGATCCAGTGACACACCCGGCCGACACGGTCGGTCCTGCGCATCGGCCCGGTGCTGCCCGGGGCGATGTAGCTGTCGATCCGTTCCCCGTCGATCGTCTCGTGGGGGAACTCGCCGACGAGGTGGCCGCTGTGCACACCCCCGAAGCGCCACCCGGCTTCCTCGGACGCCCCGACGACGTACTGGTAGAGCTCCGCGCCGCTGATCTCGTCGTGCGTCTCGAAGAAGGCGCGACCGGCGTCGAATATCCGCGGCAGGTCGGCCTGCAGCTGTAGCTTCCGCGGGTCGTCGCCGAGCACGAACGTCCGCCCGAAGTCGGCCTCCCACTCCGAGAAGATGGGCCCGAAGTCGAGGAAGACGATGTCGTCCCCGGCGAGGGCGCGGTCCGGTGGGTTCTCCCGATAGGGCTGCAGGGTGTTCGGGCCGGAACGCACGATCCGCTTGTGCCAGTGGCGGCTCACCCCGAACAGGTCCGCGGCCAGATCCCGCACGTCGTCGCTCACCTGGGCCTCGCGGCGGCCGGGGGCGATGATGCCCCGCCGCGCGACCTCGGCGAACAGCGCCTCCGCCTTCTCCTCGGCCTCGACCAGCTGCCGGGCTCGCTCTGCTTCGTCCGCGCTGCGATCCGCTGTGGGTGCCATCAGCTTTCCGTTACTCCGTTTCTGCGGAATATTCTGCGGAATATTTCCGCGTCCACGGAGAAGCCTGACGAGTTGTGGGATCCGGCGCAACCGCCGGTGGGGATCACCGATCCGGAGAATGCGCTCGCGGGGGCATCACCCCCGCACCGCGGGATTCAGACCCGTGCCCGCAGCCAGGTGCGGAACGCGTCGAGCCCCGGCTCGGGATCACTCCGGCCGACGCCGACCCGGAAATGGTCGGGCGGGGTCGCGGTGAGCTGTGAGCGGTAGATGCTCGCCGGGAGGAGAAGAACACCAGCTTCGTTCACGAGGTCGGCGCAGAACCTCTCGACCCCGTCGGCACCCTTGTAACGCAGGTACGTGACGCACCCGCCGTCCGGTGCGTGCCAGTCGAACAGCGAGTCGAACTCGGTGAAGAAGCTCTCGAAGACCGGAAGGTTGGCGGCGATGATCGCGCGGTTGCGCTCCAGGATTGTCTCCCGCGCCTTCACGGCGATGCGGGCGAGGATCTCGGAGGGCGCCGAGTTGCAGATGGTGGTGTAGTGCTTGGCGCGCTCCAGGCGGGAGAGCAGCTCCCGGTCCCGGCAGACGATCCACCCGACGCGCAATCCGGGCAGCCCGAGCGACTTCGACGTGACGTTCAGCGAGAGCGCCCGCTCCGAGAGGTCGGTCGCGTTGGGGAGGGTGCGGCGCTGGTCGAGCTCGAGGCCGCGATACACCTCGTCGCTGAACAGATGGATGCCGCGCTCGTCGCACAGCTGCGCGAGCCGGGCGAACTCCGCTGCGTCCATGACCTTGCCGGTCGGGTTGTGCGGAAAGTTGACCGAGACCACCCGCGTGCCGGGTCGTAGCGCGGCCTTGACCTCGTCGACGTCGAGGTTCCAGTCGTTCTCCGGTCTGAGGGCGACGCCCGTGACGGAACACAAGGCGAGCGGCACCGTCTCCGCCGCCTGGTAGTTGGGCGTGACGACGACGGCGTGGTCATCGGGGCCGAGCAGCACCTGCATCGCGAGGTAGAGGCCTTCCTCGGCGCCGGCGAAGCAGAGGACGTCGTCGGATTCGGCCGCCGAGTACATCTCGGCGATGGCCTGCCGGAGCGCAGGGTCGCCGAATGTCTCGGTGTACCCGAGCGACAACGTCTCCCACGCCGCGCGGTCGTGGTCATCCGCCAGCGCGAGCAGCTCGGTCATCGTCATCGTCTGCGCGTCGGACGCGGTGAGGTGGTACCGCGCCGTGAACTCCCAGCGCGAGAAGTAGGTCTCGAGTTGGAAGTCGGGCAAGGGGGTCACGACATCGGGCCCTTCGGATCGAGCTGTGGGCATGATCTGCGCCGGACTTGGTCGTCTCGACGCCTCATCAGCTGTGATGAGCGCCCATCCTTCCCCTCTGCGCTGCGGCCGAGGACGACGACCCGCTCGTGACAACCGGCGGACGGCGGCCATCTGCTGGATACGGGCGTGAAGGGTGTGAAAAAGAAGACCCGAAGTGACACCCGTTTTGTCCGGTTCGCGATAACTTCGTGCGCGTGGCTTGTTCGGAGCGTGGAAACCCTGTAACGGACCGTGGTCAGCGGTCGAGTGCACCGCCGTGGACCAGGAGCGCAGTGCCCGTGATCTCGTCAGCCTCGTTTCCGGTCCGATCTCGCCCATCCGGCTCCTCGTGAGCGTGGGACGGGGCGACGCGGCACTCGACTGGGGCGCGGACTGATGTGCCGCGAGTACTGCGGCGAACTGCGGCGTCTGGAGCCCGCGTCCCGCCCGGTGATCGACGTCCTCCAACGCCGGGGCATTCTGCATCCGATCACCGCGGAGTCCGGCCAGTCCCTGGCCGAGCTGCTGATGAAGTGCCTGACCGAGCCCCGAGCCCGGGGGATGGACCGGCGCCATGTCTATTGGGGCCTGCTCGAGCGGATCCACCGCCCGGCGAGCAACACGCAGATCGTGAACGTCGAGTTCACGGGCGGACAGCTCGACACGACGACGTGCGTCTCTGCCGCTCATGTCCTGCCTCTGATCTCCGAGACGCCGGGCGAGTACGCGCGCATCGTGGAAGGGCTCACCTCGCCGGTGATGGGGTTCTGGATCGTGCGGCCGCTTCGTCGCGAGGTGATCAAGCAACGGATGCTGTGGTTGGAGGGGACCTTCAACGCACTCCTGATCTCCGAGAACGAGCTGGGGATCTGGGTCAAGCCCGACGGGGGCGCCCCTGCGCGTGCGCTCCGCGAGCACGGCGGGCGGCTGTTCCGCGAGTACGACTTCGGAGCGAGGGCCGGGAAGAACAGCCGGCTGCTCGTCGATGTCATGGTGCAGTCGGCCCTGACGAACTACGCGATGCGCGGCAGGTACGACAGCGCCGCGGACAACGATCGGATGACCGGTGCACGAGGCGTGCCGCGCCCGGGCTGGGGCTCGGGCGCGGGTTCGACCGACGAGTACCGGTCCTTGATCCGGGAGGTCGTGCACGGGCAGGCGCCGCGGCTCCCGACCCGTGGCAGTCCCGTGCTCGGCGAGATGACCGAGGAACAGGCGTTGCACGCGCTGGAGGACAGGTGGACGGGCGGCCACCACCTCGAGAGACCGTTCACGATCGACATCGACGCCTGACATCGACCCGTCACGGTTCACCGCATGCTCAGAACGGTGGTGGTTCATCGTCGGCTGCCGTGCTGGGGCGGGGTTCGGTGAGTGGTGGTGGGTCGACCCGGTAGGTGTGGCCGCTGGGTGTGGTCCAGATGATCGATCCGTCGACGTGTTGGTTGACGCTCCACCCGGGGTAGCCCTTCAGCCGGTGGTGCGGTCGGCATTTGGGTCCGAGGTTGGCGGCCGAGGTGGGGCCTTGGTCGTTGGTGGGGTTGTAGGGCTGGTTGTGGTCGAGGTCGCACAGGTGTGCGGGTACGCGGCAGCCGGGGTGTTGGCAGTGCTGGTGGCGGGCGATGAGGTGTTCGGTCAGGTGTGGTGGTGGTCGGTAGCGGGTGGTGCCGTAGTCGAGCAGGGCGCCGCTGAGGGGGTCGGTGACCAGTCGGCGCCAGACACTCTCCGGATCCGCCGCCAACTCCCGAGCCTGCTCGGCGGGGATCGGCCCGTAGCCGGCGAGTTCGCCGGGTTCGTCACTGGTCCCGCGCAGGGTGTCGAGTGGGACGGTGACCCGGATCTGCACCGACACCTTGTTGGTCACCGTGGGTACCCCGCCGTCGGGTGTGATCCCGGGAAGCCGCTCCGATCCTGGCACCGGCGCGTCCGGCCGGGAGATCGGGAAGCTGTCGTCGAGGGACCGGGCCTGGTTGGCGGGCGGGGTGGTGTCTGTCGATGTGTGGGCGGGAGCCTTCTGGGTGTCTGCAGGGTCGGTAGTCGCGATGACGGAGGAGACGGCCGAAGTGGTGGCGGCGCTGTTCTCGGCCACTTGCTGGCTGGCGGTGCTACAGAACCCGGTCTCGCGCAACACCAGATCCACCAACGCATCCGCCCGCCGCGCCGCCATCGACCGCTCATCCGCACTCCCGCAGCCGCGGGCATGCTGATCCAACACGGCGAACGTGCCCACCGCCTCGGCCGCCGGCAACGTCGCCGACAGGGTGGCCATGCCGTCGCGTTCCGGATAGAGAACGACCCCGCGCTCACGGCGCTTGCGTTCCCGCCGTCGCAGCGCGGCTTCTGAGTCCGCGCGCAGGACGGCGCGTCGGACCGCGGCGCGCAACTGGCCGTTGGTCTGCTCCGGTGCCTGCGGCAACACCTTCTGTTCGACCACCGCCGCCGCGGCGGCATCGAGGTCGGCGCAGCCATCGGTGATGATCCGCGCCTTGGTCAGCGTGATCGCCCCGGCATGCAACGCGGCGAACGTGGCCGGGAACTCCTCGACCAGTTGCCGGGCCTCACCGACCCGCCACGCGGCCCCGCCGGGGGAGAGCCGCAGCATCAACGCGACCTCGGCCTGCGCGGACTCCACCGCCTGCACCGCGTTCATCCCGCGGCCGGGGTGGTTTCGGCGGAGGCGACGAACTGGGCGATCTCCTCGTACTGGCGGGCCTGGGCCCAGGCGATGATTTTCTCCCAGCCCCCGATCCGTTCCAGCAGTTCGAACCGGTCGGAGGTCGGCCCGGCTTGGGCCAGGAGCATGGTCATGATCCCGTCGGGGGTGTACCCGGACCAGGACAGCGGTGCGGTCTGCGGGTCGGGCGCAGTCTCCACACCAATCTCGAACATGTGTTCGAGTCTAGCCCCGGGCACCGACAATTCCGGCCCGCCGTGCCGCTGCCCAGCAACCACGCGAGGGACGGGCTTGGTCAGCTCCGCAATAGGGCGAACATCAACGGCGATTCGCGGACGAGAGGCGAGCGACTGGCGACGGAGCTGTCATGCGACGACCGTCCAGCCCCGCCCGCGGGAGAGCTCCGTGTGTGCATCTTCCCGGTGGTTCGCTGCCCTCGTGCTCACGCCCGTGACTGCCGTGCGTCAGATCCACGTTCGCGCGGCGTCGCTCACTTCGCCGTGAGCTGCCGGAGGAACCACTGCGTCAGGATCTCGTCGACCGCCTTGGCCGTGGGCAGCTGCGGGGCCGGTTCCAGGCCGGGCTCGTCGGCCAGCGGGTGCGCCAGGCCCGGCACGGTCCTCAGCTCGACCTCGTCCGGGTCGGCGTACCGCCTGTGTAGCGCGTCGACCAGCGCAGCCGCGTCCGTCCGCAGCGCCGGGTGGTCCAGCTCGCCGCTGACGAGCAGCAGCGGAGTGTCCGCCGCGATGTCTCCGGCTCGGGCGACGAAGTCCAGTTCGTCGGCGGTCGTGCGGGATTCGACGGTCCACGGATACTCCAGCTCGGAGCCGGCCATGTCGCGGTGGACGAGCCCGATGACGGACCGAATCCGCACAGCCGGATTGACCAGCGCGACCGCCGTGATCGGGGCCCGGCGGGTGGCCAGCACCTCCAGCGCCACGGCACCGCCGAGCGAACCGCCCAGGATGCCGATCGGCTCGTCGTCGACGGGAAGCTGATCGCGCAGCGCGACCAGCGCGGCCGGGAACTCGTCGGCCGCTTGGTGGACGAACGGGGCCAGGAAAGCCATCAAGGCGTCCTTGCGGGCGAGTTCGAGAATGGCGTCGACGCGGCCGTCGACCATCCGTGCACCACACATCGGCATGCCCAGGTGCACCCGCCAGGCGGGCACCCCGCTCATGGGCAACGCGGCCGCGAAGGCCGCGTCCGTGCGCGGCGCGTCCAGCATGTGCCAGGTCACGATCAACGGTGCGGGGCCGTCGGTGGCGCCGGTCGGTGGGAGAGCCGTGAACGGTACGCCCGCCGCGGTACCGGTGATCGTTTCCATGTGTCCTCCAGCGGTTTCGTGGCCTGCCAGGCGACCGTAGAGAGCTGGACGGGCCGCGGATCCCCTTTCCGCCAACGGCGAAACCAACCGCACAGATCATCCGTGGCCCTCGCAGCGCCCGGGGTGACCTCGCAAAGCCTGGCGTGCTGCGAGGACGCGCGACGGGCTGCGACGTCGCTAGTGTCCGAGCCGGGAGATCAGCGCACGAACGACGGGCGCTTGGGATCGAAGGTCCACCCGTCCACGAGCTGCCGCATCGCCACGGCGTCGTCGCCGGCACCGAGTCCGTGCTCCCGGTGCAGATCGTGCGCCCGGGCCAGTGCCGCGCGGTCGAGAGTGACGCCGAGGCCGGGGCCGGCGGGCACTTCCAGGTGCGAGTCGATGATCTGCGGCGGGTCGGTGAGCAGGTGCTCGCCGTCCTGCCAGATCCAGTGGGTGTCGAGGGCGGTGATCGCGCCGGGTGCGGCGGCGCCGACGTGGGCCAGCATCGCGAGGGAGATGTCGAAGTGGTTGTTGGAGTGCGAGCCCCACGTGAGCCCCCAGTCGGCGCAGAGCTGCGCGACGCGCACGGACCCGGCCATCGTCCAGAAGTGCGGGTCGGCGAGGGGGATGTCGACCGCGTCCGCCTTCACGGCGTGGTGGAGCTCCCGCCAGCTCGTGGCGATCATGTTCGTGGCGGTCGGGAGCCCGGTCGCACGCCGGAACTCGGCCATCGTCTCCCGGCCGGAGAACGCTCCCTCGCGGCCGCACGGATCCTCCGCGTACGCGAGCACGTCCGCCAGGCGGCGGCCGAGCCGGATCGCGTCGTCGAGCAGCCATGCGCCGTTGGGGTCGAGGGTGATCCGCGCATCGGGGAAGCGCTCCTTCAGCGCCGATACCGCGTCCGCTTCGGCGGCGCCGGTGAACACCCCACCCTTCAGCTTGAAGTCCCGGAAGCCGTAGCGGTCGCGCGCCGCCTCGGCGAGGCGCACCACGCCGTCCGGGTCGAGCGCGGGATCCCGGCGGATACGCGCCCAGGTGTCGCCGCCCTCGTCGCCCGCGGCGTAGGGCAGGTCGGTGGCCGTGCGGTCGCCGATGTAGAAGAGGTACCCGAGCACCGGCACCTGGTCGCGGACCCGTCCGTCGCCGAGCAGTTCGGCCACGGGCACCCCGTAGTGCTGACCGGTCAGGTCGAGCAGCGCCGATTCGAGGGCGGTGACGGCGTGCACGGTGGTGCGCAGGTCGAAGGTCTGCTCGCCGCGTCCGGCTGCGTCGCGGTGGCCGTACCGCTCGGTCACGCGGCGCAGCAGCGAGCGGTACTCGCCGATCGACTCTCCGATCAGGTCGGTCCCGGCCTGCTCGATGGTGCGCTGGATGGCGGATCCGCCCGGCGTCTCACCGAGGCCCGTGCGGCCGGTGCTGTCGGTGAGGATCACGATGTTCCGGGTGAAGAACGGGCCGTGGGCGCCGCTGAGGTTCAGCAACATGCTGTCGTGGCCGGCCACGGGCACGACCTCAACCGCGTCGAGGGTCGGCCTGCCGCTGGTCATGCCTGCGGGGCAATGCGCTGCACAAGCTCGGTGAGCGCGGACCTCTCTTCTGCAGTGAGGTCGGTGAGCGGGGGTCGCACGGGCCCACCGGACCGACCGACGGCGGTGAGCCCGGCCTTGATGATCGACACCGCGTAGCCCTTCCGGCGGTCGCGGATGTCGAGGTAGGGCAGCACGAAGTCGTTGAGCCTCCGATAGACCGCGGCGCGGTCGCCTGTGCGTACGTCGGCGAAGAAGTCGAGCGCGAACCGCGGTACGAAGTTGAAGATCGCCGAGGAGTAGGTGGTGACGCCGAGCTGGAGGTAGGGCAAGGCGAACGTCTCGGCTGTCGGGAGGCCGCCGATGTAGGTGAACCTGTCGCCGAAGCGCGCATAGACCCGGGTCATCAGCTCGATGTCCCCGACGCCGTCCTTGAACCCGACGAGGTTCGGGCAGGCATCGGCCAGCTGGGCGAGTGCATCGACGCCGATACGGGCGTTCGCACGGTTGTAGAAGACGACTCCGAGATCGGTGGCCGCGCAGACGGCCTTGACGTGGGCGACGATGCCGTCCTGGGGCGCCTCGGTCAGGTAAGGCGGGAAGAGCAGCACGCCGGAGGCTCCTGCGGCCTCGGCTGCTCTTGCCTGCTCGACGGCGATCACGGTGCCGTGGCCGGCGGGCGCGAGCACCGGCACGGCGCCCCCGACCTCCGAGACGGCCGCGCGTACGACCCGGTCGACCTCGGTGGGGGAGAGGGAGAAGAACTCGCCCGTGCCCCCGGCCGCGAAGAGGCCGGCCACGTCGTACCCCGCGAGCCAGCCGAGGTGCTTGCGATACGCGGGCTCGTCGAACTCGAGATCGGTGGTGAAGTGCGTGACGGGGAACGACAGGAGCCCGGCGCCGAGTGCTGCGGCCAGTGCGGAAGGGGCTGGTGCGGGCACGTGTGCCTACCTCCGGGGAGTCACGACGTCGTGGGGGTGAACGGCCGGTCACGTCACTGTAGGTCGGGTGCCGATGGCCGTCTAAGTGCTTCTCGGCATCGAATGATGCGCGCGCAGCATCGGCAACGCGACGAGCTCAATGGCATCATCGCGATGATCGTGTTGCTTGTGGTGCTCCTCCCGCTCGTCAAGATCCTCATCGGATGTGGAGGACATGCCGCCCGGCGGCGGCCGGGGCGACGAGGAGGGCAGATGAACGGGCGGTTCTTGTCCCAGGCCGAGCGGGTGGGCGCGACCGCACGGATCAGCCGGGTCGACGTCACGCCCGTCGCGTTCGCCGACCCGCCGCTGCTCAACGCGGTCGGGGTGCACGAGCCGTTCGCGTTGCGGGCGATCGTGCGTGTGTACACCGACGACGGACTGGTCGGCCTCGGTGAGACCTACGCTGATGACGCCCACCTCGAACGCCTGAACGCCGTGGCGGCTGCTCTGCCGGGCGTCGACGCGTTCGAGACCAGCCGCCTGCTGTGGCTCGTGCGCGACGTGCTGGGCCGGTCCGGCTCCGCGGGCGGCGACGGTGTGGCCGCCATGATCAACGGCGCGAGCACCGTCGACCGGGTGTTCTCGCCGTTCGAGGTCGCCTGCCTCGACCTGGCGGGCAAGATGACCGGACGCCCTGTCGTCGATCTGCTGGGCGGCCGCGTGCGCGACGTGGTGCCCTACAGCGCCTACCTCTTCTACAAGTGGGCAGAGCATCCGGGCGCCGACGCCGACGAGTGGGGCGAGGCACTCACACCGGAGCAGCTCGTCGAGCAGGCCCGGCGCATGATCGACAACTGGGGCTTCACCGCGATCAAGCTCAAGGGCGGGGTGCTGCCGCCGGACGAGGAGATCGAGACGATTCACGGGCTGGCCGCGGAGTTCCCGGGCGTGCCTCTGCGCCTGGATCCCAACGCCGCGTGGACGGTCGAGACCGGCATCAGGGTCGCGAAGGCGCTCGACGGACTCGTCGAGTACCTGGAGGACCCGTCGCCGGGGATCAGGGGGATGGCACGCGTGGCGGCGGAGGCGCCGATGCCGCTCGCCACGAACATGGCGGTCGTGGCGTTCGATCAGCTACCGCCGGCGATCGCGGCCGATGCGGTGCAGGTCGTGCTCAGCGACCACCACTTCTGGGGCGGGATGCGACGCTCACAGCTGCTCGCCGGCACCTGCGACACGTTCGGCCTCGGGCTGTCGATGCACTCGAACTCCCACCTCGGCATCTCGCTCGCGGCGATGACGCACCTCGCAGCGGCCACCCCGAACCTCACCTACGCCTGCGACACCCACTGGCCGTGGAAGACGGAGGACGTGGTGCGGCCCGGTGCGCTGACGTTCGCCGACGGCGCGGTCGCCGTGCCGGACGGGCCCGGGCTGGGCGTCGAGCTCGACGAGGACGCGATCGGCACGCTGCACGAGCAGTACCTCGCGTCCGGTCTGCACTCTCGCGACGACACCGGCTACATGCGCCGGTTCCGGCCGGACTTCGAACGTAGGCTCGGCTCCTGGTAGCTCGTGCGTCGCGGCGCGTCCTACTCGGCGATCGTGACGTCGCCGACGGTCCACCCCAGCACCTTGTCGCTGAGCGTGAGGCCGATGCCCGGCCGGTTCGGCACGACCATGCGGCCGTCGGCGATCTCGATGCGCTCCTCGAACAGCGGCTCCAGCCACTCGAAGTGCTCGACCCACGGTTCGGTGGGGTAGGTGGCCGCCAGATGCACGTGGAGCTCCATCGCGAAATGTGGGGCGAGTGCCAGGCCCGCCTCGTCCGCGAGCACCAGGAGCTTCATGAACTGCGTGATTCCGCCGATGCGCGGTGCGTCGGGCTGGATCGTGTCGACCGCCCCGGCGGTGATCAACTCGACGTGCTCGCGCACGCTGGTGAGCATCTCGCCGGAGGCGACGGGGGTGTCGAGCGCCGCGGCGAGCCGGGCGTGGCCGGTGACGTCGTAGGCGTCGAGGGGCTCCTCGATCCACACCAGGTCGAACTCCTCGAGCGTGCGCCCGACGCGCAGTGCGGTGGCGCGGTCCCATTGCTGGTTCGCGTCCACCATGAGCGGCACCCCGACGCCCACGTGCTCCCGTACGGCGGCGACGCGGGCGAGGTCGATCGCCGGATCGGGCTGGCCGACCTTGAGCTTGATGCCGCCGATCCCGCGGGCGAGCGAGGCACTCGCGTTCTCGAGCACGCCCTCGATCGGCGTGTGGAGGAAGCCTCCCGAGGTGTTGTAGCAGCGGATGCTCTCGCGCTGCGCACCCAGCAACTTCGCCAGCGAGAGACCGGCCCGCTTGGCCTTCACGTCGTACAGGGCGTTGTCGATCGCGGCGATCGCCTGTGTGGACGCGCCGCTACGGCCGACGGAGGCGCCCGCCCAGACGAGCTTGGTCCAGAGGCGGGCGATGTCGTTCGGATCCTCACCGATCAGCACCGGAGCGACCTCGCGGACATGCGCGAACTGAGCCGGCCCGCCGGCGCGCTTGGAGTAGCTGAAGCCGAGACCTGTGATGCCGTCGGTGGTGGTGACCTCGGCGAACAGCATCGCGACCTCGGTCATGGGCCGCTGGCGTCCGGTGAGGACCTTCGCATCGCTGATCGGCGTCGGCAGCGGTAGCCGCACGCTGCGCAGGCGCAGGCTGTGGATGCGGTCGGCCGTGCCCGGTGCCGGCGATCGATCGGCCCGGCTGCGGTGCTGCTCCGCGGAGATGACGTCGTCGTCGATGCTCATGTGAGGCCCTTCAGCCGCCGTGGCGCCGAGCGTGATCGTACGACGCCGGAATTCGTCTGATGACTCCGCAGAGATTCTCGCCGGGCTCCCCGATGCGTGAGCACGCCCATGAGCGTCACGCCGGTCGGGACGCGCCCCATCCCTGGTAGAAGCCGTGCAGATGGGCTTCGACGCGCCGCGCTGCGAGGCCGTCGAGGCCGTGGGTGATCGCCACGGTCACCCCCTGGTGCTCGCGGCTGAGCCGCTTCGCGGTCTCCGGCCAGTTCTCGACGGCCGCGAAGCGGGACGCCATCTGATCGGCCATGGCGTCGCGCAGTCCGAGCATGAGCTGAGCGCACAAGTGGCTTCCCGATGCGCGGGCGATCACGAGATGGAACGCCGTGTCGAGATCCTGGAACCGATCCGGCGGGATGCGGGGGTGCGCCATCTCGGTCGCGAGCTCGCGCAGCTCGGCCTTGTCGTCGTCCGCGGCGCTGACGGCGGCGCGCGCGGATGCCGTGCGTTCGAGCCGCGTGCGGACGGCCAGCAGTTCATCGGCCGGGATCTGTGCGCATCGGAGCGAGAGCCTCAGCAGCCGTCCGATTCCGTTCTCCGGTCCGGACGTGCTCGCGAGCGCGCCCCCGGCGTCGACCACGCCGAACAGTTCGAGGACCGCGAGGGCGTCCCGGGCGTTGCGGCGACTCACACGCAGATCGGCGACGAGCTCGTCCTCGGTGGGAGCCGTTGCGCCCACCCGCGGTCCGACCTGCAGGAGCTGCGTCTCGACCTCGGACACGACCTGCGACAGTGGCGCGATCCTCCGCACCTCCGCGTGCTCATTCCGCAGCATCGCGTCCCCTCCCTCGGCATGGCCGGACGCTGCCATCGGGTGGCCTGAACGCTAGCAACGCTGTGGTCTGACCACAACTGTCGTCGCACCGTTGCGAGAAGGTGAACGGCCACTTATGGTCTAACCACATAGCGGTCAGGCCGAGTAAGGAGGCGCCGTGGACTCCGACGACGGAGAACAGCCCATCCGCGTCATGTTGGCCAAGATCGGCCTCGACGGGCACGACCGTGGGGTGAAAGTGGTGGCCCGCACGTTGCGCGACGCCGGTATGGAGGTCATCTACACGGGCCTGCACCGGAGTCCGGAGCAGGTGCTCGAGGCAGCCGTGCAGGAGGACGTGGACGTCCTCGGCGTGAGCCTCCTGTCCGGCGCCCACATGCCGATCTTCACGAAGATCTTCGCGCTCCTCGCCGAGATGCCCGACCGGCCGACCTTCTCGATCGTCGCCGGTGGCGTGATGCCGGACGAGGACGAGGCGGCGCTGCGCGAGATGGGCGTGGCCGAGGTCCTGGGGCAGGACACCACTCCCGACACCATCGTGACGACGATCCGGCGCCTCGCCCGCGACCGGGCCGTCGGCAGCGTGACGGGGAGGGACGCGTGATGGAGCAATGGTCCTGGCCACCGCGCTACGACGAGACCTACCGTCCGCCCGCCGATCAGGAGCACTGGTTCCCCCGCCGCGAGACGATGCCGGCGCACGAGCGCGACGAGGCGATCCTGGCCCGGATCCGCGAGGTGATGCACTACGCCTGGGACAGCTCGCCGTTCTACCGGCGCAAGTGGGACGAGGCGGGGATCCACCCGTCGTCGATCGCCTCGCTGGAGGACTTCGAGAAGGTCCCGGTGGTACTCAAGGCCGAGCTTCGCGCCGACCAGGCGGCGCACGAGCCCTTCGGCAGCTACCTGTGCGTCGACCCGGCCGAGGTCAAGCACATCAACGGCACGTCGGGCACGACGGGACGGCCCACGGCGTTCGGGATCAGCGAGCGCGACTGGCGCAGCGTGGCCAACGCCCATGCCCGGGTGATGTGGGCGATGGGGATCCGGCCGGAGGACACCGTGATCGTCGGGTCGCCACTGAGCCTGTACTGGGGCTCGTGGGGTGCCTACATCGGAGCGGAGCGGCTCGGCGCGCGCGTGTTCCCGTTCGGGGCGGGCCAGACGGGCCAGACCGCGCGGACCGTCCAGTGGATGCGCCAGATGGGCGCGACCGTCTTCTACGGCACGCCGTCCTACGCCCTGCACCTGGCGGAGACGGCACGGCAGGAGGGCGTCGACCCGGCCGGGCTCGGCCTGCGGAAGCTGTTCTTCTCCGGTGAGCCCGGAGCGAGCGTGCCGTCGATCCGCTCGCGCATCGCCGAGGCCTTCGCCGCCGACGTCCACGACTCGGGCAGCATGGCCGAGGTCAGCCCGTGGATGCATCTCGGCTCCGGTTCCACCGAACCGGGCGTGCTGTGCTGGCAGGACCTCGTCTACACCGAGGTGTGCGACCCGGTGTCGATGCGGCGGGTGCCCTACGGCACCGAGGGCACGCCCGTCTACACGACCCTTGAACGCACCAGCCAGCCGATGATCCGGCTGCTGTCGGGCGACCTGACGCGCTGGGAAGCCCCGTCGCCCGACCGCGGCCGGACCTACCCGCACCTGCCCCGCGGCATCTACGGGCGCATCGACGACATGTTCATCATCCGCGGGGAGAACATCTATCCCAGCGCGATCGACGACGTGGTCATGGCCGACCCCGGTTACGGCGGGGAGCACCGGATCGTCATCAGCCGCGGGACGGCGATGGACGTGCTCGCCGTGCAGGTGGAGCACCATCCGGGGCTCGATGCGGACGCCTGCCAGGAGTTGGCCGACCGGCTCTCCGGCCGGCTCCGGCACGTGCTCGGCGTCGGGGCGAACGTCGTCCCGGTGCAGCACAACACCCTGCCGCGCACCGATTTCAAGGCACGGCGCGTGATCGACGATCGGGACCTGCTCGGGGAGATCCTGCGGACAGGTGCCGGCGGGACCGCATGACGACCAGCGGGCGCAGCCTCGTCGCCCGGATCCTGGACGGTGATCCGGCCGCCGTCGCCCGGGCCCTGACCCTCGTCGAGCGGCGCTCGGCCGGGGTGAACGAGATGCTGGCGCAGCTCCATGCCGTCGCTCGCGGCGCTCACGTGCTCGGCGTCACGGGTCCGCCGGGCAGCGGGAAGTCGACGCTCGTCAGCGCTCTGACCGCTGAGTACCGCAGACGTGACCGCACCGTGGGGATCATCGCGATCGACCCGTCGAGCGTGTTCACCGGCGGCGCCATCCTCGGCGACCGGATCCGGATGTCGGAGCTGTCCGGCGACCGGGGCGTGTTCATCCGGTCGATCGCCACCCGTGGCGCCCTGGGCGGGCTCTCACGCGCTGCTCTCGACGGGATCACCGTGCTCGCCGCCGCGGGGAAGGACGTGATCATCCTCGAGACGGTCGGCGTGGGCCAGGCCGAGGTCGACGTGATCAGCGCGGCCCAGTCGGTGGCCGTGGTCAGCGTGCCCGGGATGGGCGACGACGTGCAGGCCATCAAGGCCGGTCTGCTGGAGATCGCCGACGTGCACGTCGTCAACAAGTCCGACCGCGAGGGCGCGCACAAGGTCGTCGCGGAACTGCGCGAGATGCTGCGGCTGTCCCATCGCGAGGCCGGCCAGTGGAACGTGCCGATCGTGCAGACGGTCGCCGCGACCGGAGCGGGGGTGCCCGATCTGGCCGATCGGTTCGACGAGCACCGGACGTGGATGGAACGCAGCGGAGAAGGACTGGCGCGCGAGCGGCGCAACGCTGCCACACGCATCCGCTGGATGGCCGAGGAGCTGGTACTCGAACGGCTCCGGCCCGGCCTACCCGACTTCGACAAAGCCGTGGACGCGGTCACCGAACGTCGGTGTGACCCCGTGAGCGCAGCGCGGCGGCTGGTCGGCAGGCCCTGATCTCAGGCGGCGAGACATCAGTGAGGAGCACCATGAGCGACAGCCGATCCGACTCCACCCGCAGTCTGGCGGGCGACGAGCTGATCAAGGCCGTCACCGACGACGTGGCGGACTGGGAGGGCGACGAGCTCGCCGCGTTCGTGGCGCGCGCCCCGGAGTCCCGCGAGGAGTACCGCAGCGGGAGCGGGCTGCCGGTCAGGCGCGTCTACACCCCCGCCGACCTCCCCGAGAGCTGGGACGAGATCGGGCTGCCCGGGCGCTACCCCTACACCCGCGGGCCCTACCCGACGATGTACCGCGGCCGGAACTGGACGATGCGCCAGATCGCCGGGTTCGGGCAGGCGGAGGAGACCAACGCGCGGTTCCGGTACCTGATCGAGCAGGGGCAGACGGGGCTGTCGGTCGACTTCGACATGCCGACGCTGATGGGCCTGGACAGCGACGACCCGATGAGCCTCGGCGAGGTGGGGCGCGAGGGCGTGGCGATCGACGTGCTCCCGGACATGGAGGCGCTGTTCGACGGGATCGACCTGGAGAAGATCAGCGTCTCCATGACGATCAACCCGTCGGCCTGGATCCTGCTGGCGATGTACGTGGCCGTCGCGCAGGACCGCGGCTGCGATCTGGACAAGCTCTCCGGGACGATCCAGAACGACATCCTCAAGGAGTACATCGCGCAGAAGGAGTGGGTGTTCCCGATCCGCCCCAGCATGCGGATCGTGCGCGACACCGTCGTCTACTGCTCGGAGCACATGGCCCGGTACAACCCGGTCAACATCAGCGGCTACCACATCAGCGAGGCCGGGGCCAACGCGCTGCAGGAGATCGCCTTCACCATGGCCGTCACGCGGGCCTACGTGGAGGACGTCGTCGCCGCAGGTGTGGACGTCGACAGCTTCGCCTCGCGCCTGTCGTTCTTCTTCGTGAGCCAGGCCGACCTCTTCGAGGAGGTCGCGAAATTCCGTGCGGTGCGCCGCTACTACGCGAAGATGATGCGCGAGCGCTTCGGCGCGACGAACCCGCAGTCGATGCGGCTGCGGTTCCACGCGCAGACCGCCGCGGCGACGCTGACGAAGCCCCAGCCGCTCAACAACATCGTCCGTACAGCACTGCAGGCGCTGTCGGCCGTGCTCGGCGGCGCGCAGTCGCTGCATACCAACGGGCTGGACGAGGCCTACACGATCCCGAGCGAGCTGGCGATGAAGGTGGCGCTGCGCACGCAGCAGATCCTCGCCGACGAGACCGGTGTGACGTCGGTGATCGACCCGCTGGGCGGCTCGTACTACGTCGAGAACCTCACCAGCGAGCTCGAGCGGGGCATCGACGACTACATGGCGCGGATCGACGAGATGGGCGGCGTCGTCGCGGCGATCGAGCAGGGCTTCTTCCAGCGCGAGATCTCCGACACCGCCTATGACTTCGCCCGCCGCAAGGCCAGCGGCGACCGGCCGGTGATCGGCGTGAACAAGTACGTCGACGCCGAGAACGACCAGAAGGTCGAGGTCCACAAGCTCGACCCGGAGTCGGAGGCCCGCCAGATCAGCCGCCTGAAGCAGGTGCGCGAGAACCGCGACCCGCAGCGGGCCGAGGCGGCGCTCGAGCGTCTCCTCACTCTCGCGCGCGACGACAGCGCGAACCTCATGCCCGCGACGATCGAGGCCGTACGCGCGCACCTGTCGATGGGTGAGATCACGGGCGCGCTGCGCGGCGTCTTCGGCTCCTACACCGAGACGCCGGTGTTCTGACCTTTCCCACCTCGGCCGCGCCGACGGCCGACACAGCACTCCACCGATGATGTCGGAGGTAGTCGTGTACCAGCAGGTCATCGCCCCGCTCGGAGGGAGCCTCGGGTGGTCGGCCCTCGCCGCCGCGATCCCGTTGCTCGTCCTCTTCCTGCTCCTCGGGGTCTTCCGGATACGGGCCTGGTTGGCGTCGCTGATCGGGCTACTGGTCGCGTTCGTGATCGCGGTGCTGGTCGACGGCATGCCCGTTCCGGCCGCGGCGGACGCTGCCGCCGAAGGTGCGGCGTACGGGCTGTACCCGATCCTGTGGATCGTGATCAACGCGATCTGGATCTACCACCTGACGGTGGAGTCCGGTCACTTCGACGTGCTGCGCCGCGCCTTCGCGCGGATCAGCGCGGACAAGCGCGTACAGGGCATCATCATCGCGTTCTCCTTCGGCGCGCTGCTCGAAGCGCTGGCCGGATTCGGCGCGCCCGTCGCGATCTGCGCCGTGATGCTGGTGGCGATCGGGATGAAGCCGCTCAAGGCCGGTGCGGTGGCGCTGATCGCCGACACCGCGCCGGTCGCGTTCGGGGCCGTCGGGATACCGATCACCACGCTCGCGCAGGTCTCTGGCCTGCCTGTCGACGACCTCGCCGCGATGACCGGCCGCCAGGTGCCGATACTCGCGGTGTTCGTCCCGCTCGTCATGCTGGTGGTGCTCGACGGCAGGCGAGGACTGCGGGAGGCCTGGCCTGCTGGGCTCGTCGCGGGTGTGACGTTCGCCGTTGCGCAGTTCCTGGTGGCGAGCTACGGACCCGTGCAGCTCGTCGACATCGTGGCGTCGCTGGTCTCAGCGGCTTCCGTGCTGCTCCTGCTGCGGGTGTGGCAGCCGGCAGGCACCCCGGACGATGGGCAGGACGGCGGCCGCGTGCCGGCGGGCGCCAGGCTCGTACCGGAGGGACCGGGCGCGGCGTCGCGGCCCGCGGGACCCACGCTCACCGGCGGCGACAGCGGCGGGCAGGTTCTTCTCGCCTTCGTGCCGTACCTGATCGTCATCGTGCTGTTCGTGCTCTCGGTGATCCCCGTGCTGAAGGCGGTGCTCTCCGCGCCGACCGTGACGTTCGCGTGGCCGGGACTGGACATCCGCACGCCCACTGGGGCGCCGGTCTCGTTGACGATGTTCAAGTTCGACTGGCTGATCGCCTCCGGCACCGTGTTGCTCATAGCCGGGCTCCTCACGGGGGCGGTCCTGCGGATCTCACCGCTGCGTCTCGTCCGGGCGTACGGCCACACGCTGTATCAGCTGCGCGGCGCCGGGGTGACCGTGATGGCCGTCCTCGGGCTGGCCTACGTCATGAACCTCTCCGGCCAGACGGCGACGCTGGGCCTGTTCCTAGCCGGAGCGGGCAGCCTCTACGCGCTCTTCGCGCCGCTGCTGGGCTGGTTCGGCACAGCCGTCACCGGCTCGGACACCTCGTCGAACTCGCTCTTCGGTGCCCTGCAGGCCAGCGCCGGACACAGCACCGGAATCTCGCCGATCCTGCTGGCCGCGGGCAACACCTCCGGTGGTGTGCTCGGCAAGATGATCAGCCCGCAGAGTCTCGCGATCGGCGCGGCCGCGGTCGGGCTCGCCGGGCGCGAGGGCGAGCTCCTGCGCCGAGTGCTGGTTCCCACGGTGCTCTTCGTGGCGGCGATGTGCCTACTCGTCTATCTCCAGTCGACGCCCGTCCTGTCGTGGATGGTCGTGCGATGACGGGAGAGCGGGGCATGTCTGCGCCGGACACGCACTCGGCCGCGGCGACGAGCGAGGCTGCGGTGGGGGAGGTCGAGGAGGCGAACGCCACGGTCGGCGCGGCGTTGTGCAGCGGCACGGTGCCCGACCGGTTCGTCCTGCTGTTGCGCGACGTGCAGAGCGACCTGCTGGCTCTCGCGACCGACCTGTCAGCCCTCGGATCGGACGGCTCAGATCGCGCCATCGACGCCGCGGCCGTGCAGCAGGTGCTCGCCGCCGTCGACGAGCACCGCAGCGAACCCGTGCCGGCCGATTTCGCCGTGCTCGGGGGCAGCACCAGCGCCGTCGGGCTCCTGCGGCTCGCGCGGATGACGGTGCGCCGGGCCGCCCGTAGCGTCCGCCGGCTCGAGCACGTCGGCGCGGTGCCGGACCTCAGCTGTGGCGGTGCCTACCTCGACGCGCTCGCCGAGCTGTTGCTCGTCCTGGCCTTCGAGAGCGAGCTGCTCGAGCGGCAGCAGCTCCCGGTGGGGTGGTGCGGCGACGGATCCGGCCTCATGGACTTCACCCCGATCGTGCCGCGGCGTGAGAAACATGCCGGGTTGTCCAGGCGTGGTTAGACCACATTGAGGTCCTGATGTACGCTGCCGAAGTCGTCGACGGTGCCAGGAATGCCGGATCTCGCCACAGCCGTCGGGTCGCGGGCTGCGGAGTCCTGCTCCGTCACAGCTCCGCAACGGGTCCCGTACCCCAGAAGGCGAGCCCACCGTGCTCATCCAGCCCAGTCGCCCCTCCGATCCTGCGGTGGGGCGAGCGTCGTGACCGCCGAGACGGGGTGGGAGCGGGTGCGGCGGCTTCGTAACCACGAGCAGGTGCTCGCGCAGATCCAGGACAAGATCCTGGACGGTGAGCTGCGCATCGGGGCGAAGCTCCCCAGCGAGCGCGAGCTCGTCGAGATCCTCGGTGTGAGCCGCACCAGTGTCCGTGAAGCGTTGCGGGCGCTCGAGGCCATGGGCGTGATCGATGCACAGGCGGGTTCCGGACGCGACTCGGGGTCGGTCGTCTCCGGCCGTTCGTCCGAGGCTCTCGGCAACCTTCTGCGACTGCACGTCGCGCTGGCCGAGATCAGCCTCGGCGAGCTGATCGAGATCCGCGTGCAGCTGGAAGGGCCTGCTGCCGCGGGCGCCGCACAGCACAGCACAGCCGACGACATCGCGCGGCTCCGCGAGCTCAACGAGGGGATGCGGGCGCGCAGCCTCCCGTCCGACCAGTTCAACGAGCTGGACGCCGAGTTCCACGTGAGCATCGCCAAGACCTCCGGCAACGCTCTCGCCGCTACGTTGATGCAAGCGCTGCGCGCCGCGGTGAAGTCGGAGATGGTCGCGGCGTTCACCCTGCTCGACGACTGGCGGGCCGTGGCCGACCAACTCGTGGACGAACACGAGGGGATCATCGCGGCGATCGAGGCGCGCGACCGCGTCCGCGCCGCTCGGCTCGTCGAGGAACACATCAGGCGCTTCTACGAGGAGCACGTCGCGCGGGGCGATCGGGCGGCCGCTCCGGGAACGGGAGCCGGTTGAGCGCAGCGGCGCCCTCCGACAGCTCCGGCGGATCCGATGGGTTCGTCGGTTTCATCGACGCCGGCGACGACCCCGGGCACGTCCGGGTCCGCCGCCACGGCCGGGTCGGCCGACTGACCCTCGATCGCCCCGAGGCGATCAACGCGCTGTCCCTGCGCATGATGGTCGCTCTCGACACGGTGTTGCGACGCTGGGAAACCGACCCGCAGATCGACGTGGTGGTGCTCGACGGCACCGGTCCCCGCGGGTTCTGCGCGGGTGGGGACATTCGGGTCATCTACGAGGACGCCCAGAACCGGCGCGGTGTGTCCGAACGGCTGTGGCGTACCGAGTACCTGCTCGACGCCCTCATCGCCGACTACCGCAAACCGGTCGTGACCGTCCTCGACGGGATCACGATGGGCGGCGGGATCGGAATCGGCTGCCACATCCGCCACCGGATCGTCACCGAGCGGTCCGTGCTCGCGCTGCCCGAGGTCGCGCTCGGCCTCGCCCCGGACGTCGGGGGGCTGCTCCTGCTCGCGCGCGCCCCCGGGCGGCTCGGCGCGCACCTCGCGCTGACAGCAGCCCGGATGGGCGGGGTGGACGCCGTGCGCGCAGGGTTCGCCGACGCCGTCGTGCCGTCGGAACGGCTGGGGCAACTCGTACCCCTGCTGCAACGGATGGATCCGGCCGATGCGATCGCGACACTGGCCGTCGCACCGTCGGCGCTGGGGGACGGTGAGCTCGAGGCGCACCGCTCCTGGATCGACATGTGCTACGACGCCGATGAGGTGCCCGCTGTGGTCGAGCGGCTCGCCGCCCACCCCGAGCCGGCCGCGCGCGCCGCGGCCGAGGCGATCACGCGGATGTCACCGCTCGCGCTGTGTGTCACCTGGTGCGGGCTCGGCGAGGCCGGCAAGGCCGACGCGCTCGGACCGACCCTCGTCCAGGATCTCCGGGTGAGCTACCGCTTCCTGGACGGCCCCGACCTCGTCGAGGGCATCCGCGCCGCGGTGATCGACAGGAGCCGATCCCCGGTCTGGTCGCCGGAGCGGCTGAGCGATGTGACACCGGCGATGGTCGAGAGGCACTTCGCGCCGCTCGGCGCAGCGGATCTCGATCTGAGCCCGGTGCTGGGCCGGCGCGCCGGGAGGCCCTGACCAGGACGATGTGCGAGGTCAGCGCTTCCCGGACGCTCGGACGCCACCACCGTTGCGTGCGCCGGACGCCGCCGCCCGATCCCAGATCAGCACCGCGGTGTGCGGTCTGCCGTCGATCACTATCGGCGTGATCGTGGTCAGCTCCAGCCTCCGGCCGTCGAGCGTCACCTTGCGGTGGAGCGATTCCCCGACCCAGTTGGGCAGGAGACTCACGTCGATCTCGTGGACGACGACCGAGTTGTCGACGACGCGATACGCGCCCGAGTAGGCGAGGTACCCGTCCGCGGCGTCGGCACGCTCCGCGGCCGTCCCGTCGCCGGGGCCGGCGACCTGGTAGGGCGGCCGGCCGGGTCGCATGATCTGTACCGACACGTGACCGTCCGGGGTGTACATGACGTACCCCGAGGCGTCATCGCCCAGGGGATGGACCGTCCGCCCATCGTCGTCGCTGCGCGCTTCGTAGGACACCAGTTCCCATGCGCCGACGAGCTGTTCCTGCAGCGGCCGTGCGGATGCGACGTCGTTTTCCGGCACCGGGTGCTCCGTTTCGTGCGGCGGTTTCCCTCCACTCTATGCCGCAAGAAATCTTCGCATGTCCGGAAACGGGGTAAGGGACGCTCAGCCGGGCAGAATGTTCTGGTTTCGGTGGAACACGTTCTGCGGGTCGTATTCGGCCTTGATCCGGGCCAGCCGGGGGTATTTCTCGCCATAGGAGGCCCGTACCCGGTCGTCCTCGAACTCGGACATGGCGTTGACGTAGCTGCCGATCCCGATGGCGTGGGGCTGCAGAGCCTGCCAGCAGGACCGCACCCAGTCGCGGTCGGTGGCCATCTCCTCGTACTCGAGCGACACACCGGTGATGAACACGCCGAACTGGGGTGTGCGTGTACCGCCGAACGCGGTGTCGCTGTCAGGAACGTCGCTGTAGGCGCCGTCCAGCCGGACCATCAGGAACATGGACAGCGGTGAGGTCCGCAGCGGTGCCTGTGCGACGAGGATCTCGATGACCTCGTCGGACAGCTCGGTGAAGTTCGCGCTCTTCTCGTAGCAGTAGTGGCCCCAGGCCGTCCTTTCGTCGGAGAGCTTCTGCAGCTCGACGAAGGGCATCGGACCGACCGTGTCGAACAGCGGCGGCAGCTGCTCCCGGATCCGGGCGACCACCTGGTCGTGCGCCTCGGAGCCCTCCTCCTCCGGGCTGACGTCGGCCAGCAGAATGGCGTAACCGCGCTGGTTGTGAAACTGCTCGGGGACGAACGGAGCCGCCGGGGCGTCCGTCGCGGCCATCAGCAGCGTGAACTGCCGGGGCAGGTCGGCCAGCACCTCGCGGCCGAGCCGGAACATCTCGGCGGCCTGCTCCTGACCGTAGAACAGCATGGCGAACCGAATGTTCGGGCCGACCTCGTGGAGGCGGAACTCGAACTGCGTGACCACCCCGAAGTTGCCACCGCCGCCGCGGACGGCCCAGAACAGCTCCGGATTCTCGTCGGCGGCGGCCCGCACCACCTGTCCGGCTGCGGTGACCAGCCGTACCGACACCAGGTTGTCGATGCTCAGCCCGGCCGTTCTGGTGAGCCACCCCAGGCCGCCGCCGAGCGTCAGCCCGGCCACCCCGGTGTGGCTGATCATTCCGGCGGGTGCGGCGAGGCCGTGCTTCTGGGCGGCAGCATCCACATCGCTGAGCAGTGCACCACCACCGACCTTGACGCGCCGGGCTGCCGGGTCGACCTGCACGCTGTTCATCAGGCTGAGGTCGATGACCAGCCCGTCGTCGACGGTGGACATCCCTGCGATGCTGTGGCCGCCGCCCCGCACCGCGATCTCCAGGCCGGCGTCCCGGGCGAAGCCGATCGCCGCCACCACGTCGGCGTCCGACTCGCACCGGACGATCACCGCCGGGTGGCCGTCGGTGTCGGCGTTCCACACCCGCCTGACGTCGTCGTACTCGGACGACTCCGGGGTGACGAGCTGTCCGGTCAGCGCCGCACGGAGGGTGTCGGCGCCGGCGGCGAGTGTGCTGGCCATGTAAGAACTACCTCCAGTAGCCATGGACGACGGATTGCGCGTGCACCCACTCGGTCGGTTCGAAGAGATTGCCGGAGCCCATCGAAGAACCGGATCCGCTGCCTCATTGCAGGTATGCGTTACCGGCTCATGGGTACTCGTTTGGTGGCGCGCTATTCTCCGGTGGGCGGCGCCGCTTCCGACGATGCCGGAGGCGGCCGGGGGCGTCAAGGTCAATCACTGCGCGCATCGAATGCGCGATCGGTCGCAATTCGACGAACTACGCCGGTGTCTTCTCCGCGGACGAAAGTGGTCGTAGCCGATTTCTCGGTCAGTTCTCGTCGTGGGCGGCCGCCGAGTGGTGATCGGCAGGTGGGCGCCGGGGGATGACCAGCCCGACGGTGACGGCGGTGGCGGCCAGGATGGTCGCCGCGGTCACGAGCGCGGCATCGAACCCCGCGACGGTGGCCGGGACGAGGCGATCGGAGGACGCGAAGTCCGGGGAGCGCTGCAGTCCACGCATCGTGACCATGGCGGCCACCGTGTTGAGCAGGGCGGTTCCGACGGATCCGCCGAGTTGCTGCACGGCGTTGACGGCTGCGGCCGCCGCTGCGGTGTCGTCGGGCCGGAGACCGTGGGTACACGTGTTGACCGCGGCGGTGAGGGCGCAGCCGAGGCCGAGGCCGATGAGGGCTTCGGCCGGCAGGAACCGGGTGAGGTAGAGAGCCGGGTCGGTGGGGTCGAGCCCGATCAGCAGCCCCGTGCCTGCCGCCATGACCAGGAGGCCCGCCGGGATGAGAACGCGGGTGGGGACGCGGGGGCCGAGACCGCCCGCGATCACGGTCGAGCCGATCGCGATGGCGACGGCGAGAGGCAGGAATGCCAGGCCGGCCTGGAGGGGCCGGTAGCCCAGGATCTCCTGGAACCAGTACGTCAGCACGAGGAAGAACCCGAACATCGCCAGCTGGGGCAGCCCGATCGCCAGGAAGGCGCCGCCGCGCGTGCGGTCGAGCACGACGTGGGGTGGCAGCAGGGGCGCGCCGACCCTGAGTTGAGCGACGCCGAACGTGACCAGGCCGATCACCCCTAGCACCAGAGATCCCTGCACCAGCGGATCGGTCCATCCGCGGGTGGCGACCTCCGTGAGCCCGAACACCGCCGCACTCATGCCGATGGCGCTGGTCGCCGTGCCGAGCAGGTCGAGCCGGACCGCTCGTCCTGCTGACCGGGGGACCACCAGCCACGCACCGGCGACAGCGATCGCGACGATCGGGACGTTGATCCAGAGACACGAGCGCCAGCCGAGGGCCTCGGTGAGCAGTCCGCCGAGCAGCAGGCCGACCGCGGCTCCCGCTCCCGTCAGGGCGCCGAACACTCCGAACGCGAGGCTTCGCTGACGGGGTTCGACGAACACCGTCGAGATGACCGCGAGGCCTGCCGGGGCCAGGAGGGCGGCGGACACCCCCTGCCCGGCCCGCCCGGCGAAGAGCAGCGCCGCGGTGGGCGCCGAGCCGGCGACCATCGACGCGATGGCGAAACCGGCGAGACCCGTGACGAAGGCGCGGCGTCGCCTCAGGCGGGCGACGAGTCCTCCCCCGAGAAGGAGCAGGCCCCCGAAGGGGAGGGCATACGCGGTGATGACCCAGCTGCGGGATGCATCGGTCATCGCCAGGTCCTGCTGGGCAGACGGGAGCGCGATGGTGACGACCGTCGAGTCGAGCACCACGACCAGCTGTGCCAGACCGGCCGTGACCAGCACCCACCACCGGCCGGACGATTGCGTCAACCTGACTCCTCGAACGTTGGACTAGTTATCGAACGTTGGTCTAGAGACGGTGCACCGTACTAGGGTGTGGGGCGTGGGCGCGACCGATTCCCGTTCATCTGCCGGCGGACGAGGTGGGCGGACCAGCGGGACCGCCGGTTCGGTGTGGATGCGCGAGCCCCGTCGCTACCGCAACTCGCCTCCGCTGACCCGGGACCGGATCGTCGAGGGTGCGGTCGAACTCCTCGACGGGGAGGGCGCCGACCGGCTGACGATGCGGAGGCTCGCCGAGCACCTCGGCGTGGGCGCCACCACCGTCTACTGGCACGTCACGACCAAGGAGGACGTCCTCGACCTCGCTCTGGACCACATCTTCGGCGAGGTGGCGCTGCCGCAGGTGAGCGACGACTGGCGGGCCGATGCGCGTGAGCTGATCCACGGCTGGCGGGCCGCCATGTTGCGTCACCCGTGGGCGCCCGGCCTGCTGGGCAGGCCGATGCTCGGACCGAACGTGCTCGCGAGAACCGAGTGCCTCCAGTCCACGCTCGCGCGGGCCGGGTTCACGGGCGTCGGGCTCGCGGCTGCCACCCACGGCCTCGCCAACTACGTGATCGGATCCGCGCTCACCGAGACCACCTGGCGGCGCACCGACGATCCCGACGCCCGCCAGGGGGCGCGCAAGCGCCTCGAGGGCAGCCCGGCGACCTACCCGACGCTGGTCGCCTCCGGCCACCTCGGTGACCAAGCGTGGAGCGACGACGAGCTGTTCGCCCGCGGGCTGGACATCATGCTCGCCGGTCTGGGCCAGGCCGCCCGGTAGGCCGGCTCGCCCACCGCAGGTGTCCCTGCCCGGGCCTGGCGACCACGGTCACGGGTGACCACCCTCCGGCCCTCCCCGGGCGGGATGGTTGTATTGCGGCCTCGGCGAGAGATGGGTGTTCCGTCCCCGACCCGGCTGGGTTCTCTACGTCTGGTAGAGCTAAGCTGCGATCACCCGATATGTCCGATCGCCGGGCAGTGCAGCGGAGGTCCAGTGCAGGAGGCAATGCCAGTGCAGACACCAGCCCTCGCGCAGGAGGTCGCACCTTGACCGCGGTCGCACCGAAGCCGATCGCAGGACACCCGTACCCGGCGAGACGCACCCCCAAGGGTTCCGTGCTGCTCAAGATGCTGCGGACCACGGACCCCAAGGACATCGCCATCCTCTACCTGGTGACGTCGTTCGGGTTCTTCCTGGCCGGCGGCGCGATGGCGCTGCTGATCCGGGGTGAGCTGGCCGTACCGGGCCTGCAGTTCCTGTCGAACGAGCAGTACAACCAGCTGTTCACGATGCACGGCACGATCATGTTGCTGCTGTACGCGACGCCGATCCTGTTCGGCTTCGCCAACTACATCGTGCCGCTGCAGATCGGGGCGCCCGACGTCGCGTTCCCGCGGCTCAACGCGTTCTCGTACTGGCTCTTCCTGTTCGGTGGGCTCACCGTCATCAGCGGTTTCATGACACCGGGTGGGGCCGCCGACTTCGGCTGGTTTGCCTACACGCCGCTGTCGGACGTGACGTTCTCACCGGGCGCGGGTGCCGATCTGTGGATCGTGGGTCTGGCGGTGTCCGGGCTGGGCACGATCCTCGGTGGCGTCAACTTCGTCACCACGATCGTCTGCATGCGCGCGCCGGGCATGACGATGTTCCGGATGCCGATCTTCACCTGGAACATCCTGGTGACGGCCATCCTGATCATCATCGCGTTCCCGCTGCTCACCGCCGCGCTGTTCGGCCTGCTGGTCGACCGCCACCTGGGCGGCCACGTGTTCGACCCCGACAACGGCGGCGTCATCCTGTGGCAGCACCTGTTCTGGTTCTTCGGCCACCCCGAGGTCTACATCGTGGCGCTGCCGTTCTTCGGCATCGTGTCCGAGGTCTTCCCGGTGTTCGCCCGCAAGCCGATCTTCGGCTACAAGGGCCTGATCTACGCCACGCTCGGCATCGCCGCGCTGTCGGTGGCGGTCTGGGCGCACCACATGTACGCCACCGGCGCCGTGATGCTGGCCTTCTTCTCGTTCACCACGTTCCTGATCGCGGTCCCCACGGGCGTCAAGTTCGTGAACTGGATCGGCACGTTGTGGAAGGGCCACATCACGTTCGAGCCGCCCATGCTGTTCGCGCTGGGCTTCCTGGCGACGTTCCTCTTCGGCGGCCTCACGGGCATCCTGCTGGCGTCCCCGCCGCTGGACTTCCACGTCTCGGACACCTACTTCGTGGTGGCGCACTTCCACTACGTGCTGTTCGGCACGATCGTGTTCGCCACCTACTCCGGCATCTACTTCTGGTTCCCGAAGATGACCGGCCGGATGATGGACGAGACCTGGGGCAAGGTCCATTTCTGGCTCACGTTCATCGGGTTCCACCTGACGTTCCTGGTGCAGCACTGGCTGGGTAACGAGGGCATGCCCCGCCGCTACGCCGACTACCTCCCGACCGACGGCTTCACGATCCTGAACTCGATCTCGTCGATCGGTGCGTTCGTCCTCGGTGCCTCGACGCTTCCGTTCATCTGGAACGTCTTCCGCAGCTACCGCTACGGACGGGTCGTCACCTCCGACGACCCGTGGGGCTTCGGCAACTCGCTGGAGTGGGCCACGAGCTGCCCACCGCCGCGGCACAACTTCACGGAGCTGCCGCGGATCCGTTCGGAGCGTCCGGCGTTCGAGCTGCACTACCCGCACCTCGTCGAACGCTTCCGCAACGAGGCACACGTCGGCCACCGGGCGTCGCCGTACGAGGTGGCGGCGCAGGGCACGGCGGGGGAGACCCAGCCCGACGCGGATCCACGCTCCCGCTAGTGTCGCGGAAACGGGGTTCCTTGCCCGGATCCGGTGTCCAGGCGGATGGATCGCAAGGCGGAGGAGGCGCCGATACCGCTGTTGTATCGGCGCCGACGACAACGCCGCGAGGCGCCGCCTGGGCGCCGGAGATGGGTAAGACGACCTCGTTTCCTCGACACTAGGACATCGGGCCCACTGAGCCACGGTGCCGACGCCGCGCGTCGGCACCGTGGCTCAGTCCGTTCGGGCGCCCAGTCGTCAGGTGCCGAGTCGCACGAACCAGGAAGCGATCGAACGCCGATACCCGGCGGGCATGCACAACCGCGCCGTCTCGTCGAGACCGAACAGCCCGAGTTCCCGGTGTTCGCCCGACAGCACGGGTTCCGCGTCGGTGTCGAGCCGGCAGCCGTAGGTCACGATGAAGACGTGCCGCGGGGCGGCGGCGATGTAGTACATCCAGCTGTCGAGGATCGGTCCGATGCTGACCGTCCAGCCGGTCTCCTCGCGGATCTCGCGTGCCACACACGCCTCGGGCGTCTCCCCGATCTCGATCCGGCCGCCCGGCAGCTCCCACTCGTCGCGCTCGTTCCTCAGGAGCAGCACCCGGTTCGCCCGGACCACGACACCTTTCACGGACACGGGAAACGTCGTTGCCGTCATGAGGGCCGGGCGAGCCCGAGGTGATCGCGCAGCGTCACGCCCTCGTACTCGGTGCGGAAGAGGCCCCGGCGCTGCAGGATCGGCACCACCATCCGCACGACGTCCTCGAATGCCCCGGGCAGGTGGGTCGCCGCGATGACGAACCCGTCGCACGCCCCGCCCCGGAACCACTCCTCCATCTGGTCGGCGACCTGTTCGGCGGTGCCGACGAAGCGCGGGCCCTGGAGCAGGGTGGCGCGATGCGCAGCCAGGTCGCGCACCGTGACGTCGCCACGGCCCAGGTGCCGGCGGACGCCGTCGGCCAGGCCACGGATCCCCGAGGCGGCGTTGATCATCTCCTCGGTGACGACGTCGTCCAGATCGTGCTGGGAGAAGTCGTAGTTCAGCACCTCGGAGAGCAGCGTCAGCGACGCCATCGGATGCACGTAGCTCTCGAGGAACAGCCGTTCCTTCTCCGCGGCGATCGCCTCGGTCTCCCCGATCACGGTGTAGGCCATGGGCAGGAACTTGACGTCGTCGGGCGAGCGGCCTGCCGCGGCGATCCGGTCGCGCTGGTCGCGGTAGTGCTGCTGGGCGACCGCGAGGCCGGGATCACCGGTGAAGATCAGGTCCGCCCACTGCGCGGCGAACTCCCGGCCGCGACCGGACTGCCCGGCCTGCAGGATCGCGGGCCTGCCCTGTGGGGTGCGCGGCACGGTGAGTGGCCCGCGGGCGTTGAACCACTTCCCGCGATGGTTGATCTCGTGGACCTTGTCGGGATCGGCGAAGATCCCCGTCTCCCGGTCCATGACCAGGGCGTCGTCATCCCAGGACTCCCAGAGGGCGACCACGGTCTCGATGAACTCCTGCGCGCGGTCGTAGCGCTCGTCGTGGCCGAGATGCTGCTCCAGCCCGAAGTTCTGCGCTTCGGAGTCGTTGACCGACGTGACGACGTTCCAGGCGGCCCGGCCGCGGGAGAGGTGGTCGAGGGTGGAGAACGTGCGGGCCACGTGGAACGGGTCGTAGTAGGTGGTGGAGTAGGTGGCCCCGATCCCGATCCGGTCGGTGGCACCGATGATCCCGCCGAGGATCGCCGTCAGGTCGAGCTTGATCGGCCGCGCGCCGTAGCGGACCGCCTCGGCGACCGAGTCGCCGTAGACGCCGGGCATGGCGAGCCGGTCGTCGAAGAACACGAGATCGAACTTCCCCTCCTCGAGGGTGCGCGCGATCTTCTGGTAGTAGCCGAGGTCGAGGAAGGACAGGTCCGCGGACGGGTACCGCCAGGACCCGGAGTAGACGGTCACGTTGCCGGCCTGCATGAACCCGACCAGGGTCATCCGGCGTTGCCGAGGTGCTGACGACATGTGTGCCCTTCCTGGTCAGAGCCCGAGCAGTTCGGCCCGGCGGGTGATGTTGTCGGCCAGGCGCAGGTGGGCGGCGTCGACGAGCATCCCGTCGAGGCCGGTGGCGCCGCGGCCGGTCGCCTCCGCCTCGCGGTAGGCCGCCACGACCTTCCGGGCGTGTGCGATCTCGTCGTGCGTGGGTGCGAAGGCTTCGTTCGCCGGTCCGACCTGGCTGGGGTGGATGGCCCACTTGCCGACGTATCCCATCGCCGCGGCACGGTCGCAGGCGGTGCGGTAGGCCTCGGGATCGCGGTAGGCGGGAAACGGTGCGTCGATCGCGTCGATGCCCGCCGCCCGGGCGGCCACGACGATCCGCGCCCTGGCGTAGTGCCACATGTCGCCGGGATAGTCGACGACCGGGTCGAAGTTGGTGTCGACGCGTGCGCCCTGCGACGCCGAGAAGTCGCCGGCACCGAAGACCACGGCCTCGAGCCGGTCGCTGGCCCTGGTGATCTCGGCGACGTTCTGCAGGCCCTCGGTCTCCTCGATGAGCACCTCGAGGGCGATGCGCTTCTGCAGGCCCAGCACCTCTTCGAGCTGGGTGAGCAGCACGTCGACCCACCACACGTCCCGGGCGCTGCGGACCTTCGGCACGATGATCACGTCGAGGGCCTCGCGCGCCTGCGTGACGACCTCGATCACGTCGGCGTGCGCCCAGCGGGTGTCGACGGCGTTCATGCGGATCGCGCGCACGGTGCGGCCCCAGTCGAGGTCCCGCAGCGCAGCGGCAGCCTTCCCCCGCGCGGCCTCCCGCTGGGCCGGGGCGACGGCGTCCTCCAGGTCGAGGAACACCAGATCGGCTCCGGAGGCGGCGGCCTTCGCGAACATCCACTCGTTGCTCGCGGGCGTGGCGAGCTCGGAGCGGCGGGCCCGGACGGTCATCTCTCGCACCTCTTTCTCCAGTGTCGCGGAAACGGGGTTCCTTGCCCGGAGGCGGGTAAGACGCTCTCGTTTCCTCGACACTGGCGTTGTCGGGATGCGGGCACGGCGTCAGATGACACCGTCGGCCTGCATCCGGCGGTAGCGGTCAGCGTCGAGGCCGAGGAGGTCCAGATAGACCTCGTCGTTGTGCTCGCCCAGCGCGGGACCCAGATGCTCGACCCGGCCCGGCGTCTCGGAGAACCGGGGGACCGGGCCCTGGACGCGCATCGTGCCGAGGTCGGGGTCGGGATGTGCGGCGTAGACACCGCGGGCCTGCATCTGGGGATCGGCGAGGAGCTGCTCGGCGTCGTAGATCGGGGCGGCGGCGACCTGCTCCTCGTCGAACACGTCCATCACGGTGTCGAGGGTGCGCTCACCGATCCACTCGGCCATCACGCGGTCGATCTCGGCGGCGTTGGCCAGCCGCTGCTGCGCCTCGGCGAACCGAGGGTCCTCGGTCAGGTCGGCGCGGCCGACCGCCCGCAGGGCCCGCATCGCGATGGTGGGCGCGCTGCCCGACATCGCCAGCCAGTACCCGTCCTTGGTGCGGTAGGCGTTGCGCGGCGCGCTGATGTCCCAGCGGTTGCCCGTGCGCCCGGCCACGGTGCCGAGCTGGTCGTAGGTCAGCACGGGCTGCTCGATGAGCCGCGCGAGGGGCTCGATCAGGTTGATGTCGATGTGCTGACCTGTACCGCCGTGTACGTCACGGTGATACAGCGCCATCATCACCGCGTAGGTGGCCGTCAGCGCGGCGACGCCGTCGCCGAGCATGAACGAGGGCAGCGTGGGCGGGCCGTCGGGATGCCCGGTGATGTGGGCGAACCCGCTCATCGCCTCCCCGAGCGTGCCGAACCCCGGGCGGTCGCTCTTGGGACCGCCCGCACCGAACCCGGACACGTGCAGCATGACCAGGCCCGGGTTGTCGGCCTGCAGCCGGGGATAGTCGAGCTCCCACCGGTTCAGCGTGGACGGCCGCAGGTTCACGATCAGCACGTCGCTGTGGCTCACCAGCTCACGCAGCAGGTCCCGTCCCGCTTCCTGGCGCAGGTCGAGTGTGGCCGACTTCTTGTTGCGTCCCAAGCTCTTCCACATCAGCCCGACGCCGTCCTTCTGCGCGCCCCACTGCCGCAGCGGGTCGCCGCCGCGGGGCTGCTCGATCTTGATCACCTCGGCGCCGAACTCGGCGAGCCAGGTGGCGACCAGCGGTCCGGCGGCGAGGGTGGCGGCGTCGACCACCCGGATTCCGGATAGCGCGCTCTCGGTGGTCATCCGTTCCTCCTCATGATCCGGCTCCCGCCGCGCTCGATCGCGCGTCTCCCATTCCTGCGACCGGTCGACCCGCCACCGATGCCGTGGGCGCGCTGCGCATGCCGAACGCCCAGGCGAGCGCGCCGACGAGCGCGAGCCCGGCCGCCACCACGAGCGGGACGACGAAGGAGCCCGTCGCGTAGACGAGCGCCCCGGTGACGATCGGGCCGAGGATCCCCCCGACGTTGCCCAGCCCGTTGACGAAACCCGTGGCCGAACCGGACAGGTTCAGGCTTCGCATGATGTCCGTGGTGGCGGCCCAGACCGCACCGTTGGAGAAGATGATGCCGGAGGTGGAGACCGACAAGCAGAGCACCGCCACGGCGCCCGACGCGGAGAACGCGGTACCCAGGATCGCCAGCGCCGCCACCATCCCACCGACCAGCACGATCTTGCGCGCGTCCAGCGAGGACATGCCCCGCCGCACGGCGACGTCGGAGATCCGGCCGCCGAGCAGCCCGACGACGAACGCGCAGATCCAGGGGATCGAGGTGGTGAATCCCGAGCTCAGCACCGTCATGCCCCGGTCCTGCACCAGGTAGCTGGGCAGCCAGGTGATGAACGTGTAGAGGATGTAGAGCAGGCAGAAGTACCCGCTCGTGATCGCCCAGATGTCGCGGTGCCTGATGATCGCGCTCCACGGGGCCCGGCCCTCCTGCTGTGGGGGCTCCTGGTCGGCGACGATGAGCTCTCGCTCTCGCCCGGTCAGCCTGCTGTCCTCGAGGGGATGGCGGTACCAGGCGTACCAGATCACCGCGGCCAGCAGCGACAGCGTGCCGGACGCGATGAAGCAGCTCTGCCAGCCGTACGTGCTGACCAGGAACGCGAGACCGGGCGGCCCGACCGCGGTGCCGAGCGCGACTCCGGAGATGAACATGCTGCTGCCCGTGCCACGCTCCGACTTCGGCAGCCAGTCGGCGAGCGTCCTGATGGCGGCGGGAGCGAACGGCGCCTCGCCGACGCCCAGGAGCAGCCGGGGGCCGAACATCGCCGCCACGGACCCTGCCAGCGTGGTGAGGAAGCTCGACACCGCCCAGATCAGGAGTGCCGCAGAGTAGAGAATCCGCGTGCGCACGCGGTCGACGAGCATGCCCGCAGGCAGGTTGAGCAGGGTGTAGGTCCAGGTGAAGCTCGACAGCAGCAGACCCATGACCGCGGCGTTGGTGTGGAACTCGGTGGTGAGCACGGGAGCCGCGATCGAGAGGTTGACCCGGTCGATGTACGCGATCGCGGTGATCGCGAGAACGAACGCCGCGACGAGCCAGCGCCTGCGGGTTCTGAACATGAGCTGATCCTCCTGGCACGTCCGTGTGCAGCGGGGGCGACCGCGGCGGATGCGGGTGTGGGCGGTTCAGGTCGTGCGCTGTCCGGCCGCCGGGCCGGGGAGACGGTGAACAGGAGGTCCGGGGGAGGGAAAGGGTGGTGCGGCGTGCCGAGCGCAACGGACGGCGCCGGACACTGCGCGATACGGTCCGCCCTCGACGTCATTGTGGGAAATCCTGCACCGGGAAATGTGAAATATTGTACTTTACTTTCTCCAGTACATCACCCGACGCGTCCGGCGTCAATGTCGAAGAATTGTCCGAATCGCATTCTTCGGTGGGCTCTGTTCGGCGGCTGCCGGAATGCCCGAAACAGTCGGAGACGTCGCGGGGGCGGTGGCACCCCTCGTGGCCACCGCCCCCTCCCATCCGACCGAAGGCGCCAGCCGGTCACGCCCGTCCGTGCGACGCGCGGCTGCGCCTCGCCACCGAGTCCAGCGCCACCGCCAGGGCGAGCACCAGCCCGGTCACCATGAACCGGAACGAACTGTCGAGGTTCAGCAGCGTCAGGCCGCTGGAGATCGACTGGATCACCAGGATCCCGAGCAGTGCCGCGAAGGCGTTGCCGCGCCCGCCGAAGAGGCTCGTGCCGCCGATGACCGCAGCCGCGATGGCGTTGAGGTTGACATCGCCGCCACCGCTGCTCTGGTTCGCAGCTGCCAGCCGGGCCGCCGCGAGCACGCCGCCGAGCGCGGCGAGCCCCGAGCAGAGCACGAACACCGATATGTAGACCCGGGACACGTTGATGCCCGCGCGCCGGGCAGCTTCCACGTTGCCGCCCACCGCGTACACCGACCGTCCCCACCCGGTGCGCGTGAGCAGGTAGTGCATCACCACGACGAGCGCCACGAACAGCACGAACATCCAGCCGACGCCGCGACCGCGGTTGAGGTACCAGACCGCCGCCCCGAGCCCGACGAGCACGGCGGCGCTCTCGGCCGCGATGAGCTGCGTGGAGCGTGCCGACAGCCCGGCCCGCCGGCGTTCCCGCGCCAGGAGGAACCGGCTGGCGAACAGTCCTGCCGCCGCGACCAGCACGAGCACGTAGGAGAGCACCTCGGGCACGAACGCGAGCTGCGCGAAGAACACCAGCCCGGAGGTGAAGGGCAGGTTGATCGCACCGGCCGCGCCGAGCAGCCAGAGCTGCGCACCGAGGAACCCGAGGAGCCCGGCCAGCGTCGCGACGAAGCTCGGCACCCCGAAGCGCGTGAACATCTGCGAGTAGAGGAACCCGATCGCGCATCCCGCCGCGACCGCGGCGAGGAGTGCGACCCACACGGGCAGGTGCCGGCTCACGTACGTCACGGCGAGGATCGCCGCGGCCAGGCCGCTGACCGAGCCGACCGACAGGTCGATCTGCCCGACGAGGAGAACCGCCACGATGCCGAGGGCGATCACGCCGACAGCGACGCTCTCCATCGCGAGGTTCACGAGGTTGGCGGGCGAGAGGAAGATCGGGTTGAGCACCTGGAAGACCGTCCAGATCACCACGAGCCCGGCCACGACGGGCACCACGCCGAGGTCGCCCGACCGGATCCGCTCGAGTGACCCGGCGACCGCACCCCGCACCCCGACGGACCGCCGCAGCCGTTCGTCCTGCCGGTCGAGCGCCTCCCCCGAGGCCGGCGGCGCGGCCTGGGGACCACTGTGGATGCCGGTCACGGCATGCCTCCCGCCTGCGCGGCGGCGCGACGGGTCACGGCGTTGTCCGTGGCCCCGGTGATCGCAGCGATGATCTCCTCGGATGTCACGGAGGCGACGTCGAAGACACCGTTGTTGCGTCCGAGCCGCAGCACGGCCACGGAGTCGGCCACTGCGCGGACATCCTCCATGTTGTGGCTGATCATGATCACGCCGAGCCCTCGCTCGCGCAGCCGCTCGATGAGGTTGAGCACCTCGGCGGTCTGCGCGACACCGAGCGCCGCCGTCGGCTCGTCGAGAATGATGATCTTCGGGTCCCCGAGCAGCGACCGGGCGATCGCCACGGTCTGGCGCTGGCCGCCCGAGAGCGACGCCACCGGCACACGGACGGTGGGGATCTTCGCCGAGAGCTGGCGCAGGAGCTCCCAGGCCCGCGTCTCCATCGTCACCTCGTCGAGGCGCCGACGGCGCAGCTCGCGGCCGAGGAACAGGTTCTCGACGACGTCGAGGTTCTCGCACAGGGCGAGGTCCTGGAACACGGTGGCGATCCCGAGTGCATGGGCCGCCGCCGGGTCGGTGATGCTCACCGGCTCGCCGCCGAACGTGATCGTTCCGGAGTCGGGCGGGTGGACGCCGGCGAGCACCTTCACCAGCGTGGACTTGCCGGCACCGTTGTCGCCCACGACAGCCACCACCTGGCCAGGTGCGACGTCGAGGTCCACATCGGTCAGGGCGGCGACAGCACCGAAGCTCTTGCTGATGCCGCGCAGCGCTAGCGCCGGACCACCGGCCGTCATGCGAGCCCGGCCTGGCTGCAGGCGGTGGCGTACTCGGGGGTGCACAGGTCCGAGGCCTTGATCTCCCCGGAGTCGATCAGCACCTCCTTGAGGTTCTCCTTGGTCACCACGGTCGGCGTGAACAGCTCGCTGGGGGTGTTGAACAGGGTGGTCTTGCCGGCCGGGCGCTCACCGTTGACGAACTGGAGCGCCGTGACCGCGGCGGCCTCGGCAACGATCTTGATGGGCTTCGAGATGGTGTTGTACTGGTCGCCCGCGATGATCCGCTGCGCGGCCGCGAGCTCGGCGTCGTTGCCCGTCACAGGCGGCACCGGGGCGCCCGCGGCCTTGAACGCGGCGATGGAGCCGCCGCCGGTGCCGTCGTTGGCCGCCACGACGCCCACGATCTGCGGGCCGAACTTCGTGATCTGGCCGCTCACCCAGTCCTGCGCCTTCGACGGTTCCCAGTCGGGGGTGTCGAACTCGGCGAGCAGCGGCAGGCCACTGGGGTCGATCGAGGAATGGATGCCCTTCTTGATCAGGCCCGCTGCCGCGTCGGTGGGCGAGCCGTTGACCTGCAGCAGCCCGCCCTGCACACCGTCGGCCTCGAGCTTGTCGACCAGCGACTTCGCGATCATGGAGCCGATCGCCTCGTTGTCGAACGAGATGTAGTAGTCGGCAGGCACGTCCGGGATCGGGCGGTCGTAGGCGATCACCGGCACACCCTGGGCCCGTGCGGTGGTGACGATGCTCGCTGCCGCCGTCGAGTCCACGGGGTCGAGGACGATCGCCTTGACACCCTGCGCAAGCGCCGAGTTCGCCTGCTGCTGTTGCTGGGCGGCGTCACTGTTGGCGTTGGCGTAGACGACCTCGCAGCCCGCACACAGCTGCTTGACCTTGGCCTCGAACAACGGCCGGTCGGCCAGCTCATAGCGCGTGGAGGCGATGTCGGGCATGAGGAACGCGACCTTCGCGTTCTGCGTCTCGCCGTCGCCGCCCGCGGCGGGCGTGCCGCCGCCCTCGTCGACGTCCGCGCACGCGGTGAGACCTGCGGTCACCACGGCCGCTAGGGCGACGGCGAGGGCCTTGCCCAGATGACGACTACGGAGAGCACCATTGCTCATGACCACTCCTCTGCACGAAACACCACAGGACGGGGGAACATCACGGGACGGGGACGTTGAGGGAGAGCAGCGCAGCGGGGGCCGCGCGGTCGGCGGGCACGGCCACCTCGGTGACCGCACCGTTCTCCAGTCGGGGGAAGACGTGCCGGTAACGGGCCACGGGCAGGCCGATCAGCGTGCACAGCCCGAGCCGCAGCAGCGTGTTGTGCGCGACCACCAGCACGGTGGATCCGCGCGCGGCGAGAGCACGCAGCGTCTCGGCGGCCCGCTTCGCGGCCGCGGCCGGATGCTCGGCTCCCGGGAAGGGGTGGGCGGCCGGATCGGCGCGGAACCGGGCGGCGACATCCGGATCGAGCTCGTCGAGCGTGAGCCCCTCGGCGACGCCGAAGCCCACCTCGCGCAGGTCGTGGACGATCTCCAGCTCGGTCTCGCAGGCCAGTGCACTCGGGCGGGCCGTCTCGACGGCTCGGCGCAGCGGCGAGGCGACCACTGCGTCGACGCCGCGCTTGCGGGCCCAGGAGGCGAGCCGCTCGGCCTGCAGCACACCCGCGGGGGTGAGGTCGATGTCGCTGTGTCCGCCGGCGTAGCGGTTCTCGGCGTGCCAGACGGTCTGTCCGTGCCGGGCGAGCAGCAGGGTCATCGGACCCGCGCGAGGACGTCGGGGTTGGCGCAGTGCAGCGGTGGCCGGCCCCGCAGCCATCGGCCGGCCTCGGCCGCCACCATCCGGCTCGCCCGCTCCGCGACCGCGCGGCTGGCCCCGGCGAGGTGCGGGGTCATCACGACGTGCGGGGCGTGGCGCAGCGGATGGTCGGGGGGCAACGGCTCGACGTCGAACACGTCCAGGCCCGCGGCGAACAGGTGCCCGTCGGTGAGGGCCGCGGCGAGGGCGGTGTGGTCCACCAGCGCTCCTCGCGCGCAGTTGACCAGCACGGACCCCGCAGGCATCGCGGCGATGCGCGCGGCGTTCATCAGGCCACGGGTCTCGTCCGTGACGCGCGCGTGCAGCGACACGACCTGTGACGTCGCGATCAGCTCGTCCAGCTCGACGAACCGAACGCCGGGCGGCAGGGTGGCCGGATCGGCGTAAGGGTCGGCCACCAGCACGTCGGCACCGAACGCCAGCAGGATCCGCGCCACCCGCGAGCCCACCGCCCCGGCACCGACGAGCCCGACCGTTGCCCCTTCCAGTTCGAGCCCGGTCTCCTCGTAGGCGTAGAGCGAGCTCTCCCAACGCCCGTCGACGACGCCGAGGTGGCTCTGCGGGATGCGGCGCATCGCGGCGAGCACCAGCCCGACGGCGTACTCCGCGGTGGAGGTGGCGTTGCGTCCGGGTGCGAACGTCACCGCGACGCCGTGCTCGGTGGCCGCCTCGAGGTTCGCGTTGACCGGCCCCCCGCGCGACACGGCGAACAGCTCCAGATCGGGGCAGGCCGCGAGGATCCGGCGGGTGAGCGGCGCCATCTGTGTCAGGCACACGCGGACGCCCTGCAGGGCCGTCATCAGCTCTTCCTCGGAGCCGGACGCCTCGTCCACCTCGGCGACCGGGCCGAAGGGCACGTGTGGCCACGGGAGCTCCAGCTCGCGGACGTCGAACGCTCCCTCGGTGGCCAGGTCCGTCGCCAGCAACCGGTTCAGCACGAACCGGTCGCCGGCGACGAGGGCGCGGGCCCGGGTGGTCATGCGTCGTTCCTCTCGGTGCGCGCCCGCGCGTGTGCGGCGAGCTCTGGGTCGAGCCACCCCCGCCGCTCCAGCGCATCGACGAACGCGCGGTGCGCGCGAGCGAGGGCGGCGGTACGGGTGAGATCGGGTTCGAGCGTGCGATGCAGGCGCACGATCCGTTTCGCAGCGCCTGCGATGTCCCTGTCGTGGGCGCCGGCGGCGAGCACGGCCATGCCGAGCGCGGCCTCCGCGTCGGCCGGTACCCGCACGGGCACGCCGAGCAGGTCGCAGCGCAGCTGGTTCCACCAGGGGTTGCGGGCTCCGCCGCCGGTGGTGCTCACGGGGCCGCAGACGTCGGCACCGGCGTGGTGGAGGAGGTCGAAGCAGAGCCGCTCGACGTGCGCCACGCCGTGGCAGACGGCGGCGAACCGGGTGGCCGGATCCGGGATGTCGAGGCCGAACCCCTGCGCGTCCGGTGCCACGAACGGGAACCGCTCGCCCGTGCCCGCCAGCGGATAACACAGTGGAACGTCGTGGACCTGGGCGGCGGCCGCGGTCAGCCCGTCGAGATCCTCGTGCGGGAACAGCTCGCTGATCACGCCCGCGCCCGTGCTGGAGGCCCCGCCGGGAAGCCAGAGATCCCCGTGCGGGGCGCGGTGGGAGTAGACGGCGCCGGTGGGGTCGTGCAGAAGCGTTCTGCTCACCCACTTGAGCGTGAGGGTGGTGCCGAGCACCGCGTTCCACTCGCCGGGCTCCAGCGCGCCCGCGCCGAGCTGGGCGGCGCATCCGTCCGTCATCCCCGCGACCACCGGGGTGCCCGGCGGGAGTCCGGTCTCGTCAGCGGCCGCGGCGCCGACGGTGCCGAGCACCGAGCCCGCCCGCTGCACGGGCGGCAGCACGGCGGGGTCGAGGTGCAGCCGGGCCAGCACGTCGAGGGGCCAGCACTCCTCGAGCAGGTCGTACCCGGTCTTGAGCGCGTGGCTCGAGTCGGCGGCCACCGGACGGCCGACCAGCCGGGTGGTGATCACGTCGGGTTGATGGGCCAGGCGGGCGCCGTCACGCAGCAGGCCCTGGTCACGCCACCAGAGCAGCTTCGGCAGCGCCCAGGCGGGCTGCATCCGGTAGGCGAGGCGGCCCCAGAGGTCCGATCCGGCGTTCTGGGCCTCCTCGGCCAGGTCGCCTGCGCGGATGTCGTCGTACATGAGGCCGGGCGTGCGGGGGGTGCCGTCGGGTCCGGTGAGCAGCACGGTCCCGGACGTGGCGCAGACGGCCAGTCCGCCGATTGCGCGTGTGCCCGCGCCGGCGATCGCGGCCGTCACCTCGGCCAGCGCGGCGGATGTGGCGGACCACCACTGGTCGGGGTCCTGCTCGTGGCGTGGACCGTCACGGTGGCTGGTGAGCGGCCGTGACGCGGCGGCCAGCGGGGTGCCGTCGTCGGCGACCGCGAGCGCCCGGACGCTCTGCGTGCCGAGGTCCACGCCGATCCAGGCGAGATCCTCAGACATGCAGCGCACCCGGGCGGGCCGCGCGCCAGTGCGCCCATCGCTGTGCGGCGAGGGCCCGGGTGGCGAGGAACTCGGCGTGCTCGGCGTCGTACAGATCCTGGACCGTGCTGTCCGGAACGAAGCGATGCCGCTCGCGCACCAGCGCCGCCGCGGCCGCGGACACGTCCGCATAATCGCCGAGTGCGGCGAGCGCCGTGAGCAGCGCGCCCTTCGCACCGGTCTGGGTGTCCTCGGTGCAGACGGCGTCGACGCCGGTGACGTCGGCGATGAGCTGGCACCACAGTGGACTTGCGGTGCCCCCGCCGCAGAGTCGCAGGTCGGTGGGCGCGGCGGTTTCGGTCGGACCCGCGCTGCCGCTGCGGACGGCGGTGAGGCAGTCCCGGATCACGTGGGCGAGGCCTTCCAGCACCGCCCGTGCGACGTGATCCCGGCCGTGGGCGAACGTCGCACCGGTGAGCAGGCCGCTCGCGGCGGCGTCGAGGAACGGCGCGCGCTCGCCCGCGGGGGAGAGGTAGGGCAGCATGCGCAGCCCGTCGGCACCCGGGGGTGCCTGCGCGGCGAGGTCGGACAGCACTGCGGGGCCGGGCAGGCCGAGCAGCGCGACGGCCCAGTCGATCACGCCGGTGCCGGCGAGCGTGGGGAAGACACGCAGCAGCCGCTCCGGACGGCCGAGCGCGAGCGTGAGGCCGCTCGGCTCGCCTGCGGTGTCCGGCCGCGTGATCACCGTCTCGGTGCAGAGCGTCGTGCCGAGCACGCTCGTGGCCTGGCCGGGATCGGTGGCTCCGCTGCCCACCGCGGTGGCGGCGACGTCGAAGGGTGCGATCACGACCGGCGTGCCTGCGGGGATCCCGAGCTGAGCGGCGGCGTCGGCGCTGAGCGGGTGCACACGGTCGGAGTCGGGGATGAGCGGGGGGAGCAGATCGCGCCGGTGCTCCAGCCCGTAGAGCGCGACGAGCGCGTCGGAGTAGGCGCCCTTCCCGATGTCGAGCCACGGCGCTGACGCCTCGGACGTGTCGATCCCCAGCACGCCGGTCAGCCGCAGGAGGAGCCAGCTGCCGCAGGTCAGCACGGCTGCGGCCCGGTCCAGGACATCCGGCTCCTCGACGTCGAGCACGCGGAGCACGGCGTTGGGGAGCCCCGCGTTGGTCAGCGAGGCGTTGGTGCGGAAGGCCTCGTCGAGCACGCCCTCGCTGCGCCAGGAGGCGACGATGTCGGCCGCGCGGCCGTCGTTCCAGAGCACGGCGGGCCGGACCGGGCGCCCCGCCGCGTCCACCAGCCAGGCACCGTCGCCCTGCGCGGTGAAGGCGATCAGCCGGACCGGGCGATCCACTCGCTGCACGGCCTCGCGCACCGTGGCGACCACGGCGTCCCACACCTCGCCCATGTCCTGCTCGGAGCGTTCGCGCGTGGGATGAGCCACGGCCGTGTCGCGACGGGTGACGACGAGCTCGCGGCCGCCGGCATCGAAGACGACCGCCTTGATCACGGTGGTGCCGGCGTCCACGCAGAGCGCCACTGCGTCCGAGGTCATCGACGGCTCCTCCGTTCTCCAGCTCGGGTGCGGGGCGACGATCAGTAGACAGGCGATGACCCCAACTTCGCAAGATTTAACATCGGAGAGTGAGAGCCGCCGAGAAAATGCAGTTCAGTGAGCGTTCGAGACCTTCCTCGGGGGCCGAACTTAACATCCGATCTCATCCAGCCCCCGTTTAAGGGAGCGCGACGATGTCGATCCGTGCCCCGCGAGCGCGCAGGCCCGACACCACGGCGGAGGGAGTCGCGCTGTCGACGAGCACACGGTCGAGCGTGGAGAGCTCGACGAGCCGGTGCAGGGCACGCTTCGCGAACTTCGTGTGGTCGACGAGCGCGACGGTGCGGGCCGCGCTCGCGATGAGTGCCCGGCGGGTGATCACGGTGTCCTGCGACTGGATGTAGCAGACGCCGTCGGTGACCGCGGTGGTGGACATGACGAGGAGGTCGGTGCGCAGGTCGGCGGCCGCCTCGGCCGTGGCCTGGCCCAGGAACGAGTCGTAGGCCGGGTCGTAGCGACCACCCAGCCCGATGACCTCGACACCTGCCCGTCCCGCGAGCGCACGGACGACGGGCAGGAAATGGGTGACCACCGTGAGCGGCGCCTTCTCCGGCAGGAGCCGCGCCAGCGCGAGAGCGGTGGTGCTGTCGTCGAGCGCCACGACCTGACCTGCGTAGACCTCGTCGGCGAGCGCCGCGGCGGCCAGCGCCTGCTTCTCGGCCTGCTCGGCCTGCATGCGGTGCGGCAGGTCGCCGTGGAAGGTGGCGGTGGGTGCGCTCGTGGCGCCGCCGCGCACCTTGCGCAGGAAACCGCGCTCCTCGAGTTCGTCGAGATCGCGGTGGACGGTCATGATGCTCACGCCGAACTCGCCCGCGAGCACGTCCACGCGTACGAAGCCCGACTCGGCCACCCGCCGTCGTACCGCCTCACGCCGCATCTCGGGGCTCGTGCGGGCACCGGCGGCCAGGTACGGGTCGGGCATCGCGTCGGACACCCGCTCAGCCTTCCATCGCGGGGCCGGACGCGGCCATGGCGCTACGTGATGACGACGTGCACCGCTACCGGGCACCGTGAACCGGCTGCTATCTCGAGCGCACGATGCGTCCGCGATCGCCGGTTCGTCCCTGTTTCTCGGCTGAATCGTACCGATCGACTCTCGACGAATTCGCGGCATCCCGTGGGGTGGCATCCCGGCGTCCTGAGATGCTGACAGAAAGTCACCAGCTCAGCGTGGATCGGTGTCAGGATTTATCGGTGGAGGCTCGATTGTCCGGTTCCATCCCGCCCGCGCCCTTTTTTCTCACTACCGATCTCGATGAGCGTCATCGGCTGTACGGGGAGCTCAGCAGGTCCGGCCCGGTGCACCGGGTCGTGCTGCCCCACGGTGAATGGGCGTGGCTTGTCGTCCGCTACGAGCAGGCGCGCGCCGCGCTCACCGATCCGCGGCTGGCCAAGACCGGACCGCCCTTCGCCGCCGAACTGGATCCGGCCCTGCGCTGCGCCATCAACAGCAACATGCTCAACGTCGATCTGCCCGAGCACGGCCGGCTGCGGCGGCTGGTGGCCGCCGCGTTCACCCGGCGGCGGGTGGAACGGCTGGCTCCGCGGATCCAGCAGTTGACCGACGAACTGCTGGATCCGCTCGTGGCACGGGCGGCCGACTCCTCGTTCGATCTCGTCGCGGAGTTCGCCTATCCGCTGCCGGTCGCGGTGATCTGCGAGTTGCTCGGCGTGCCGGAGAGTGGCAGGGAGAAATTCCGGGAATGGTCGTTCGCCGACGTCAATGCGTCCGTGATCGGGGTGGAGGCGTACGCCGAGGCGGCCACGGCGTTCGTCGAGTACCTGCGCGACCTCATCGCGCGCAAGCGCCGAGAGCCCGCCGACGATCTGACATCGGCCCTGGTCGGGGCGCGTGACGGCAGCGACTCGCTCACCGAGGACGAGCTCACCTCGATGATCTACCTGCTGCTGGTGGCCGGGCATGAGACCACGGTCAACCTCATCGCCAACGGCGTGTACATGCTGCTGCGCAGACCGGGGGCGTGGGCGGTGCTGGGCGCCGAACCGGAGCGTGTGCCCAGCGCGGTGGAGGAACTGCTGCGCATCGACGGGCCGGTGCAGACGAGCACGCTGCGGATCGCCGTGGAGACCTTCGAGTTCGCCGGTGTCACCATCAAGGAGGGCGACACCGTGCTGGTGGGATTGCTGGCCGCCAACCGCGACACCACCACCCGGCCCGACGCGGAGGAACTCGACCTGACCCGCTCTCCCAACCAGCACGTCGCGTTCGGTCACGGCATCCATCTCTGCCTCGGGGCACCGCTGGCGCGGCTGGAGGCGCAGGCGGCGTTCACCGGCCTGCTCGCCCGGTTCCCCGGCCTGCGGACGGCCGTGTCACCGCACGAGATCGTCGCCGAGCCGGGCCTGCTGATGAACGCGTTGCGCGCGCTTCCGGTCACGACCCGGCCGGCGTGATCACGATGATTTCCGGGCGGGGCCGGAAATCATCGTGACGTCGACCGATGTGCAGTGAAGCAGAATTCGCTGAATCGGTAGGAGTTCGGTCCACGCCCGACCGGGAGTCACGTCGATGCGCTGTGCCGGCTCCGCCTCCGTTCCGTCTCCGCAAGCCTGTCCCGCAAGCGCGTGAGCGTGGCGAGCGCCTGTGTCCGGTCGCCGTCGCCGATGTGGTCGTGCGCCTGCCAGAGGAGCTCGAGCCACTCGGGGGCGTCCGTGTCGCCCGCCTGGGCCGCCATGTCGGCGAGGGTCCAGAGCGCGTCGATCTCCGACTCCCGGTAGGCCAGTTGATCAGCCCGCGGCGAGACCTCAACCTGGTGGATGACCAGGGCGACCGTGTCGACGTCCAGCGTCTCCACGTCCACGATGTGCCACGGGTCGGCCCCGTTCGTCTCCCCGTTGATCATCGAGCGGACGCTCATCCCGGCGTCACGCGACCGGGCGTCAGCTCGGACATGTGCTCCGCGAGCACGTCCTCGAACTCGGCGTGCTGCGACACCACGTCGTAGCCCCGGGTACGGAACGCCCAGGCTTGCTTGGCGAGGGCAGGCTCCACCCCGTCGGCGAGGTCCCTGGCCATCTTGATCAGGCGCCGGCGCATCGCGATGATCGCGATGTCGCTCGTCCCGAGGTGTTCCTTGCTGCGGTCGAGCACCGGCTCCATCGTCTCGGTCATCGCCCGGTCCTCCTCGGGCGGCGTCCCGAGGATTCCGCTGAACCGCTTGGTCCGCTGCACGTGTCGGTCGATCTTGAAGTCGTTGTCGCGGTTGAGCGGGGACCGGCGCGTGTCGATCACATACCCGTCGGCGAGCTCCCACGGATGCAGCGGCTGCCCGTTGTTCCGCCCGTTCGCGATGGCCTCCTCTGCGGAGAGTGCACGGTGCGGGTGCCAGACGAAGGAGAACGACATCGAGTTGTGGTCGTCGATCGGGACGACGATGCGCCCGGGGCGCTCGGCCGACCCCGGTGTCTCCGATGTGGACGGCACGAGCCAGTGCGAGAACCGCCAGTAGTAGTCGTCCTCACCACCGACTCGCCTGCCGCCGTAGACGAAGCCGTAGTCGGTGCTCTTCACGGTCAGCGACGGCGACCGGTCCTTGGTGACGTACTCGGTGAAGTTCTCGACGAACCGCGCCCACTTGAGCGTGGTGCCCGGATTGAGCGTGCGGTGCAGGAACGACACATGCGCCGTGTCGATGTCGCCCTCGAGCGTCTGCAACCAGTTGCATTCGACGAGGCTCGCGCTGATCACGCGTTGGTTCGCCGGAACGTCGGCCCACTCGTACTCGGGGAACTCCGGCTGCTTGTCCGGGGGCCCCATGTAGGCCCACACGAGCCCTCCGCGCTCCTGCGTGGGATATCCCGGGGCGCGTACCTTGTCCTTGAAGTTCGAGCGCGCCGGTTCCGACGGGATGTGCAGGCAGCGGCCCGTCACGTCGAACTTCCAACCGTGGTAGATGCACCGCAGGCCGCCCTCCTCGTTGCGGGCGTAGAACAGGTTGGCCCGCCGGTGGGGGCAGTAGGCGGACAGGACGCCGACCTTCCCGTCGGTGTCGCGGAACGCGACCAGATCTTCACCGAGGATCCGGAGCCGGACCGGAGCGCCGTCGGGATCCTCCATGTCCTCGCTCGCCACGACCGGGAGCCAGAAGCGGCGGAACAGTTCGCCCATCGGGGTCCCCGGCCCGACCTCCGTGATCAGCTTGTTGTCCTCAGGCCGAAGCATGTGCGCGTCCTCCCGTGCCGGTGGCCGGTGTCATCGGGACCGCCCGAAGACGGTCTGGAACTGTTCGAGGTACTTCTGCTGACGCTCCAGCTCGGTGTAGTCGACCGGCCGGGGCGGGGTGACGGCGTCGAGCTCGTCGAGTGGGGGGAAGCCGGGCGGGCCGGGCACGCCGTCACGTACCGGGTACTCGTTCCCCTCCTGGGAGAGGCAGGTCTGCCCCTCCTCGCTGAGCAGCCAGCTCTCCAGCAACCGGGCCGCGTTGGGGTGCGGGGCGTTCGTGATGACGCCGATGAAATGGCCGGTGACCGGCGAGGCACCCGTCACGGGGAACACCCACTTCAGGGTGGAGCCCTCGGCGAGAGGCGGTCCCGTCATCTGGTCCAGCCCGCCCATCATCACCGCATACTCGCCGCTGCGCAGCGCCTCGATGGCCGGCTGAACGCCCTGGATCAGGGCCGGTTCGTTGGCGGCGTAGCGCTCCAGCCACGCGTCGTCGGTGGCGCCGCCGGTCTGCAGGAGCTCCTGCAGGATGCTGAGTCCGGCCCCGGGGCCCGTCGGGTCCGGCATCACGATCTTGCCCTTGAGCCGGGGGTCGGCCAGGTCGGTCCAGCTCTTCGGGGCCTCGTCCGGGGAGATCTGGGCCGTGTTGTAGGCGATCCCGGCAACGCGCCTGGTGTCGACGACGAACGCGTGGTCCGGGCCCCAGGCCTCCTCCGGGATGCCCTGGACGTCCGCGGGTGTGAACGGCGTCAGGATCCCGCTCTTGGTGAGGGCGAGCATCGTCGTGGAACCGGTGCGCAGGACGTCGCCGACGTTCTGACCGCTGACGTGCTCCTGCTCGAGCCGGGCCTGGGTTTCCCCGACCATGTACTGCGACTCCACGGTGATGCCCGGGAAGCGCTCCGAGAACCGGTCGTAGCAGGCGTTGCCCTTGATCCCGTAGACGACGACCTTGTCCTCACCCGCGGCCTGCGCCGCGGCGTACAGCTCCTGGACCGGCGCTCCGACCGCCGACTGCCGGCCCCCTCCCGTGTCTCCTCCTGAACCGCACGCCGCGAGCAGGAGGCCGACTGCCCCCGCCACGGCTGCCAAGAACCAGCGGGATCGTCGTCGTCCCAGCTTCGTCGCTGCCGACTTCATCGCCGTCTCCTCCGTCGCGCCTTGTCTTCGCCACGAGCTGCGCTCAGGCGCCGATCTCCACGAGCTCCTCCGGCCGGATGCTGAGGTCCACCTGGTCACCGCTGACCGGGACCGTGCCCTGCGTGGCGGCCCGGACGTCCGCGTCGCGGATCCGTGCAAGGAGCGCGACCTCGCCCGCTTGCACCTGGATCTCGAGGTCCTCTCCGAGGTAGGTCACCGTGCTGACCCGGGCGCGGAACGACAGCCCGGGTTGAGGCACGCCCGGGGCGAGCCGGAACGCACCGGCCCGCGCCGCGAGCTCCACGATGCTGCCGGGCGGGCGCACGCTGGTGGTCGCGCACCGGACGAGGGGACCGTCGCCGCCGAGCCGAACCAGCGCGCCGTCGCGGTCCGAGGCGACCACCTCGGCCGCCACGAGGTTGTCGAACCCGATGAAGTCGGCCACGAACCGGTTGGCCGGGCAGGTGTAGATCTCCCGCGGAGTGCCGATCTGCTGGACGACACCGGCCTGCATCACCGCGATGCGGTCGGAGAGCGCCATGGCCTCCGTGCGGTCGTGCGTGACGTAGATCGACGTCGAGCCGAGCGTGTCGTGCAGCCTTCGCACCTCACGGCGCATCTGGGACCGCAGCAGGCTGTCCAGGTTGGACAGCGGCTCGTCGTAGAGCACCACCTGGGGACGGTTGACCAGCGCACGTGCGAGCGCGACGCGCTGTTGCTGCCCGCCGCTGAGCTTGCTCGGGAGCCGCCCTCCGTACTCGGCGAGCCCGACCACGTCGAGCATCTCGGCGACCCGGGCCGCCACTGCGGTGCCGTCCAGGCGCGCCCGCCGCAAGGGATAGGCGACGTTGCCGAAAGTGGTCATGTGGGGCCACAGGGCGTAGCTCTGGAAGACCATCCCCATGTTGCGCTTCTCCGGCGGCACGAACACGCCGCGGGACACCATGGGCTCGCCGTCGAAGTGGATCTCCCCGCTCGTCGGCCGCTCGAGGCCCGCCACGCAACGCAGGGTCGTGGTCTTCCCGCAGCCGCTCGGCCCCAGGAGGCTGAGGAACTCGCCGTCCTGGACGGTGAGGTCGAGGTCGTCGACGGCGGCAGCGCCGCTGTCGAACCGCTTGGTGAGTCCGGCGATGTCGATCTGCGCCACAGCTAGTCTCCTTCGGCCGCCGTGCGGAGGGGCACCGCAGGCGACGGCTCCCTGGCCGGCGCAGCGGTCGGAACGGACCCGGCGAGCGGGGACGGTTCGGCTGTCGGGGCAGCGGTCGCCGCCGGTGCCGGCCGCGCGCGCAGCACGCGGGTGCCGACCGCGCGCACCGCGAGCGCGAGGACCAGCACCGCCGCCATCGCCGCCAGCATGAGCGTGAAGACGGCGGCCGCTTCGGACGAGCGGCCGGACTCGGTCATCTCCAGCAGCACGACCGGGACCGTCTGGCTTCCCGGTCCGGAGAGGAGCACCGGCACCGCCAGCTCGCCGGCCATCACCACACCACAGATCAGCCACCCCGCCAGCAGGCTCGGCAGGATCAGACGCAGGACCACCCCGATCACGGCGCGCAGCCGGCCCGCCCCGTGCACGCGCGCGGCTTCCTCGAGCTGCTTGTGCACCTGTGCGATCGCCGCGTTGGCCAGCCGCACGGCCACCGGCGTGGCCACGACGATGAGGCCGAGCATGACCAGCCAGATCGAGGCGAAGAGCGTGCGCAGCCCGGGGACCGAGAGGTACGCCCAGAGCATCCCGAGTCCGAGCACGACACCCGGGACCGCCCATGGCAGCCACGTCGCGCCCTCCAGCACCCACCGCAGCTTCGACGTGCCGCGCTGGACGATGTAGGCGATGAGCGTGGCCAGCGCCACCGCGAGGAACCCGCCGACGACCACGACGAACGCCGTGTTCTGCAGCGCGGAGATGACCCCGGGCTCGCCGAGGACCGTGCGGTAGTGATCGAGGGTGAGCCCGGAGGACAGCACGCCGAACACGGACTGGACGGAGCCGAGCACCAGCTGCACCAGCGGGAAGGCCAGGGCCAGGAGCGCGAAGGCGCCGACGGCCGCGGTGCAGAGGTACTTGCGGGGCCCGAGGTCGAGGAGCTCGATGCGCTGGCCCTTGCCGCCGAGCGTGGTGAAGTCCCGCCTGCCGAGGAACCGCCACATCAGGACGACCAGGACGACCATGATGGCCATCACCAGCACGGACAACGCGCTCGCCTGGGCGTACGCGGGAGGGAAGTGGTTGCGCAGGTAGTCGTAGATCTGGGTCGAGAAGACCTCGATACCCGCCGGGGCGCCCAGCAGGAGCGGCACGTCGAACGACTCGAGCCCACGCACGAACCCCATGAGGGCGAGCGCGAGGAGCACCGGCGCGAGTACCGGCAGCTCGATGCGGAAGAACGTCGCGGTCCTGCTCACGCCCGCCATCAGGGAGGCCTCCCGGAGCGCCGGGTCCAGCGTGCGGAAGACGCCGAGCATGAGCATGTAGTTGATCGCCGTGATCTTGAGGACGGCGACGGCCACGATGCCGGGCCAGGACCGCACGTCGAGCGGGCCCTCCTCGACGGGGACGACCAGCCTCAGGATCTGGTTGAGCAGGCCGGTGCTCGAGTTGCCGAGCATGGCCCAGCTGATCCCGAAGAACAGGAACGGCAGGGTGATCAGCGTGATCATCATCGGCGTCACGAACCGGCGTCCCGGCGTGTTCGTCTGAGTGACCACCCAGGCGAAGAAGACGGCGAGGACCAGCGAGATCACCATCACCGAGAACGAGTAGGCCGTCGAGTTCCAGAGCAGCTCGTAGGTGGCGGGTTCGGTGTAGGCGTCGACGAAGCCCTGTAACGACCACTCGCCGGGGAAACCGGGGGAGGAGGTCCGGAATGCGCCGACCACGACCATGACGGCCGGGTAGACGAAGAGAACGAGGATCACGAGACCCAGGGCGGCCGCTCCGAGGAAGGCCAGCGGCCGCGCACCGCGGCGACGCAGCGCCGGCAACGCGGAGAGGCGGGCACGGTTCGGCGGTCTGGTGGTCACTGGTGTTCCGCCCGGCATGCGGTTCCTCCACATCGAGGCGCGGCGCAGGATCGTGCGGATCCGGCGTTGCGGGATGAAGGAAACGTATGCGCGGGCGGAACAGTCCCGGGTGGATCGGACCCTGTTTTCCGCTGGCGCGAATAAGCCGGGTTTCGGGCCTCTCAGCCGGCGTGCGCGTCCCGACGTGCGGAGGGCGTCACAGCGAAGCCGCGTCGGCCAGCAGGTCCTCGCCGATCCGGGAGACGGCTTCCTGGAGCGGGTCGAGCAGCGCGCGGGTGGGCACGGCGCCGATACGTGCGGTGGGCGCGGACACAGCGACCGCCGCGAGGGCCGTGCCGTCGGGGCGCCGGACCGGCATGGCGACGGCAGTGATTCCGTCCTCCGACTCGCCGACGTTGGTGGCGTAGCCCAGCTCCCGCACCGTCTCCAGTTCGTCGCTGAGCTCGTTGAGCGTGGCGATGCTCCGCCGGGTCATCGGCAGCAGCCGGTGGCCGGCGAACAGGGCCCGGAGCTTCCGTGGAGGAAGCTCGGCCAGCAGGGCCTTTCCTCCCGAGACGGTGTGACACGGCAGGACCGTGCCCACCCGGACGATGGTGCGGAGGGGACGCGCACCGCGGACGCCGCTGATGAATCGGCAGAACAGTCCGTCCAGCACGATCAAGGTGATCGTTTCCTCGACGGATTCCGAGAGCCGTCTGAGGTGCGGGCGCAACCGGACGGAAAGATCGTCTGCGGGCTGGGCCGCGGTGGTGAGGGCCCAGAAGGCCGGACCGGTCCGATAGGTCCGGGTGTTCACGTCCGCCGTGACGAACCCGCGGTGGGCGAGCGTCGACAGCAGTCGGTGGGCGGTGGACGGGGCGACGCCGAGCTCGCGGCTGACGTCGGTGACCCGCAGCTGCCGCTGTTCGGGGAGCAGGGCGAGCAGGCGCAGGGCCCGGTCCACCGACTCGAGCGCGTACGGCGGCAGCACGGCGGATGCGGGTGCTGCGAGATGCTCGTGCGTGGCGCGAGACGCCGTTCGCGAGCGGGGTGGGTGATCGAAGGGATCGTGAGCCGTAGTTGCCCGAGGCGGTTCCGTCGCGGTCATCGCTCCTCCTTGAGCAGCACCACACGGGAGGAATCCCGGATCAAGCTACGGACGGTTTCCTTTCAGCGGCAAGACGCCCCGGATGGTTTCCGCATGGAAGAAAAAAGTCGCGCCGGGCGGTGAGTTCGGCGCGGAGGAATCACGGGCCTGACTGCTCGATCAGCCTGTGGACGTCGTCCACCGCAGCGAGAAGCTCGTCGGCGAAACGGCGTTCGGCCGCGTCGTCGGTCATGCGGGTCGACGGAACGGCGATGTTGAGGGCGGCGATCGGCGTGCCGATCCGGTCCCGCAGGCATGCCCCGACCGCGCTGATGCCGATCTCCGCCTGCTCGCGGTTGATCGCGTACCCGCGTCGCCTGATCTCCTCGAGCTCGGTCCCGAGCTCGTCGAACGTGCGCAACGAATGCGGGGTCGGAGTCGGCAGGACCAGCTCGGGCAGGTGGTGGGCGAGCTGCTCCGTCGGCAGCGCGGCGAGGATCGACTTGCCACCGGCGGTGCACGTGGCGGGGAGCAGAACACCGGTGCGGCTGCCGACCCGGACGGTGCGGCGGCCTTCCGCGCAGTCGATGAACCGCACGCAGCCCCGCTCCAGCACGAGCAGGCTCGCCGTCTCGTGCGTGGCCTCCCTGAGGGCTTCGAGCGCAGGGCGCGCCACGGTGCGCAGGTCGATGCGACCGATCACCGCGAAGCCGAGCTCGGCGAGCACCGGGCCGGGCCGGTACGGGGTGTTGGGCCGGTCCTGGACGACGAACCCGTGCTGCATCAGCGAGGACAGCAGCCGGTGGGCCGTGGAACGGGCGACGCCGAGCGAGTCCGCGGCGTCGGACAGCCGGACCGGTCCGCGTTCGGCGACGAGTTTGAGCAGGTGGAGGGCGTTGTCCACCGAGGACAGTCGATTGATCGGGTTCGGCATGACGGGCCTCGACCTCCGGGGCGGTGGGTGGTCACATCCGCTCGTCCGGCCGCTGCATGTGGTGATAGCCGTGGCGCACCCTGGCCTGTGCCAACGTCGATTTGCCGGCGAGGACGTCGGCCAGGATCGCCTCCTCGCCTGCCGCGATCAGCGTGGCTGTCCCCAGCACCGCGTCCTCCATACCGGCGGGGACGACGACGATCCCGTCCGGATCACCGAGCACGAGGTCGCCCGCCTTCACCTGGACGCCCCCGATCGACACCGGGCCGCCCACGTCGGACACCTCGACGCGATCCTTGCCCGTGCGCATGAATCGACCCCGGCTGTGGATGGGGTAGCCGAGCTGGAGCGCCCGCGCCACGTCGCGGCAGACCCCGTCGATCACGGTGCCCGCGACGCCCCGGTCGGCCGCGATCGTGGTGAGGATGTCGCCCCAGACCGTGCAGTCCGTGCGCCCGGCGTTGTCCAGCACGACGACCTCTCCCGGGGACACGTCGTCGAGATAGTCGCCGACGGTGCCGGGCGAGGCCCCTGCGGCCACGTATCGAACGGTGAACGCACGGCCCCAGAACCGGGCCGACGTGTCGGAGAGCGGGCGCAGCCCGTAGGCGCTACCGGGCAGCCCGAGGCGGTCGAGTGCGTCGGAGACCGTGGCGGTGGAGAACCCGGCCAGGGGATGAGTGGGTGGAGTGGTCATCGCTCACTCTCCTCGGACTCGATCGACGGGAACCGCGAGTCGTGCATGACGTCGGTGACCGGGCGCCCGGCGCGGACCGCGGCCACCATCGCCGCCTCACGCTCGACGATCCGCTCCGCGAGGCCGATCACGTCCCCGCTGCGGTCGTGGGGGACGAACACCACGCCGTTGCGGTCGGCCAGAACGAGGTCACCGGGGCGGACGCGGATGCCGGCCACGTCGATGGGCTCGTCCATCGCGAGTTGGACGATGCGGCCGCGCGCGCTCACCGGCACGACAGCGCGGCCGAACACCGGGAACGCGAGCTCCTCGCTCTCCGCGATGTCGCGGCACGCCCCGTCGATCACCACTCCGCGCAGGCCACGTCCCTCCGCCGCGACGGCCAGGATGCCGCCCCAGCAGGAGACGTCCGTGCGCCCGGCGTTCGCGATCACCAGCACGTCGTCGGCGTGGGCCGCCTCGATCGCCGCGGTGGCGATGTGGTCGGCGGGTCCCTCCGACGGGCGGGGGCCGGCGCGCACGGTCCGGACGAACCCTGCGACGACACCCGGAACCGGCCACAGCGGCCGCAGGCCGGTGGTGGCTCCGGCCAGCCCCAGCGTGTCCAGCGCATCGGACACCGCGCAGCTGTCCAGGGCCCGCAGCCGGTCCAGGAGGTCCACCTTCAGTTCCGTCCCGTCGCTGCTGTGTCTGATGGTTCGCTCGCAGGCTCGCTCACGCATCCTCCTCGCTGACGCTCGTCGGCCACGTTCGCAAAGCTGCTGTGTCTGATGGTTCGCTCGCAGGCTCGCTCACGACGCGGCCGCCGGTTCGCGGGTCCAGGTGACGAAGCCCATCGCGCATCCCGTTCCCGCCTCGGTCCGGTAGCAGGGCTGGTACTCCACCACCTCGGGACGCAGACCGGTGCCCGACATCGCGCCGGCCACGACGATCCAGTTCCGCAGCTCGGACGTCCCCGAGCGCAGCAGTGCGTCGGGAAGCTGCGTCATGTACCCGGAGTCGTCCTCGAGCAGGGCGTCGAGGAAGGCCCGGTCGAGCTCCTCGTCCACGACCATGTGGCTCAGTCCACCGGAGGCGACGACTCCCACGCGATCCGCGCCGGAGAAGGCCGCGATGCCCGCGCCGAGCGCGCGCCCGAACGCGTAGCACCGCGCTGCGGTCGGCGGGTTGGGCTCCCAGAAGGTGTTGACGAAGACAGGGACGAACGGGATCTCCCCGCTGCCGTCGAGCACCTGCTGGTAGACGAAGCCCCAGCCGTGGGGGATCCCGTGGTCGCCGTAGCGTCCGGCCGGGAGCGCGCGTGACGCGGCCGGGTCGAATCCCGCCTGCCCCACGTGCTTCACGAGGTGCTGAGCGAGCTCCGGATGGCACGTGCGCGTGACGGGGGCGTCCGGGACGTTCGCCACCTCGGCGATCGCCAGCCCCGGCGGCATCGCGTCGAGGTGCTCTTGCGTGAACGGCACGTGCTCGACCGTATCGCCGTGATAGATCGCGAACGCAGGGAGCAGTTCGTCGCCGAAGGTCTCCTTGTGGTCGCTGCTCACCACCACGAGCGCGTCGAGCCCCGCGCCGCGCACCACGTCGCCGAGAGTGCGGATCGCCCGACGGCACGCGGCGTGCCGGTCGCGCCAGACGTCGGGCAGGCACTCGCCGGCGAATGTGCCACCACCACGCAGCCGGTCGAGCTCGGCGAACGTGTGTTCCTGCCCTTTGTAGACCAGCGCCGGGTTGCCGCGGTCCGCCTTGCCGCGCTCTCCCCAGCTCGCGGGCGGGGTGTTCAGCAGGGGACCGTGCGAGGTCCCGACGCCGACCACGATCTCGGCCATGTTCCCCTCGCCTCTCAGAGCCGGAACAGCTCGCGTGCGTTCGTCTCCATGAGCTGCTTGCGCTCGCCCGCGGTCAGCCAGTCGATGTCCGCGATCAGGTGGTGGATGTCGTCGATCCAGCGGCCGGTCCCGGGATCGCGGACCGAGCCGGTGCCGGGCTTCTCCGTGCCGAACAGGCAACGGTCGACGCCGACGGCGCGCAGCAGCAGCTCGATGGAGTCCTGGGTGTAGAGGCAGGTGTCGTAGTACAGCCTGCGCAGCCGGTCCTCGAACCGGCCGCCCCCGCGCAGAGCCCCGGGCTGGAACCGGCCGCGCTGGTAGGGGATCGCGCCGCCGCCGTGCGACACGATGATCTTCAGGTCCGGGAAGTCGGTGAGGACGCTGGAGTTCAGCAGCCCGACGACGGCGAGCGTCTCCTCCTGGATGAAATGCAGTGAGTACGTCTCGCGAGCGGGCGCGCGGCAGCCTGCCGAGTGGATCAGCGCCGGGACGTCGAGCTCACACAGCGCCTCCCACACCGGGTACCAGAACCTGTCGCCGAGGTTCGGCGGCTGCTGGGTGCCCTCGTAGGGGTCCGGGTTGAACGTCGCACCGACGAAGCCGAGCTCCTGGACACAGCGGCGCAGCTCACCGACCCAGTCCGCTGGGGAGCGCTCCATGCTCTGTGGAAGTCCGGCGATCCCGCGGAACCGGCCCGGCACGAGCGCGCAGACACGGGCGATGACGTCGTTGGTCTCCTCGGTGAACCACTCGACGAGTTTCGCGGGCGACTCGCTGTGCATCATCTGGTACGGCCGTGGCGAGATCAGCTGCAGGTCGACGCCGGCCTCGTCCAGGTGGGCGAGGTGGGACTGGTTGCCGAAACTCGGGTTGGGCGCTTCGAGAGCGGCCCGCAGCTGGTCGTCGGAGATGCCGGCGCCGCCACGCCCGTGCGCACCACGGTGGGAGAGCAGGCCGGCCTTGTAGGCGTAGAGCTCGCTGGGTGCGCTGACGTGGCCGTGCACGTCGATGATCATGGGTGTCCCTTCGCCGAGCTGCCCGCCGTAGACGAGCGGACACTAAATGCCCTGTCGCATCCTGCGGAGCAATCCCGACGACTGTTCTTCTCTGCCGAAAATGCTTCCCCGACCCCGTCCCGGGCGATCACAGTCGTCGGGGTGCGGGGGAGTGGCCTTCGCGCGGACCTCACAGGAGTGGCCGTGCAACTGGCGGATCTTGTCGCCCTCGACCAGGACGGGCTGCGCTGCCCAGCGGAGGCGTACGAGCGGATGCGGGAGCGCGGGGTGCACTATGCCCCCGAGGTGGACGCCTACGTGGTCAGCCGGCACGCCGACGTCGTCGCGGTGCTGCGCGACGGCGAACGGTTCTCGTCGGCCAACACCGTCGGTAACCCGCCCGTGCGCCCGGAGGACGACGACACGGGCCTGCGGCCGCTCCTGCTGCTGTCCGACGACCCCCTGCACGCCCGGCGGCGGTCCATCGTCAACCGGGTCTTCACCCCCGCTCGGGTGGCGGCGTGGGAGCCGCAGATCAGTGAGGTCTGTGCCCGGCTCGTGGACGGGTTGCGGGGGCGCACCGACATCGATCTCGTCCGGGACCTCGCGGCCCTGTTGCCGATCCGGGTGATCAGCCTCGTGCTCGGCGTGCCGCAACGCGACGTCGACCGGTTCCGTGCGTGGTCGGAGGAGATCACGAGCTCCCTGGGCGGTCACTCCGGAGACGCCGCCCGTCGCGAGCGAGTGCAGGCCGCGTTCACCGAGTACATCGGCACTCTGCTGGACGAGCGCGACGGCATGCCTGGTGAGGACGTCCTGTCGCTCATCGGCGAGGCCGAGCGCCAGGGGGAGCTCTCGCGGCGCGAGTGCGTGAGGTTCGTGATCGAGCTCCTGATCGCCGGCAACATCACCACCACCCACCACCTCGCCAGCAGCATGGCCCTCCTCGGTCGCATGCCGGGCCTTTTCGATCAGCTGCGCCGCGAGCCGCGGCTGATCGGGCGGTTCATCGAGGAGTCCCTGCGGCTCGAAGCGCCGATCCAGTGCTTCTACCGGCTGGTCACGGTCGACAGTCTCGTCGGTGGCGTGGAGGTGCCGGCCGGGTCGCGCCTCCTGGTGTTCTACGGCTCGGCCAATCGCGACCCGCAGGTGTGGCAGCAATGCCCGCACCTCGTGCTGGACCGGCGGAACGGCTCCGCACACCTCGCCTTCGGCAAGGGCGCACATGCGTGCATCGGGGCGTCACTGGCGCGCCTGGAGAGCCGCGTCGTCCTGCAGGCCCTGATCGAGCGGATCGAGTCCGTCGAGTTGCTGCTTCCCCATGAGCAGCAGCCCTACCTGCCGAGCTTCGTCAACCACGGCCCGATCTCCCTGCCTGCGCGGCTGGTGTTCCTGGGCACGACGGTGGGTTCACCGCGCGTGCCGTGAAGAACGTGTAGTGGAAGGTTCCGTCGGGCTCTGCCGTGCGTCGCAGGTCGGCGATGCCGCGGTCCCACGCGGGAGCGGCCAGGAGGCCGGTGACCAGGGCGGCATCGCGCACCGACTCCATCATCGCCGTGAAGGTGTTGCGGATGAAGCCTTCGACGAGGGCCGGGCGGGTGTGGTCGGCGTAGACCGTGCGGGGGCGGGTCACGGCCTCGACGAAGCCGGCGTCCTCCAGCAGGGGCTGTAGCTGCCGGCCGAGTAGCGCGTTCCCACCCGCCTCGGCCTGTAGCTGGACCTGGCAGTCGATCACCGCCCGTGCGAAGAGGCTGTCGGGGTGGAAGAACGCCGACCCGTGGTCGCCCTCGATCACGGTGATGGTTCCTCCGGGCCGCAGGACACGCCGGAGATCGGCCAGCGCGCGCCGCGGATCGGACAGGTGCTCGAGCACGAAACAGAGGAAGAGGTGATCGAACGCCGCGTCGGCGAACGGCAGGTCGAACAGGTCGGCGCGGTGCCACTCCACGGTCGCCCCCGGGGCGCGCGCCGCCACCCGGGCACGGGCCTGCGCGAGCGAGTCCTCCGAGATGTCGACGGCGACGAGATGAGCGTCCGGGCTCGACCTCACCAGGTGCACCGTCTGCGCGCCGACCCCGCACCCGACCTCCAGCACGCGGCTGCCGGGCGGGAAGAACGTGTCGGAGTGCAGGAGTTCGGCGAGCGTGTCGGCCTGGTCGCTCAACCGGCGGGCCTCATGTGTCGAGTACCCGTGCACATATCCGGTGGTCGGCGTGGTTGTGTCCATGTCCGTCACCCTGATGCCAGTATGGCCCTGTGGGCAGGGCCAAACGTGAGCCGGACAACCGGACCATAAGCCGGGGATCAGACTTCCTCCAGCTCGACGTCGACGGCGCCCCGGCCGGGGGTCTGGCCGACTGGCTGGCCGCCCAGCTGAGGGAGGCCATCGCCGACGGGCGGGTGCCGCTGGGAAGCAGGCTGCCGGCCACGCGGGTGCTCGCGAGCGAGCTTCACGTCTCGCGCGGTGTGGTCACCGAGGCCTACCAGCGCCTCACCGAGGACGGGCACGTCGCCGGGCGTGGTCGCGCAGGCACCGTCGTCGTCGCGGCGCCCGTGGTGTGCCCGACCGACGCCCTGTCGGAGGAGCCCACCGCCCCGCCTGCCGCGCTGTTCGCGGCACCACCAGGCGTGGACATCTTCGATGCGCTGCGCGCCGTGCCCGCCCGGATCGACCTGACGCCTGGCGTCCCCGACCTGGCGGCCTTTCCCCGGTCGGCCTGGGTGCGCGCGGAACGATCCGTGCTCGCCGAGCTGTCGGCGGCGAACTTCGGATACGGCGATCCCCGGGGGTGTGCGGTACTGCGTCTCGCCGTGGCCCGGTGGCTCGCGCGCAACCGCGGGATCCGGGTCGATCCTGTCGAGGTGGTCGTGGTCGCCGGGGTCACCCAGGCGCTCGGCCTGATCGCGCAGGTGCTGCGCCGGCGCGGCATCACGGAGATCGCCGTGGAGGATCCCGGGTCCCTCGGGGTCCGCCAGCACCTGCAGAGCTGGAACGTCGACACCCCGCCGATCGAGGTCGACGGCGGCGGCCTGCGCGTCGACGTCCTCCGCGACGGCGGCGCCCCCGCGGTTCTGCTCACCCCGGCACACCAGTTCCCGACCGGTGTGGTCCTCGACGGTGGGCGCCGCGGCGAGCTGATGCGGTGGGCGGGTGACGGCGGGCTGGTCGTCGAGGACGACTACGACGCCGAGCACCGGTACGACCGCCCGCCGGTCGCCGCGCTGCGCTCGATGCTCGGGCAGGTCTTCTACACCGGGAGCGTCTCGAAGCTGCTCGCTCCGGCGCTGCGCGTCGGCTGGCTGCTCGCGCCGTCCGAGTACCGGGACGACCTCGTCGCGGCCAAGCGCAACGCCGATCTCGGCAACGCCGTGCTACCGCAGATGGTGCTGGCCCGGCTGATGGAATCGGGCGAGCTGGAGCGCCACCTGCGCCTGCTCCGCGGACGCCACCGTCGCCGCCGCGATGCGATGATCCGCGCGATCAGGACGCAGCTCCCGGGGGCCACCGTGCACGGCGCCGCGGCCGGCCTGCATCTGACCGTCACCTTCGAGGACGACGTCCCCGACAGGGAGCTCGCATCGGGGGCGCTCGCGCAGGGGATCAAGGTGCAACCGCTGTCGTGGCATCGCCAGCGCCCGGGGCCGCCCGGGCTCGTCATGGGCTATGCCGCGCGCCCCGTCTCGGAGATCGAGGAGGCGGTCGCCACGCTGGGTGCGGTTTTGCGGCGTCTGGCCTGAATGAACCGGTGGATTCGTGGTAGCGATACTGCGACCCCGCGGCGGCTCCGCGCACGGATACTGTCGTCCGGGTTCGAGACCAGCGCTGTTCGACGGCCCCGCAATGCCCAGACGTTCGCAGGTGGCCGGAAGGAACGGGAATTTCGTGATCTCGGCAGTGGTGATGACCGCCCCGGACGCCCCACTCGAAGTGCGCGCCTTCGAACGGCCCGAGCTCGAACCGGGCGGGGTTCTGCTGCGGACCCTCGGCAGCGAGGTGTGCGGAACCGATGCGCACCTCTGGAAGGGACAGCTCGCGGGCGTGCCGTATCCGATCATCCCGGGGCACGTCAGCGTCGGTCAGGTCGCCGAGCTCGGCCCCGCCGGCGCGACAGCGGACGTCGCGAGGGATGTGTCGGGAGCGCCGCTTCAGGTGGGGCAGATCGTCACGTTCCTCGACGTGTACGGGACGTGCGGGCGCTGCTGGTACTGCACCGTCGGGCACGCCACCACCCGCTGCCCGTCCCGCAAGGTCTACGGCGTCACGCTCTCGGCCGACGACGGGCTCCTCGGAGGCTGGTCGGAGTACATCTACCTGCGGCCCGGCGTGCACGTCGTCCCGCTGCCCGCCGAGCTGGACTGGCGCGCGTTCCTGGCCGGTGGATGCGGGATGCCGACCGCGCTCCACGCCGTGACGCTGGGCGAGATCGCCTTCGGCGACACCGTCGTCGTCCAGGGCGCCGGGCCCGTCGGTCTGTGCGCTGCCGTTCTCGCGCAGCTGCGGGGCGCGGGGTCCGTGATCGTCGTCGGAGGTCCCGAGGTCAGGCTCGACGCGGCAACGCGGTTCGGCGCCGACGCCGTGATCGACATCGGCTCGACCACCCCGCAGGAGCGGCTCGCTGCCGTCCGCGACGCGACGCAGGGGCGGGGAGCGGACGTCACCATCGAGGCGACGGGAGCGCCGGGAGCGGTTCCCGAAGGAATGCGGCTCACTCGTGATGCGGGGCGCTACGTCGTCGTCGGGCAGTACACCGACGCGGGAGACGCCACGTTCAATCCCCATCTGGATCTCAACCAGAAGCACCTGGAGATCCGCGGGTGCTGGGGGAGCGACGTCGGCCATGTGTACCGATCCGTGCAGGTGATGGCCCGCTACGGGCGGCAGTTCCCGTGGACCGAGCTGATCAGCAGGGAGTACGGCCTCGACAGCGCCCAGGCCGCGCTCGAGGACGTCGCCGCGCAGCGCGTGGTGAAGGCGCTCATCGTGCCGGCGAGATAGCGCCTGAGGGCCATTGCGCGGCGTGGGTCGAAATGATCTGCTGGGTTCGGCTATCGGCGTCCGTTCCCCGGCATATCGGAGCGGTGCGGGATATTGGGTGAAACGCCCGAATTCGGCATGTCGACGGCAGTCCGGATCGACGGGTTCGAACGGGGGCGGACAAAGCATGAGCATCGGACAGGCACCGCCGGCGAAGACGCGGCAGGAGGCGGTCGAGCAGTCCAGCCTGGCGCAGATCGGTGACGTGGACATCGACGACGTGCTGGACTACGTGCACGCCGATCTGAAGCGGCTGCCGGACCACATGGAGCTCTACCGGCGCTACCTGCGCCAGCGCTGGGACGTCTACGAGCTCGACTTCACTCAGGACGTGATCGACTGGCGAACGCGCATGAGCCAGGAGGAGCGCGACGCGTTCGTGGCGATCTCGTCGGGCTTCCACCACGGCGAGCGTCAGGTCGCGGTGGACCTGCCGGTGTTCATGCTCGGCGGCACTGAAGAGTCCAAGATCTACATGTCGAGCCAGATCGAGGACGAGGCCCGGCACACGGTGTTCTTCGACCGGTTCTACCGGGAGGTCGTCGCGCTCCCGGGCAGCACGGTGCAGGAGGTGCTGGACGCCTCTTACCCCTACGTGTCGGAGACGTTCGTGGGGCCGTTCGGGCTGCTCGCGTACCAGGCCGACGAGCTGCGGCGCGATCCGGAGGACCTTGCGGCGCGCACCCGGTACGGCACCACGTACTTCCTGTGGATCGAGGGTGTGCTCGCGCTGTCGGTCATGAAGATCACGCTCACCTACTGCCGCACCCGAAAGTTCCTGCCCGCCTACTACGCGGGGTTCACCGCCACCTGCCGGGACGAGGCGCGCCACGTGCAGGGCGGGATGCGGTTCCTGCGCGATGCGGTGCAGTCCGATCCCTCGCAGCTGCGCGAGATCCACGAGACGCTTCGCACGATCTTGTCCATGAACGGGGCCGTGAGCCGGCGTCTCGCGTTGGAGGCCCTGGGCTGGACGCCGGAGGAGGTGCGCCGGTTGATGATCCGGCAGCTGTCGATGAAGCTCTCCGACGTGGGCATCGACCTCCCGCCCGATATCCAGCAGATGATCCAGCGCATCGAGCCCGAGCTGGCAGGAGGCTGACGGTGACCACGACCGTGACGCAGGCGCCCGGCATGTTCGGGCCGCAGTGGGCGCAGGCCGTGCGCGAGGCCGTCGACGCCGACCCGGACGAGGAGCTACGGGCGAGCAAGTTGCCCACCTACTGGGAGTGGATCGAGAAGGTCCGCGCCGATTACGACGCCACGTGGGTGCTGTCGGACGCCGAGCTGCCCGCAGCGCTGGGCGGCGGTCCGGCGCATCTGTTGCTGGAGTGGCAGAAGGGGCGCTGCGTGCGCGCCGCGGTCGTGGACGCGGCCGCGGTGGCGGGGGCCGACTACGTGCTGGCCGCCCCGAACGAGGTGTGGCGGGAGCTGGTCGGTGGCGCCAACGCCGGGCAGCTCGTGATGTACCGGCGGATCCGGCTCGAACGCGGCAACGTCCTGCGCTTCTTCCGTGGCATCTACTTCGTGGTCGAGGCACTCGACGCCCTCGGCCGCGTGCCGGCGCGGGTGGACTAGCAGCCCACCGGCGTCACCGTCCGTCGCGCAACGGGATCACGTGCCCGTTGGCGGCGTCGCCGGTGTCATCGGGGTCGCCTCTGTCATGCCGGTTCTCGACCCTGCCGTCCCATTCGGCGGGAGCGGCGCCGGGAACCCCGACGCGGGCCAGCGCTCGGCGCACCGTGTGATCCACGATGTCCTCCACCGAGGTCGGACGGGCGTAGAACGCCGGGGCCGGGGGCATCAGGATCGCGCCCGCTTCGGCGGCCGCGGTCATGGTGCGGAGATGGCCGAGGTGCAGCGGTGTCTCCCGCACCATGAGCAGGAGTGGGCGACCCTCCTTGAGACAGACGTCCGCCGCGCGGGAGATGAGGTCGTTCGCGTAACAGTGGGCGACGGCCGACAGCGTCTTGATCGAGCACGGCGCAACGAGCATCGCGTGCACGGAGAAGGAGCCGGAGGCGATCGTCGCCCCGATGGCGGAGGGTTTGTGCACGACGTCGGCCAGCTCCTCGACCGCGCGCACGTCGAGGCCGCATTCGTGGCGGATCGTCAGTGCCGCCGCCCGTGAGATCACCAGGTGCGTCTCGACGGCCGGGTTCTCGCGGAGGATTTCGAGCATCCGCACGCCGTAGGGCGCTCCGCTGGCCCCGGTCATCCCCACGATGATCCTCATGCCCCGGCCTCGTCGGCGTCCACTGCCTCGGCGCCGGTTCCCTCCAGGTACCGGAGGGCGGCGGCGGAGTCGATCACATCTGCGTACTTCTGGTCCAGGTCGAACAGGCTCATCCAGTGGCTGGCCTCGATCCGGTCGAAGCAGCAGTCCTCGACGACGCCGACCCGGTAGCCGAGCACGCAGGCATCGATCGCGGTGGCGCGGACGCACCCGCTGGTCGCCTCGCCGCAGAGCAGGACCGTGTCGATCCGGGCAGCGGTGAGCAGGGCGTCGAGCGGGCTGCTCGTGAACCCGCTCGGCGTGCACTTCTCCAGGACGACGTCGCCGTCGGCGGGTGCGAGCTCGTCGACGATGCGCATGTCCCGGGCCGTTCGGACGGGGTCTCTGGGCCGCTCGCGGCGCTTGCGGTTCCACGGGTTCGGGTTCGCGGCGAGACCGGTGAGGTAGAAGACGGGGACACGCCGGCCGCGGGCGGCGGCGAGGACCGGCGCGATGCGGTCGACGGCGGCCCAGCCCGCGGGACCGCACGCGGACGGCCAGGCGTCGACCGCTTCCAGAAGTGGCCTGCGGGAGTCGCCGAGCGCGGCGCGGTAAGCGTCGACGACGATGACCGCGGGAGTCGTGCCCAGTCCGAACGGCTCGCGTTTGGCCCACGATGTCCGGGCGAGCAACTGCGTGTCCTGTTCGGTGAGGAAGCGGTTCCAGCCCTTCGTCGCGCGGTCCACCTCGGCTCCTCTCGAGTCGCTGGGGATATCTCGTCACCCTACAGTCGCGTCGACACTTGTGGGTCCCATGTGGCGTCTGGACGGCCAGCTCGGGCCTAGACGGGTTGAAAGCTGAGTGATTCACTTCAAGTGTCGACACTTTGACTTATGTCTCGTGGAAGAACGGCTCGATCAAGGAGGACGAGCACATGGCATCAGCCGTGACGAAACTTCGCATTCGGGATATTCAGATCGGTCACAGTTCGGGCCGAAAAGGCACCTTTGCACTCGCCGTCGACGGGCTGACCTTCGACGTCGCGGCGAACGAGTTCATCGCCGTCGTCGGCCCGAGCGGCTGCGGCAAGACGACCTTCCTCACCGCGGTGGCCGGACTGACCCCCGTCACGTCCGGCGAGCTCAGCCTCGACGGGCGCCAGATCGTCGGTCCCGGCACGGAGAGATCGCTGGTCTTCCAGCAGGCCTCCCTGTTTCCGTGGCACACCGTCGTCGAGAACATCCAGTTCGGCCTCAAGGCCCACGGCCGCCTCGATGCGGACGGCCGGCGGCGGACGCTGGAGCTGCTCGAACTCGTCGGGCTCGAGGGAAAGGGTGGGAAGTACCCACGCGAGCTGTCGGGCGGGATGAGCCAGCGGGTCAACCTGGCCCGCGCGCTGGCCACCGATCCCGAGCTGATCCTGCTCGACGAACCGTTCTCGGCCCTGGACGCCCAGACCAGGGAGGTCATGCAGGAGGAGCTGACGCGCATCTGGCAGGCCGACGGGATCCAGGCGGGCAAGACGGCCATGTTCATCACGCACGACGTTCCGGAGGCGGTGTTCCTCGCGGACCGGGTGATCGTGCTCTCGAAAGGACCGGCGCACCTCGTCGCGGACATCCGTGTCGGCCTCCCACGACCGCGGCTTCCTGCGGTGAAGCGGTCGCCCGAGTTCCTGGCACTCGTCGACGAGATCACCGGTCTCGTGATGAATCAGTCCCAGCCCTTACGGAGGATGACGTCCGATGACGACGCACGTCTCGCCGGCTAGAACCGCGGCCTCTCCGGTCGAGCCCCGGCGTCCGCGGCGCGAGCGTCGGCTGAAGTCGGGGACGCTGGGCCTCATCGGGCTCGTCGTCGTGCTGGGTGCCTGGCAGCTCTGCGCGTGGACCGGTGTGGTGGACGACAGGTTCACCAGCTCACCCGTCGGTGCCATCGGCGGGCTCGTCGAGATGATCCGGACCGGGGACCTGTGGCTCCCGCTGCTGTCCACCGTGTCGAGCGTGGTCTACGGAATGATCATCACGATCGTGGTCGGCATTCCGCTCGGCCTGATCATCGGGCGCAGCCGGATTCTCTTCGACCTCACCGAACCCGTCGTCAGCATCATGTACGCGGTGCCGTTCGTGGTGTTCCTTCCGATCGTGATCTTCTGGTTCGGCATCGGTGCCGAGGCGCGGCTGGTGATCGTCGTGTGGAGCGCGGCATTCCCGCTCCTGATCAACGTGGTCGCCGGGGCACGCAACATCGACAGCAACTACCTGCACGTCGCACGGGTGTTCTGCGCCTCGCGGCTGCTCACGCTGCGCGCCATCGCCTTCCCTGCCACGTTGCCGTTCATCCTGGCCGGCGTACGGCAGGCCGTGGGCCGTGCCCTCGTCGGGGCGATCGTGGCGGAGCTGTTCATGGGCAACTCGGGCCTCGGTTACGTCGTGCAGACGCAGACCTCCAACGTCGAGATGGACAACGCCATGGCCGCGATCGTCGTGATCGCGGTGCTGGCCGTGCTGCTCACGCGCAGCGTCGCCTGGCTCGAACGCCGCCTCACCTTCTGGTCCAGCTCGGTCTGAACCGTGCCAACACCGGCGCGCAATGCTGCGCCCCGCACGAAGGGCATCGTCATCCGTCCACGACTCCTCCTCACCGCCGTCGCTGTCGTCATCGCGGCCGCGTCGACCGCCTGTGGCACCGCGGGCGCCGCCGCCCCGTCGTCGGACATGTCGATGACGATCGGTTACACCGCGGTCGGCGCCGCCTACGACGACCTCTACGTCTGCGAGGACAAGGGGGTGTTCACGAAGAACGGCCTCGACGTCACGCTGACGCTGCTCAACAGCAGCTCGCAGCTCTTTCCTGCCATCGCCAGCAACAGTGTGCAGATCGGCGCCGGTGAGGCCCGCACGACCGCGGCGGGCGCGCTCGCCGGCTTCGGCCTGAGCTACATCGCCCTGCCGATACCCCGCTACTACCTCGAGATGTGGGGCTCGCCGAGCATCACCTCACCCGACCAGCTCAAGGGCAAGCGCATCGGGCTGAGCTCTCCGGGCTCGCTCGGCGACGCGTCGGTGGACGCTTTGCTGCGCGACAAGGGCTGGACGGAGAACGACGTGCGGAAGACCTTCCTGAAGAGCACCTCGGCCGAGGTGACGGCGCTCCAGACCGGCGCCGTCGACGTGATCGTGACCCAGCCGCCGACCGGGACGAAGACCCGCGCGCAGGGCTTCCACAAGGTCATGGACTTCACGCGGTACCCGTCGGCGGCGAACGCCTACGTGACGACGACCGACTTCCTGAAGTCCCATCCCGCGGCCGTGGCGGCGTTCGTCAAGTCGGAGGTGGAGTGCCTGGCCATGCTGCACACCGACAAGGCGGCCGCCATCGCGAGCATCCGCAAGCACAGCGGCTCCACGGACCCGAGCCTGGCCGAGTACGCCTACGACTTCTTCGAGCCGTTGTGGGCGAAGGTGCCCACCGTGGATCCCGCGCTGGCGAAGGAGGCCTTCGACGACGCGGCGGCGCAGCGGCACGACCCACCACCGGCCGACATCTCGTCCTACCTGGACAACACGATGGTCGACGACCTGCAGCGAAGCGGATTCATCGACTCGCTCTACAAGAAGCCTTAGCAAGGAGTCACGAGCATCATGGGAACCTCGCTGGATCAGGTCGACGACCTGCGAAGCTGGCTGGAACTGGTGAACGAGCTCGGCGAGCTGAAGGTCGTCGAGGGCGCACACTGGGATCTGGAGATCGGTGCGGCGTCGGACGTGAACTACCGGCGCACGTCACCCTCGGCACTGCTGTTCGACCGTGTCGTGGGGTACTCGCAGGGTGCACGTGTGCTCTCCGGCAGCATGTCGAACGCCCGCAGGCTCGGCCTCACGCTGCGCCTGGGCACCGACCTCGACGACCGGGCACTGGTGCAGGCGTTGCGGAGCAAGCCCAACCAGTGGATCGAGAACGCCCCGCGCCACCGGGCGCGGGTGGTCGACTCGGGGCCGATCCTGGACAACATCGACCATGCAGATGCCGTCGACCTGCTGAAGTTCCCCGTGCCGCGCTGGCACGAGGGCGACGGCGGCCGCTACATCGGCACCGGGTGCGCGGTCTTCACCACCGATCCGAACACCGGCGAGGTCAACGCCGGGGCGTACCGGATGCAGGTGCAGGACGACGGACGCGCGGTGAGCGTGAACATCGAGGCCGGCAAGCACGGCGCGATGCACGTCCGGGAGTGGTTCGCGAAGGAGGGACGCGCCCCGGTCACGGCCTCGCTGGGGCAGGACCCGCTGTTGCTCATCGTCGCCGGCACCGAGGTGCCCCGCGATCTCTCCGAACTGGACTACGCCGGTGCGGTGCTCGGCAGGCCGGTCGACATCATCCGCGGCGAGGTGACGGGCTTGCCGATCCCGGCCACGGCCGAGGTCGCCGTCGAGGGCTGGCTGTACCCGGACCGCAAGGCCGACGAGGGCCCCTTCGGCGAGTGGACCGGCTACTACAGCGGCGGCTCCGAGCAGATCCTGACGATGGACGTCCAGCGCGTCTACCACCGCAAGGACCCGATCCTGCTGGGCGCGCCCCCCGGGAAGCCGCCGCACGACTACTCCTACATGCGCAGCGTGATGAAGTCGGCGATGATCCACGACGCCCTCGTCTCCACGGGGCTGGCCGGGCTGGAGGGCGTGTGGGCCCACGAGGTCGGCGGCGGGCGCCAGCTGCTCGCCGTGTCGGTGCACCAGCGCTACGCCGGGCACGCCCGGCAGGCGGGGCACCTCACCGCCCAGTTGCCTGCCGCCGCGTACATGAACAAGCTGGTGATCGTGGTCGACGGGGACGTCGACCCGCGCAGCCTCAACGACGTCATGTGGGCCGTGTGCACGCGCACCGAGCCCGGGCGCGACATCGACGTCCAGCGCTACACCTGGGGCAGCCGGGTCGACCCGCTGCGCGAACCGGGCGCGCCGCCCTACAACACGAGGGCGGTCATCGACGCCTGCCGGCCGTTCGAGAGGCTCGCGGGATTCCCGCGAGTGGCGGAGACCAGCCGGGAGCTGCGCGACCAGGTGCTGGCGAAGTGGCCGGACGTGCTCGGCTGACGCGGGAGCGGGTCCGGGAACAGCGAATGTGGAGGTGGCGATGAGCACGGCCGAGACGACGATGTCGGGCCCGGTGCACAGCCTGGGGCGGCGGGAGCTGCTCCGGGTGCTGAACCGGACCGGTGGCACGAGCATCGTCGACGAGATCATCGTGAAGGTCGGAACGGACATCATCGAGGGCAGGCTGCTGCCCGGTGACGACCTGAACTCGGTGGAGCTCGCCCGCACGTTCGGCAGCAGCCGCACACCGGTGCGGGAGGCCCTGCTCACGCTGGAACGCGAAGGGTTCGTCGAGATCTCCGCCCACCGCAGGCCGCGCGTCGCGCCCCTGCGGATCGAGGAGGTGCGGGAGCTCTACCGCGTGCGCGCGCACCTGTACGCGCTGGTCAGCCGCGAGGTCGTGCAGGTCGCGGCCGACGCCGACATCGCGCGGCTGCGGGTGCTGCAGGAACAGCTGGAACAAGCGGTGGAGGACGACGACGTCGACCGCTACTTCTGGATCAACGTCCACTTCCGCAACACCGAAGCGGAGATCGCCGGCAACCGCACGCTCTGCCGGGTGCTCGACAGTCTCGGGCTGCGGATGCTGCAGCTGCGTCACGTCAGCCTGTCGCTCCCGGGCCGCATCCAGCGTTCGGTGGAAGACCACGAGCGTCTCGTGCGCGCCTACGAGGACCGGGACGCCGACCTCGCCGCCGCTCTGACGTCCGGGCTGGTCATGCGCGGGCTCGCCGCGATCGAACGGTCCGGATGGACGGGGCTCGGATCAGCGGATGGACGCTGAACGTCGCCGTCGCCGCTGAGCGCCAGGAAGGAGGGCCGTGCTCGACACCAGAAGGCTGCGGATCTTCTGCACGGTGGCGGAGGAGGGGTCGTTCACGGCTGCGGCCGCGCGGCTGCACCTCACGCAGTCGGCGATCTCCCAGCAGATGGCGATCCTCGAGCGGGAGGTCGGCACGGCGCTCGTCGAGCGATGCCCGCGCGGCATCCGGCTGACGGCCGCGGGGCGGCTGCTCGCCGACCGGGCCCGACTGCTGCTGAGCGAGCTGGCCTGCCTCGAACACGACCTGCACCGCCTCGGTGAGCGCCCCGCGTCGGTGCACCTCGGCGTCTTCTCCACCGCGGGTGCGTACCTGATCCCGCTCGTGGTGCAGGAGTACCGCCAGCGCCACACCGAGACACGTCTCGTCCTGCACCCGTGCCAGCCCGACGAACTCGCGGCACAGCTCGCCGACGGTGCCGTCACCGTCGGGCTGACGTGGGACTACGACTTCGCCCCCCGTCCGCTGGACATGCTGGAGCGCCACCACCTGCTCGACGACCCGATGTGCGTGCTGCTGCCGGCAGGCCATCCGCTCGCCGATCACACCGAGCCGCTGCGGCTGCGTGACCTGGGCGCGGAGGCGTGGGTGGCGCGCCCGCACCGTGCCCCGTACACCGATGCGTTCGAGGTGATGTGCCGCATCGCCGGGTTCGAGCCCGACGTCGTCTTCCGCACGGAGGACTACCCGTCGCTGCAAGGTCTCGTGGCCGCGGGCGTGGGGCTCGCGGTCGCCCCGCGGCTGTCGCTGGTTGCGCAGCGCCCGGACGTGGTTGCCGTGCCCTTCGACGAGCCGGCGTTCAGTCGCCGGATCCACGCCGCCACGTTGCCGGAGACCCGCCGCGACCCGCTGGTCGGCCAGCTGCTCGACGTGCTGCGGGAGGTGTCGGCCGCCTCCGTCGAGCTGGCCGCGGGCGCGGAAGGTCTCTGACTCCGCAGCCCGTCGCCCGGGCGTCACGTATCACGCGGCTCCGCCGGTGCTCCTGTCAGCAGCGTCGGAAGGAGTCCCATGAACGTGTTCGTGATTCTGCTGATCGCGGTGGGCCTCGCCGCGGTGTACGGGCTCCTCATGGTGCTGGAGGACCGGGCCGCATGGACAGCTCACGAAAGCCTCGTGAAGCGTGCGCGATGGGGGGTGATCGTCCTGGCCACGGTCGTCATGCCCATCGCTGCGATCGAGGTCGTGACAGCCGCGTGGTAGCACGCCGGTCCCGGTGACCGGTCCCATCCGATCTACCATGGACAGCGGCTGATTCCGCAACGGACGTATGGCGTAGTTCATTAGCCAGGCTAATCTCCGGCATTAGATCTTCCCGCTGGTCGGTATGCGTGGGCGGCCATACGGTCGGGTCGTGGAGAGCATCGGTCACAGCGTCGTCGACGCACACGCGCACACCGTGCCCCTCGCCCTGCTGGAGGAGGTCGCCCAACGATCGGATCTCGACGGCGTCAGCGCTCGCAAGCTCGAGCGGGGATGGGCCATCGAGTTTCCCGGGGCGGGTACGACCGTCGTCGCCCCCTTCCTGTCCAAGAGCGAGCTCCGCGAGGAGTACCGCACGCGGACCGGCATCGACGGGCAGCTCCTCTCACCGTGGGACGGCGTGCTGCCCACCCCCGGCATGTCGGCTGCCGACGCGCGCAGCTGGGCTCACCGGGTCAACGAAGCGGTCCTCGCCGAGGCGGGGGGAGCCGGGCCCGGAACGCTCGCCGTCGTGGCGCTCGACGATCCGGAGCAGGCGGCGAAGGACCTGGAGTCCGCTGTCGTGCACGACGGGATGGCGGGCCTCGCCTTCAGCACGAATCCGGTTCATTGCCACGACCTCGCCGACCGGCGACTCGACCCGCTGTGGGCGGCCGTCGAGGGACTCGGCGTCCCGGTGCTGGTGCACCCGCCGAGCATCGGTCCGGCTGCCCAGGGGCTGCCCGACAGCGCCGACTTCGCCAACGCCTACTGCCGGCTCGTCGACACCACATTCGGCTTCGCGCGCCTGATCCTGTCCGGGGCGTTGGACCGATTCCCCCGGCTGCGGCTGATCACCGTGCACGGCGGTGGCTTCCTGCCCTACCAGGCCGGACGGCTGGACGGGGCACATCGCAGTGAGCGGCTCTCGTCGTACACGATCGATCGGGACCGGCCGTCGGACTACCTCGGCGACCTCTACTTCGACACCGTGACCATGACACCGGATGCGATTCGGTACCTCGTCGACACCGCGGGCTCCGAGCATGTGTTGCTGGGCACCGACTTCCCGTTCCCGCTGGGCGATCCGCAACCCGTCGAAAGGGTGCGGGAGGCAGGCCTCGCAGCGGATGTGACGACCGCGGTGCTCGGCGGCAACCTCGACCGGCTGCTCACCAGGAGTGCTCGTGCCTGATCACCTGCTACCCCCCACCGCCGCGTTCGACAGGAACCCGGACTCCGTGGACGGGCCCGTCGGCCCGATCGCCTACCGCCGGACGGGAGGTGGGCACCCGCTGGTCCTGCTGCACTCGCTGGCCCTTGACGGCCGCATGTGGGGTCCGTACGCCGCGCGGCTCGCCCCGCACTTCGACGTCATCGCCCCGGACGCCCGCGGGCACGGCGCAAGCGGCTGGGACGGCAGGCCGTTCGACACGGCCGATCTCGCGGCCGATCTCGCCGCCCTCCTCGACGGGCTCGGCCTGGCGAGCGCCCACGTGCTCGGCATGTCGATGGGTGGCAGCGTCGCGATCGAGTTCGCCGGAACGCACCAGGCACGCGTGGAGCGGCTGGTGCTCGCCGACACCACCGCGTGGTACGGCGAGACGGCGCTGGGCGCCTGGACCGAGCGCGCCGAACGGGCGGTCGCGCTGCCCCGCATGCGGCAGGTGCCGTTCCAGGTCGACCGCTGGTTCACCGAGCGGTTCCGGCGCACCCACCACGACGAGGTGCGCCGCATCGCCGGGATCTTCGTCGAGACCGACTCCGGCGCGCACGCGGAGGCGTCGCTCGCGCTGGGCCGGCTCGACGCGCGCCACCTGCTGGCGGGCATCACCGCACCGACGTTGTCCGTGACGGGCGAGGAGGACTACGCCACCCCCGTGCAGATGGGCCGCGAGATCGCCGAGGGCGTCGCCGATGGGCGTCACCGCACTCTGGCCGGGCTCCGTCATCTGTCGCTCGTGGAACGCCCTGACCTGGCCGGGCTCGTGCGAGCCCACCTCGACGGCGCTGAACCGGCCGAACCCGACTCGGCCGGCACCTGCTGTCTCGCCGGGGCGCCCGGACATGCGGCGGTGGTCGCATGAAGCCGGGCCGGTTCGCCTACCACGCGCCACGGTCGAGCGCCGACGTGCTCGAACTGCTCGCCGACCACGGAGGCGAGGCCAAGGTGCTCGCGGGCGGGCAGAGCCTGATTCCGCTGCTCAACTTCCGGATGGCGGCCCCCGAGCACCTCGTGGACATCAACCGCCTGCCCGGACTCGACCAGCCCGTCCGGACGGACACGGGATGGCACATCCCCGCGCTCGTGCGGCAGCGCGTGGTGGAGCGGTCGGTAGAGCTCGCGGCCGACCTTCCGCTTCTGCGCGCGGCCCTCACTCAGGTCGCCCACCCGCAGATCCGCAACCGCGGCACCGTCTGCGGCAGCCTCGCCCACGCCGACCCGGCGGCCGAGCTGCCTGCGGTCATGACGGCGCTCGGAGCGCACCTGCACATCGCCTCCCGGCGCGGGGAACGGATGGTGCCGGCCGACGACTTCTTCGTCTTCCACCTCACGACCGCTCTGGAGGAGGACGAGATGCTCATGGGCGTCTCGATCGACGACCTGGCGCCGGGCACCGCGACCGCCTTCCGGGAGTTCGCCGCGCGGCACGGCGACTTCGCTCTCGCCGGCGTGGCGGGCGTCGTCACCCGCGACGACGACGGGACCGTGACGGCCTGCAGGCTCGTCGCCGCAGGGATCGGCGCGACCCCCCAGCGGCTCACCGCCGCCGAGCAGGTCGTGATCGGCAGCCGGCTCGAACCCCGCGCGCTCGCGTCCGCCGAGCGGGCCGTACGCCAGGAGGTCGAGCCCACCGGGGACGTCCACGCCCCCGCGGAGTACCGACGCGATCTGGTCGCGGCCCTCGCGCGCCAGGTGCTCAGCGACATCTCTCACGGCGAGCAGACTCGGGAAGGACGAAGCCATGCCGCCTGACCTGTCCGATCAGGACGACGTGGTCCGGGTCGTCACGACCGTCAACGGCGTTCGCCACGACGAGATCGTCGACAGCCGGCTCAGCCTGGCCGACTTCCTCCGCAACCGCCTGCGCTTGACCGGCACCCACCTCGGCTGCGAGCACGGTGTCTGCGGCGCCTGCACCGTGCTCGTCGACGGCGCGGCGGTGCGGTCCTGCCTCCTGCTCGCCGCCCAGGCGGACGGCGTCCAGATCGAGACCGTCGAGAGCCTGGCGGGCGAGGACGGCGACCTGGGCGATCTCCAGGCGGCGTTCCGCAAGCACCACGCCGTCCAGTGCGGGTTCTGCACGAGCGGATTCCTGATGAGCACCACGGCGGCCCTGCGCGAAGGACCGGTCGCGTCCGCCGCGGAGGCCCGTGAGGTGCTCGCGGGCAACATCTGCCGCTGCACCGGCTACGCCGGGATGGTTGCGGCGCTGCTCGAGGTCTCGGAGGGGAAGGGTCGCGATGACCAGCGTGTTGACCACAGCCACGCCTGACCGTGCGCCGCGGGTGGCGAACCCGCAGATCGGCGCGCCGCTGCGGCGCCGCGAGGACCACCGGCTCCTCACCGGCGCCGCGCGCTACCTCGACGACCTCGACCTGCCCGGTTGCTACGAGGCGGCGTTCCTGCGCAGCCCGCACGCCTCCGCCCGCATCGTCGCGATCGACACCAGCACCGCTGCTGCCCTGCCCGGCGTGTTCGGGGTGTGGACGGGCGCCGACCTGCGGGTGCTCGCGAAAGGGATCCCGCCGAAGGTCACCCATCCGCAGCTGCGAGACATCCCGCGCCTGCCGCTCCCGCCCGAGTCGGTGCACTTCGTCGGGGAGCCGGTGGCCGTGGTCGTCGCCGTCTCCCGGCACGTCGCCGAGGACGCGCTCGAGCTGATCGATGCCGAGTACGACGTGCTGCCGGCGGTCTCGTCCACCGGGGCGGCACTGGCCGACGGCGCTCCGCTCGTCCACGACGAGATGGACAGCAACGTCGCGGTGCACGTCATCCAGACGGCGGGCGACCCGGACGCTGCACTGGCCGGCGCCCCGCACCGGCTGCGCGAACGGTTCACGGTGGCGCGCGGGGGCGGGCACTCGATGGAGACCCGCGGGGTCGTCGGGTCCTACGACGCCGCCACCGGGCAGCTGACCGTCTGGGACACCACGCAGTCCCCGCACTACGTGCGCAACCAGCTCGCCTACCTCTACGAGGTGCCCGAGGACGACATTCGGGTGGTCGCGCCTCCCGACGTCGGCGGCGGGTTCGGGCCGAAGGCCCAGTTCTACGGCGAGGAGGCGGTGATCCCCTACCTCGCGAAGATTCTGCGGCACCCGGTCAAGTGGATCGAGGACCGCCAGGAGAACTTCGTCGCCACGATGATGGAGCGCACCCAGGTGCACGACGTCGAGATCGGGTTCGACGACGAGGGCCACATCCTGGCCGTCCGCAACGTCTTCCAGCACGACCAGGGGGCGTACTGCGCGGGCCTGCAGGTGCCCATGATCACGCTGAGCACCCTGCCCGGCCAGTACCGCATCCCGAACATCCACTCGGAGCTGATCGCCTGCTACACGAACATGGTGCCGACCAGCTCCGTGCGCGGCGCGGGACGTCCGCAGGCCGTGGTCGCCATGGAGCGGATGGTGGACCGCGCGGCAGAGCACCTGGGCATGGACCCCGCCGAGTTCCGGCGCCGCAACCTCGTGCCGGCCGACGAGTTCCCCTACCGGGTCGGGCTCACCTTCCGCGACGGCAGCCCGCTCACCTACGACAGCGGCGACTATCCGCAACTGCTCGAGGCGGTGCTCGCCCGCCTGGACTACGACGGCGAGCGCGAGCGGCAACGCGAGCTGCAGGCACAGGGACGCCTGATCGGGATCGGCCTCGCCGCCTACGTGGAGGGCTGCGGCCTCGGCCCGTACGAGGGGTCGCGCTTCCGGCTCGCCAACGACGGCACGATCATCGTGACGCTCGCCGCCGCGCCGCAGGGCCAGGGCTACGAGACGGTCTACGCACAGATCGCCGCCGACGCCCTCGGCATGGACATGGACCTGATCCGGGTCACCACCGGCGACACCAGCCGGATCCCGTTCGGCCAAGGCACGTTCGCCTCCCGCAACACCGCCACGGCGGGCCCGGCCACGCTGCAGGCCGGGCGCGAGATGCGCGAGAAGCTCTTCCTGGTTGCCGAGGCGATGCTCAAGACCAGCTCGGAGGGGCTGGTCCTCGTCGGCGACCGGATCTGCGTGGCGGACGAGCAGGAACGCGGGGTGTCGTTGCGGGAGATCGCCCAGGCCGCGAACGTCGGCAAGCACGGGATCACGCTGGCCCCGGGGATCCTGCCGGGACTGGAGACCACCTCCTACTTCGCTCCCGAGCGAGCTGCGTACGCCAGCGGAACCCATGCCGTGGTCGTCGAGGTCGACCCGGAGACCGGGGGGATCGAGATCCACAAGTACGTGATCGGCCACGACTGCGGCACGGTCATCAACCCGTTGCTGGTGGACGGACAGGTGCTGGGCGGTTTCGCCCACGGCATCGGCAACGCCCTCTACGAGGAACCCTTCTACGACGAGACGGGACAGCCGCAGAGCACCAGCTATCTGGACTACGCCCTGCCGTCCGCCGTGGAGGTGCCCCCGGTCGAACTGGTGCACCTGCACACCCCGAGCCCCCTGAACCCGCTGGGTGCCAAGGGCGCGGGTGAGGGCGGCACCATCCCGGTGCCCGCCGCGATCGCCAACGCCGTGGAGGACGCCCTGCGCCCGTTCGGGGCGCGGATCACCGAGCTGCCGCTGAGCCCGGCGAAGGTCGTCGGAGCGATGACTGCAGCACCTGGAGCCTGACGCCGGCCGCACCGGAATGCCCAGGCAACAGGACCTCTTTCATCGCGTAGCGCACCCGATCAGAGCACGCTGCCGACAGTGAGCTGATCGGCAACGGCCTCAGCCGGTGCCGCGGCGCACGACGACGGATTCCCACGGACGCAGTCGCACTGAGCGGTGCAGCGTCGGCGGTGAGTCGGGATAGTTGCCGATGACCAACGGGGATCCCGGCCAACCGGCCATCGCCCCGTCCGGGACGGCGACGGCGTCGGACGAGAAGTTGGCGAGCACCAGCAGTCCGCGTTCCGCGTGTGTGCGCGTGAACGCGTAGATGGCCGGGTCGTCGGGCAGGAGCAGGGTGAAGACGCCGTCCGTGACGAGCGGTTCCGTCCTGCGCAGGGCGATCAGCGCCCGGTAGTGCGCGAAGACGGAAGCGGGGTCGTGGAGCTGCGCGGCAGCGTTGATGTGCACGAAGTTGGGGTTGGTCGCCAGCCACGGCGTCCCGGTGCTGAACCCGGCGTTCTCGGTGTCGTCCCACTGCATCGGCGTGCGGCCGTTGTCCCGGGAGCGTGCGCGCAGCGCGTCGAGCACGACGTCCGCGGGCTCGCCGCGCCGCGTCACGGCATCGGTGTAGTAGTTGCGTGACTGGATGTCCGCGAAGTCGTCGATCGAGCGGAAACGCGTGTTCGTCATCCCGATCTCCTCGCCCTGGAACACGTAGGGCGTGCCACGGTGCAGGTGAAGGACGGTCGCCAGGAGCTTCGCGGACTCCTCCCGATACGTCGTGTCGTCGCCCCACCGCGAGACGATTCGGGGCTGGTCGTGGTTGTTCCAGTACAGGCTGTTCCATCCGGCGTCGGACAACCCGTGCTGCCAGCGCTCGAACGTCCGCTTCAGCGCGACGAGGTCGAGCGGGCGGATGTCCCATTTGTCCCGTCCCTGGTCGATCTCCACGTGGTCGAACTGGAAGATCATGTCGAGCTCCCGGCGGGACGGGTCGGTGAGCAGGCGCGCCTGGTCCACCGACGTTCCGGGGGTCTCGCCGACGGTCAGGAGCACGGCCTCGCGCCCGGCGAACACCTCGCGGTGCATCTCCTGCAGGAAGTCGTGCAGCCGTGGGCCGTTGGTGTAGAGCGCCTCGGCGTCGCCGTACCGGGTGCCGTCGGTGAGGTGGGCGTCGGGGAGGCCGACCGGCTTCGAGATGAAGTTGATGACGTCCATGCGGAAGCCGTCGACCCCACGGTCGAGCCACCAGCGCATCATCCGGTGGATCTCTTGCCGGAGGTCGGCGTTCTCCCAGTTCAGGTCCGGTTGCTTGCGGGAGAAGATGTGCAGGTAGTACTCGCCGGATCGGTCGTCGAACTCCCACGCCGGCCCGGAGAAACGCGATCCCCAGTTGTTCGGCAGCGGCCGCCACCAGTACCAGTCCCGCTTCGGGCTCCCGGGATCACGCGACTCCACGAACCACGGGTGCTCGTCGGAGGTGTGGTTGACCACGAGGTCCATCACGACCCGGATTCCGCGGGCGTGCGCCTCGCGGAGCAACTCGTCGAAGTCGGCGAGCGTGCCGAACATCGGGTCGATGTCGTAGTAGTCGCTGATGTCGTAGCCGTTGTCGTCTTGCGGGGACGGATAGACCGGGGACAGCCAGAGGGCGCCGACACCGAGAGCGACGAGGTGATCGAGCCGTGAGATGACTCCTCGAAGATCGCCTACACCGTCGCCGTCGGAGTCGGCGAAGCTGCGGGGGTAGATCTGGTAGACCGTGGCCGTCCGCCACCACGTATCGGCGGTCAATCCAGGACGATTTCGTCGGTGGTCGCGCGGGACGTGTCGAGATCCATGCCGATGCCCGGGGTGTCGGTGGGACGCAGCGTCCCGGCGACGGGCACCACCGGATCGGCGAGGAAGAACTGGTGGATGCCGTTCCATTTGACGAGGTCTTCCTGGAACGGCGTGTGCATCGGCGACTGGGTGAGGGAGAAGTGCAGAGTCGCTGTTGCCGAGTGGCCGTGCGGGATGACCACGAGATCGTGGGCCGTCGCGTAAGCCGCGATCTTCAACGTCTCGGACAGCCCGCCGCACCAGTAGATGTCCGGCTGGACGACGTCGAGTGCGCCGCTGTCGATGAATCGGCGGAAGCCCCAGCGCGTGTATTCGTGCTCGCCCCCGGCGATGGGGATGGTGCATCTGTCCCAGAGCCGCCGGTACCCGTCGACGCGGTCGGGCATGACGACCTCCTCGAGCCAGCGCGGACGGTAGGGCGCGATGCGTGACGCCAGTGCGGTGACGTAGGAGACGTCCATCGACTGCCAGCAGTCGAACATGAGGTCGTAGTCCTCGCCCACCGCGTCGCGGACGGTCCGCACAAGCTCGACATTCGCGTGCAAGCCCTGGTAGCCGCTGGTGGGCCCGTAGCGGAAGAACCATTTCTGCGCTGTGTAGCCGAGGTCGCGGTATTCGAGCGCGCGCTTGCGGACGAGGTCGGGATCGCGCACCGAGAACCCGAGCATGGAGGCGTATGCGGGAACGGCATCGCGCGTGGGGCCGCCGATGAGGCGGTACACCGGCTGGTCGAGCCACCTGCCCCGCAGGTCCCACAGCGCGCAGTCGACGGCGCTGATCGCGAGCATCGAGACGCCCTGGCGCCCGTGGACCTGGCTGCGGTGCATCTGGTCCCAGAGCTTCTCGCCGGCGATCGGGTCACGCCCGATCAGCAGAGGGCGCAGCTCGTGGGCGACCAGCCAGGCGACGGTTTCGGGGACGGGACCGGCGCGCCCGACCAGACCGCCGTCGGTCTCGATCTCGACGAAGTGGGCCGTGATCTCGAAACCGTCCGGGGTCTGCACGCCGCCTTCGTGGTCGTCCCGGGATCGGTACTCGGGGTAGACGTCGATCGGGCGGACCAGGCGCTCCTCCCAGTAGTCGCCGTCGGTCGGAATCGTGCTCGTGAGCCTGCGCAGCCGGACCTGCGAGATGATCACGCGCGCACTCCGTTCTCCGTCGCCGGCACGGGGTGCCGTCTCGCCGGCTTCCAGACAGCGAGAGTGATCGCCAGCGCGATCATCGCCACCAGCGACATGGCGGCGAGCCAGAGAAGCCCGCCGTTGAAGTCACCCGTGCTCTCCCTGATGGCCCCGATGACCGCCGGGTTGACCACGCTCGACAGGTTGCCGAGTGCGTTGATGAGCGCGATCCCGCCCGCCGCGGCCGCTCCGGTGAGAACGGCGCTGGGCACGCCCCAGAACGTCGGCAGGACGCCGAAGACGCCGACGGACGCCACGCACAGCGCCACGAGCTTGATGATCGGTTCGTCGACGATCGCCGAGCCGACGAGGCCGACGAACGAGATGCCGAGTGCCACGTGGATGCTCCCCGCGCGCAGGCCCGGCCGGTCGGCGAGCCGCCCGAGCACGAGCATCCCGAGCAGCCCGAACACGTACGGGATCGCGGCCACGAAGGTGGTCGCGGTGGTGCCCAGGCCGAACGGCTGGAGGATCTGCGGGAGGAACGTGCTGACGGCGCCGTTGAGGTTCGTGAGGCCGTAGTAGACCAGGGCGAACATGAGCACCTGCGGGCTGAGCAGCGTCCTCAGCACCGCGCGACCGTGCCCGCCGGCCGCCTCACGTTCGGCCCGTTCACCGGCCAGCGTGTCGGTGATCCAGGTGCGTTCCTCGGCGGTGAGGAACGTCGCCTTCTCGGGGCTCGCCGGGAGGAGGAACGGGATCAGGACCCCGAGGACGACGGCCGGCAGGCCCTCGATGAGGTAGACCCACTGCCAACCGTGGAGGCCGAGCACGCCTTCCATCTCGAGGATCAGGCCGGACAGCGGGGTCCCGATGATCAGCGCGACCGGGATGCCCGCGGTGAAGATCGCCATGATGCGGCCGCGGTAGGCCGAGGGGAACCAGAGCGTCAGGTAGAAGATCACACCGGGGAAGAAGCCGGCTTCGGCCGCGCCGAGCAGAGCGCGGGCGACGTAGAGGCTCGGGACGTCCCAGACCAGGGCGTGGGCGGCGGCGAGGATGCCCCACGTCACCATGATCCGTGCGATCCACCAACGGGCACCGAACCGCTGTAGCGCGAGGTTCGACGGGACCTCGAGCAGGACGTACGGAACGAAGAACACGCTGGCGGCCACGCCGAACGCGGCCGCGCTGATGCCGAGGTCGGCGTTCATGGTCAGCGCCGCCACCCCGAGGTTGGCGCGATCGATGATCGCGATGAAGTAGCCGGCGATCAGGACCGGGAGCAGCCTCATGGCCAGTTTTCGGATCACCCGGGACTCGAGCATCGATCCTCCGTTGGACTCGACTGGATCACCGTGACGGTACCGGAAACGTTTCCGGAGATCGACAGGCCATAATGTCCGAATGACGCCGGAGCACGGATGAAGGCCGCATGAGCCGGGTGGGTATCCGGGAGCTGGCCGCCGAGCTCGGCATGTCGATCAGCACGGTGTCCCGGGCGATGAACGCGCGCAGCGACGTGAGCGCGGCCACCAGGGAGCGCGTCACCGCCGCAGCCGAGCGCCTGGGTTACCGGCCGAACCAGTCGGGACGCACGCTGCGCCGCGGTGCCACGGGCACCGTCGCGCTCGTCATCCAGACGAACACGGCGCGCACCGAGATGGGCGAGACCTTCTACTTCAACCTCTGCGACGGCCTGCAGCAGACGCTCGCCACCCGGTCGCTCGATCTCGTGGTGCTGCCTGTCGGGGCGTCGGCCGATCGCGACCGGTTCCTCGTCAACGCGGTCGACCGGCATCTCGCCGACGCCTACATCGTCTCCAACACCGACCGCACCGACCGCCGGATCGAGTACCTGACCCAGCGGGCGGTCCCGTTCGTCACGCTCGGCCGGGGCGGCGCGGCCGATCACGCATGGCTCGACCTCGACTTCGAGGGTGTTGCCGCACACTCGGTGGCGCGGCTCGCCGGTCTCGGCCACGAGCGGATCGCCCTCGCGTCCGACGACCGCGACATCAACAGCACCTGGGAGTACGCCTGCGGTTATCGCCGTGCGCTCGCGGAGCACGAGCTGCCGGCGGACGGCGGCTGGGAGATCCGCGTGCCCGACACGCCCGAGGGCGGCACGGTTCTCGCGGACCGGCTGCTGGACATGTCGCCGCGTCCGACCGCGGTGGTCCTCGCGCAGGAGACCCTCGCGATCGGGCTCTACCGCCGCCTCCGGGAGGCGGGCGTGGAGCCGGGACGTGATCTGGCCGTGGTGGGCTTCCGCAAGAATCCGGTGTGCGACTACCTCGTGCCGTCACTGACGAGCTTCGAGGTGTCCCTTGTGGACTACGGGCGCCGGCTCGGGGAGATCGTCATCGGCCTGCTCACGGCGAGCCCGGACGACGAGCCCGTGCACGAGGTGTGGGAGATGACCGTCGTGCCGGGGGAGAGCGACGCGCATCCGCCATGTGAGAAGGCCGCTGGCTGACGGTCGACCGGCCGCCGCGGTCAGGTCAGGCATCTGATCGTCGGCCACGGTCCGGGTTCGTCGTCCCTGTGCGACGGGTGGGCGAGTGCGGTGCGGTAGGCGGCCACCTGCTCCTCCGACAGGATTCCGGCCAGCCGCAGCACCACGCGGCCGGTGACCACCACGTGCTCGTCCACGAGTGGTTGGCCGCCTTCGTCGTACCCGAACTCGCCGGCGATCAGGACCTGCTCGGCGAGCTGTGCCCGGCGTGCCTCGGCCTGCGGCGGGCCGGCCAGTACCTCGATCACTCCGCCGTCCGTGACTCGCCGGGGATCCTGCGGCCCCGGCAGGCGGCGGTCGTGGAACGCCACTACCACGGCGCCCGGATCCGCGGGAGCTCCGGGGGAACCCGGAGCGCACCACCCCACGGAGTCCAGGGGAAGCCCGCCTGCCCGCAGCGCCTGCACGATGGTCGCGGCGAGGGCGGAGTTCTGGTCGGCCGCGGCCGAGCCGCAGCCGACCAGCAGCAGCGACATCGCGAGCGACACCGCCGCCGGCCCCCATCGCCGCACGGGAGCGGCTACACGCTCACGAGGCCACCGAACGGGCTGGTCGTGTCGATGTTCCAGAGGCGGGTGAGCAGTTCGTCGGCGTCCCATCCGGTGCTGGAGAAGTCCACCGCGTCACGGAACTTCGCCTCCAGCTCGTCGCGGGTCAGTGGTGCGCGGTGGTCGCCTCGCGGCACGTCGGCGCGCTCACTGAGCGTGCCCCGGCCGACGGTCTCCACCTCCACGACGGCGTACGAGTACTCCCACTCCGGCGCCCCCACCGGCGGCGTCGCCGACTCGGTGAGCTCCGCGCGCTCCACGAGATCGCGCGCCTCGGGCCGGGTGACCGACTCGTCGGTGAACGTGCGCAGGCCGAGCGACCGGTCGAGCACCGCTGCCGCCGCGACGTACTCGCCGCTGAACTTGCCCTGCAACCCGGAGGCCGGGCGGTGGTGGATCAGAGGGTCCATCCCGCCGGGCTCCAGCGTGACGCGGATCCGGCGCACCTCGGCCGGGTCGAGCTGCTCCCGCTCCACCAGGCGGAGCGTGGCGTCGGCGGTGCGCTGGGTGTTGTAGCAGGCGGGGTACTTCTTGACGTTGATCCCGTGGCGTTGCAGTGCCCACGGCTGCTCCAGCGCGGCCAGCACGCCACCCAGCCGGGTGCGGTCGCCATAGAGGTTGAAGTAGCCCAGCGGCGACTCCAGCTGCTGCGGGTCGGCGGTGAATCCACCCGCGGCCAGCGACGCCGCGAGCACGGCGTCGCGAGCGGCGAGCCCCGCATGCAGCGGCTTGGTCATCGTGCCGAAGTTCTGCCGGCTCCCGCCCGCCATCGTGGCGGCGAGACCGAGCGCGGAGCGGGTCTGCTCGACGTCGCTGCCCAGCAGGCGCGACACCGCAGCGGCCCCGGCGACCACGCCGAGCGTCGCAGTGGAGTGCCAGCCCCGCCCGTAGTGCTCGCGCAGCGCGAACCCTTCGGCCAGCGCCGTCACGACGTCGAACCCGATGAGGTAGGCGTCGAGCAGGTCGCGCCCGCCTGCCCCGGCCTGCTCGCCCGCAGCGAGGATCGCCGGCCACAGCACCACGCTGGGGTGCCCGTAGATCTGCTCGGTGACGTCGTCGTAGTCCAACGCGTGCGCCGCGGTGCCGTTGATCAGTGCTGCTGTGGGTGCGTCGGCCCGGGCTCCCGTCGGCAGCACGGTGGACGTGCCCGCGCCGGGTGCGGTACCCGGCGTTCGCTGAAGGATCTGCACGGCTTCCTCGCCGCGCGCGGCGATGCTGATCCCCACCGTGTCGACGAGGGTGCGCCGGGCCAGGTCGAGCACGTCGGGTGGTGCGGCGGAGACGTCCGCCTTGACGGCGTACTCGGCGATGCCGTGGGTCACCTCGGGAACGTTCTCGGTCATCGGCTGCCTCCCTGAGGCGTCGTGGTGATGAGCGTGGGCACGGTGGCGCGGGCGCCGGGCCGCATCAGGCGCCGTCCTTCCGCGGCGTGATCGAGTCCTTGCGGAACGGCGACGTGATCGGTTCCTTCCAGGGCGACATCGCCCCCTCGTAGCTCGGCGGGCCGAGCCGGAAGTGCTGCGCCTGCTCCAGCGTCTCGATGAACGGCAGGTCCATCGGGTAGAGCGCGTCACCCTGCGGGCAGCCGCCCGCCTTGGACACATGGCCGTACAGCCGGTGGCCCAGGATCTCCTCGGCGACCGCCACGGTCTCGATCAGCTTGTCGAGGTCCACGCCGGTGTCGAAGCCGAGGCCGTCCAGCAGGTGGACGAGGTCCTCGGTCGGGGTGAGTGCGGCAGCCCGGCCGTTGCCGCAGTAGGGGCAGCCGGCCATGCCGCCGATGCTCGCGTCCAGGATCACCGTGCATCGCTCGCCCACGGTCCGCAGCGCGGAGTACGCGCTGATCGGAGCCATGCCGCGGGTGTTGTGCAGGTGGAGGTGGAACGTGCTGACCGATGGCCAGCGCTCCTGGATCGCACGCAGGTCCGCCTCGACGTGGTGGGGGAGGTTCCAGCCCATCGGGTCGCCGAGGAAGACCTTCGTGACCGCGATGCCGTGATCGGTCCACATCGCGTACTGCCGTTCGAGCAGCTCCATCCGCTGCTCGTGGCCGAACGGGCCCAGCCAGTTCGAGCCCCAGGCCGCGTTGACGCCCATCTCCGCCTCGGTCACGCCGTCGGCCGCCGCACGTTCGACGATCCCGGGCCAGGTGTCGATCTCCTGTTGCTGCGAGCGGTTGGTGTTGCGCCGCGCGAAGACGTCGCACAGGTGCACCCGCGTGAACGGGCGCTCGTCCTCGAGCGAGAGCTTGTCCGGGATGTAGGTAGCCCGCCGCTCCACGCCCCGCGAGTTGAGCGCGAGGGCGGTGTAGGTGACGCCGGGCGCGGGAGTGAAGCCCTCGACGATCTCGTCGATCCCCGCCATCTGCGGTGTCCACTTCGGACTGACGAAGCTGCCGACGACGATCCGTCGCAGGCCGGTGGCCGACAGCGCGTCCAGCAGCCGGATCTTGTCCTTCACCGGTACGCCGGCGTCCTCGATCTGCAGGCCCTCGCGCATGCCTTCCTCGACCAGCACGACGTCGGGGAAGCCGGGCGGTCCGGCGATCGTCCCCGGCAGTGCGCCGGTCGGTGTGCCTTCCGTCGAGGTCATTCCCCGACCTCCTTCCGTCGCCCGGCGAGCTCCGCGAGGACCTCGTCGGTGTGCTCGCCCAAGAGCGGCGGCGCCATGCGGAACTCGGGCCGGCCCTCCGTGCCGCGAACGGGCAGCGCGATCGACGTGTAGCCGGGGATCCGCGGGTGCGGTACCTGCTGGAACGCGCCGATCGCGGCCACCTGCTCGTGCGCGGCCACCTGGTCGAGCGTCTGGATCGGGGTGATCGGCACCCCGGCGTCACCGAGAACGCCCACCCAGTGGTCGGAGTCGTGCTTCGCGAGCGTGGCCGACAGCTCGGCGAAGAGCTCGTCGCGGTGGTCCACCCGGTCGGCGTTCTGGTCGAAGCGCGGATCGGACAGCAGGTCGGTGCGGTCGAGGGCCGTGCACAGCCTGGTCCAGAGGTTCTGGTTGCCGGCCGCGATGATCACGTGGCCGGTGGCCGTCGGGAACGCGGCGTAGGGGTAGATGCCGACGGTGCCCGAGCCGAGGCGCTTCGGTACCTCTCCCGCCGCGAAGTAGCCGGTGAACTGGCCGGGGAGCCACATCAGTGCGGTGCTGAGCAGCGAGGTCTCCAGGTACGTGCCGAGGCCCGTGCGGTCGCGGGTGCGCAGCGCGTCGAGCACCGCGATCGCCGTCCACATCCCCGTGCCCTGGTCGAGCACCGACACCGGGATCCGCGAGGGCGGCCTGCCGTCCTCGCCCGTCAGGCTCATCAGGCCGCTGAACGCCTGCATCAGCGGGTCGTACGCGGGAGAGGAGGCCAGCGGCCCGTCCGAGCCGTAGCCCGTCATGTCGCAGTAGATGAGGCGCGGGTTGATCGCGGCGACGTCGTCGTAGCCGAAGCCCAGCTTGGCGAGCGAACCCGGCCGAAGGTTCTGTACGAACACATCGGCGCTGGCGAGCAGCTCACGGAAGTGCGCCGCCCCCTCCGGATCCTTCAGATCCAGCTCGACGCTGCGCTTGTTGCGGTTCAGCGCCGAGAAATGGCAGCTCTCGCCCTCCCAGAACGGCGGCCCCCAGCTGCGTGTGTCATCGCCGACCCCCGGGCGTTCGACCTTGATCACGTCGGCGCCGAGGTCGGCGAGGATGAGCGTGGCGAACGGACCCGCCACGCTCATCGTGACGTCGACGACCCTGATTCCCGCGAGCGAGCCGAGCATCAGCCGAACTCCGCGATCTCGAGCACGGCCGGGTCGTGGCTGGGGATCACCTCGGCGCCGAGCCGGTCCATCTTCGCGAAGGACTCCATGTAGTCCAGGAGATTGGTGAACGACCCGGACGGGATGTGCGCGAGCCGGTCGTCGCCCTCCCAGTTCGCCCGGGTGTCGCAGGTGTCGCCGGCGAGCAGGTACCGCTCGCCCCCGCTGGTCACGAGCACGCCCTGCGAGCCGGGCGTGTGCCCGGGCAGCGCCACGACCTCGACTCCGGGCGCGATCTCGACGTCCCCCGTCACCGTCGAGAAGCGGTTGAGCATCGGCGCCCACGGCGGGCTGATCCGGTCGGTGTTCTCGAACGCGGTGCGGGTGGGGGCGGCCGGGTCGACGGCGTAGAGCAGCTCCGCCTTCTGCACGACGTACTTCGCGTTGGGGAACAGGTGGTTGTTGCCGCAGTGGTCCCAGTGCAGGTGCGTGTGGATGATCGTCCGCACGTCGTCGGGATCCACGCCGATTCCCCGCAGTGTCCGAAGCGGATCCTCGTCGGGCGAGCGGTGGAAGTCGTACCCGTGGTGCTCCCGGACGAACTCGGGCTCCGGTGTGCCGGAGTCCACGATGATCGGGTGGTCGCCGCCGGTGATCACGAACATCATCTGTGGGACGTCGTGGAACTCGCCCCACCCGCGCTGGTACTGCAATGCGGCCGCGGGGAACCCCCGCAGCACCCCGGCCGGCAGGGCGTGGATCTTCAGCTTGGCGTTCATGACTTGTCGTCCCCTCCGTCGGCGACGAGCACGGCGCCGTTGACGAACGTGGCCCGCTTCGAGGCGGCGAAGACGATGAGGTCGGCCAGCTCCTGCGGCGTTCCCCACTCGTGGCCGGGACGCGCGATGCCGCGGCCCCACTCCCGCCTGCGCTCGGCGGCTGCCGCTCTGTCGTTCTGCGCGTCGAGCCCGTCGCCGAGGCCCTCGCCCCAGCGTGCGAAGCGCTCCTCGGTGTTGACGAACCCGGGCACCACGGCGACCACGCGGATGCCGTGCTCGCCCAGCTCGGTGGCGAGGATCTTGCTCAGCCGGTTCTCCGCCGCCTTCGCCGGACCGGTGCACGACGAGCGGAACGGCGGCTGGGTGACCCGGATGGCCGTCTCGCCGGTCACGTTGACCACCACGCCGCCGCCCTGCTCGATCATCATCGGCGCGAACCGCTGCGTGAGCCGGAACTGGGCGAAGAAGTTGATCTCCATACCCTGCACCAGCTCCTCGTCGGTGACATCGAGGAACGGCTTGTAGGTGCCGTTGCCGGCGTTGTTGACCAGCACGTCGATCCGGCCGTGGGTGCTCGTCACGTAGGCGACGAGCCGATCGAGGTCGGCGAGCTTCGTGACGTCGGTGCTGAGCGTGTCGACCGTGGCGCCCGTCGACTCGGCGATCGAGGCCGCCGCCTTGGCCAGCTGCTCCTCACGGCGCGCCGCGAGCACCACCCGGGCGCCCTCGGACGCGAAGTGCCGCGCGGTCTCGAGTCCGATGCCGCTGCTGCCCCCCGTGATGACGACGACTTTGTCCGTCAGGCCGAGATCCATGCTTGTCTTCCTCTCGAGGCTCAGTACGACTTCGGAAGGCCGAGAACCTGGTGCCCGATGTAGGCGAGGATCAGGTTGTTGTTCACCGGCGCCACCATCGGCAGACGGGCCTCGCGGAACTTGCGCTCGATCTCGAACTCCTCGGCGAGCCCGTAGCCGCCGAAGGTGTCCATGGCCGCGTTGGCCGCCGCCCAGTTCGCCTTGGAGGCGAGCAGCTTCGCCGCGTTCGCCTCGAACCCCGGCTGCTCCCCGGCGTCGAACTTCGCCGCCGCCTTCCACCGCATGAGGCTCGCGGCCTCGAGATCGGCGTAGGCCTGCGCGAGCGGGAACTGCACACCCTGGTTCTGGCCGATGGGGCGGCCGAACACCACCCGCTCGCGGGCGTACTCCGTGGCGCGGTCGATGAACCAGAACCCGTCCCCGAGCACCTCGGAGGCCACCAGGATCCGCTCGGCGTTGAGGCCGGAGAGGATGTAGCGGAACCCCTTGCCCTCCTCGCCGATCCGGTTCTGCACCGGCACGCGCAGGTTCTCGATGCGGACCTCGTTGGTCTCGTGCGAGGTCATCGTCCGGATCGGCCGCACCGAGATGGCGTCGCCTGCCTCGCGCAGGTCCACCAGCAGCACGGACAGGCCGTCGGTCTTCTTCTCGACGTCCTCGTAGCGGGTGGTGCGCGTGAGCAGGAGCATGTAGTCCGAGTGCTGGAAGCGCGAGGTCCAGATCTTCGCGCCGTTCACCACGTAGTGGTCGCCCTCGCGGGCGGCGAACGTCCGGATGCGGGTGGTGTCGGAGCCTGCGTCGGGCTCGGTGACGCCGAAGGCCTGCAGCCGCAGGGTGTTGGCCGCGATCTCGGGCAGCAGCCGCTGCTTCTGCTCGTCGCTGCCGTGCCGCAGCACCGTGCCCATCGTGTACATCTGCGCGTGCGCCGGCACCCCGGTGCCGCCGGAGCGGTTGATCGTCTCCAGGATGAGCGCCGCGTCCGCGACGGTTCCGCCGCCACCTCCGTACTCCTCGGGGATCAGCACGGAGAGCCACCCGGCCTTGCCGAGCGCGTCGACGAACTCGACGGGGTACTCGAGCTTCGCGTCGCGCTCCCGCCAGTACTCCGACGGGAAGCGCGAGCACAGCTCGGCGACGGCGTCCCGGATCGCCCGCTGGTCGTCGGTCAGTTCGAAGTCCACGTCCATCCTTCCGGCTCGGTGCCCTGGTGGTGTCGTCCCTGGTGGTGTCGTCCCTGGTGGTGTCGTCCCTGGTGGTGTCGTCACAGGTAGTCCTCCGCGAGTGCGAGACCGCGGATCTCCGCCACCGGCCCGCTGCGCCGCAGCGACCCCGTGCGCAGCACGTATCCCCGGTCGGCGAGCGCGAGCGCCGGGCGGGCCATCTGTTCGGACAGCAGGATCGCCGTGCCGCGCCGCTGGACGTCGCGGATGGCCGCGCTGGTGTCCCGGATCGCGATCGGGGACAGGCCCAGGAACGGCTCGTCGAGCAGCAGCAGGTCTGGTGCGGCGGCCAGCGCCCTGGCGAGCGCGACGATCTGTTGCTGGCCGCCGCTGAGCGTTCCGGCTGCCTGGTGCCGGCGCTCCCTGAGCAGGGGGAACGTGTCGAAGAGCCAGTCGAGCGTCGCCCGACGCGTGGCACGCGACGTGCCGTAGCAGCCGCTGAACACGTTGTCCTCGACGCTGAGGCTCGCGAAGACCCGCCGGCCTTCCGGGGACAGTCGGATCCCGTTGCATGCCCGATGGTTGGTCGAGGAGCGGGTGATGTCCCGACCGCGGTAGATCACGGCGCCGGAGGCGGCTCTGACGGTGCCGATCACGGTGTGCAGCACGCTCGACTTGCCCGCGCCGTTGGCGCCGATGAGTACGACCGTCTCGCCTCGGGCCACCGTGAGCGAGAGCCCCTGCACGGCGTGCACCCCGCCGTAGCGGACGTCGACGTTCTCGAGCTCCAGCAGCGCGGTCACCGGACGACCTCCGGCTCGTCGGTGCCGAGGTAGGCGCTGATCACCGCCGGGTCGGCGAGCACCTCGTCCGGGACGCCTGCGGCGAGGGGCCGTCCGGTGTCCATCACGAGTACGCGATCGCAGATCCGGCGCACCAGGTCCATGTCGTGCTCCACCAGGAGCACCGCGCAGTTGCGCGCCACTGCCCACGCCACGATCTCGTCCACGCGGTGCCGTTCGGAGCTCTCCAGCCCGGCTGCGGGTTCGTCGAGCAGCAGGACGCGAGGTTCGATCGCCAGTGCCATCACCAGCCCGAGGGTCTTCTGCAGCCCGTACGGCAGGTCGCCCGCCCGGTCGTCCAGCCGCTCAGCGAGCCCCATCCGGGCCAGGAGGCGGTCGAGGTCGGCGGCGTCCATCCAGCGCGACGAGTACGCCCGCGCACGGGCCAGGTTCTCCCGCACCGTCACCGTCGCGAAGACCGAGACGTGCTGGTAGCTGCGTGCGATGCCCTGGCGGGCGAGCCGGCCCGACGACATCCCGGTGACGCGGTGGCCTGCGAGACGCACGGTGCCCGCGGTGGGGGTGAGCTGTCCGGCGAGCATGCTGACGAGCGTGGTCTTGCCGGCGCCGTTCGGGCCGATCACGCCCAGGACCTCGCCGGGCGCCACGCCGAGGCTGATCCCGGAGACCGCCGCGACCCCGCCGAAGCTCTTCGCGATCCCCTCGACGTCCAGCACCGGCGGCCGGTCCGGATGCGCGCCTGCCGGCGTCGGCTGCGCGATGGTAACCGCCACAGGGTGATGCGTCGGCATCGGACGCTCGTGCGCCGTCGCCGGGGTGAGCATGCGGGCGGCCGCGGCGACGAGCCCGGTGAGGCCATCGCGGGCGAAGAGCACCACGAGCACCATCACCCCGCCGAGCAGCAGCTGCGCGTACTGGGCCTCCTCGGCGAAGGTGTGCGTGAGCCAGGAGAGCACGGTCGCACCGACGATCGGGCCGAGGATCGACCCCGCCCCGCCGACCACCGCCCCGGCCACGTGGTTGACCGCGCTGAACGGGCTGAACGACTCGGGGTGGGCGTTGCCGATCTGGTTCACCAGCACCAGCCCGGCAAGCCCGGCCACGCCGGCGCCCGCGACGAACGCCAGCGTCTTGTGCCACCACGGCAGCAGCCCGAAGCTGGCGGCGAGCGGCTCGTTCTCCTTGATGCCGGCGAAGTGCCTGCGCCACCGGATCGTCACGGCGGCGACGACGAGCACACCGACGATGCCGATGATCACGGAGTAGCGCAGCAGCGGCCCGCGTGCCCCGAACGTCTCGGTGCCGAGCTGTGCGGCCGGGAAGCCGGAGATACCGCTGTTGCCGCCGAGCCAGGCGGGGCTCATCTGGATGACCAGTACCGTCACCTGCGCGAGCACGAACGTCACCAGCGCGAAGTAGGTGCCGCGCAGCCGCAGCACCAGCGCCCCGATCGGCAGCGCGACCACGGCCGGGATCGCGAAGCAGAGCACTACCAGCGCGATCGCGTTGTCGGTCAGATGGGTCGCGGTCAGCGCGGCGCAGTATCCGCCGATGGCCATGAACGACGGCGAAGCGAACGAGAGCAGGTCGACGCGCAGCAGGATCCACACGTGCAGGGTCGCGAGCACCGCGACGATCACGGTCGGCGTGAAGAACAGCAGGAACGGGTCGGCGGTGATCTTCGGCAGCGTGAACGCCAGTAGCAGCAGCGCGAGCGCCACGACCTCGGCGCCGGCGAGCCGGCCGAGCTGTCGCGGTCGCGTGGTCAGTTCGGCGCTAGACATGCTTCACCTCCCGGCCCAGCAGCCCGGTCGGCCGGACCACCAGGAGCACCAGAACGAGGCAGAAGAGCAGGAGCGGCGCGACCGTGCCGCCGATGTAGATCCCGGCGAACGACTCGACCATCCCGATGAGCAACGAGGCGAGGACCGCTCCGGACAGGCTGCCGAGCCCACCGAGGATCACCGCGAGGAACGAGACCATGAGGACCTGGTCGCCGATCGAGGGCGCCAGCGAGAACAACGGAGTCACGAGGGCGCCGGTGAGCCCGGCGATCCCCGTGGCGATGCCGAACGCCAGCGGGAAGAGGATCTTCGGTCGCATCCCCTGGGTCACCGCGATGTGGCGGTCGTCGGCCATCGCACGCAGCCCGCGCCCCGTCTGCGTCCGGTAGAGGAACAGGTGGATGAGCATCACGGCCACGACGGCGACCCCGATGACGATCAGGCGGCCGTAGGGAACCGCCGCCCCGCCGATCCGCAGCGTGCCCTCCAGCGGGAAGTTGTAGGCCACGGCCTGGGGCCCGAAGAGGATCAGCACCGCCGCGGTGATCATCAGGCCGAGCCCGAGGGTGAGCACGATCGTCGCCAGGTGGTCGTCGATGCGCTGCTCGATGACCGTGATCTCGAAGGCGTACCCGAGCAGGGCGGTGACGAGCGCGGCGACGATCAGCCCGACGACGAAGGGCATCCCCATCTCCGTGGAGACGTAGTAACCGATGTATCCGCCGAGGGTGTAGAAGGCTCCGTGCGCGAAGTTGATCACGCGGAGGATCCCGAAGATCATCGAGAAGCCGAGCGCCATCAGGGCGTACTGGGCGCCGAGCGTCAGCCCTCCGAACACGGCCTGCAGGACATCGCTCACGGCTGCGTCGCCTCCAGGCGCACCAGGGGCTGCGGCTGACCGTCGCGGATGTAGCCCATGTAGAAGGGGAACGACATCTCCTGGTCGACCCCGAACTCCTGCTGCCCCGTCCACACGCCGCGTCCCAGGTCGGGGTCTTCGAGTGGGTCCTGACGCAGGCGTGCGGCGACCGCCTGGGTGTCGGTCGTGGTGCCGGCGGCGGAGATCGCCCGCAGCAGTGCGCGTGCCGCCGGCAACCAGCCCAGCGTCAGCGAGGTGGCCGGGCGGCCGGCGATCTGCTCGTACTCGGCCGACAGGTGCTGCATCCTCGGATCGCTGAGATCGACCATCGAGTAGTAGAAGAAGTTGCCCAGAACGTCGTTGCCGCCCGCGACCCGGGCGATCTCGGCCGTGCTCTCGCCGCCCAACCGGCAGAAGGTCCCCGTGTAGCCGGCCTGCCGCAGCTGCTTGACCATCGTGCCCGCGTCGGCCGCTGGGGTGGACGCGAGGTCGACGAGGTCGGGGTCGTGGCCGAGGATCCGCGAGACGATCGGTGCGAAGTCCTGCGTGCCGCGCTGGTAGCTCTCGCGGCTCACCGGGAGCCCGGCCTGCGTGAACCGGATCTCGTTCACGTCGGCGATGTCCGAGCCGCTCTGGTCGCTGGTGGCGACGATCGTGACCTTGTTGAAGCTGAAGTGCTTGCGCGCTTCGGCGATGATCGGGGCCGCCCACACCGAGGGCCCCGGGGCGACGTGGAACACCAGCGGGTACTGGGGCTGCAGCGCGTCGCGCCCGAACCCGTTCGCCACCAGCAGCATGTCGTTGCGCCCCGCGAGGGGCTTCATTCCGGTGACCTCGGTGGCCCCCATCGGTCCGATGACGAACCGGATGCCCTGGCCGATGAACTCACCCGCTCCGTTGGCCGCCCCCGCGCTCGTGTAGCCGGTGTCGTAGGCCGACACCCGGACGTGGCAGGTCCGCTCGCCGACCCGCAGGCCGCCCTGCTGGTTCACCTCCGCCGCAGCGAGGTCTGCCGTGCCCTTCATGGACAGCCCGAAGTCGGCGGCCGGCCCGGCGAGCGGGCCCAACGTGCCGATCGTGAGTACGCACGCGCCGTTCTCGTCGGTGGTTCCACTGGCCTCGACCTTGTCGGCACCGCAGCCGGCGAGAGCGAGCGCCATGCAACAAGCCATCCACACTGCCGCGGATCGGGGCACGCGCATGGATCGGCCTCCTTCGCATCACCTTTGATCGCGGGAGTCAGGACACGTGGTCCGACCTGGTCAGCGGCCCTGCCAGTTGGGCGGGCGCTTCTCCAGGAAGGCGCGGATGCCCTCTTCGCGGTCCTGGGAGAGGTAGGGGTTGGGACCGACCGAGAGCCGCAAGGCGGAGTGCACCGGCAGCTCCCAGCCCTTGGTGACCATCTCCTTGTAGCGGCGCAGCGTGAGCGGCGCGTTGGCCACCACCGAGCGCACCAGCTTCTCGGCCGCATCGCGCAGGTCGGCCGAGGGGACCACCCTGTTGTAGAGGCCCCACTTGAGAGCCTCCTCGGCGCTCAACGGCTCGCCGGTGTAGAGCATCTCCAGTGCGACCGCCCGCGGGATGAGCCGGGGGAGCAGCACCGTCGCGAAGTTGGCGCCCATGCCGCGCTTGGCTTCCGGCATGCCGATGACGGCGTGATCGGCGGCGATGCGCAGGTCGCAGGCCAGCGCGAGCTCACAGCCACCGGCCAGGACCGGACCGTTGATCACCGCGATCGTCGGCTTGTACGTCTCGGTGATCGTCTCGTAGACGTTGCGCTCGGCACCGGTCATCGGCACCGGGATCTGCTTGCCCTGCCGGGCGAGCTCGTCGAACTCCTTGAGGTCGGCGCCGGCGCAGAACGCCTTGTCGCCTGCTCCCGTGAGCACGACCGCCCAGATGTCGTCGTCGATGCTCGCCTCGCTGAACCGCCGCACGAGCTCGCTCGCCACACCGGTGCTCATCGCGTTGCGTCGCTCGGGCCGGTCGATGGTCAGGTAGGCGACGTGCTCGTCGACCTCGTACACGACGTCGTTGTGCCGTTCCGTCACGCCCGCACCTCCCGGGCGATCAGCTGTGTGCTTCCTCCTGGTTCGTACGGAGTGGGATCCACGGTGCTCCCGTCCACCTCGGCTACGATGCCCGACGCGTTCGATATCTCGAACGTGTGTCGGCAGATCGACCAAATTCGACGGTAGATCGTGCGGGCTGCAGAGGTCAACGGGCTGACGAGTGGGGGAGGGAATGTCCGAACTGCGCAGTTGCGGGTTCGACATCGAGCGACCTGCGACGATCTGTCGGACGTCGACGACAGGCAGGGGAAGCCGATCATGAGCCGCACCGTCCCCGCGGTCGTCCGCGCCATGGACATCCTGGAGCTGTTCCTCGACGTCGACGCGGAGCTGAGCCCGCGCGACTTCGCCGCCCGGCTCGGGTTGCCCCGCACCACCGTCTTCGAACTGCTCAACACCCTCGTCTCGCGTGGCTACCTCACCCGCGCAGGCGAGGACTCCGCGCGCTACCGCCTCGGTGTGCGGGTCTTCCAGCTGGGCAGTGCGTACTCGGAGCGGCTCGACCTGGCCCGCGAGGGCCGGCGTGTGGCCGGGGCGGTCGCCGGCCTCTGCGACGAGACGGTGCACGTGGCCGTGCTCGACGGGAGCGACGTCGTCTACATCGCGAAGGTCGACAGCACGCGATCGGTCCGGATGGTCTCCGCCGTGGGTCGCCGGCTACCCGCCCATTGCTCGGCGGTGGGCAAGATGCTGCTCGCGGGGCTGCCGTCGAGCGCGGTACGCGCGCGTCTGCCCCAGGATCGGCCGCTGCCGGCGCTGACACCCCGCACGTTGACCTCGGTCCGCAAGCTCGAGCGCGAGCTGGAGAGGATCCGCGCCGAGGCGGTGGCCTTCGAGCACGGCGAGTCCAACGACGACGTCTCGTGCGTGTCCGCCCCGGTCTTCGACCACGGCGGAAGCATGGTGGCCGCCATGAGCATCTCGGTGCCCTCCAGCCGCTGGGACCACAAGAGCGACATGGAATGGGCGCAGCTGGTCACCGAGGGCGCCGCGCAGCTCTCCGGCCAGCTCGGACACGTCGGGAACGCGGGGCGGCTGCCGACCGGACGCTGACCCCTCAGCGTGCTTCGAGCACCTCGATCGCCGACGCCGTGAGGCTCAGCCGGATGTGGTTGCGCATCAGCGCGGCCGCCCCCTCGCCGTCACCGCGGACGACGAGCTCCATCATCTGACGGTGTTCGTCGAGGTCGCGGGTGCGCGGTTCGTCGCCCGGCGGCAGTACGAGACCGATGCGCCGGTAGCGGTCCGACTTGTCCCACAGGTCGTCGAGCAACCGCACCATGACGTCGTTGTGCGACGCCCGGTACAGCGCCTGGTGGAACTCCCGGTGCGCGGTGAGCGCCTCCTCGCCCCACTGCCTGGTCACGGGCAACAGTCGTTCGGCGGCGGCCCGCATCGCGTCCATGTCGGCCTCGGTACGGCGGGCTGCCGCGAGCTCGACCGCCGAGGGGTCGAGTGACATGCGCACCTCGAACAGCTGCCGGGCCTCGGCGGCGTCCATGCGGGCGACGCGCGCGTCCCGGTGCGTGTCGAGATCGATCAAACCTTCGCTGCTGAGCCGGCGGATGGCCTCACGCAGCGGCGTGATGCTCATGTGCAGGGACTCGGCGAGCTCGTACTGCGCCAGTCGTGAGCCGGGGGCGAGGGCTCCCGAGAGGATGCGGTCGCGGATCTCGGCGTACGCGACCTCGCTCTTGCTCGAGAAGACGTTCGTGCTGGCCATCGGCCCACCACTTCTTGTCGTGACCAGGTCGCCCTTGCGTTCGGACTCATACGGAGCCTAGCGTCTGGAACATCTTATAAGTTACGAGGAGCGCGCAATGAAGATCGTCTCCGTGCATGAGGGTGTCGTGCCGATCAGCTCGTCGATTCGCAACGCGTGGATCGACTTCAGCTCGATGGACTGCTCGATCGTCGCGGTCGTCAGTGACGTCGTCCGCGACGGTGAGCCCGTCGTGGGGTACGGGTTCACCTCGAACGGTCGCTACAGCGCGGGGGAGATCCTGCGCCGGCGCATGCTGCCGCGGCTGCTGCAGGCCTCCCCGGACGATCTCGTCGCCGACGACGGCACCTTCGTCGACCCGGCGAAGGCGTGGGACGTGATGATGCGCAACGAGAAGCCGGGCGGTCACGGTGAACGCTCGGTCGCGGTCGGCGCCGTCGACATGGCGCTGTTCGATCTCGCCGCGAAGATCGCCGGTCAGCCCCTCTACCGGTTCTTGTCCGAGCGCTATGGCGACGGCCGGCCCGACGAGTCGGTCTTCGTCTACGCCGCCGGCGGCTACTACGCACCCGGCAAGGGCCTGCGCGAGCTGCAGGACGAGATGAAGGGCTTCCTCGACCTCGGCTACCGCGTGGTCAAGATGAAGATCGGCGGCGCCGAACTGGCGGAGGACCTGCGCCGGATCGAGGCCGTCCTGGACGTCGTCGGCGGCGACGGATCCCGGCTGGCGGTGGACGTCAACGGCCGTTTCGACCTGGAGACGGCCCTGGAGTACGGCCGCGCGATCGAGCCCTACGGCCTGTTCTGGTACGAGGAGCCCGGCGACCCGCTCGACTATCACCTGCACGCCACCCTGGCCGAGCACTACCGGGGTCCGCTGGCCACCGGCGAGAACCTGTTCTCGCTGCCGGACGCCCGCAACCTCGTGCGGTACGCGGGGATGCGGCCCGACCGCGACACCATCCAGGTCGACCCGGCGCTGAGCTACGGCCTGGTCGAGTACCTGCGCATCCAGGACATGCTGCGCCGGCACGGCTGGGACTCCCGCCGGTGCATCCCGCACGGCGGCCACCAGTTCTCCCTGCACATCGCGGCCGCGCTGAAGCTCGGTGGCAACGAGTCGTATCCCGGGGAGTTCAAGCCCGCGGGCGGCTTCGCCGACGGCGCCGTGGTGCGCGACGGATACATCGGCCTCACGGACCTGCCGGGGATCGGCCTCGAGGCGAAGGCCGCGTTCTACCCGGTGCTGCGCGAGCTGCACAGCTGACGCGCCTTCGCTGCCTTCCCTGCTGAAACGCCACACACTGCTGTGCAAGGAGTTCGGTATGTCCCAGTCGAACGTCGCCGACCCCCCATCTCGGTCCCGCCCCGTCCGGCTGCTGCGTGAGCTGTGGTTCCAGGTGGTCCTGGGTGCCGTACTCGGAATCGCCGTCGGCGTTCTCTTCCCCGGCTTCGGCGCCGCGATGAAACCTCTGAACGACTGGTTCATCGCGCTGGTCGAGATGATCGTCATCCCGGTCGTCTTCTGCGTGGTCACCACGGGTATCGCCGCGATGGAGGATCTGCGTAAGGCCGGGCGGATCGGGATCAAGGCGATCCTCTACTTCATCGTCTTCTCGCTCGTGTCGATGGTGATCGGCCTCGTGGTGGCCAATGTGTTCCATCCCGGCGCGGGGATGAACATCGACCCGGCCACCCTCGACGCGAGCAACATCCCCGGCGTGAGCGGAGGCGGACACGCGAGCTTCACGGACTTCGTGTCGAGCCTGATCCCGGAGTCGCTGTTCGGCGCGCTCACCGGGGACAACATCCTCTCGGCGCTGCTGGTGTCGATCCTGTTCGGTGTGGCCCTCAACGTCTCCGGCGAGCGCGCGCAGATCCTCACCCGGGGCATCGGGGCGCTGTCGGACGTCGTGTTCAGGATCGTCTCGTGGGTGATGCGACTCGCGCCCATCGGCACGTTCGGAGCTCTGGCCACGGTGGTCAGCACCTACGGCGTGGCCAGCCTGCAGCAGCTCGGCTACCTGGTCGTCCTGTTCACCGCGACGTGCGTCGTCTACATCGTCGTGGTGCTCGGGGCGATCATGCGGGCGTGCCGGCTGAGCCTGTTCGGGCTCATGCGCTTCCTGCGGGCCGAACTGCTGGTCGCGTTGAGCACCTGCTCGAGCGAGGCGGTGCTCCCGCAGGTGGTGCAGAAGCTCGAAGCCCTCGGCGTCGGCCGTCCCGTCGTGGGCATCACGATTCCCGCCGGGTTCTCCTTCAACCTCGACGGTTCGGCGATCTACCTGACGATGGCCTCGCTCTTCCTCGCGCAGGCCGTCGGGATCGACCTGTCGTGGCAGCAGCAGCTGACGATGGTCGGGATCATGATGCTGACGAGCAAGGGAACCGCCGGGATCGCGGGTGGCGCATTCATCGTGCTGGCCAGCAGCATCACCGCCATCGGGCACGTGCCGCTCGCGGCGCTCGCGTTGATCGTCGGTGTCGACCGGCTGCTCAACGAGGGCCGGGTCTTCATCAACGTGCTCGGCAACGCCGTCGCGGCGATCGTGGTGGGGAAGTGGGAGAAGGACTTCGACGTCACCCGGGCCCGGGCCGTTCTGCGGATGCGGCCGGAGGTGACAGGCGGCGACAGGTCGCCCGCGAGCTCCGTCGGAACGGGCACCTGACCGTGGACGCCCGGCCTGGACAGCCCTGTGGTGGTCCCACATACTGTGAACGAGGGGAGTACTTCGGCCAGGTCTGACCGGTCAGGACGGACACCCTCGGTGTTCCCGGCAGGCCGTCCTCGGTGAGGATGAAGGAGACCTCGAACGCTTCAGTTCGAGGAGGCCCCCGTGCCCGGCGATCCGGTTGTTCTCCAGGCTTCGGCGCCATCGGTCGGCTCGCCCTGGTTGTGGAGCGTCAGCATCGCCGTGTTGCTCGGGTTGCTGGTCGCCGACTTCCTGGTCACGCGTCGTCCCCATGAGGTCTCGCTACGCGAGGCGGCGGGATGGTCAGCGTTCTATCTCGCGTTGCCGCTGGTGTTCGGCCTCGGGCTGTGGGCGGCGTTCGGCGGTGCCCAGGCGTTGGAGTTCATCACGGGATACGTGGTGGAGAAATCCCTGTCGGTGGACAACCTGTTCGTGTTCATGCTCCTGCTGGCGGGCTTCGCTGTTCCGCGAGCCGTGCAGCAGCGCGTGTTGCTCTACGGCATCAGCGGCGCGCTGGTGCTGCGCGGCGTCTTCATCGCGGCCGGTGCCGCCCTGCTGCAGGCCGGAACCTGGGCGTTCCTGGTGTTCGGCGCGATCCTGTTCGTCTCCGCCGCGAAGATCCTGCACGAGGCGATCACCGGCTCGGCCTTCGACCGAGATGTGTCGCAGCTGCGGTCGGTGCGGTTGTTGCGAAAGCTGATGCCCGTCACCGACGACTACCGCGGTACCCGGCTCACGGTCCACGAGGGCGGACGCCGTGCGCTGACCCCGTTGACCGTGGTCGTCGTGGCGGTCTTCGCCGCGGACGTCGTTTTCGCCGTCGACTCCGTGCCCGCGGTCTATGGCATCACCGAGGACCCGTACCTGGTGTTCGTCACGAACGCCTTCGCGCTGCTCGGGATGCGGGCCCTGTACTTCGTGTTGCAGGCGGTGCTGGCCAAGCTCACCCATCTCAATTACGGACTCGCGATCATTCTCGGCTTCATCGGCGTCAAGCTGGTGCTGCACTGGGCCCATGGCATCTGGGCGGCGGCGCCGGAGATCCCCACCCCGATCTCGCTCGCGGTGATCGTGCTCGTCCTCGCCGCCGTGACGGCGACCAGCCTGCGCTCCCATCACCCTGTCGGAGAAGCCGAAACCAGGAGCTGACCATGCTGGCCGTACTGATCGACGTCGCGCTGACCGTACTGGTGCTCGTCGCCCTGATATTCACCTCCGCGGTGCTGCTGTCCGTGCGGCCACCCAGAGGGCCACACCGGTAGCGCAGCGGCAGCGTGCGTTCCGGACAAGCCCGGCGGGTCGAATCCACACGCCCGCGCTCGACAGCAGGCATCCCCCGTATCAGTGATCCGTGGCCCCGGTGAGGGGCCGGCGTTCCAGGATCTCGGGTGACTCGCCGAAGCCGTAACGCGCGTAGAGCCCCGCCGTTCCCGGGCGCGCCCACAGGATGGTGGCGTCGATGTCATCGACGTCGGCGAGGGCGGCATCGAGCAGGGCCGCCGCGAGACCGCGCCCCCGGTACTCGGGGCGGACGTAGAGATTGCTGAGGTAGAGGTGGGTCTCGGCCTCGTCCACCGGGTTCGGCAGCTTCCCGATCCGCGAGGCGTAGATGTGGCCGATCACCGCGCCGTCGTCCGTGGCCACCCACGCGCGCCAGCTGCCGTCCTCGAACGAGGCACTCACCCGCTCGCAGAATCGCTTCTCGAACGCCGTGCGATCTTCGTTCGGCTCGGTGCCGTCGGTGCGGAACTGCCAGCGCAGCGCGGCCAGCACGGGCAGGTCGGCGACGCCCGCCGGCCGAACCGTCACGTCGTTCATCACGGCCTTCACCGGGCCAGCATGCCGACCCGGCCGCGATGCCCGTCGAGATCGTGACGGTCGCCATGCGGAACAGGGCTTGGCTGCTGTCCACTCCGAACTCAGGATGGGTCGACTGCACTGCCGCAGGGGAGAGGAGCCCACATGTCGGAGGTCGACCCGGGCGACGACGTGCTGTCGCATGCGTCGCGGCTGCTCGAGATCGTGAACGCCAGCTGGATGACACAGGCCACCCGAGTGGCTGCCGAGCTCGGCCTGCCCGATCTCATCGCCGAGGGCAGGTGCACCGCCGACGATCTTGCTGAGGCCACGCACACGCATGCCCCGTCGCTGCACCGCCTGCTGCGCGCGCTCGTGACGCTCGACATCTGCCGCGAGAGCGCGGACGGCACCTTCGAGCTGACGCCGATGGGCGAGCTGCTCCGCACCGACGCCGATGGCACGGTCCGTTCCTGGACGATCTACTGGGGCCGTGAGGTGTGGCCCGAGTGGGCCCACCTGCTCGACAGCGTCACCACGGGTCGCAGCGCCCGCGAGCTCGTCAGCGGGAGCGCGCATTTCGACCCCCTGCGCGACGATCCGGCTCGCGCCGCGGTCTTCAACTCCGCGATGGCCGAGAACACCCGCCTGGCCACGCGCAGCATCGTCACCGGCTACGACTTCAGCGCCACGTCGCGGATCGTCGACGTCGGCGGCGGGTACGGGGAGCTGCTCGCGGCCGTCCTGACGGCCAACCCCGGCGTCGAGGGTGTGCTGTTCGACCTCCCGCACGCCATCGAGAAAGCCGGCCCGTACCTGGAGAAATGCGGCGTCGCCGACCGCAGCACGCTCCTGTCGGGCAACTTCTTCGAGGAACTGCCCGCGGATGCCGACGCCTACATGCTCAAGCACGTCCTGCACGACTGGGACGACGAGCACAGCCACGACATCCTCACCACCTGCCGTCGCGCGATGGCCGGCTCGTCGAAGCTGCTGGTGATCGAACGGCTCGTTCCGGAAGTGATGGAACCCAGCCCGGAGCACCGGCTGCTCGCCCGCGCCGACCTGCACATGCTTGTGGCACACGCGGCTCTGGAGCGCACCGAGTTGCAGTTCCGGGAACTGCTCGGGTCGGCGGGCTTCACGATCAGCAGCGTGACGCCGCTGGCCATGGGAAACAGCCTGATCGAAGCCGTGGCTACGGAGGCGGCCGGACGGTAGACGACCCCGCAGACCTGCAGTAAAGCGTGACAGGGCGCGCGGTGGAGAGGTCGCGCCGACCCCTTTCCGTCAAACCGTGAACCCGAAGCAGAAAACTTCGTCGATATGTTTGCAATTGCTACCGCCTGAGCAGCCGATTTCGTCGGACCGGGTCGGGACAATTGCTGCGTGTCGGAGAACCGGGTCGCCTTGGCAGACCAGGCCCTGCAGAACGGGGCCGGGCTGCTGAGCGCTGCCGCCGACTCATGCACACCGGAGGAGGAGCGGGTCACCGCCCTGAGTGTGTGCGAAACGGTGACCCGCAGGCTCGAGCACATCCAGATCGAACTCGTGGCAAGTCTGATGCGCGACGGGGCATTTGCCGACCGCGGCTATCGCAGCGCTACGCAGGCGCTGGCCGATGTGCTGGGCTGCGACACCGTGGTGGCTCGCCGCCGCGTCCGGGTGGCCGAGGACGTCTGCCCCCACATCTCGCTGGACGGGCAATCTCTCCCGCCGCGGCTTCCCTCGACGGCTGGGGAGTTTGCGGCCGGGCGGATCGGACTACGCCACGTCGAGGTGATCGCCGACGCGATGCGTTCCACCGCGGCCCGCCGCCTGGCTCCTGACGTGTGGGCGGGCGCGGAGGCGAAGCTCGCCGAACAAGCCTCGGCCTATCGGCCCGGTGAGCTGGCCGTCTTCGCCCACGACCTGATCATGCTCCTCGACCAGGACGGCCCCGGCGAACGCGAAGACGACCTGCCGCAAGCCAACGAGCTGCATCTGTCGATTCGCACCGGAAAACTCAAAGGCCAACTCGACGGGCTCACCCGAGAGCTCCTGGCCACTGCCCTCGACGCACTCTGCCTGCCCCGCGGCCCCGAGGACGACCGCACCGCCCCGGAGCGGCGCGCCGACGCACTCGGCGAGATCTGCCAACGAGTCCTCGACACCGCGCAACTGCCCCAGACCGGCGGGGAACGACCGCACCTGAACGTCATCATCCCGCTCGCGGAACTGGAACACCGCGCCCGCGCTGCCGGCCTCGATTTCGGCACACACCTGCCACCTGCAGATCTGCGGATGCTGGCCTGCGACGCGCGCGCCGTTCCCATTGTCCTCGGTGGCGCCGGACAACCCCTCGACGTCGGGCGCGCCCGGCGCACCATTCCCGACGGGCTCCGCCGCGCCATCGCAGCCCGCGACCGCGGCTGCGCCAAACCTGGCTGCGGCCGTCCCGTCTCCTGGTGCGAGATCCACCATCTCGAAGCCTGGGAGAACGGCGGCGCCACCGCTGTGCACAACTGTGTCATGCTCTGCCGCTACCACCACCGGTTACTCCACCGAGAGTCCGGCTGGACCATTCGGATCCACAACGGGATACCGGAATTCATTCCGCCGAAATGGATCGACCGAACCCAGACCGCCCGCCGAAAACCGCCCTGTCTCACAGTTGTTTTGCCAATGGGATGAATTCGTCCGCCGGTGCCCCGGAAGACTCCGTTCTCGTCGTGCGGCGAGAGCGGGACCATCCGCGGCGGGGCCTACGGCAGCGCCGCCGGCCGGGGCGAGGGCCGTCGTCCACGTCACGTTTATCAGGATCTTGACGGTCGTCGCGATCGCGTGCAACATGTGCCGCACACGACGAGGTGCTCCCCCGTAGGACCCACGGTGTCCGGCACCTCGCTCTTCTCCGTGGACAGAACGGGGTTTCGTCATGCCTTTTCGAAGGTCGTCCTGGCTCGTGCGGTCGCCCGTGATCCTGATCGCCGCTGTGCTCGCATTCGCTCTCAGCGCATGTGGGGGCGGTTCGGCGAACACCGGCAACTCGATCACGCTCGGCCTGCCAGTGGAAGCCACCACGTTGGCGTCGGTATATCTGGCCGACGACAAGAACATGTGGGCTCAGCACGGCCTGGAGGTCAAGGTCGTGACGTTCAAGGGCGATGCCGAGCTGGCCAAGGCGGTGCTCTCCGGTGACGTCGACGTGGCCATAGGCTCGCTCACCGGCCCGCTCACGGCTGTGGAGGCAGGCCAGGACGCAAAGGTGTTCTACGGCGGTTTCGACATGCCGGCCTTCGCCTGGTACGCCGTTCCGGAGATTCACAGCGTCGCCGAAGGCAAGGGCCGCAACTGGGGTGTGACCACGCTCGGTTCCTCGACCGACCTGCTCACCCGGTATGCAGCGGCAAAGGCCGGGCTGAACCCGGACACCGATATCAAGATCATCCAAGGCGGCGCATCGGCGGCGCGGCTGGCGGCGATGCAGGCAGGACAACTGCAGGCGAACATCTTCACCGAGCCGCAGACCGTGTTCGCCGAGAAGGCCGGATACAACAAGATCCTCGACCTCAAGGATGTCGTCGACACCTACCCGATGCACGTCGCCTGGGGCAGTTCGTCCTTCGTGGACGGCAACCCGGACCGGGCCAAGCGGTTCGTCGACACCCTCAGCGCGGCGATGCAGATGACGAAGGACCAGCCGGACGTCGCTGCACAGGCCATGGCCGGGGCGATGAAGATCTCTCTCGACGACGCGAAGGCCAGCATGAGCGAGTGGATCGACAAGCTCTATCCCGACGGACGCATGCCGTCGGCCGAGGCGATGGACGCGTTCTGGAACATGGGCCTGCAGGGCAAGCTCTTCGAATCCCGGATCCCGGACGAGAAATGGCTCGACCCCCGATTCCTGCCCGCGGCGAGCTGAGGGGATCGCGATGGGACACATCACCTTCGAGAAACTGCAGATCTCGTATCCGGGCAAGGCCGGTTCGTTCGTCGCGGTCGACGGCTTCGACGCCGACATCGCCGAGGGCGAGTTCGTCACGATCGTCGGCCCGAGCGGGTGCGGCAAGTCGAGCGTGCTCATGGCCGCCGACGGTCTGATCCCGATCTCGGGCGGCCGGATCAGTATTCAGGGCACGGAGGTCACCAAGCCCGGCCCGGACCGGGCGATGGTTTTTCAGGACGCCTCGCTGATGCCGTGGCGCACGGTTCTGGACAACGTCGCTTTCGGGCTGGAGCTCACCGGCGTCGGCAAGGCGGAACGGTTGCGCACCGCGCGGGAGTTCGTTCAACTGGTCGGGCTCGGCGGGCGCGAGGAAAGCCACCCGCACCAGCTGTCCGGCGGAATGCGGCAGCGGGTCGGGATCGCCCGCGCACTGGCGATGGACCCGGCCGTGCTGCTGATGGACGAGCCTTTCGGCGCACTCGACGCGCAGACCCGCGAGCTGATGGCAGGCGAGTTGCTGCGGATCTGGGATCTCGACCGCAAGACGGTGCTGTTCGTGACGCACGGGATCGACGAGGCGATCTTCCTCGCGGACCGCGTGCTGGTCATGGGCGGCAGCCCGAGCCGGGTCACCGAGGTGATGGAGATCGACCTGCCACGGCCCCGCGACTCCGCTGTACGGGCGAGCGCGGCGTTCGGCCAGTACCGCACGCATCTGGCGAGCCTGCTCTTCGGCGGAGCGGTGCAGGCCCCGGTGGCGCTGTGATCGCACGGATTCCGGTGCAGGCCAGGTGGATCACGGGCAGTGTTGTCGTGGTCCTGGCCGTCTGGCAGGTGGCCGGCATGCTCGCAGTGATCGACACGAGCTACACGAGCACGCCGCTGGCGATCGTCGAGGCCGGTGTGGACATGGCCGGCTCCGGTGAGCTGTGGAGCAACGCACAGATCACGCTCATCGAGTTCATCGTCGGGTTCGTGCTGGCCGTCGTGGTCGGGGTGCCACTCGGCATGCTCATGGGCTGGCGGCTGCGGCTGCGGCAGACGCTGGAACCGGCGCTCGTGGCGCTCTACGTCACCCCGTCGCTCGCCCTCCTGCCGCTGATCGTGCTCGCGCTGGGCATCGGACCCGTGTCCAAGATCGCCATGGTGTTCGTCGAGGCGGTGATCACCATCGTCGTCAACTCGATGGCGGGCATCCGGGAGACCGATCCTCGCCTGGTCAGGGCGGCGCGGTCGTTCTGCGCCGGTGACCTCGACGTGTTCGTCAAGGTGCTTCTCCCCAGCGCGCTCCCCACCATCGTGGCCGGCCTGCGCCTGGGCGCAGGACGCGGTGTCATCGCGGTGATCGTCGCCGAGCTGTACGGCGGCACGCAGGGCCTCGGTCTGCAGATCTCCTCCTACGGCCAGAGCTTCGTCATCGCGCCGCTGCTGTTCCTCACGCTGCTCGTCGCCGTGTTCGGCTACGCGGTCAGCTCCGCGCTGCGGGCCACCGAGCGCAGGGTCTCGTCCTGGAAGGCGGCGTGATGGCGGCCTCGACCGGACAGGCCTCGACCGGACAGGCGATCGGGCGCGCTAGCCGGTTCGTGCCGGTGCTGCTCGGCGGCGGCTTCCTCGTCGCCGTCGCCGTCGTCTGGCAGCTCGCGGTGTCCCTCGGGCTCGTGAACTCGTTCCTCACCTCGTCGCCGCAGCTGATCGGGCAGTCGCTCGTCGAGCAGGCCACCTCGGGGCTGCTGCTGAGGAGCATCGGCACCAGCGCGCTCGAACTGCTGGCCGGATTCGTCGTCGCCGCCGTGGTCGGCGTGGTGCTCGGCCTCGTCATGGGCCGCTACCGCTATGTCGAGTACGCGATCGAGCCGTACGTCTGGCTGCTGTACTCGGCCCCCGTCATCGCCCTGTTCCCCCTGCTCGTGCTGGTGCTCGGGCTCGGCAGCCCGACCGTCATCGCCATCACGTTCCTCATGTCCGTGGTGCCTGTGATCGTCAACTCGATGCAGGGCGTGCGCAACGTCGACCCGAAGCTCGTGCAGGCAGCCCGGTCGTTCGGCGCGGGCGAGACCGCCCTGCTGCGCAAGGTGATCCTTCCTGCGTCGATCCCGACGATCATGGCCGGCCTGCGGCTCGGTGTCGGGCGTGCCCTCGTGGGCGTCGTCGTCGGGGAGTTCTTCGCGGGCGACGGCGGGATCGGCTACAACATCAGCTCCTTCGCCGGCCATCTCGGCACCACTGACGTCCTCGCTTCCGTTCTCGTCGTGGTCGTCGCCGGCGTCGCCCTCAACCTGCTCGCCCGGCGGCTGGAAGGCCTCGCCGACTCGTGGCGCGCCGACCTCGACTGACCCAGGAGAAAGACGATGAAGCAGATCGCCGCCGATATCGGCGGGACGTTCACCGACCTGACGGGGGTGGACGGGGGCGGCGTCTTCAGCACGGCGAAGACGCTGACCACTCCGCACGACCACGCCGTCGGTGTGCTGGACGGGCTCGACAAGCTCGGCGCGCACCTGCCGGACACCGAGCTGTTCCTGCACGGCTCCACCATCGCGATCAACACGGTGCTCCAGCGGGTCGGCGCCACCACCGCCCTGATCACCACCGAGGGGTTCCGGGACGTCTACGAGATCGGGCGCGGTAACCGCTCGGACCCGTACAACCTGTTCTTCGGCAAGCCGACGCCGCTGGTCCGGCGGCGGCTGCGCCGCGAGGTCCGCGAGCGCGTGCTGGCCGACGGCAGCGTGCGTACCCCGCTGGACATCGCGGCGGCCACGGCGCTGATCGAGGAGCTGCGGGGCACCGGGGTCGAGTCGGTGGCGGTGTGCCTGCTGCACTCCTACGCCAACCCGGAGCACGAGCTCGCGCTCGGCCGCCTGTTCGGACAGCTGTGGCCTGAGGCGTACGTGACGCTCTCGCACGAGATCATGCGCGAGTACCGCGAGTACGAACGTACCTCGACGACCGTGCTCAACGCGTACGTCGGCCCGGTCGTCTCGCGCTACCTCGACTCGCTCACCGAGCGGCTTGCCCAGCGGGGTTTCCGCGGCCGGCTGCTCATCATGCAGTCCAACGGCGGGATCATGTCCGTCGAGACCGCCCGGCGCAGCCCGGTGCGGATGATGGAGTCCGGCCCGGTCGCCGGCGTGATCGGTGCGGCCGCGCTCGCGGACGCGCTGGGCAGGCCGCGGCTGATCCCCTTTGACATGGGCGGGACCACCGCGAAGACCAGCCTCGTCAAGGACGGCGAGGTCGACATCAGCCCCGGCTACTACATCGGCGGCTACGCCACCGGGCATCCGATGTCGCTGCCCGTGGTGAACATCGTCGAGGTGGGATCCGGCGGCGGGAGCATCGCGTGGGTCGATGCGGCGGGCGCGCTGAAGGTCGGGCCCCGCAGTGCCGGCGCGTCGCCCGGCCCGGCCTGTTACGGGCTGGGCGGTGACCGCCCGACGGTCACCGACGCCAACCTGATCCTCGGCCGCCTCGGCGCGAGCCGGTTCCTCGGCGGCGAGATGCAGCTGGACCGCGCGGCGGCCGAGGCGGCGATCCGCGAGCACGTCGCCGAGCCGCTCGGGCTCGACGTCGTCGCCGCGGCCCGGGGCATCGTCACGATCGCGGACGCGCAGATGTCGCTCGCCGTGCGGGCCGTGTCGGTGGAGAAGGGCGAGGACCCTCGCGAGTTCGCGCTCGTGGCCACCGGAGGAGCGGGCCCGCTGCACGCCGTCTCGATCGCCCGGGAGCTCAGCATCGGCACGGTGGTCGTGCCCGTGCTGCCGGGCCAGTTCTCCGCGAAGGGCATGCTGTCCTCGCAGGTGCGCCACGACCTGACCAGGACACAGCTGGCGGCCTTCGAGCCGGCCACGATCGAGCACTACGCGGTGACGCTCAAGTCGCTCGCCGCCGAGGCGGCCGCCCGGCTGCGGGCCGACGTCGGCGAGCCGGCGGAAACCCCGGCCGTGCACCACTTCCTGGAGCTGCGTTACCGGGGCCAGGAGTTCACGATCGCGGTGCCGGTCCCCGAGGACGGGCTGTCCACGGCGACGTACGCGGCCGTCCGCGCGGACTTCGACGCGATGCACGACCGGCTCTACGGCCACCAGGCGCCGGACGAAGCCGTCGAGGCGATCGGCGTGCGCACGGTGATCTCCCTGCCGCTGGGCGGCAGCGCAGGGGAGATGCCCGCCGCGGAGCCCGCGTCCGGGCCCGCTCTGCCGGTCGACACCCGGCCGGTCGTGCTCCACGGCGGGGGTCCGGATCCGGTGCTCTGCCCGGTCTACGACCGCGAGGCCCTCGGCCCGGGTCACCGGATCACCGGTCCCGCAGTGGTGCAGGAGGCCACGTCGTCGGTGGTCTTCTACGAAGGCGACGTGCTCACCGTCGCTCCCGACCAGTCACTCGTCATCGCAGTAGGGAGCCCGGCATGACCGTGCCCACCACCATGTCCACCACGACCCCGACCACCGCGACCGCACCCGACCCGATCACCCTCGAGGTCGTCCGATGCGCGCTGGTCGCGTACTCCGACGAGATGGCCTCGGCCCTGCGTCGCACGGCGTACAACCCGATGATCTTCGAGGTCCAGGACTACTGCGTCGGCCTCGTGGACACGGCGGGCGAGCTCATCGCGCAGAACCTCGGCGGGCTGCCGATCTTCCTGGCCGACCTCGGTGTCTCGGTCGCCGACGGCATCGCGCGCTACGGTCTCGACGGGTTCGAGCCCGGCGATGCGATCGTGATGAACTACCCGTACGTCGCGGGCCAGCACCTCAACAACGTGGTGGTCTACACGCCGATCTTCGTCGACGGCAAGGTCGTGGCGTTCCCCGCCGTGCGGGCGCACTGGGTGGACATCGGCGGCTCCCGCATCGGCTTCGGCTCCACCGCCACCACCGACATCTACGCCGAGGGCCTGCAGCTTCGCTCGATCAAGGTGCTCAAGGCGGGCCGGTGGGACGACGACGTCATGCAGATCCTCAAGGACAACATCCGGATGCCGGAGTCCTCGCTGGGTGACCTGCGCGCGGCGATCGCGGCCTGCCGGTTGGGTGAGCGGCGCATCGCCGAGCTCGCGCAGCGCTACGGCCTCGACACCGTCATGGCCTGTATCGAGGAGATGCGCAACCAGTCCGAACGCCTGTCACGTGACGCGGTCTCACGGATGGCCGACGGCGAGTACTTCGCCTCCTCGTGGATGGACAACGACGGGCAGAAGCTGGACCAGCCGATCACTCTCGACATCCGGGTGCAGGTGGCGGGCGAGGAGCTCACCATCGACTTCTCCGGAATCGCCGAGCAGGTGCAGGGCCCGCTGAACTCCGGGAAGTCGGGTGGCGTCGCGGCCGCGCGCGTGGCGTTCAAGGCCCTGACTCTCCCGACGCACCCCGTGGACGAGGGGTCGTTCCGCAACCTCCACGTCATCCTGCCCGAGGGCAAGCTGCTCAACGCGAAGCCACCGGCCGCGCTCGGCCAGTGGAGCATCTCGCTGCCGACCGTGGTGGACACGATCATCAAGGCGCTCGCCCCCGCCCTGCCGGACCAGGTGCCCGCCGGGCACAAGGGCGACATGTCGGGGTTCACCTTCTACGGCGTCGACGAGCGGAGCGGCTCGCGGTTCGTCTGCCTGAACATCAACGGCGGCGGCTGGGGCGGGCGGCCCGTCGGCGACGGCCCGAGCGCGTGCGTCTCGGTGTGCCAGGGCGATGTCCGCAACATCCCGATCGAGATCCAGGAGTCGCGCTACCCGCTGGTGTTCACCAAGCAGGAGCTGCGGTCCGACAGCGGCGGTGCGGGGCAGCACCGGGGCGGCCTCGGGCTGGAGATCGAGGCGCTGCCGCAGCAGGTGGTGTTCACCAACATCGCCAACGAGCGCACCACCTGCCCGCCGTGGGGTCTGCACGGTGGGCAGCCCGGCGCGGTGAACGACACGGTCGTCGTCCAGCCCGGTGCCGAGCCCGTGCACGTCAAGAAGCACACGGGGCTGCGGCTGGAGCCCGGCTCGTCGATCAGCTTCCGCACCGCGGGCGGCGGTGGCTGGGGCGTCCCGTTCGACCGTCCGGTCGCCGAGGTGATCGAGGACGTCCTGGACGGGTTCGTCTCGCGTGAGGCGGCACGGGAGCAGTACGGGGTGGTCGTCTCGGAAGCCGGCGAGGTCGATGCGGCCGCCACCGAGACGTTGCGCACGGCGGCGACGTTGCGCAAGGCGGCCGATGTCGCTCGTCACTGAGCTGGCCGAGCGTGCGCACGCGATGGCCCGCGACCCGCTTCCCGAGCGGGTCCGTGTGGCCACCAGGGCGCACCTGGCCGACACGGTGGGGGCGGTGCTCGCCGGCCACACCACGTTGCACCAGCCGGCCCAGCGGCTCGCCGACGGCGTGGGCCTGCGGCCCGGGCCCCGCCGCACCGCCTTCATCACCGGGATCTACGCCAACGCGTGGGAGGTGGCCGGGATCCATCGCGGCGCGGTGCTGGTCCCGGGCTGCGTGGTGCTGCCCGCCGCGCTGGCGGCCCTGGAGCTGCGGCCCGACGTCGCGTGGGAGGAGTTCGTGCGTGCCTACGCGGCGGGCTACGAGGTCGCGCTCGCCGCGGCGCTCGCCATCGGCGGCGACCAGCTGATCGCCGAGGGCTGGTGGCCGACGGCCCTCGTGGCGCCGCTCGGTGGTGCCGCCGCAGTCTCGCTCCTGCTCGGTCACCCTCCGGAACACACCGCCGCCGCGATCGGGCTGGCGGCGCAGCAGGCCGGCGGGATGGTCGCGGGGAGCACGGCCGCCGCCGACGGGCGCTACCTGCTCAGCGGCATGGCTGCCGACCGCGCTGTCGGTGCCGTTCTGGCGGTGGGGGCGGGGTGGCGTGGCCCGGTGGACGTCCTGGACGACATCAGGTCGCCGATGCGCAGGCGGAGTGCGCTGCGCAGCGGCTTCCTGCTGCCGGAGACGAGCATGAAGGTCCACGCCGGCGCCAAGCACATGCAGGCGGCGATCGACGCGGTGTCCACCGTGGACGTCGCCGGCGGGGTGCTCGGCATCCGATGTGCACTCCCCGCGCAGCTGGTCCGTCCCGTGGACCGGCCGCCGCCGTTCCGTTCGTCCCTCAACGCCCTGGCCAGCGGGCAGTTCATGCTGGCCGTCTCGGTGGTGCGAGGGCGTTGCTCACCGTGGGAGTTCGGACCGGAACTGCTGGCGGACGAGGAGATCGTCAGCCTGGCCCAGCGGGTCACGGTGATCCCGGCGGATGACCTGTCCGCGGCGTATCCGGCGAGCTGGGGCGCGCGGCTGGAGGTGAGCACCCCCTCCGGTACGGTCCGCGTCGAGCGCCGCGACGCCCGGGGCGACCCCGGCCATGAACTGAGCACGTCCGAGCTGGTGGCCAAGTTCGTCACCCTGGCCGGTCCCTCGCTCGGCGACGGGCCGGCGGGAGACCTGGTGGGCATCCTGCTCGGCGCAGAAGGCGTGGCGCCGCGGACGGCGCTCCTGGACGTGGTGCTGCCGTTGCTGCACCGCTCGCACGCGTTTCAGGAGGTCTGATGGCGGGAGAGGTCCGCGCGCCGACACCGCAGGCGGTCCTGATGACCATGCTGGGGCGCTACTGCCTCCCGGACAACCCGGCCATCTCGACCCAGGGCTACATCGAGGTGCTGGCGCGGATCGGGCTGTCCGAGCAGGCGAGCCGGCTCACCCTGTCCCGGATGACCGAGCGGGGCCTGCTGGAGCGGTTGCGCCGGGGACGGCTCGCGTTCTTCCGAGCCACCGAGGTGGGGCTGAGCGTGGTCCGCAACCAGGAGGCGCACACCTTCCACGAGCAGGGCGGCACTCCTGGTCCGGCCGGTGCCTGGACGATCCTGAGCTTCACGATCCCGGAGACCCAGCGCAAGGAGCGGCACCTGCTGCGGCGCCGGCTCGCGTGGGAGGGGTTCGGCCTGCTGCGGGACGGCGTCTGGATCGCGCCCGGCGACCAGGACCTGACCGAGCTGCGCAAGGGGCTCGCGGAGATGGGCATCGACCAGCACATCGACGCCTTCACCGGCTACCCGAAGTTCGCCGACGTCCACGAGATGGTCTCCCGCGTCTGGGCGCTCGACGAGCTCGTGCAGCTCTACGAGCAGTTTCTGCGGGAGTGGGACGTGCCGGCCCCGGCCCCGGCCGCCACCGACGATCTCGGCCGGGAGCTGCTCCTGATCAGCACGTGGCGCCAGCTGCTCAGGGAGACGCCCAGGTTGCCTGCCGAGCACGTGCCTTCCGACTGGCCGGCGGGCCGGTGCCAGGAGCTGTTCCGCACGCTGCATGCCCGGTACGAACCGGCCGCCGCCGAACTGTTCACGGAGATCCTCGCGACCCACCGAGGAGACGTCTGAGGAAAGGGAGCTCTCGTTGCGCACCGTCGACTCGCACTTCCACTGGTTCCCCCGGTCCCACTTCGAGCACATGGCCGCGCGTGCGGAGCACCCGCGCACCGAACGCGTCGGGGACGGCTACCGGTACTACTACAACGAGGGCCGCGGGTTCCTGCCGCTGCCCGCGATCTGGTTCGACCTCGACGCCGGGCTCGCCGCATCGGAGGCGGCGACGGGCCCGGACACGGTCGTCGTCTGCACGACGGGAGTGCTGAGCGGGCTGCTCGACCAGCTGCCCGCGAAGGACGCGATCGACACGGCCTACGCCTACAACGAGGAGATCGCCAAGGCGCAACGCACCCACCGCGACCGTTTCTTCGGCACGGCGGCCGTGCCGTTGCAGGACACCGAGTCGGCCCTCTCCGTGCTCGCCCACGCGGTGCGGGATCTGGACCTGCGCGCGGTGAACCTCCCGCCGGTGACTGCGGGCGACCCGATCGACGTCGCCCGGCTCGAGCCGTTCTACGCACGGGTGGCCGAGCTCGGCGTGCCGTTGATCATCCACCCGACCGACCTGGTGTTCGGCGAGATGCTGGCCGACTACGGAGACGCCCTCCAGCGCACGATCGGCCGGCTGTTCGACTCCAGCGTGACCGTCCTGCGGCTGATCTTCGCGGGCGTCATGGAGAGGTACCCGGACCTGAAGATCATCCAGACGCACGGCGGTGGGTTCCTGCCGTACCAGGCGGGGCGCATCGACAAGAACGCACGGCAGGAGTCGCTGCCGCTGCCGCCGAGCGACTACCTGAAGCGGATCTTCGTCGACACCGTCACGCCGCAGGCTCTGACGGTGCGCACGGCACTGGAGTTCTACGGGCCGGACAAGGTGATCTACGGCACCGACCACCCGTGCTGGAGCCCGAAAGCGGCAGTCGGCGTCCTCGAGGAGGCCGGGCTGAGCGACGAGCAGCACGCCCGAATCCGATCCACGAACGTCGAGGCCGTCCTCAATCTGACCTGATCGCCTGCTGTTCGCATCGCGCGGGAGGCGGCCGAATCCACGGCCGCCTCCCGCGGGGTTTCCGTGGGCGCCCGACCAGCCGCGGAATCGTCGCCGGCCATCACGTCGGCGAGAAGTCACGGATTCGTCGACGTCGGCGGCGCGTCCGAAGAGCTGTTCGCGACCGACCCGCCCCTAGTAGACCTGCCCCTGCTCGTGGCACATGCCGCTCGAGCGCGCGAAGTCGCAGGTCCAGGACTTACTCGGGCCCGCGGGCAGGGCTACCGCCTGATCGAGGTCCCGTCGCCGAACATCGCCTTTTGACGGCGACGGATCAGGCTGTCGTTCGATTCCGTCGCGCACCGTGAAATGACCTTGTGCAGAATTCCTGAACCCCCGGCGACGATGGGACGAAGAAACGACGGGTTGCCTAGTAAACGTTCGTGGCGGCGTCAAGGTTCAGGTGACAGACAACACCGGCTGGATCGTCGAGATCGGTGCAAAAGGCGTCGGTCGGCGGCCTAGACTTCCGGGAAGACGGCACGGGCGCCGTGCTCGTCAAGATCTCCGGCCGTCCGGCCGGATCAGATCCAGGTGGTCGAAGCTCAAGTCCTGACCGAGGCCGACGCGGGCCTGACGGAGGGCGAGGCGCTCACGCGCATCGGCGGTGCTGCCGACCTGGCAGGGAAGCCGGGCTCCCCGGGGCTTTACCGCTGTGCTCCAGGGCATCGGTGTGGCGCTGATGCCTGCTCCATGACCGTCCCCATCCTCGGGAAACTGATCAAGGACTGATGAAGATGCAGTTGATCTACCTCGGCAACCGGACCGAAGGTGTCGTCGGCAAGTGGGTCGGGCCGAACAAGGAAGGCCACCTCTACGAGGCTGTTCGCGCCGAGTACATGTCCCTGTCCAACCAGACGATCGTGAGCTTCGAGCTGCTGCCCGTCGCTGACGCGCGCTCGGCCGAGCGGGGCGAGCTCGCGGAGGCGCTCGTCCTCCAGGACGCGATCGCGTCGTAGGCGTTGCGTGGGCGTCAGAGGGGCGCCTTCGGGGAGACGCCATCGCCGGCCGCTCGCCGCAGTTCGGCGATGGCGATCTCCCACGGGCTCTGCGTCTGGCCGGGCGGGCGGCCGCTGTCCCAGACGCTGCTGTCCATGTACGGCGAGTCGAGCATGATCACCCGTACCCCCCAGTCGCTGAGCTCGCGCAGGTTCCTGCGGAACGCCGGATGCGCGAGATGCGCGGGGTTGCTGAACGGCACGGCAACGATCGGTACGCCCCGGCCGATCGCCTCGACGAGCGTCGCCAGAGCAAGGGTGTCGCAGATCCCTGCGGCCCACTTGTTGACGGTGTTGACCGTGACCGGGCAGGCGATCACGGCATCGCTCGCGGGGACGGGCAACTCCTCGTCCGGGGTGCGGAACTCGGTTCTCACCGGATAACCGGTCTGGCGTTCCAGATGGGCGATGGAGGCCCACTTCGTGGCGTTCGGTGACAATGTGACGAATGGGTCCCACCGGTCGGCCTTGGCCAGCGACACGAGTTCGCTGATTCCTCGTGCGGGTGGCGAACCGCAGGCGACGATCTCCACACATCTCATCAACGTTTCGACCCACCCCTATTGCCGGATTGCGCTCCGGCAAGCATAGCTGCGGTCGACCCGCGCGAGTTCATCACGGAACTGTGCGAATTCGTCTGCTATGGCGTGGAATCGCGGATTTCCGGGGTCGGGTCGTCGGTCGGTTCCCACACCAGGAGCTCGGCGAGGCTGCCGACCGTGATCGAGGGCATCCGCGCCCGGCACATGTCCGCCACCGGCATCGGACGGCCGATCTCGTGGCCGAGCCGCTCGACGGAAGCGAGATCCTTCGCCCACCAGGTGAGCCGCATCCGTTCGAGCTCGCGCAGCGTCCGGCTGTCGGTGGGCGCGTCGAACAGCGCCGCTCGGACCGCCGGCACGGACAGGCCGTGGCTGCGGGCGAGGTCGAGGGCCTCCTCGATCGCGCAGATCTGGGCCCAGTGCACGAGGTTGTTGGCGCTCTTCGCGATCTGACCCGCGCCGAGCCCACCGAGGTGGTGAACCGACGCGCACCACGGGTCGAGGGCAGGCCGCACCCGCGCGAGGGCAGCGCTCTCCCCGCCGACGAGCAGGTTGACCCGTCCGTCCTCCGCCGCCCGCACCCCGCCGGTCAACGCGGCGTCGAGCACCCCACCGTGCCCGGGCCGCTCCGCCGACGCCGCCGCGATCTCGCGGATCGTCGCGGGGTGCACCGAGCTGCAGATGACGAGTGTCGAGCCCGGTGCCCGGTCGAGCACGTCGAGGCAGACGGCACGCACGTCGTCGTCGGTCGGTACGAGGACGAGCGTCACCGCACTCCTCGCGCCGACCCCGGCCGCGTCGGTCGCCACGTCGCAGCCGTGCTCGGCCGCCGCCTCGCTGCGCGTCGCATCCGTGTCGTGGACGGTCACGGCGAGCCTGGACCGGGTGAGGTGGCCCGCGATCGGCAGGCCCATCGCCCCGAGTCCGATCACACCGACCGTGTTCTGCTCCGCCACGCCGTCAGCGCGGGCCATGGTGTTCCTCCATTCTCGGCACGGACCGACCGTCAGGCCGCCTCCACGGCGGCGAGCAGGTCGGCGGGTTCCAGCAGGTTCGGGTCGAGTGCGACCTCGGGTCGCTGCGCCAGCGCCGTGAGCACGATCTTGCGCACGCGGCGCCCGTCCCACCCGGCGCTGTGGGCGGCGAGCTTGCGGTGCAGCGCGGTGTCATCCGCGAGCGGGCGGGTGCCCGGCCAGATGCCGGCCAGCTCCGCCAGCGAACGCTGCAGGATGGCCGCGATGGTCGCCTCGTCCGGCAGGCCGAGGGTGAGCACCAGGTCGGACCGTGAGAGGAAGGCCTCGTCAACGGCCTCGGGGAAGTTGGTCGTCGCGACGAAGACGATGCGCGGGTGGGACTCGGCGAGGAAGTCGATCCCGGCCAGCACGGCGTCCGTCGCGCGGTGCACGTCCACGGGGTTGCTGCCGAACGACGCCGTCGACCGGCGCACCGCGAAGCTCTCGACCTCGTCGATCAGCACCACCGTGTGCGGCCGGCGCGCGGCGAGCTCGGGCAGTGTGTCCGTCATCAGCCGCGTGATGTTGCGCTGGCTCTCGCCCAGCATCTCGCTCGGAAAGGCGTGGGGATCGATCTCCACGTAGGTCGTGGCCCCGTGCGGGGCCAGCGCGCGGGCCGCCGACTGCGCCAAGCCTCTGGCCAGCGTGGTCTTCCCCGTGCCCGGGGGACCGGCCAGGACGATCAGGCCGTGCGGGAGCCCCGGCAGCGTGGCGAGTGCCCGGCCGTGGCGCAGCCGCAGCAGCGTCTGGTTCAGCAGCCGTTCCTTGGTGCCGGGCGGAACGAGGATGTGGTCCCACGGCCCGTCGTGATGGTCGGCGGGCAGAACGTGTATCGACAGCAGGCCCGGGGGCAGATGCGTGGTGCTCACGGCCAGGTCGGCCGTTCGACGGCGGGCCAGTCGATCTCGTGGGGGTTGCCGGCCTGGGCGTCCCGGATGTGGTCCGGCGGCTCCTCGAACAACACCTTCGGGTCCATCAGCACGCGCATGGTCTCGAGCAGGCTGTCGAACATGTGGATCCGGACGACCTTGGCGGTGCCGTCGGGGGCGTCGTTGAAGTGCTGATGCCACAGGAAGTGGTCCACGACGATGAGGTCGCCCTTGCGCCAGGGGTGGTTCTTCCCGCCCTCCGGCTCCTCTCCCATGTAGCTGTGGCCCTCGCCCTCGAGCACGTAGAGCCAGGCCTCGCCGGGGTGGCGGTGCATGGACTGGCCACGGCCCGGTCCGATCTCGAACATGGCCATCGTGATCCCGGACGCCTCGTAGCCGATCGCCCGGTCCAGCAGGAACGTCGTGCGGGTGCCGCGCGGTGTCGGGAGCAGCTCCAGCTCGTCCCAGTTCGTGTGGAGCCGTCCGCTGCGCCGCTTGCGCTGTTCGCGGGCGAGCCGCCGCATCCGTCGTGAATAGGGGTCGGCACCGTCGATCTCGGAGGAGAAGGCCGGGCGGCCCGGAAGGTTCGCGAACGGCGTGTGCCCCTGGTCCTCCAGCACCGACATGCCCATCGTGGCGAGCATCGGCTCGCTCGAGAAGCTCAGGTACCGGGCGGTCTCCGCGCCGTCGTTCCCGGAGCGGTGCCAGGACCATGCGGGCAGGTGCAGCGAGTCACCCGGGCTCCAGTCGATCCGTTGCCCGTCGATCTCCGTCCAGCCCCGCCCGGCCACGACGAGGACCATCGCGTCCCAGGAGTGGCGATGGATCGTCGACGTGACGCCCGGGTCGATCTCGTGCGCGAGCGCGTCCATCGTGCGGGTCGGCCGGTCGCCGTCCTCGCTGACGTACACGCCGACGCGGGTGCCGCGAGCGGTCTCCGCCATCTCGACGTCAGCGAGCGCGATCACGGTCTTCTGGTAGTTGCGCCACTCCTCGACGAAGGCGGCTCGACGCTTCTTCTGAATGTGGTAATGCGTCACCTCAGTGGTGGTACGCGAAGCAGAAGTCACTGTGCTCGAACCTTTCTCGGAGTCATCCCGCTGGGGTGACGAACGATGTGTTCACGATCTTCGCGACGTCGAGGCTCTTGACGGCGGGCACGGACGGCGCCAGCTCGGTCACCGACGTCTGCAGCTGCGCCACGGTGGGGGTCGGGACGTCGGGGAGAGCCTCCTGTGCGTAGTACTGCCAGGTCTCGTGCAGCGCCGCCGGGTCCGTCACGTTGAGATGCTTCGACAGCACGCTCGTCGAGTAGGCCTCGTCGGACTTCTCCCGCGTGATGGCCTGCTGCACGGCCGCGAGGAACCGCCGGATCTGATCGCCGTGGCCCTTCACGTAGTCGGTCGTGGCCGCGATGCCCACGTTGGAGGCGGGGATCTTGTCCTTGGCCAGGTCGACCAGCGAGTGGTAGCCCGCAGCCTCGATCTGGGTCGTGGCCGGCGGGTGGGACAGCGCCGCGTCGATCGTGCCGGCGACCAGCGCGTTGTTGACGTTCGTGACCGAGCCCAGAGGCGTGAGCTGCACGTCGGACGGCGAGAGCCCGATCTGCTTCAGCGCCTCGAGTGTGGCGACGTACAGCGACCCGCTGGTGGACGTCACGCCGATGCGCTTGCCCTTCAGCTGCTGCGGGTCGGTGACCTTCGCGAAGAGCTCGTAGGGGAAGACCGGGGTGAGGGTCGCGAGGTAGTTCACCTCGCCGCCCGACGCCGCCCCGGAGACCATCTCGGACCCGCCGATCGACGCGAGCTGGGTCTGGCCCGAGACCAGGGCAGGGAAGCCGTCCGAACCGCTGAGGTTCGTGAGCGTGACCTTCAGGCCCTGGGCCGTGAACAGGCCCGACTCGTCCGCGATCCAGAGTGGGAGCTGGTCGGCGACGACCTGGCTGTAGCTCACCGTCATCGTGTTGGCGTCGGCGGCCGAGGACCCCGAACCGCCACAGGCTGTCATCGACAGGGCCACGGTGGCGGCGAGGAGGGCGCCGGCGACGTTCCTTCGCCGGGCGTGCGACGTCATCGTCGATCTCCTTGGTGGTGGGAGCGGTGGTGTGCCTGCAGTGGCTGTTGTCAGCGGTCGGGGCGCCACGCGGCGAAGTGCTGCTCGACGCGGCGTAGGAGGCCGGTCAGCACCACACCGGTGACGGCGAAGATGAACAGTCCGGCGAACACGACGGACGTCTGGAACTGCTGGCCCGCGTTGTTCATCAACATGCCGACGCCGTGCATGGCCCCGCTGAGCTCGGCGACGAAGACGCCGATCAGGGCCTGCCCGACCGCGAGCCGCAGCCCGCTGATGATGAACGGCACGGAACCGGGAAGCGCGATGGTCCGGAAGATCTGCAGGTCGCCCGCGCCGAAGCACCGGGCCACCCGCAGCACCGCGGGATCGAGGTTCTGCACGCCGCTGGCTGAGTTGATCAGGATGGGGAAGACCGCCATCAGGAAGACGATCGCGATCTTGGACGTGTCGCCGATGCCCAGCCAGATGATCAGCAGCGGGGTCAACGCGATGCGCGGGGTCGCGTACAGGAACGTGACGAGCGGGTTCGCGATGTAGGAGAGCCTGCGGTACCAGCCGATCAGGAGCCCGAGCGGCAGCCCGATGACGGTCGCGATCACCAGGCCGTAGAGCAGCTCCTTGCCGCTGGTGAGCAGGTCGTCCCAGATCGTGACGCTGCTGAACAGCTGCTCGAAGGCCCCCACGACGTCGATCGGCCCCGGGAGCACGATCGCCGGTTTGACCCGCAGCGCGGCGACGAGCTGCCAGAGGCCGAGCACCACCACGACGGCGGCGGTCCCGTACAGCAGCTGCGGTCTCGGCCGCCGTGACGGGGCGCCCTTGCGGGCGGCGGGTACGCGGGGCGGCCTGGTGGGGGCGGCTGTGGCGATCGGTGGGGCCATCAGTGGACGTCTCCTTCGGGCGCGGCTGCGTCCGGCCCGGCCTCGGCGCCACCGCCGTACAGCACGTCGGCGATCTCGTCGACGAGTGCGAGGAACTCCGGTGACCGGCGGAGGCGCTGGTGGCGCGGGCGCTCGAACGGGACTGCCACCTCGCGGACGATGTGGCCGGGGCGGGGGCTGAAGACGCAGACGCGGTCGGCGAGGAAGGCCGCCTCGGCGATGTCGTGCGTGACGAACAGCGCCGTGACGTCCTGCGCGGTGCAGACGCGCAGCAGCTCCGCCTGCATGACCTCGCGGGTCTGCGCGTCGATCGAGGCGAACGGCTCATCGAGCAGGAGCAGTTCCGGCTCGACGGCCAGGGCCCGCGCCAGGTTGACCCGCTGCTGCATGCCGCCGGAGAGCTGCGCCGGGTACCGGTCGGCGAAGCCCGACAGCCCGACGAGGTCGAGCAGGCCGCGTGCCCGGTCCCGTGCCTGCGAGCGCTTCATCCGCCTGCCGAGCTCCAGACCGTAGGTGACGTTGTCGAGAACGCTGCGCCAGGGCAACAGGCTGGCCTGCTGGAACACCATCGCGCGGTCCGGCCCCGGACCGGGGATGTCGGAGCCGTCCAGCTGCAGCGTGCCGCCGTTGATCGGGATGAAGCCGGCGATGGCGTTGAGGAACGTGGTCTTGCCGCAGCCGGACGGCCCGACGATGCAGACGAAGTCGCTGCGCGACAGCTCGAGGTTCGCGTTGTCGACCGCGAGCGTGATGTCCGAGTCGGCCGTGCCCGGAGCGCGGTACTCGATACGGACGTTCGACGCCGTCAGGTGGGCCGGGCGCGGTGGGTCGGCTCCCGCCCCCCGTGGTCCGGAGGACACCCCCACCAACTGCGGTACCGCCGGGCCACGTCTGCGGGACATGAATCGGAGGCTACGGACTGACGTCATACCGATGCAATACTTCGCTCATGGCAGGTGCAGGTGCTCGCGGCCGGAGCCGGCGGGACCTGCGGGAACACTCGCCGTGCCCGGGTGATCCGTCGCCGCACTCAGGCGGAGTCGCGTTCAGGCGCCCGGCGGGTGCCCTGGGCCAGCACCTCGGCGATGCCCGCCGCAGCCGAGGCGGGATCCAGGTAGGTGCCGCCTCGCACGTGCGGCTGGTACCCGTGGTCCAGCTCGTAGTGCAACGGCACTCCGGTGGGGATGTTCAGCGTCTCCACCTCGCGCGGGGTGAGGCCGTCGAGGTGCATGCACAGCGCCCGCAGGGAGTTGCCGTGTGCCACGACGAGGACGACGCGACCGGCGTGCAGATCAGCGGCGATCGCGTCCTGCCAGTAGGGCACGACCCTGCGGTACACGTCGGCGAGCGCCTCGGTCATGGGCAGCTCCCGAACCGGCACGCCGGCGTAGCGGCGGTCGTGCCGGGCACTCGACGGGTCGTCCTCGGGCAGCGGCGGTGGCGCGTGCTCGTACGAGCGGCGCCAGAGCGCGTAGCTCTCGTCCCCGAACTCGGCGCGCACCGCCGTGCGGCTGCGGCCCTGCAGGGCGCCGTAGTGCCGCTCGTTGAGGCGCCAGCTGCGCCTCGTCGGCAGCCACGGGTGCCCGATCGTCGCGAGTGCGATGTCCGCGGTGTGGATCGCCCGTGTCAGCACCGAGGTGTGTACGACGTCGGGGATGAGCGCCTGCTCCGCCATCAGCTCGCCGGCGCGGGCCGCCTCCCGCCGACCGCGGTCGCTGAGAGGAACGTCCAGCCAGCCGCTGAAGCTGTCCTCCGAGTTCGCCGCGCTCTGCCCGTGGCGCAGCAGGAGCAGCGTGTGTGCGCCGCCGCCGGGGCGTGGCCGTATCGCGCGCATCTATGCTCCCTCCGCCGGTCTGAGGTATGATGTTAGACCAATGCCGCAGCGTCGGCCCGATCTGATGAGGGGGCGCCGTGCCCAAAGTTGTCTTCGTCTCCGCCGACGGCACCGAAACCGGTGTCGACGCCAGGGTGGGCGACTCCGTGATGACGGCGGCGACCCAGAACGGCGTGACCGGCATCGTGGCGGAATGCGGCGGCAACGCCAGTTGCGCGACGTGCCACGTCTGGGTTCGCGAGGAGTTCGTCGAGCGGGTGGGGGAGCCGGGTGACCTCGAGGAGGACCTCCTCGACCTCGCGGTGACGGAACGGCGAGCGGGCAGCAGGCTGTCGTGCCAGATCGTGATGACCGAGGACCTGGACGGCCTGGCCGTCGAGATCCCGCCGGACCAGCCGTGACCCGCCCGTGCGCACGGTGTCCCCACAGGTGGACGAGAAGGGTCTAATGGTCTTATTGTTTTCGAGATTCGAGAGTGACCCGCCCGGCGCACGCCGGACGACACGGACCACCCCGCGATGCAGCAGGCGAAAGGAAGGCCAACGGTGCTCAAGCAGGAGATCAACGAGCTTCTGACGCAGACGGGGCCGGGAACTCCGATGGGCGACCTCTTCCGTCAGTACTGGATACCGGCTCTCCTGGCCGAGGAGCTTCCCGAGAACGACTGTCCGCAGGTCCGGGTGAAGCTCCTCTCCGAGCGCATGATCGCTTTCCGCGACAGCGAGGGCCGCTACGGGCTGATCGACGAGTTCTGCGCCCACCGCGGTGTGTCGCTGTGGTTCGGCCGCAACGAGGAGGGCGGACTGCGGTGCGCCTACCACGGGTGGAAGTTCGACGTGACCGGCCAGGCCATCGAGGTGCCGTCCGAGTCGGAGAACGGCAACTTCTGCGCGCACGTCAAGCTCACGTCCTACCCCCTCGTGAAGATCGGTGACGTGCTCTGGACGCACATGGGTGACCCGGACAAGCGGCCTCCGTTGCCGGAGTTCGAGTTCGCCCAGGTGGCACCCGAGCAGACCTACATCTCGAAGCGCTGGCAGGAGTGCAACTGGCTGCAGGCCTTCGAGGGCGGCATCGACTCCAGCCACGTGTCCTGGCTGCACGCAGGGGGTCTGAAGAACGACCCGCTGTTCAAGGGCTCCAAGGGCAACGAGTACAACCTCGCCGACTTCAAGCCGTTCTTCGAGGTCGCCGAAGCCGACGGCGGCCTGTTCGTGGGAGCGCGCCGCAACGCCGAGGCCGACAGCTATTACTGGCGCATCACCCCGTGGGTCATGCCCAGCTTCACGATGATCGCGCCGCGGGCCGACCACCCCGTCCACGGGCACTGGTGGATCCCGATCGACGACGAGAACTGCTGGGCCTACTCGTTCGACTACCACCCCACCCGCGCGCTCACGCCCACCGAGGTCGAGAACATGAAGGCGGGCCACGGAGTGCACAGCGAGAACATCCCCGGCACCTACCGCCCGACGGCCAACAAGGACAACGACTACCTGATGGACCGCGACGCGCAGCGCCGGGGCGAGTACTTCTCGGGCATCAAGGGCATCGCCATTCAGGACTCCTCCCTGCAGGAGAGCATGGGGCCGATCGTCAACAGGTCCAAGGAGCGGCTCGTCTCCGCCGACGCCGGCATCATCAAGGCCCGGCAGAAGCTGCGGAAGGCCGCGCTCGCCCTGCGTGAGGAGGGTGTCGTGCCCCCCGGCGTCGACCCGCAGCACCACCGCGTGCGTTCGGCCGCCGTCGTCCTGCCGCGGGACGAGTCCTTCATCGAGTCGAGCCGCGACGCGCTGACGGCCGCGCCCGGCAAGCCGCACGCCACCGTCTGAGCAACCCGACGTCCAGGGAAGACACCGATATGACGACGCGACCCGTGCTGCTGAGCAGCTGTGCCAAGGCGACCACCGCCGCCGAGGCGCGGTTCCGGATCGACGTGCCGATCGAGGGCCGCCGAGGCGCACGGGTGGTGGCCCTGGACGACGACGCCGCGACCATCGTCCGGCGTCTCGCTCTGCAGCAGTGGAACGGTGCCCGCTTCTTCACCCTCGTGGCTGGCGCCGGATCGGGCCGGAACGGCGTCGGCGACGACCCGGACGAGATGCCCCTGCACCGCACGAACGGCACGGACACGCGGCTCGCCGACGAGCTCATGGCCGCGGACGTCGCGGTCATGCTCGCCACCGCGGACGGCGGCGCGGCGGCCGCCGCCTCGGCGATCGGGCGTGCCTGCGCCCGGCGCGGCATCATGACCGCCGGCCTGGTGCTCGGTGACCGCCATGAGGTCGGCGACGTCGTCGTCGCCCTCCGCCCGTACGCACAGGTGCTGCTCGTGACCGCCGACGAGCAGGACGTGCACGAGGTGCTGACCGCGCTCAGGGCGTGAGCGACTCTTCCCCTGCCCGACCCCGGACGACGGAGGCACGATGGACGAGAAGGTGACCCTGCCCGGGCTGCAGGCGATGAAGCACGAGCGGCGCAAGATCGTCTGCGTGGTCGCGTGGGACTACCAGATGGCCCGCATCGTCGACCGCGTCGGCGTCGACATCGTCTCGGTCGGCGACACCGTCGGGATCAACCTGTGGGGCCAGCCCAACCCGCTCGAGATCACGATGGACCAGCTGCTGGTGGTCTGCCAGGCCGTCCGGCGCGGGGTGAAGCGGGCGTTGGTGTCGTGCGACTTCCCGTTCGGGCCGCTGCAGGAGGGCCCGGACAGCGCCGTGCGCGCGGCGATCCGGCTCGTGAAGGAAGGCGGTGTCGACCTCGTCAAGCTGGACGGCGCAGCCGATCACCTCGACGCGGTCGCCGCGGTCAACCGGGCCGGGATCCCGGTGTTCGCCCAGTTCGGGATCACCCCGCAGACGGCGCTGCGCTACGGGATCACCTACAGCGCCACCCCCGGCAGGGGGAGTGAGGTGCCGGTCGAGATGACCGACGAGATGGTGGCCCAGGCGAAGAGCTTGGAGGCGGCGGGGGCCGCGCTGCTGAACTTCACCAACTCCGGCGCGGTCGTCGGCCCCGAGGTCGTCCGGGCGGTGTCGATCCCGGTGCTCGGCGGGCACGGCGGTGGCCCGTGGCTCGACGGGCGGATCCGGCTGGCCACCGCGGCGATCGGCTACGGTGCCTCGGGCGTGGACGATCCGCCCGACACCTACGCCAACGTGGCCCGGATCGCCCACGACGCGATCGCCGAGTACGCGGCGGACGTCCGGGCGGGGCAGCAGATCAGAGGCGGCATCCCCGTCACCTGAGAGGAAGGTTCGTGCCCAGCACCACGATCGACGGCATCACCACGCACTACGAGGTGAGCGGCACCGGGCCACCGTTGCTGATGTTCTCCCCGGGCGGTTTCAACGCCGTTCTCGGCAACTGGGCCTCCCACGGCATCTACCGGCGCACCAACCTGCTCGCGCACCTCACCGAGCGCTACACGTGCATCACGTTCGACCGTCGGGAGTCGGGATCGTCGGGCGGGCGGATCGAGCGGGTCACCTGGGGCCACTACGTGCGGCAGGGCAAGGGGCTGCTCGACCACCTGGGCGTCGCGCGGGCGCACCTGATGGGCGGATGCGTGGGGTGCTCCATCGCCGCCCGCTTCGCCGTGGCCCATCCCGACACGGTGGCGAGCATGGTGCTGTACTCGCCGGCAGGTGGTGCCCAGTACCGCCTCACGCAGCACGCGCGGTTCCAGCAGCATGCGGCGTTCGTCGCGGAGCACGGCCTGGAGCAGGTCGTCGACCGCGCGCAACGCTCGACGGCGAGCTTCAGCGACGACCCCTGCGTCGGGCCATGGGCCAGCGTCATCCGCACGGATCCCGCGTTCGCGGCGGCCTACGCCACGTTCGACCGGGCTCGCTACCAGTTCATCCTGAGTGGACTGGTGCGAACGATGTTCGACCGGGACACCGTGCCGGGCCCGGAGCCCGAGGACCTGTTGCAGCTGGACGTGCCCACTCTGGTGGTGCCGGGACAGGACAGGTCGCACGCCACGTCGGCGGCGCGCTATCTGCACGAGTGTCTGGCCGGCTCCGAGTACTGGGACGTACCCGTGGCCGACCAGACGGAGGAGACGGCGCCTGCCCGCGTGCTCCGGTTCCTCGACGCCGTGCGGCTCCTCGACACAGTGGGGTCGCTCCGGGTCTGAGCAGACCCGCGGCTCAGGCGGTCAGGTCGTGGGTCCCCGCGGCGAAGAGGGACTCGACGGCGGGGCGTCGGTCGAGGATCTTCTGCGCCACGGCGAGGTCGAGCAGCTTCTCGATGTTGCTCCGGTTCGGGGCGATGCCGTAGGGGAGCGGGTCGGCTCCCGTCACCTCCATCACCTGCTCGTGCAGGCGGTCGACGGGGCTCGGGTCGGTGATCGTGCCCGCCCGCAGGCGGTCGACGTAGAGATTCTTGGACTCGGCGAACGCCGTGAAGACGTCCTGTGCCAGGTGCGGGTGCTGCTCGAGGAGTTCGTCCTTGACCACCACGAGGTGGTTGATCGGGTAGTACCCGTTGCGGCGCAGTGCGGCCAGCCCGGCCTGCCGCGCGTCGGGGATGAGGGGGGCGACGTCCGCCAGGTCACCGTCCACCCCGATCGCGGCGGCGATCTCGCCCGCGCCCAGCATGGCGGCGAGGTCGCCGCCTGCGGGCATCGGCACGACGTTGGCCGGTGGGCGGTACTCGGCGACGTGCTCGTCGCCTGAGAGCACCCAGGTCACCCGGTCCAGGTCGACGCCGTGCTCGTCGGCCAGCACGCCGCGCGCCCACACGCCGGTGGTCACCGTGTAGCCGCGGTTGACGCCGACCTGCCGTCCCTCGAGGTCGGTGGGCGTCCGGATGCCGACCGCGGTGTTGAAGCGGATGGCGCCGTGGTGGAAGGCCCGGACCAGGAAGACGGGCAGCGCCGTGAACCGCACGCCGTGTGCCTTCGCCACGAGGTAGGTCGTGAACGCCATCTCGGAGACGTCGAACTCGAGCGCGCGGACCATGCGGCGGAATGCAGAGACGAGGACCGGCACCTCCTCGAAGTCGAAGACCAGCCCGCGGGGCGCGACCGTGCCGTCCTTGAGCGCCGCGTTGTTGCCCTGGGTGCGCGTGACGGTTCTCAGCTGCAGTGCCGGCATCGGCTTCCTCTCGTGCTCGCTTGGTCACATTATGGTAAGACAGCAGACCATAAGACCGAACTAGTGGCGGCGTGACCGCCCGGGAGTGAGGATCGTGATGGCTGAGGACGTCCTGGCCGCCGTGCGGACGGCTCCCGGCAGGACCGAGATGCGCAGTTTCCCGATGCCGGATGTCCCCGACGACAGCGCCCTGCTGAAGGTCGAGGTGGCGGGCATCTGCGGGACCGACGTCAAGATGTACGCCAAGCCCCCGTTCCCGGACCCGGTGATCATGGGGCACGAGAACGTCGGGACGATCGCCTACGCGGGCCGCGACTTCACCCGGCGCCACGGCGTGGTCGACGGCGACCGTGTGTTCGTCGAGCACTACGTCGGCTGCTTCCACTGCGAGTGGTGCCGTCGGGGCGAGTACCGGCACTGCGAGAACACCGACTGGCGCACCAACCCCGACGCCCGGCGGTACGGCTATACGTCGGCCGAGAATCCCTTCCACCTCTGGGGTGGCTTCTCCCAGTACCTGTACCTGCCGTGGAACGCGGTGTTGCACAAGGTGCCCGACGGGGTCTCGGCCGAGCTCGCCGGCATCGTCACGCCGCTGTCGAACGGGATCGAGTGGGCGCTGTTCGCCGCCGGGGTCGGCTACAACTCGACCGTGCTGATCCAGGGGCCGGGACAGCAGGGGCTCTCGCAAGTGGTCGCCTGCAAGCAGGCAGGCGCCTCGCAGATCATCGTGACCGGCACGACCCGTGACGCGGTCCGCATGCAGCTCGCCACCGATCTCGGGGCCGATCACACCATCGACGTCCGCCAGGAGGATCCGCTCGCGCGGATCAAGGAGATCACCGGCGGCAAGGGCGTCGACGTCGTGCTGGACTGCACGGCCGGGGCCGGAGTGGCGCCGGTGCTCCTGGGCGTGGACGCGCTCAAGCGCCGGGAGGGCACGATGGTGATCCAGGGCGAGCTCGCGGCCTTCCCGGACTTCCCGATGAAGAAGATGACCGAGAAGGCGATCACCATCAAGAGCGCCCGCGGGCACAGCTACCGGGCGTGTGAGCTGGCGCTGGAGCAGCTGGCGTCGGGGCGCTTCCCCTTGGAGCGGCTGACCACCCACACCTTCGGGCTCGACGACGTCGATCGGGCAATCCGGGCGGTCGGGGGTGAGGTGGACGACGGTGTCGTGCATGTCTCACTCCTTCCGTGGTCGGATAAGAAGATCCGCAACGAGGCGAGTAGGTGAGGAGTCAGATGTCGATCGTCGTCCGGAACCCTCCGCGCACCGACAGGGCCAGTGTCACAGCGCTGGCGCAGTTCGGTGTTGCCACGATTCATGAGGCGCAGGGTCGTACGGGGTTGTTGGAGCCGCGTCTGCGGCCGATCTATCCGGGGGCTCATGTCGCGGGTACGGCGGTGACGGTGAGCGTGCCGCCGGGTGACAACTGGATGTTGCATGTGGCGGTGGAGCAGTGCCAGGAGGGTGATGTCCTGGTGGTGGCGCCGACGTTGCGGTCGGACGCGGGGTATTTCGGTGAGTTGCTGGCCACGGCGGTGGCGGCGCGGGGTGTGCGCGGCCTGGTGATCGACGCGGGGTGCCGGGACATCGCGGAGTTGACGCAGATGCGGTTCCCGGTGTGGGCCAGCGCGATCTCGGCGATGGGCACGGTGAAGGAAACCCTGGGCAGCGTGAACGTCCCGCTGGTGTGTGCCGGGCAGTTGGTGAACCCCGGTGATGTGGTGGTGGCCGACGACGACGGGGTGGTCGTCGTCCCGCGCCGGGAGGCCGAGGTGGTGGTCGCGGCGTCGGTGGCGCGGGAGGAGAAGGAGGCCCAGTCGCGCCAGCGCTACCGCAGCGGCGAGCTCAGCCTCGACGTCCAGGGGATGCGCGAGCCGCTGGCGCGCAAGGGCCTGCGCTATGTCGATCATCCCGACAGCAACGGGGCGGTCGTGTCGCAGACCGCGGAGGAGACGGCCAGATGATCATCGACTGTCACGGACACTTCACCACCGTCCCCACCGATCACACCGAGTTCCGCAGTGCGCAGCTGGCCCGGCTGGCCGACCCCTCGCTGCCCGAACCGGCGTTGTCGGACCCCAG
>NZ_JAKXMK010000031.1 GCF_022524485.1 Pseudonocardia alaniniphila
ACGCGGTGGCCCCTCCTACGTGCTCAGGCACGCCGAACGGGGACCCCGGACTTACACCACCAGCGGGGACGTGACCCACTGAGGCGGCGGGACGAGCATTGGGCTGTCGCTGCCGACCACGCAGCATGACCAATGGTTGACGTGCGCCGCTGTCAGAACAAGCTGACGCTGACGGCCAGGCGGCAGCGGCAGGCGCCCGCAATCTGAAAAGCGCCAGGCGTACGGCAATCATGGCCGCAGGCCACGCCTGCCCCTGCCTGGCGCCTCGCATTTCCCGACACCCACGGGCCCGTCGATCCGACCGGCCCGTGATCCACCACGCCCGCATCCGGCTCGGTGGTCCCGGCCGTGCGGGCGAATCCATCGATCAGGAGTTCTGATGAGCACGACCTTCGACTACGTCATTGTCGGCGCGGGCTCGGCGGGATGCGTTCTCGCCTCCCGTCTGTCCGAGCTACCGGACGTGAGCGTTCTCCTCCTCGAGAACGGGTCACGTGATGTCCGGCCCGAGGTCCATGATCCGACCGTTTGGCCGACGCTGATGGGCAGCGAGATCGACTACGGCTACCGCACGACACCGCAACGCGAGTTGGGCGGGGTCGAGGTCGACTGGCCGCGCGGACGGACGATCGGTGGCAGCAGCGCGATCAACGGGATGGTCTATCTGCGTGGGCATCGCAACGACTACGACCAGTGGGACGAGCAGGGCGCGACCGGTTGGGCGTTCGACGACGTGCTGCCCTATTTCCGGCGCATGGAGTCGGTACCCACGGGCGACCCGCACTTCCGTGGCACGGACGGGCCCATGCGGCCGAGCCGGGCTCGAGATCCGAACCCGCTCTCGGCGGTGTTCCTCGATGCAGCGGGCGCCGTCGGCCACCCGATGACCGCCGACTTCAACGCCGAGATCCAGGAGGGTGCGGGGTGGCAGGACCTCTCGATCACCGGCGGTCGGCGGCAGAGCGTGGCCGCCGCCTACCTGACACTCGCTGTCCTGGAACGACAGAACCTGACCGTGCTCACCGAGTCGCGCGCGGTGAAGCTGATTCTTCGCGGCTCCCGCTGCGAGGGGGTGCGGGTCCAGAGGGAAAACGCGGTCACCGACGTCCTCGCCGCCCGGGAGGTCATCGTCTCCTGTGGCGCGGTGGACTCGCCGCGGCTGCTGTTGTTGTCGGGGATCGGGCCCGCTGACGAACTGCGTGACGTGGGGGTCGAGGTCGTGCACGATGTGCCCGGCGTCGGGCGCAACCTGCACGACCACCCGCTGACCAGCGTGGTCTACGAGGCGAAGCGGGTGATCCCGCCGGGCTCGGCCAACCTGTCCGAGGCTGCGCTGCTGTGGCGCAGCGACGGGTCGCTTTCCGGTCCGGACATGCAGATGCAGTTCGTTCACGTGCCTCTGCTGCAGGCGGGGATGCAGGCACCTCCGAACAGCTTCACGCTGGCTGTCGCGACAGTGCCCGACAGCCGCGGCACGATCCGGCTCCAGGACGATGATCCTGACTCTCTGCCGCTGATCGACCCGCGGTACCTGGTCGAGGCGCGCGACCGCCGCCGTCTCGTTCGAGGGGTCGAGACGGCGCGCGCGATCGTTGCCGATGGCGCCTTCGATGACTGGCGTGGGCCCGAGGTGTATCCCGGTGCGGCCGTGGACGGGGCCGATGATCTCGACGGATTCGTCAGGCGCGCTACGGGCACCTACTTCCACCCGGTGGGCACTTGTGCGATCGGGACGGGGGACGACGCGGTGGTCGCCCCGGACCTGCGCGTACGAGGCGTCGAGCACCTGCGGGTGGTCGACGCGTCGGTGATGCCTCGGGTTCCATGCGTCAACACCAACGTCGCCACGATCATGATCGCGGAACGGGTGCGGGCCTGATCCGGGCCGGGATCTGAGCACTGTTCGACAAGCTCGCCGAGGCGGCGCCGTCGCCTCGGCGAGCAGGCTGTGTCACCCCTTGCCGCGCTCGCTGATGCACTCACGGACGTGGCCGATCGACGCCGGGTCACTGCAGGTCGATGATCTTCTGGATGAACTCTGCACCGCACCAGGGCGAGAGCAACCCGCGCACCGTGCTGACCACTCCTCGGCTCATCCTGCGGGAGATGACCAGCGCCGATCTCGACCACATGGCCGCGCTGCTCGGCGATCCCGAGGTGATGCGCTACTACCCCGCGCCGAAGAGCCGAGACGAAGCGCAGGCCTGGATCGATTGGAACCAGCGGCTCTACTGTCAGCGCGGATTCGGGCTCTGGGCGGTCATCGTCCGCGCCACGAGCGAGTTCGCCGGCGATTGCGGGCTCACACCTCAGCGTGTGGACGGCGCAGAGGAAATCGAGGTCGGCTACCACATCCGTGCCGACCTCCAGGGCAACGGCTACGCCACAGAGGCGGCCACGGCCTGCCGCGACTTCGCCCGCGACGTCCTCGGCCTGCGCCGCCTCATCGCGATCATCGACCCCGCCAAGATCCCCTCGCAGCGCGTCGCCGCCAACCTCGGGCTCTCGGAGGAGAAGCGCACCACCGTCCATGGCGGCCGGCGTGTCATCTACACCGCGACCATCTGCCCTCAGTGCCGAGCCTGAGCCCGACCCTGTCAACCCCTGTCCCGCCGATGCCGGCCTGTACACGCCGCAGGAAGTCTACACTCGATGTCTACGTCTGATGGCTAAAATGAGACGGAGGTGATGCAGGTCATGGCGTCTCACGGTGCGCCCACGGGACTTCGCCGGTGGAGACGAGCGGCTCCGACGAACCGGTGCGCATGCTCGGCCGGCCGGGCCGTCATGGGCGAGCCTCGTCTCACACGCCCCTACGGCGCCTTCTTCGCAAATTCGCTGCACGAGCCATCGCTGCGTCAGCACGCCGGGCCGGTGGCCACCGGCCGAAGCCGGTTTGTCGGGGTTATCGCACAACTCGTCCTCCGTCGAACCTGTCGTGCGCGCGCCGGCATTCGGCCGGAACCGCGACGACCGAACAATTTCTCGTTCATCGAAATCGCTGTTGGCCTGAGTGGGTCGCGACTGTCATTCTCGGCAACGCCAGGACTTCCCACGCGCAGTCCAGTGGATCTCGCGATCTTTCGTAAGGTTCCGCTGGGGGCGCGAAGCTTGAAGCGAGCGGTCGATCCGCTGGATCCCTCCATTGTCCGGCGCGTTCTGGCCCGTAGGTTGCTAACCGCACAGGCGCGGACGCTGCGGTAGGGATTCACGATTGCACCATCGGTCTCACGGGTTCGCTCACGCGATCTCGCGCAGAGCGGAAAGGATGGCGATGGCCCATAAATCAGCTGGGCGGTCCGCGCTCGCGCGGGTTTTGTCCGTGCTCGAGACCTTCGACCAGGACAACTCTGCGCTCACTGTCAGCCGCATCTCGCAGCGTTCAGGGATCCCGGTTCCGACCGTTTATCGTATTGTCGCCGAGTTGCTCGAGATGGGGTTGCTGGAGCGCGGCAGCGACCGCCGGCTCCATGTCGGCGTCCGACTGTGGGAGATCGCGTCCAGGGCGCCCCGTGCGCTCGGTCTGCGCGAGGCTGCGATGCCATTCATGGAGGATCTGCACGCAGCCACCCGTCAGCACGCGCAGCTCTACGTCCTCGAAGGCTGCGACGCGCTCGTGATCGAGCGGCTGTCCACCCGAGGCGCGGTCACCAATATCACCCAGATAGGTGACAGGCAGCCGCTGCACGCGACGACGGGCGGACTGGTCCTGCTGGCGCACGCCAGTCTCCACCTGCAGGATTCTTTCCTGTCAGCACCCATGCGCGCTTACACGCCCAAAACCCCGACCGATCCGGCCGAGCTGCGTCGAATACTCGCCAATATCCGCACCCGTGGCTACGTCGTCTGCGACGGATACATCACGCCGGACGCGCTGGGTGTCGGGACGCCGGTGTACTCGCCGAGCGGCGACGTGATCGCCGCTCTTTCTGTCGTCGTTCCTCGCGACGGTGCGCAGCCGATGATACATGTAAGAGCACTCCGGGTGTCCTCGCGAGGCATCACCGATGCCCTGGGGAAACCCCCGGTCAGGGCTCCGAGCCTTCGGTTGTTTCCGTCTACCGCAAGCGAATGAGAAAGGACGATATCGCGATTCGCGACGCGAGGTTGACAATTAGCTCTCAATCATTTACCCAGGGGGTCGCCGGCGTCCCCGGAGCGGAACGAGGATGTCACTGAGCCCAGCACCACTGCGCCTGCCCGGTTTCGTCGACGAACGGCGTATGAGCCCATTCCAATACGTCGTGATCAGCCTGTGTGGACTCGTGATGCTCCTCGATGGGTTCGACACCCAGGCCATCAGCTACGCGGCGCCGCTGATCGCGCACGAGTGGCACCTGCCCGCTCAGCTCCTCGGTCCGATCTTCTCGTCGGCGCTTGTCGGACTGATGGTCGGCTATCTCCTGCTCTCTCCGCTGTCCGATCGTCTCGGGCACAAACGCATGATCGTCGGCGCAACCGTGGGGTTCGCCGGGTGCACGCTCGCAGCGGCGTGGGCGGGTGACGTGACCGAGCTGATCGTGCTGCGGTTCTGCACGGGTCTGGCCCTGGGCGCGGCGTGCCCGAGCTGTGTGGCGCTGACCGGGGAGTTCAGCCCGAAACGGCTTCGCGCCACGCTCGTGCTGGTGATCTACTCCGGCTTCGTGGTCGGCATCGCTGTCGCCGGTGTGGCTTCCGGCTGGCTGCTACCGGCCTATGGCTGGAGATCGATGTTCTGGGCCGGTGGGCTCGCCCCTCTCGTGCTGGTGGTGCTGCTGTTGCGGCTCCTGCCGGAGTCACCGGTGTTCATGATCAAGCGGGGCGTCGACTCGAGGCGTATTCTGCGAGTCCTGCGCAGGATGGATCGCTCGTTACCGGTCGGCGATACCCCGACAATCGGCGTGAAAGCGGAGGGCGGCGGCAAGCGAACCGCGCCGGCCAACGTTTTCACGGAGAACCGGATGTTGGGCACCTTCCTGCTCTGGATCCTCTCCGGCGTCAATATTGCTGAGTTCTACTCGTTGCAGAGCTGGCTTCCGACGATCATGTCCGGGTTGCAGTTCGATAATGCGACGGTCGTTACCGTCACCACATTCATCGTCCTCGGCGGTCTGGCGGCGACCGTCGTCACCGGCCCGGCCATGGGCCGTATCGGCCCGTACGCGACTGTCGCTGCGCAGCAGATGGGTGGCTTCCTGTTCGTGGCGCTCACCGGACTCGCCCTCAGGGCGCCGCTATGGCTCCTGCTCGCCGCCGCTCTTCTCACCGGAGCTTGCATCGTCGGCGGGATGAACAGCTTGATCGCTCTGACAACCGTGTTCTATCCGGCGTCGGTGCGCTCCACTGGGGTGGGCTGGGCGCTGGGCGTCGGGAGGGTCGGCGGCATCCTCGGACCACTCGTGATCGGCGCGGCGCTGACGGCGAGGTGGCCGGCGAGCACGGTGATCTGCGCGATGGGAGTTCCGATGATCGCGGCCGCACTAGCCGCTCTGATGCTCGCACGACGCTACGGGAAGCGCCGCTGAACCGCGGCCACCCCTCGCTCGCTTCGGCGACAGCCGAGGCCGACCACGGCATCGACACGGCGCTGAACCGGATTCTCGTAGGACGCGTGACGATCATGTAGCCAGCGCCGAGATGGAGTCAGCGATGTCGCAACAGGTCGATCCGCACGCGAAGCCCTACCCGGTCCCGTACTCGACGCCCGCGAGCCCAGCGCAGTTGCCGGTTGCGACCGGCGCGGACGGTGGGCGGGTCTACTCGTCTCGCAAGCCTTGGCTCCGGGTCGGCTTGATCGCCGCCGTGGTGGTGGCGTTGGGCGCCGCAGCGGTCGGCGGCGCGTACGCCGTGGCGCCCGACAAGGTCGCCGGCGTGTTCGGTGGCTCAACGGCGCAGCCGGCCGGGTCGCAGTCCGGACAGCCGGATGCAGGGCCGGGGGTGGGAGCGGTCGGGGTCTCCCGCGCGGCAGTCCCCGACTCTGCTGCGACGATCACCGTGTCGGCGCCGGACACGCTGGGGAACAGGCCGCGGATCGGCACTGAGGACAGTGACGAAAGCGCCGACGATTCGGGGGTGCCGGGGGTGACGGCCACTGCGCAGGGGATCTACGGCAACGCCGCGACCCAGGACATCGTCATCGTCACCGCCGTGGCCTCGACCAGCGGCACGCCACAGAGCCGGCTGAGCCAGTTCATCTCCGGTGTGAGCGAGGAACTCGGCGTCACCAGCTACGTCGAGGCCGATCCCGGGCCGCTGGGCGGGCTCGCCCGATGCGGCGACGGCACCCTCAACGGCGTGCCGGTCTCGGTCTGCGTCTGGTCCGACGCCGGAAGCACCGGTGCGCTCGTCCGCGTACTGCAGAGTGCGCAGTCGTTCGCGCCGGACTTCCCGGCGTTGCGGGCGGAGGTCGAGCGGACTGCGTGACGCTGCGACCGAGGATTCAAGGGGCGACATTCACACGGTGACGGTGCGCCGACGCGTACGCGGTGCAGTACTGGAGATCGCAGACGGCGGCAGTTCCGCGGGTGAGGTGGCTTCCGGCTCAGCCGATGGGGATCGGTGCCGGTCCGACCGAGGCGCCGCGGCGGCCGCCCGTCGTCGCGATGATCACCTCCCCTGCCCGCGAAACCGGCGGCTGACCTCCTCGGGCCGTGGCAGAGGTGATGATCCGGCGAGGCGTTCGCCGTTCGCAGCGGGCTGGCGAGGTCGTTGGAGAGTGGAGCAGACGGTCGGCGATGATCCGGCCTCGAATCAGCCGGCCCCGAGCAGACCGTCGAGGAGCGAGAGGACGTCGGCGGTGGTCGCTCGGGCAAGGTGCTCGAAGGTCCCGGCATGCCGACTGATGACAACACCGATGAACGCCGCGACCAGCAGTTCGGCCAAGAGATCAGGACGCTCTTCGCCCTCGTGAGCAAGCCGTTGGCGCAGTGGATCGATAAGGCGGGTCTGGAGCGCGGCAGCGGCGGCGGCCTGGGCTGCCGGGTCGTCGTACGGGCGTACGGCAGCTGGAAGGATCGCACCGGGGCCTTGACGTCCGAAGCGGTCGACAAGGCCTGCCAGACGGCTGCGGTCACGGATATCGGCCGGTGCGTCGGAGCTGTCTTCCGCCTGGAGGACGGCGATGTAGAGCTGTGCCTTCCCGCCGAAGTACCGCGCAATCATCGTCGGGTCGACCCCGGCTCGTTGACCGATGTCACGGGCAGTGCTCTGCTCGAACCCACGATCAGCGAAAAGCTCGGCGGCGGCGCGTAACAGTCGTTCGCGGCTGGCAGCTGCGTCGCGGCGGCGGGGGAGCGGCTTGCTGGTCATCGGGTGTTCCTCAGCCAGTAGGAGCGGTGATCTGAGCTCGGGGAGTCGCGGACCGGCGACCACCATCCCGACGGACACCAGGCTCGCGACCAAGCAGATGCCTGGAGCCCTCCCTGGCCACGGGACCGCCGATACGCGTCCATGCGCTCAGGCTACGACCGATGTCTACGTTTGATGTCTACGACCGCTGCTGAATGGGCGGTTGCGCCTCCGCTGACAGCGGTGATCGTTGGTTGATGATGCTGGTAGCGGGTGCCGGCGCTTCAGCGCGGCTCATGATCGACGGTTGGGGACGGGCAGCGGCAGATGACGCGGTTCCCGGTCCCAGACCGGTGATCTTCCCGTCGGGCACCGGCGTACTCGCGCACTGGGAGCCCGGTGCCCTTCGGCGTTCCGGCCTCGAGCGGTGGGTGGCGCGGCGCCGGGTTCAATTCGGCGGTCTTCCGGGTGGGCTCGTCTGGCACTGCCGGTCCCGCGCCCCATGATCGACGGTTGGGTGCCGGCAGCGGCGGATGCTGCCGTTCCCGGGTCCCGGGTGACGATCTTGCCTTGGTGGTCGGCGTTGGTGCTCGCATCCGGCGGCCGGTGCGGTTCGGTGATCGACGTTTGGGTGCTGGCAGCGGCAGATGCTGCCGTTCCCGGCTCCGGGTTGACGATCTTGCCTCGGTGGTCGGCGTTGGTGCTCGCATCCGGCGGCCGGCGCGGTTCGATGATCGACGTTTCGGTGCCGGCAGCGGCAGATAGTGCCGTTCCCGGGTCCGGGGTGACGATCTTGCCCTGGTGGTCGGCGTTGGTGCTCGCATCCGGCCGTCGGTGCGGTTCGGTGATCGACGTTTGGGTGCTGGCAGCGGCGGATAGTGCTGTTCCCTGGTCCGGAATGACGATCTTGCCCGGAGGGCGGCGGGCCCGCTCAAGTCCAGCGCTTTGTGCCGTCCGGTGATCGTTCCTTGGGACCCACTGCGGTGGTGTGGCGCGGTTCCGGGTCCGGTCGGCGCTGACGCCAGGGCGGCTCCTGTAGCGCTCCGGTCCGGAGCGTCGCCCATGATCGACGGTTGGGTGCGGGCAGTGGCGGATGCTGCCGTTCCCGGGTCCCGAGTGACGATCTCGCGCTGGTAGTCGGCGTTGTCGCTCGGACCCGGCAGCCGGCGCGGTTCGGTGATCGACGTTTGGGTGCGGGTAGCGGCGGATAATGCCGTTCCCGGGTCCGGAACGATGATCTTGCCCCGGTATCTGGCGTGCTCGCTCGGGTACAGCGCCCTGTGTCGGCCGGTGATCGTTCGTGGGGCCCGCTGTGGTGGTGGCGCGGTTCCGGGGTCCGGTCGGCGCTTACCCGGGCGGCTCCTGTCGCGCTCCGGTCCGGAGCGTCGCCCATGATCGACGGTTGAGTACCGGCAGCGGCGGATGGTGCCGTCCCCGGGTCCGAAGTGACGATCTTGCCCCAGTGGCCGGCGTTGTCACCCGCCCGCCAGTCGGCGCGGTTCGATGATCGTCGGTTCGGGACTGGCAGCGGTAGATGCCACGGTGCCCGGTGCCGGTTCGGTGATCTTCCTCCGAGACGGCGGAATCCGCTGGCCCGGTCGCGTGGTCGCGTGGTCGGCGCGGGCGCGGGAACCGCCGCGCCGGCCCGGCCTCGCTGTGACCCAGCGCGGGAGCAGCTCCTTGGCGCGCGGATAACGTCGAGGTGCCCGCGCAGCTCGTGAGGGTGCGGACTCACCAGACGAATGGATCAACCATCTCTACTCGACCCGCGCGAGCAGAAAACCGTCGTAGCCCTTTGCGCCCACCGTCTGGATCACAGTTGCGCTCACCCGCTTCTCCCGGGCCACGGCCTCGGCAAGCCGGCGGCTTCCCACCGCTGTGGGCTCCGTGGTCGCGGCGTCGACCACGCGGCCGCCGCGGACCACGTTGTCCACGATGATCAGGCTTCCAGGCCGCGAGAGCCGCAGCGCGTGCTCGAAGTACTCCGTGCCGGAGCCTTTGTCGGCATCGATGAATGTGAGGTCGAACGGGCCGTCCACAGCTGCGTCGAGAGTGCTGAGCGTTTGGTCGGCCGCGCCGACGCGAAGGTCGACGATGTCGGCGAGTCCGGCCATCGCGATGTTGGATGTGGCTACCTCGGCGCGATGCCGGTCGATCTCACAAGTGATGAGCCGCCCGTCCGGCGGGAGGGCGCGGGCCAGCCAGATGGTCGAGTAGCCGCCCAGGGTGCCGACTTCCAGGATCCGGCAGGCCCCGATCGAGCAGGCTAGTAAATGCAGTAGTTTGCCCTGTTGCGGCGAGACATCAATCGACGGCAGGGCGCCGGCTCTGTTTGCCTCGAGCGCGGAATCGAGCACTGGATCGGGGTCGAGAAGTAGTCTGCTGAAGTAGTCGTCAACGGATCTCCACAGCTCACTGGGCATGCTCCGAATTTACGGCCGTCGTGGCCGGTGTCGCCAGGTGATAATCATTGATTGAAATCCCCGGAATGGTTCCAGGATGCATTGATCTCAACTCATTGCGTCACTGGTCACTTCCGAGGGGACCAACCCAGGGCAGGGCCCAACGAGGTGGCCATGTCGGTGAGGATCTGGACGTAGTCGGCGTGATCGAAACCGAACGGCAGGGCGAAGACCACCTCGTTGACGTCGCGGAAGCCGGCGTGGGCGTAGAGCGTCTCGGCGACCTGCTCCGAGGTGCCCAGGATGTCGGGGGCGAAGAGCATGTTGGCCGGACCCTGCGGTCGGGCAGTGCGTGGGGTGCGGGCCTCGACGTAGGCGGCGTACTTCGCGCGCTGCTCGGGCGTGGCGGTGTCGGTGGGGATGACGACGAGCCCTTGGGCGACGCGGGCGTTCTCGCCGTCGGGGTGCTCGGCGCGGAAGGTCTGGATCTGGGCGTGCTGCAGGGTGGCGAAGTCGGTGGTGTCATCGGGTCCCGCGGCCTTGAGCACGCTGCTGGTGAGCAGCGACAGGCCCTGTTCGCCTGCCCACCGGGCGGAGCCGGGGCTGGCGGCGCCGTACCAGATGCGGTCGGCGAGACCCGCGGCGTGAGGCTGCACGTGGTCGGAGAACTCCTCGATGCCGACGGTGCCCTGGAAGCTGCTGGCAGGCTCGCCCCGGATCAGGCCGACCAGGCGCTTCACACGCTCGTAGGTGAAGTCCTCGACGTCGGCGGTGTGGGGGTAGAGCGCTTCGCTGACGTCGGCGAAACGCATGGGCGGTCCCACGGACACGCCGGGGTTGATCCGGCCGCCGGACAGGATGTCGACGGTGGCGAGGTCCTCGGCCAGCCGCAGCGGGTTCTCCCAGCCCAACGGGATGACGGCCGTCCCGAGCTCGATGCGGCTGGTGCGCTGGGTGGCCGCAGCCATGACGGCGACGGGGGAGGAGATGCCGTACTGCAGGTGCCGGTGGCGCAGCCAGGCCCCGTCGAACCCGAGCCGCTCCCCGAGCTCGATGACCTCGAGGGTGCTCTCGTGGCCTGCGCGGGGGGACGCGCCATCGAACGAACCGATGGTGAGGAATCCGAGTTTCTGCAGTGGGACCGAGGGCGGCGGCACGTTCACGACCCTAATCCCGACGCTCACGAGCTCCGCGGCTCGGCCGGCGCGCGGTCCCGTCGACGTACTGTTCCTGCGGACGAGGATCACGAACCGGGCGAGGGAGCCGAAGGTGCTGGTACGAACACGCGACGGGGCAGGCCTCTATGCCGAGGAGCGCGGGTCTGGCGATCCGCTGCTCCTGCTGGCCGGCCAGTCGTCGAGCCACCTCATGTGGGGGGCGGTGATCGACCGGTTCGCCGAGCGGCACCGGGTGCTCGTGTTCGACTACCGGGGAACGGGGCGCAGCGAGTCACCGGAAGACGGCTACTCGACACCGGGGTTCGCCGCCGACGCCGTGGCCGTTCTCGATGCCTTCGACGTGCCCAGGGCGCAAGTGTACGGCTTCTCCATGGGTGGACGGGTGGCACAGTGGGTCGCGATCGATCATCCCGATCGGGTGGGCGCGCTCGTGCTGGGCGCCACGACCCCTGGTGACAGGCATGGTGTGCCACGCCCGGACTGGGCGAACGCGCTGCTGGCCCGGCCGGACGACAAGGCAGGCCTGGACGCGATGATGTTCACGCCGGCATGGCTCGACGGCCGTGCCGAGCGGCCCGGCGTGTGCCAGGACTGGCGGGTGGGCACCCCGCCGCTCACACAGGCCCGGCACTACGAGGCCAGCCAGGCACATGACGCCTGGGACCGGCTGCCGTCGATCACCGCGCCGACACTGATCATCCACGGGAGCGACGACCCGACCAACGTTCCGGAGAACGCGTTCCTGCTCGCCGAGCGGATCCCGGGCTCGACGGTGCACATCATCGACGGCGCGCGGCACGGCTACTGGGAGGAGTTCTCCGACGAGGCCGAGCGGGTCGTGCTCGGGTTCCTCGACCGCCATGCGTTGGAGCGCCGCTCCCCGACCGTCGGCGCCGTGGATCGCGAGCGGGGTGACACAGGCGCCGGATGAGCCGGCGGGAACGGCCCACAGCCGGTCGGCCGGCGCGGATCGCTGACATAGGTTGCCTGTCTCAGGCTCGCTCGTCGAGCCGTCTCCTGGCGTCCATCGCGGACCGGGCGTCGTCGTGGATCCGTGCCCACGGGTCGCCCTTCTGCGCGAGCCGGCGCCGGACGCTGCGCAGGTCGTATCCGCCGGGGGTGACCTTCCCGAGCTCCTTCATCTCGATGGGGGTCGCGACCGGGGCGCCGGGCCGGGCTCGTGGCGAGTACGGGCTGACGGCGGTCTGGCCGTAAGCGTTGCGGTTGGTGTCGAGGAAGATCCGGCCCCGCCGGGCGGCGATGCGCTGCTCCGTGGTGAGCTCGTCGGGCGCGTCGGCGGCGAGCCGCGCGGCCACGCCCCTGACCAGCTCACGGACGTCGTCGAAGCTCGCCGAGCGGTCCAGCGGCGAGACGACGTGGTATCCGCTGCCGCCGGTCGCCATGAGATAGGTCGAGAGGCCGAGGTCCTCCAGCAGCTCGGAGGTGGCGCGCACCGTGCGGCGGAGCACCGCGAGATCCACGTCGTCCGGCGGGTCGATGTCCATCACCAAGAGGTCGGGTTCGTCGATCCCGTCGGCGCGCGAGAGCCAGCGGTGCAGCTCGAGGCAGGCCTGGTCGGCGAGGTACCGCAAGGTGTCGACGTCATCGACCATCAGGTGACGGACGCTCCCGCGCTCGTTGCCGGACGCGACGGTCGTGGTCTCCACGAAGTCGGGGAGGTGCTCTGGCGCCTGCTTCTGGTAGAAGCCCGACTTCCCGATCCCGTCCGGGAAGCGGTGCAGCACGAGTGGCCGCCCCGCGAGGTGCGGCAGCATCCACTCCGCGACGAATTCGTAGTACTCGGCGAGGTCGGCCTTGGTGTAGCCCGACTCGGGGTAGAGCACCTTGTCCGGCCGGGAGATCTCCTGCTGGGTCGTCACCGGGGAGGCTCCTCACGCACCACGTCCGCGGCCGCTTTGTCGTCACGGAGCCCGAGGTAGCGGGGATGGCGCAGCCTCCCGTCGCGCGTCCACTCGGTGAACCCGATCTGCGCCACCAGTTCGGGTCTCAGCCAGTGCGTGCCGCGCTCGCGCACCTGGTCCGCGAAGGGCGACGCCGCCGTCCCCATCTCGTCGAACCGCGCCCGCAGGCCGACCAGCACATGATGGTCGAAACCCGTGCCGACCTTTCCCGCGTAGCGAAGCGCGCCGTCACCGTCGTGGTAGCCGATCAACAAGGCCCCGAACCCGATACGGGAGCCGGTCGGGTCCGTGTACCCGCCCACCACGAACTCCTGCCCGCGCACGCACTTGAACTTGAGCCAGTCGCCGGACCGCGCCCCGGGCCGGTACGGGGAGTCCGCGCGCTTGGCGATCAGTCCCTCCCAACCCCGCTCGCACGCCTGCCGCAGGTACTCCTCGCCGTCGGTGTTGCGATGGGTGCTGAACCGGAGCGGGTCGGTGAAATCGAGAGACGCCTGGAGCACCTGCTTGCGCGCGCGCAGCGGAAGCGCCGTCACGTCGTACCCGCCGACCCCCAGCACGTCGAAGAGGTAGAAGATCACGGCCACCCCGGTGGCGCGCGCCCGGTCGGGGTCGGTGATGCCGAGCCGCGCCTGCAGCCGCGAGAAGCTGGTCTCGTCGCCGTCGAACGCCACCACCTCGCCGTCGGCCACGAACTTCACCGGCGCCGACGCGTCCAGCGCCTCCGCCACCTCCGGATACGTGCCTTCCAACGGGTGACGGGTGCGGGAGTACAGCTTGGTGCCCCGGCCGTCACGCACGACGAGCATCCGTTCGCCGTCGAGTTTGCGCTCGTAGAGCCACTCGGGGTCGGAGAAGTGGTCGTGGGTGAGGAGGGCGAGCATGGGCTCCACGAAGTCCGGCTCGCGGCGAGGCAGGCCAGCGCGCTCGTCCTCGCCGAGGACGTGCAACGGATCCGGATGCCGGGCCATTCCCCGACGTACCCAAGAAAGCGCCGTGACGAACGTACGGACCGACGGTTGCGCGAGCGTGCCCCAGGTTCGCCGATGACGGACGGGTCGTTGATCGCGGCCTGTGGTCCGCCATGTCCGCGTGCTGGAAGGTACGGATGCCCGTATGTCGGCGATCTATGCTGCGGCGGGCCGATTGCGTCGCCGGGATCGCCGTAATACGCGATGCGGACAGCGCGGTTGAGATCGCCAGGATCGTCCGGCAAATGATTTCCTCGGGCCGGACGGTCTCATGGGCGGGCTCCGGACATGGTTCGCGACAGCCCAGCGTGAGGCAGGACGTGAGGACTTGGATCTCGAGTTTCGACCTGGCGAGCCACGCGATCTGTCGGCCTTTGCGGACACACGGAGGCGGCCGAGGACACCGCTCGCTATCTGACGGTGACCGGCATCGCGTGGCGCGAGAAGGCGTTCCAAGATCCCGATCAGGAGCACACTGTCGGCGAAGTCGATGGCGTTCCCGTCGGCTATGCCCTGCTCGCCGGGGTTTGCAGGCCCGGAAGCGCCGGATCGCGCCATCGAGATCCGACGGATGGTGCTGCGCCCTGAGTGGCGCGGCGGCGGGCGCGGCCGGGCTGTGTTGCAGGCTGCGGTCACCCGGGCCGACAGGGTGCACAACGCCGGCCGGGTCTGGTTGCGCGTGAAGCCGCAGAACGCCCGCGAGCGAAAGCTGTTCCTCTCCGAAGGCTACGTGGAAGACCACGTGGAGAAGACGTTCGGCACCGCTTGACCGCCGCGGTCCAGCTGGTGGGGATAGGAGCCGAGCTGTTCCCGTCGAAGACCGAGCCGCGGGTCAGGAGGAATGCGTCGTTGTCGCCCTGGCGGTCCTACCGGTAGCTCTGCGGGGAACGGTGGAACTGCTTCGCCTGCACGGGATCGTGGCCGAACAGCAGCGTGGCACTCTGCTCCTGGGCGATGCGCTGGAGCTTGGCGGCGGACTCGGCGGCAGCCTCGGGGTCCGCCTGTCCGCCCCACGACGCGTGATCGAGGTTGTCCTGGGTGTAGACGGCGTCGCCGCAGACGACCATGTTGCCGGTCTCCGGCAGCCGGACCATGACCGACTCGTGCGCCGGGGCGTGGCCGGGAGTCAGCAGGACCTCGATGCCGGGGAACAGCTCCATCTCGCCGTCGAGCAACTCGTGCTTCAACTTCGGCAGGTTCCAGTACTGGTTGGGGAACCTGCCGTTGTCCTTGGCGAAGTCGTAGTGCTCGCGCTGAACGAAGAAGGTGGCCCGCTGGAACAGGTCGTTGTTGCCGGCGTGGTCGAAGTGCAGGTGCGTGTTGATGACGTAGTCGATATCGGTGGGCCGGACGTCGAGCTCGGCCAGCCGCACCTCGAGGTTGTCCTCCGGCTGCATCTCCGGCACCAGGACGTCGACCATCTCGGTGCCCCGCCAGGTCGCCAGCGGGTCGGTGATGTGGAGGCGGCTCATGCCCGTGTCGATCAGCAGGTTCTTGCCGTTGTCGAGCTTGATCAGGTACGAGGGAACCGGCAGCTTGACGAGGTTGCCATCGCTCACCCCGGGCGCGACCACCTCGTAAGGGCAGTTACAGGTGCCCAAGGGGATGATGTACATCTCCACGCGAATTCACTCCTCCGAGCCTGCTGAGTGGACGGGCCACGACGCTTCGGACGTGTCACCGCCTCGGTGGGGCGCCGCCCATGATCCCTGTCTGGTCGCTCTGGCGCTGTATGGCTTCCTGACAATAGGCCGACACATCGGTGCCCTCGGCCTCCTCGCCACCGGGGCGTGCTTGGTGCACATCGGCCAGCCATGGTGGTTTCGTGGGCCGCTGGTCCGATCTGCACCGCCCGGACGACTCCGGCTGCTCGGGCATCAACGGGCCAGGTGCCGGGTACCGTTCATGTCCTGGCTGATCTCGACGAGGATCCCCTCAGCCCTGCCCGTCCCGGTGATGATCATTGTTTGGGTCCGCGCAACCGTGTCCAGCACGGTTATCGACCCCGGTTTGCTGATCATGGTCGGAAGGGGGTCGTCTCTCGGTGACCGTCGGCACGGCGCGGGGTGATGATCGTCGTTTGGGGCCGCGCAGCCGTGTCCAGCACGGTTGTCGACCCCGATCTGGTGATCATGAGCAGCGTGGGGATCGCCTCTCGGCGGGCACCGGCTCGTCGCCGCCGGTGATCGTCGTTTGGGGCTGCGGAGCCGTGTGTCGTCTGGTTGTCGGTCCCGACCTGGTGATCATGGCCGGGTAGCGGGCGGGGCGCCCATCAAGGCAGGGGTCGACCCGCTCGCCCGCGCGCTGATCGGCGTTGTGGCGGGTAGGCGTGTGCGCCCTGTTGTTGATCCCTGGCAGCTGATCATGGATGGCTACTGACCGGCCGCGGTCGCGGCTGGGCCGACTCGTCCGCGCCGAGCATGATCATTGTTTGGGGCCGCGCAACCGTGTCCAGCACGGTTGTCGACCCCGATCTGGCGATCATGAGCAGCGTGGGGATCGCCTCTCGGCGAGCATCGGCTCGCCGTCACCGGTGATCGTCGTCTGGGGCTGCGGAGCCGTGTCTCGTCCGGTTGCCGGGGCCGAACTGTTGATCTTGATCGCGTGTCGGGTACCGGGCTGGCTGCCAGCAGGGCGCCGGCCGGCCCGCTGACCCCGAGCAAGATCGTCGTTTGGGGCCGCACGCCCGTGTATGGCGCGGTCCCCGGTCCCAAGTTGCTGATCATGGACAGCAAGGGGGTCGTCGCCCGGCGGCGCGCTGGCCAGCCGCGAGCGGTGATCGTCGTTTGGGGCCGAGCAGCCGTATGCCGCCCTGTGGCCGGTCCCGAACTGCCGATCATGGTCGAGCACCGGGCAGTGCTGTCCGGCAACGTAGGGCCTGCTCGCCCCGGCTGTGATCATCATTTGGGGCCGCATACCCGGGTGCAGCTCGGTTTCCGGTCCCAAATCGACGATCATGGGCGGGGAATCCGGCGGGGCACTGGCTCCCACCCCTCCGGCGAAGATCGCCGTTTCGGTCCCCACAGCCGCGTCTGGCACCGGTTGGCGGTCTCGAGCAGCTGATCATGGCCCGCGGGCCGGCCCCCGTTGACCGATGCCGAACCCGGCAGCTCGCTCAGCGGGGCGCCGGGTCGGCGTCCTGAGCGTCGGTCAGCCGCTGTCGCTGTGGGGTAACCGTGTACTCGGGGTCCCGTGCGGATGCCATACCGGCTTCGAAGATCCCGTAGCGAGTGGCTGCTGACCCGGCGTTGAGCAACACCGCGGACACCAGCGACACGAGTCGGGGACGGCGCACGCGACCAGCGAGCAGGGTGCCGGCGGCGCCGGCGAGTGTGGCGGCGCGGGCCGACCTCAGCACCCTGCCTGCACGGCCTGTGCGGTAGGCGCGGGCCGTTGGCCCGAGCCGGCGTTCCAGTGCGGCCGTCGCGCCCAGTTCGATGACTGCACCGGCCACGGCGATCCCGCGGGCCGGGCAGGCCTCGCCCCCGGCCAGCATGCCGACGGCACCCCCGCTGGCCAGGGCGCTTCCGGCGAAGACGAACGGCAGCTCCCGGTGAGCCTCGTGCCACGCGGGTACGGCGGTGTCGGCGAGCAGCACGGCCGTGTAGGTCGTGAGGGCAGGGCCGAGGACGCCGGCCCCGGCGCCGGTGAGACGGGCGAGCCCGGGGGCGACGCCGGTGAGCTCGGATGCGGCGGTGGCGCCTGCCAGCGTCCCGAACGGGGCCAGGATCCACGAACCGACCGAGAGCGGCGAGGTCGGTTTGAACACACGCAGCATGTTCAGGAAGCGCGTGGGCCTGCCGAGGTCGTGCACCAGCGCGCCGACGCTGGCCATCGCCCCGAACCCCGCAGCCAGCCGCCCGACGCGGCGCAGGAGCGGGCGGCCACTGGCGTCGGCGAGGGCGGCCATCGTGGCCGATACGCCCGCCACGCCGCCGAGGTAGAGGTAGATCGGGACGTCGGGCACCTTCCAGACCGGGGGCTTGATGATCGCGCGGTCGTAGTAGGTGCGGAACTCGGCCTCGGGCACCATCAGTTGCTCGCCGCGGGGCCGGCCAGGGCGGCTCCGAGGTGCCTCGGCTGTGGGCCGGTCGGGACCTGCACCCCGTGGTCCGGCCCCGCCTGGTGCCGTGGCGCCCGGCCGGTCGTCGCGAGTGCCGTACGGGGCCCAGCCGCCGATCCGGTCCCCGGTCCAGCTCGTCGTCCCGTCGACCGGGCGACGGCGGCTCATCGCCGCGCTCCCAGGAAGGCCGCCACCACGACGCCCGCGACCGCGGCCGCCGCGGCACCCGCGTGGCGCCACATCGAGGGCAGGTCGCGGGTGGTGACCACAGGGTCCGGCGGGAGCCCGTACACCTCGGGTTCGTCGAGGAGCAGGAAGAACGCCCCGTCTCCGCCGACGCCGTCGTTCGGGTCGTGCCCGTACAGGCGGGCATCGGTGACGCCCGCGGCGTGCAGCGCGTCCACCCGCTCGGCGGCCCGGGACCGCAGCTCGTCGAGGGGTCCGAACTGGATGGACTCGGTGGGGCAGGCCGTGGCGCAGGCGGGCATCAGACCGGCACCGAGCCGGTCGTGACACATCGTGCACTTGAACGCTCCGCCGTCGCCGGGCCGTTGGTCGATCACCCCGTACGGGCAGGCCGGGATGCAGTAGCCACAGCCGTTGCAGACGTCGTTCTGCACGACGACGGTGCCGTACTCGGTGCGGATCAGCGCTCCGGTGGGGCAGACGTCGAGGCACGCGGCGTGCGTGCAGTGCTTGCAGACGTCCGACGACATCAGCCAGCGCACCTCGGTGGCGTCCCCGCGCCCGTCGTTCGCCGCGTCGGGCAGCCCGGTGGACGGCATGCCGAGATCGACCGTGGCCGAGCGCTGCGCCGGCACCGTCTGCTCGACGAACGCGACGTGCCGCCAGGTGCTCGCGCCGAGCCCCCCGGTGTTGTCGTAGCTCATCCCGGTGAGGTCGGCGGGAATGCCGGCTTCCTCGGACGGCAGGGCGTTCCACTCCTTGCAGGCCACCTCGCATGCCTTGCAGCCGATGCAGACGCTGGTGTCGGTGAAGAACCCGACCCGTTCCGGGTGGTCGGGCGGGTAGCCGGCGTCGGCGGACGGATCGGGCAGCGGTCCGGAGAGGCGGTTGGTCATGCGGTCTCCTCCAGCCCGGCACGGCGCCGGTACTCGGTCAGGAACTCGACGAGCTGCGGTCCGCGCGGCCGCCGGCCAGGGCGGATGTCGCAGGTGGCGGCCTTGGTCTCCATGATGTGGACGTTGGGGTCGAGCGAGACGGACAGCAGCTCGTTGGCCGCGTCACCGGTCGAGAGCCCGTTCGGCCCCCAGTGCCACGGGATGCCGATCTGGTGCACGGTGCGCCCGCCGCCCAGGCGTAGCGGTTTGGCCCGTTCGGTGACGAGCACCCTGCCCTCGATCGCCGACCGCGCGGTGACGACCGTGGCCCATCCGCCGTGCTCCAGACCGCGCTCGGCGGCGAGCTCGGGGGAGACCTCGAGGAACATGGCGGGCTGCAGCTCGTTCAGGTAGGGCGTCCAGCGGCTCATCCCGCCCGCCGTGTGGTGTTCGGTGATCCGGAACGTGGTGAACACGAACGGGAACACCTCGGCGCCGGGCTCTCCCGGATCCGGGTGGTAGGGGTTCTCCGGGCGGTCGTAGCGCTGGCGGGCGGGGTTGTTCTGCTGCCCGTAGAGCGCGTTGCGCACCGGCGACTCCTGCGGCTCGTAGTGCGCGGGCAGCGGGCCGTCGACGAGCCCGGCCGGCACGTGCAGCCAGGCCCGTCCGTCGGACTGCATGATGAACGGCTCGTTGCCCGCGAGGGCGTCCTGCGCCCGCGCACCGTCGGGCGGCCGGTAGTCCGGCGGCTTGGTCGCCTCGAAGTCGGGCACGTCGGGGCCGACCCACATGCCCTCGTGGGCATCCCAGCGGATGTAGGCCTTGCGCTCGCTCCACGGATTGCCGTCGGGATCGGCAGAAGCCCGGTTGTAGAGCGTGCGCCGGTTCATCGGCCACGCCCATCCCCACTCCGGGGCGACCCAGGTCTGCTCCTGGCCCGGTGTGCGGCGCGCGGACTGGTTGACCTCGTCGGCGTAGACGCCGCTGTAGATCCAGCATCCGCAACGGGTGGAGCCGTCGGCCTTGAGGGCGGTGTAGCCCGAGACGGCCTTGTCGTCCGGGCCGGTGCCGCTTATCTCGCGCAGGATCGACTCGGCGCTCGGATCGTCGTAGGGACCTTCGGTGGGGTAGTCCCACGTCAGGTCGAGCAGCGGGCGGTCGCGGGGGTCGGTGGAGCCGGCGAGCTTCTCCCTGAGCCTGCGGCCGAGGTGGTAGTAGAACCACAGGTCGCTGCGGGCGTCGTCCGGCGGGTCGATCGCCTTGTGGTGCCATTGCAGCAGCCGCTGGGTGTTGGTGAAGCTGCCGTCCTTCTCCGTGTGGGTGGCCGCGGGCAGGAAGAACACCTCGGTGGCGATGTCGGCCGTGCGCATCTCGCCGGTCTCGATCTCCGGGCCGCCCTGCCAGAAGGTGGCCGTCTCCACCATGTTGATGTCCCGCACGACGAGCCACTCGAGGTTCGCGAGGCCCATCCGCTGCTGGCGGGAGTTGGCGGTGCCGACCGCCGGGTTCTCACCGATCACGAAGTAGCCGGGCACCTTCCCGTCGATCTGGTCCACGACGGTCTGGAAGTTGCTGTGGTCACCGGTGAGGCGAGGCAGGTACCCGAAGCAGTACTCGTTCTCCTCGGTGGCGGCGTCGCCCCACCAGGCCTTGAGCAGGCTCACCGTGTAGGCGTCGATGTTGCCCCAGAACCCCTTCTGTCCCACATCGGACCGCAGGAAGCTCGCGAGGTCCTCTTCCTCGTGGGCATGTGGCATCGGGATGTAGCCGGGCAGGATGTTGTAGAGGGTCGGGATATCGGTGGAGCCCTGGATCGACGCGTGGCCGCGCAGGGCGAGGATCCCCGCGCCGGGCCGGCCGATGTTGCCCAGCAGCAGCTGCAGGATCGACGCGGTGCGGATGTACTGCACGCCCACGGTGTGGTGGGTCCAGCCGACGGCGTAGGCGAACGCGCTGGTGCGTTCCCGCCCGGAGTTGCGCACGAGCGCGGTGGCCACCTGCTCGAACGTCTCCGGCGGGATACCGCAGACCTGCTCCACCATCTCCGGGGTGTAGCGCGCGAAGTGGCGTTTGAGCACCTGGAAGACGCAGCGCGGGTGCTGCAGCGTCGGGTCCTGCGTCGGTTGCGGACGATGGGATGCGCCGCCGGAGCCCGCCTCCTCGGCCCCGCTCGACTCCTGCATGCGCTCGTCCGAGCTCGCATGCGTCTCGTCGTCGCCGACGGGCTCGTCGGTCGCGTACGGGTCGTGCTCGCCGGCCGCCGCTGTGACTTCCGTGCCCTCGTACTGCCAGGTCTCGGTGTCGTAGCTGCTCGTCTGCGGGTCGTAACCGGAGAAGAGCCCGTCGAGATCCTCGGTGTCGGCGAAGTCCTCACGCAGGATCGTCGGTGCGTTCGTGTACGCCGTGACGTACTCGGCGAAGTACGCCTCGTTCTGGAGCACGTAGTTGATCAGGCCGCCGAGGAACGCGATGTCGGTGCCCGCCCGGATCGGCACGTGCAGGTCCGCCACCGCCGAGGTCCGTGTGAACCGCGGGTCGACGTGGATCACCGTGGCCCCGCGCCGTTTGGCCTCCATCACCCACTGGAACCCGACGGGGTGCGCCTCCGCCATGTTCGAGCCCTGGATGATGATGCAGTCGGAGTTGGCCAGGTCCTGCTGGAACATCGTCGCGCCGCCGCGACCGAAGCTGGTCCCCAGACCGGGGACGGTGGAGCTGTGTCAAATACGGGCCTGGTTCTCGATCTGTATCGCGCCCATGGCCGTGTACAGCTTCTTCATGAGGTAGTTCTCCTCGTTGTCGAGGGTCGCCCCTCCGAGGCTCGCTATCCCCATGGTCCGGCGCAGGTGCTGCCCGTTCTCGTCGACGTCCTCCCAGGTACGCGCCCTGGTCTCGAGCACCCGGTCGGCGATCATGTCGACGGCGGTGTCCAGGTCGAGGTCCTCCCACGCGCTGGCGTGGGGACGGCGATAACGGACCTTCGTGACCCGGCTGGGTGAGGTCACCAGTGAGAGCGTCGAGGAACCGCGCGGGCAGAGGCGGCCGCGGCTGATCGGCGAGTCCGGATCGCCCTCCACCTGGATGATCTCGCCGTCCTTGACGAAGACCCGCTGCCCGCAGCCCACCGCGCAGAACGGGCAGATCGACTTCGTCACCTGGTCGGCCTGGCTCGTGCGGGCGGGCTTCTGATCCGTCCGCGACGACCGGGCAGCACTGCCCCGCCCCAGGCGGTCCGTCCCTGTGGCCTGCCGGTACACCGGCCATCTCCCGATCCAGGACCTGACGCTCATGCGTCAACCTTCCCCACTGCGGCGCGATCTAATCAGGGGGGAGGGAACGCGCATTCCTCGTCTCGTCAGGTGGCGCGGGTCATCGATGCCCAGATCGTCGCCGACCCGCCGCCATGAGAGGTGCTCCGCGCCGGCGATTGTCGGGCGGACCGGCGGATCAACCGACGGACAACGGCTGTACCGGTGATGTCACGGATTCCGTGGCATCGTCATCGGATGGCGCGGATCGATTGCTTGAGCGACCCCAGGGTCGCCGCGATTGCGGTGGGTTCGTAGCCGCAATGGGCCATGCAGTTTGCGCAGCGAGGGTCGCGGCCCCGGCCGTAGGCGTCCCAGTCGGTCGTGTCGAGGAGTTCCTGGTAGGTCTGTGCGTAACCATCGCCCATCAGGTAGCAGGGTTTCTGCCAGCCATAGAGCGAGTAGGAGGGAATTCCCCAGGCGGTGCAGGGGAAGTCGAGTTTCCCTTCGAGGAAGTCCAAGAAGAGCGGCGAGTGGTTGAGTCGCCAGCGGTGTCGTCGGCCGTCGGCGAAGGCCTTCCGGAACAGCTCGCGGGTTTCTGTGACACCGAGAAAATGCTCCTGGTCCGGCGCCTTGTCGTAGGCGTAGGCAGGGGAGAGCATCATGCCGTCGACGTGAAGATCATCATTGAGGAAGTCGAGAACCTCGATGACGGATTGAGGGCTGTCGGTGTTGAAGAAGGTGGTGTTGGTGGTGACGCGGAACCCGCGCCGCTGCGCTTCTCGGATGTTGTCCACGGCCTGGTCGAACACCCCGAGCTTGGCGACGGAGGCGTCGTGGCGCTCCTGGAGCCCGTCGATGTGGACGGCGAACGCGAGGTAGCGGGACGGGCGCAGCTTGTCGATCTTGCGCGGGAGGAGCAGGGCGTTGGTGCACAGGTAGATGTACTTCTTCCGCTTGACCAGGCCGGCGACGATGTCTTCGACCTGAGGGTGCATCAGGGGCTCCCCGCCGGCCAGGCACACGACGGGGGCGCCGCACTCGTCCACGGCCGCGAGTGCCTGCTCGACGGGCATGCGTTGTTTGAGCACGCTTGCCGGATGCTGGATCTTGCCGCAGCCGCCGCAGGCGAGATTGCACGCGAATAGCGGTTCCAGTTCCAAGGTCAGGGCAAATTTCTTTCGGCCGGCCAGCTTCTGCTTGATCAGATAGCCACCGATCTTGATCGCCTGGCGCACCGGGATGCTCATCGAACGTGGATCCTTCCCCGCAAGGTCGGCTTCCGCCCGTTCGGTCAACCGGAAGCCAACGAGTGGTGTCGGTTCGTGAAGGCCATCGTTGTGAAAACTCGTGAGATGACGTCCCCTGTCATCGTCACGGAGCAGAGCTGTCCTGTCTGACTACCACCGAGATGGGTCCGTGCGCGACCCGCCACGTGGCGGACTGTCCTGGATGCGGCCAGTATCCGACCGTGGTGTGGTCCTCGTGGAGGGCTGCTATGCGTCATTTGCAGTACGAGCACGTCCTCCGGATCGTCGTTGTTCGGTGAGCTGCGGGATTCGTCCACCGGCCAGGATCGTGTCGATTTGTCGCGGAGACAGCTGGTGGGTGACGGTGAACGCTCTGTCGTTGTTGCCGCAGGTGACGGTGAGCTCTTTCGATCTGACCAGGGTCGAGTGCAGATCAGTGAGATGCAGGACGTCGCTGGGCTGGATCCGGTCGTGATCGCCGGGGTCGGCGAAGGTCAGTGGTAGTACGCCGAAGTTGACGAGGTTCTGCCAGTGGATGCGTGCATAGGACCTGGCGATCACGATCGCGAGGCCGAGGTACCGAGGGGTGATCGCGGCGTGTTCACGCGAGGATCCTTGCCCGTAGTTGTTCCCGGCCACCACGGCATGGGCGCCGGCTTCCGCGGCTCGAGCCGGATAGCTCTCGTCGACCCGGGTGAACGTGAACTCGGCGAGTTTCGGGATGTTGGACCGGTAGGGCAGAGCCCGCGCCCCGGCGGGCGAGATCTCGTCGGTCGAGACGTCGTCGCCCATCACGAGCAGGACCGGGAGGTCGAGTGCGTCCGGGAGCGGGGACAGATCGGGCAGGGAGGAGATGTTGTTCCCCTTGACCAGCTCGATACCCGTCGCCTCCTCGGCCGACAGCGGCGCCACGAGCATCGCGGTGTTGACCGACGCCTCGGCGGGCAGTTGCGGGGCCGGGCACGTCAGATGGTTGTCGCGAGCGAACTCACGTGGATCGGTGATGACGCCGGTGAGCGCGGAGGCGGCCGCGGTCTCGGGGGAGCAGAGCCACACCGCGTCCTCGGCCGTGCCCGATCGGCCCGGGAAGTTGCGGGGGAAGGTGCGCAGCGAATTCTGCCCGACCGCCGGTGCCTGCCCCATTCCGATGCAGCCCAGGCAGCCGGCCTGGTGGATCCGTGCCCCCGCGGCGATGAGCTGGAACGTTGCTCCCATCCGGGTCATGTCCTCGAAGATCTGCCGCGACGACGGGTTGACGTCGAAGCTGACGGAGTCGCACGTCTGGCGGCCGTCGACCATCGCGGCGACCACGGCGAAGTCGCGCAGGCCCGGGTTGGCGGACGAGCCGACGACGACCTGACCGACCGGCTCCCCTGCACACTCCCGCACCGGCACGACATTGCCCGGCGACGACGGACGAGCGATCAACGGTTCCAGTTCGGAGAGGTCGATCTCCTCGGTGACGTCGTAGAGCGCTCCTGGGTCCGCTGTGATCTCGCGGAAGGCGCCCTGCCTGTCCTCGGAACGCAGGAAGTCGGCTACAGCGGCGTCAGAGGGGAACACGGTGGTCGTCGCACCCAGTTCGGCCCCCATGTTCGCGATGACGTGGCGGTCCATAGCCGAGAGGCCGGCCAACCCCGGGCCGTGGTACTCGATCACCCGGCCGAAACCGCCGTCGACGCCGTGGCGTCGCAGCATCTCGAGCACGACGTCCTTCGCCGACACCCAGTCCGGAAGTCGGCCGACCAGCCGCACTCCCCAGACCTCGGGCATCCGTACGTAGAGGGGTTCGCCCGCGATCGCCAGCGCCACCTCGAGGCCGCCGACACCGATGGCGAGCATTCCCAGGGAGCCGGCCGCGCAGGTGTGGGAGTCCGACCCGGCCATCGTCGCTCCGGGGACGCCGAACCGCTGCATGTGCGTGGGGTGCGAGACGCCGTTGCCCGGCTTGGAGAACCACAGTCCGTAGCGGCGGGCGGCCGACCGCAGGAACTCGTGATCTTCGGCGTTGCGTTCGTCGGCCTGGAGGAGGTTGTGATCCACGTACTGGACGCTCACGTCGGTCCGGGCGCGGTCCAGGCCGATCGCTTCGAGCTCCTGCATGACAACGGTGCCCGTGGCGTCCTGGGTGAGGGTCTGGTCGATGTGCAGCGCGATCTCCTCGCCTGCGATCGGCTCGCCCGAGACCAGGTGCTCGTCGATCAGCTTCCTCGTCACCGTCCGCGCCACCATCTCGACGTCCTCCCTGCCTGCGACGCACCGTCGGCCGACTGCTCCCGAGCGGCGTACCCCGAACAGCAGGCCGGAACGCAGACCTGAGAGCGGACGCGGCGGGCGGCTGATGTCGGTCACCGGCCCGGGGGCGGATCGTGTTTCGCGGGGCGTGTGCGGGGCATGCCCCTTGGCGAGCCGGCTGGGCCGGGATCGTGTGTGGATCGAGGAGGTTGTGGTGCCGAATCCGAGTATCAAGGACGAGAAGCGGTATAAGAAGCTGCGCGACAAGGGTGCGTCCAAGGAGAAGGCGGCCCGGATCGCGAACGCGTCGGCCGGTGAGGGGCGCAAGACCGTGTCCAAGCGGGGCGGGCGGTCGCCGAGCTACGACGACATGAGCAAGTCGGAGCTGTACGACCGGGCGAAGAAGGTCGGCATCCCGGGGCGGTCGAGCATGTCGAAGAACGACCTGATCTCGGCTCTGCGGAACCACTGAGCGGCGTGGGAGCCCGGCTGCTGATCCGGTGACCTAGTGGTGCGCTGCGGTGAGTAGATCGCGGTGAATGCCGATGAGTTGCCGGATGGACCGGGGTGGCCGGCGGCCGAATCCGCATTCCGTGGCCACGCCGAATCCGGTGACTGCTGACCCTGCGGACGCGATGCGCCGGTTGGCTCCGGGAATCCCGTCCGTGAGGTGTATGAGGCCGAGATAGAGTTCGGTGTCGTCGCCGAGGTCCAGTTCGGACAGCGGGGCGAAGTAGTCGATGTCGTCGCGGCCCCGCGGAACCGGCATGTGTACCCAGTCCAGTCGACGACGCAGTGTCTGCCGGATGCCGTTGGCGACATCTCGCATCGACCGGGTGTCGGTGGGCTCGACGAAGTGTTTGTGGTTGGCGTCGCCGTAGCAGAGATGAAATCCGAGTTCGACGTCCGGCGGCACCGCGTTGCCCAAGTCTGCCAGCGTCTCGACGATATCGGTGAAGGCGTCCTCGCCCCACCACTCGGCCTCCCAACTCCAGCCCTCGATCATGGCGAACTCCCATACGACATCCCACTGTATGGCGAGATCGGGGCCGGGAATGGCGGCCAGAATGATGTCGAGTTCGGCGCCCAGTGCAGTCTGGTAGGGGCCTTCGACGAGCGGTCGAGCGGCCGGCTCGAAGAAGTTGATGACGACACCGACCGGGGTGGGCAGGCTGACTTGGAAGCGGGTGTCATCGGGAATGACCCCCTCCGAGCGCAGTCGCAGGAAAACCCGGTAGCTGTCCACGGCTGCTTTGGCGTAGCCCAGCGGCCCGATCGTGACGTCGTCCGGGGCAACCCCGGGGGCGATGGTCAGGAAGTTGCGTGCACTGTACTGGGCGCGATGTGAGCGGGTTGTCGAGAATTGTGCGTTTCGGGTGAAGACGCTGTGCTGCCAGGCGATCCAGTTGGAACGGTCCCCGGTCTCTCCGTCGGGGATACGGGCGAGGCTGCTGCCGAGCGTCGCTGCCGTCCGGAGTGCCGCGTCCGAATTCTCCAGCGGTATGCTGCCCACCAAGTGGACACGCGGGACGTAAGCCGTGGATCCCATGAATTCATCCTGCCCTGCTCGCCTTGACGAAATACATACGCTGCGACGGTACCAAAGTTCAGCATTCTTGCCATCGCGTTGATCGGACGCTTTCTGAAGAAGGCGAAAGTCTCGAAACCGGTTGTGCCCGCCGCGCGATCGTCTCCAACGAGACAGAGGCCGCGACCGGCGTGTACGGCCGTTCTGCGGCGGATGCCGGGAAGCACGTCGGCAATTCAGTCGGGAAATGGGCCTGCGGATCGGTCGAGGTGGTGCATCGCGTGTCGGCTGACGACCGAGTTGTACCGACCGTGTACCTCCCGGGCGCGGGAGGCGCCGGCTGCGGCAGAATTCATCGTATGCCGAGCCGTAAGTCTCCCGCTCCTCGCGGGACCGTGACACTGGCTCTGCTGGCCGAACAGCTGGGCGTGCACGTCTCGACGGTGTCGCGCGCGCTGAGCGAGAACCCGGTCGGGGTGAGTGCCGAGACGGTCGCGCGCGTGCGCGAGTTGGCAGGTGAGCAGGGGTACAGACGCAACGCCGCTGCCCTGTCCTTGCGTACGGGACGCACCAAGATGATCGGCGTAATGGTGCCACGATTGACCGACGTCGTCCTCGCGACCATCTACGACGGCATCGACCAAACGGCGATCGACGCCGGCTACAACACTGTGGTGGTCAATACGCGAGACCGCCCGGACCTGCAGCGTTCACGTTTGGACCTCATGCTGTCGCGTCAGGTCGACGGGATAATCGTGGGGGACTCGCGGACGGACTCCAATCTCATTTCGGAGCTGCACGGATGCGGCGTGCCCTATGTGCTGGTGGCGCGCCGAATGCCCCGGGAGATCTCCGTCAGCACCGACGACCTGGAGGGCGGCCGCCTGGCTGCCGAGCACCTGCTCTCGCTCGGTCACCGGCGCATCGGGATCGTGGCGGGGGACCCCCACGCCAGCACCGGCGCGGAGCGGACGCTCGGGTTCCGGCGGGCCTACGCCGCGGCGGGGTATCCGCTGCCGGACGACTACGTGATCCCGTCGGGCTTCGACGTGCGCTCGGGGCGTGAGGCGGGAGATCACTTGTTGTCGTTACCCCATCCACCCACCGCCATCTTCGCCGCGAGCGACTTCGCGGCGGTCGGTGTGATGGGCGCGATGCGCGACCGGGGCTTGGAGGCCCCGGGAGATGTCGCCGTCGTGGGCTTCAACGACCTCGACGTCGCTTCTGAGTTGCCCACACCGTTGACGTCGGTGCACTCCCCACTGTTCGAGATGGGCGCACTCAGCATGCGGGTGCTGCTCTCGCTGCTGCGCGGCCGCCGGGTGCGGTCCCGGTTACTCCAGCCGACTCTGTACCCCCGCGCCTCGACGGTGGGTGAGTCACCGATTCGAACCAGCGCTGATCATCCGCGTCGCTCCGAGGTCGGCGCTGGGAGTCCTCGGCGCGCGCAGGTCCCTTGACGACGGCAACGTCGCGACATACGTTACGCAAACGTTAGAGCGAACGTTTGCGTGTCCGTCCTGGAGGAAGAAACCATGGACAGGAAGTTCGATCTTGCGGTGGCCCAGGTTGGAGGCATACAGCCTTCCGAGGGCCGGGCGACGGCGGTACAGCGGCTCATCCGGCTGCTGGAGCAGTCCCACCATAAGGGCGCTTCGTTCGTAGTTTTCCCCGAGTTGACGTTGACGACATTCTTCCCCCGCTACTGGGCCGATGACCTCGCGGTCATGGACCGGTACTTCGAGACCGAAATGCCCGGCGCCGAGGTCAAGCCGCTCTTCGAGCGCGCAGCGGAGTTGCGGATCGGCTTCTACCTGGGCTACGCCGAGCTCACCCCCGACGGGCAACACTTCAATACTGCAATCCTTGTGGATTCCACAGGAGACATCGTCGGCAAGTACCGCAAGATCCACCTGCCCGGCCACGCAGAAAAGCTCGAGGACGTCCCCGTCCAGCACCTCGAGAAGCGGTACTTCGAGGTGGGCGACCTCGGGTTCGGCGTCTTCGAGGTGGACGGTGTCCGCTTCGGGACATGTCTGTGCAACGACCGTCGATGGCCGGAGGTCTACCGCGTGCTGGCCCTGCAAGGTGCCGATGTGGTGGTGCTGGGCTACAACACTCCGGTCGAGGTGCCGGGGTGGCAGGAGGAGCCGCACGCCAAGATGTCCACGCATCTGCTGTCGCTGCGTGCCGGTGCCTACCAGAACGCCGTGTGGGTGGCCGCCGCCGGCAAATCGGGCAGTGAGGACGGCTGCCCCATGATTGGTGGATCCGCGATCGCCGCGCCCTCCGGTGAGATCCTCGCAAAGGCACGTACCGAGGGCGACGAAGTGGTGATGGCCACTGTCGACCTGGACTACTCCGAGCCGTACCGCCGGAGCGTGTTCGACTTCGACGCGCACCGGCAGCCGGAGCACTACTCGCTCATAGTCGACCGGGTGGGCCGGGGCGATCCGCTTCCCGTGGACTTCGCCTGAGTTGCCCGAGCGAGGTAAGCCCGAGACAGGTAAGAGGTCCTCGAGCTGCGGCGCCCGACGCCGTCGGTTCGCGAATCGCATGTGCACTTCGGTCTGTCCGCCGGCAGCGCCGCTGGGTAGTCGCGCACCTCCATGACGTCTACGGACCCGGGTGCGGACTGTTCGAAACGGAGTGGAAGCAATGGATGCTTCAGCGCAACGGGTATCGCAGGTGCCGCGCGTCACCGAACGGGACGTGCGGATTGCAACATGGGTCTGTTTCTTCGCATGGACATTTGCCGTTTATGACTTCGTGTTGTTCGGCAACCTCCTCCCCAAGCTTGCCGAAGATCATGGCTGGAGTTCCTCCCAGTCGACGGGGATCAACACCTGGGTGACCATCGGCACCGCACTGGTCGCCTTCGGCGTCGGCCCGCTCGTCGACAAACTCGGCCGCCGCAAGGGCATCATCATCGCGGTCATCGGCGCCGCGTTGGCGTCCGCGATGACCGCTGTCGCCGGCTGGGTGGTCGGCGCCGTGGCCGGCCTCGGCATCGTGCTGCTCATCCTCGTGCGGTCCGTCGCCGGTCTGGGCTACGCCGAGCAGGCCATCAACGCCACGTACCTGAACGAGATGTTCGCCCACGTGTACTCCGACCCGGCCAGGGCCCGTCGCCGCGGCTTGATCTACTCGCTGGTCCAGTCCGGCTGGCCCGTCGGTTCCGTATTGGCGGCCTTGTCGATCTACCTGCTGTTCCCCGTGGGTGGCTGGGCACTCTGCTTCATCGTCGCGGTGTTCCCCGCCATCTTCATGGTGTGGGCCGCCCGCTACCTCAAGGAGAGCCCGCAGTTCGCCGTCCGCCACGAGGCCGAGAAGCTCATGGATCAGGGCCGTGGAGAGGAGGCCACCGCACTCGCGGAGGCGGCAGGCATCGACCTGACCAACCGCTCGGCCCCGCTGACCTCGGCGTTCACCGGCGAGGCGCTGCGGTCGACGCTCGTGATCGGCTCCGCCTTCCTGCTCAGCTGGCTCGGTGTCCTGACGTTCTCCATCCTCGGCACGTCGCTGCTCACCGCAGAGAGCGGCAAGAACATCAGCTTCGACAACGCTTTGGCGATCCTCATCATCTCCAACGCCACCGCGTTCGCCGGCTACCTCTTCCACGGCTGGCTGGGTGACCGGATCGGGCGCCGCAACACGATCGCGATCGGCTGGATCTTCTCCGGCCTCTCCTTCAGCGGGATGCTGCTGGCTCCCGACGGCAGCTACGGCCTGATCATCGCCCTGTACAGCGCCGGTCTGTTCTTCCTGATCGGCCCCTACTCGGCGCTGCTGTTCTTCAACGGCGAGAGCTTCCCCGTGCACACCCGCGCGACTGGCGGATCGATCATCAACGCAGCTGGTCAGGTCGGCGCCGTGATCGGCGGCCTGCTGATCACCTTTGCGCTCGCCAGCGGCCACAGCTGGGACCAGGCCGCGTTCATCTGGGGATGCCTGCCGATCTTCGCCTCGGGAATCATCATCCTCGGCGCGCGCAACGTCTCGCCTCATCAGGTGCGGCGTGACTGAGATGCCCTTCGACCATGCTTTCAGGAGCCCTTGACGATGACCCGACGTGTGATCGACCTGTCCCTGCCCATAGATGACAACATGCCGAGCCACAAGTTCTTCCAGCGGCCGGTCCACATACCGCATATCCGCCACGAGGACTCCGTCGACCTCGGCCTCGGAGTTCCCGATGACCCGATGTCGATGGCGACGTCCTACATCGGGACGCTCGACCACATCGGCACACACGTCGACTCGTTCTTTCACGTCAAACCGGACGGCATGAAGATCGGTGAGATGCCGCTCGAGATGTTCTTCGGCAAGGCCGTGTGTTTCGACCTCACGCACATTCCCGATCTCGGAATGATCGAGGTCGAGGACTTGGAGCGGGCGGAAGCAGCGTCCGGTGTCAGGGTCGACGGCCACATCGTTCTTCTCAACACCGGCCTGCACAAGCGGCACTACCCCAGGCCGGAGGTGGTGACGAGCAATCCCGGCATCAGCACGGCGGCAACACACTGGCTGGCGGACCGGGGCTCGAAGGTGCACGGTGTCGAAGGACCGTCCACCGACGCGCCGAACCACAACTACTTCTACAACCACCGCGTCTGCCGGGACCGGGGCATCACGCACTACGAGTGGCTGGTGAACCTGGAAGAGCTGGTGGGGAAGGGGGAGTTCATGTTCTACGGAGTGCCGCTTGCTCTGGCGAACGGCACCGGGGGCCCGACCCGCGCATTCGCGATCCTCGAGGAGTAGCGATCCGCTGATGGCCACGGACTTTGCGTACATGACGGCGCTGGAGATCAGGCATCTCGTGTCGAGCAGGCAGGCATCCGCGGTGGAGGTGGTCAGCGCGGCTCTCGACCGGCTGGACTCCGTGGAGCCGACCCTCAACGCGTTCGTCACGAGGACTCCGGAGCCGGCACTTCAGGCCGCCCGCAAAGCGGATGCGGACATGAGCAAAGGTGCTGTCGCCGGGCCGCTTCTCGGGGTGCCGATCTCGGTGAAGGACCTGATCGACGTCGCTGACGTTCGTACGACCTTCGGTTCGAGGGTCATGGCAGGCAACGTGGCCGGAGCGGACGCGCCCTCGGTCAGCCGGGTGAGGGCTGCGGGCGCGTGCATTCTGGGCAAGACGACCACAACGGAGTTCGGTTGCAAGGCGGGTGGCGGGGACAGCCCGTTGACCGGCATCACCCGCAATCCCTGGCACACTGGCAGATCGACAGGCGGATCCAGTGCGGGAGCCGCCGCCAGCGTGGCGGCCGGTGTCACCCCGGTTGCGCTGGGGACCGACGGCGGCGGGTCCTGCCGGATCCCGGCGGCGCTCTGCGGCCTGGTGGGCATCAAGGCCCAGTACGGCCGGGTGCCGGTCTTCCCGGCCAGTGCCACGCCCTCGCTCGGTCACGTGGGAGCGATCGCGAGGACCGTTCGGGACGCCGCCCACCTGTTGCAGGTGCTGTCGGGGTTCGATGCGCGGGACCCGGCAAGCGTCGCGCAGCCGGTACCTGACTTCGTCGGTGCTTGCGGGCGAGGGGTTGCGGACCTGCGGGTCGCTTGGAGCCCGACCCTGGGATACGCGCGCCTGAACGACGAAGTCCGCCAACTCACGACATCGGCGATCGGGCGGCTGGAGGATGCCGGTTGTCACATCGAAACGGTCGAATGCGTATTCGGTGAGGATCCGATCGAGCTCTGGAACGCGGAGTTCTACGGAGGAGTGGGCGCGAAGCTGAAGTCCGCATTGGACAACACACCCGAACTTCTGGATCCGGCGGTGGCAGCGGTTCTGGGAGACGTGCTCTACAGTCAGACCGTGGAAGAGTATTTCCTCAAGCACTTCAAGCGATTCGATCTCAGGGAGCGGTTCAGAACCTTCCTCGAGCCGTACGACGTGCTCATCACCCCCACTCTTCCCGTTGCCGAACTCGCTGCCGGTGTGAACGTCCCGCCGGATCTCGCGGATCGCAACATCGTGTCGTGGGTCTATTACACCTATCCCTTCAACCTCACCGGAAACCCCGCGGGCTCGGTGCCGTGTGGATTCACGCGCTCCGGGATGCCGGTAGGCCTGCAGATCGTCGCGAAGACGCTCCGGGAGGTCGACCTGTTCGCGGTGGCCGGAGCGCTGGAGGCGGCTCTGCCCTGGGCTCATCTGACCCCCTCTGAGGAGGCCTGGCAATGACATACCTGATGCTGACCGGCGGGCGCGTCGTCAACAGCGGTGGTTCGGTCGACGCGGATGTTCTGGTGCACAACGGAAAGATCGAGGCGATCGGCAATCTTTCCGGCCTCCCGATCGACGACGTGGAGCGGGTCGACTGCTCCGGACGGCTCCTGCTGCCGGGTGGCGTGGACGTGCACACCCACCTCGACTCGCCGATGATGGGCACCACCACGTCCGACGACTTCGAGACCGGCACCAGGGCAGCGGCGTGCGGCGGCACCACCACGCTGGTGGATTTCGCGATGCAGGGGCCGGGGGAGAAGCTCCTGGAATCGCTGGACAAGCACCGGGCGAAGGCGCAGGGGCGCGCTGCTGTCGATTACGGGTTCCACATGTGCGTCACCGATCTCTACGACGGCGCCGTGGACGAGTTCACCGAGATCATGCAGACCGGCGTCACCAGCTTCAAGGTCTTCATGGCCTATCGCGGCACACTCATGCTGCACGACGGCGCGCTGTTCAACGTGCTGCGCGAGTCGGGCCGGATCGGCGGGCAGGTGTGCGTCCACGCGGAGAACGGCGACGTCATCGACCGTCTCGCCGCCGACCTGGTGGCGGCGGGGAAGACCGGCCCGGGATCGCACGAGATCTCCCGTCCGCCGTCCACGGAGATCGAGGCTGTGCGCCGGGCGATCCAGATCGCGCGCATGGCCGACTCACCGATCTACTTCGTGCACCTGTCGACCGAGGGCGCGGTCGAGGCCGTCGCCGAGGCGCGATCCCAGGACCGGGCCGTCGCCGGGGAGACGTGCACGCACTACCTGACGCTGGACCGCTCGCTCTACGACGCGCCCGGTTTCGAGGCAGCCAAAGTGGTGCTGACGCCACCGCTGCGCACCGAGGAGCACCGGGCTGCGCTGTGGCGCGGGCTGCGCGCCGGCACCCTCGGCGTCGTCAGCTCCGACCACTGCCCGTTCTGCCTGGAGGAGAAGCGCAGGCTGGGAGCGGCCGACTTCCGCGCAATTCCCAACGGTGGCCCGGGCGTCGAGCACCGGATGATCGTCATGTACGCCGAAGGTGTCCGGAGGAACCAGATCTCGCTGGAGAAGTTCGTCGACCTGACGGCCACGGCGCCGGCCCGCCAGTTCGGCCTCTTCCCGACCAAGGGCGCGATCGTCAGCGGCGCGGACGCCGACATCGTGGTGCTCGACCCGAACGGCACCACGACCATCTCGGCGCAGACCCAGAACCAGCGCATGGACTACACGCCCTACGAGGGATGGACGCTGCCCGGATCCCTGGAGGCGGTCTACTCGCGTGGCGAGGAGGTCGCCCGGGGCGGGAAGTACGTCGGGGCGGGCGGACGCGGACGGTTCCTGGCGCGCTCGACGCAGTGACGGAGGGCCCCGCAGCCGGTCTCTCGTGCGGAAGGAGGAGCTCAGAATGGCGTCGAAGCCGGAGTCGCTGACTCCCCAGCCGTCGCGGCTCGAGCACGATCTCGCCGAGCTGGCGAGGATTCGGAACCCGGAGAGCGGGGGTTGGACCAGGACGGTGTTCTCCGAGCCCTATCGGGCATCGCGGGAGTGGATCAGGTCTCGGATGGTCGACGCCGGGCTGGAGGTCCACACCGACGGGGCGGGCAACGTCATAGGGGTGCGACCCGGACGGCGTCCCGGGGCGGCGAGCCTGATCACCGGGTCGCACACCGACACGGTGGAGTCGGGCGGCCGGTTCGACGGGGCCGTCGGCGTGCTCGGCGCCCTGGAACTGGTGCGGCAGCTGACGGAGCATGACGTCGTGCTGGAGCGGGACCTGCTGGTCGTGGACTTCCTCGGGGAGGAGTCCAACGACTTCGGGCTGAGCTGCCTGGGCAGCCGAGCGCTCGCCGGTGAGCTGACCTCGGCCGACCTCGATCGCCGTGACCACGAGGGCAGGCGACTCGGCGACCGCTATGCGGCGTTCGGTCTCGACCCCGCCGGTGTCCCCGGCGCGGGCTGGACAAGCTCCCGGCCGTTGCACGGATACGTCGAGTTGCACGTGGAGCAGGGTCCGCTGCTGGAGGAACGCGGCGCGCCGATCGGAGTGGTCACCGCGATCGCCGGGATCGAGCGGTTGCTGGCCAGGTTCGACGGCAGGCCGGACCACGCAGGGACGATGCCGATGGGCGACCGGCGGGACGCGCTGGTCGCTGCTGCCGAAGCGGTGCTGGCCGTCCGGCGGGAGGGTTGCGGCGCACCCGTGCACGGTGTCGCCACCACCTCCCGGCTCGTCTCCGAGCCCGGATCGCCCAACGTGGTCCCTGGAGCGGTACGGATGCACGCCGAGATCCGCAGCGTGGACACCGCGTGGCTGTCCGCTGCCACCCGCCGGTTGGCCGACGAGATCCGGGCCACGGCGGCGGGCTACGGGGTCGACGTCGACGTCGAGTGGTCCACCGACAACGTCCCTGTCCCCGCGAGCGCCGAGGTACACGAGGTCGTGTCCGCAGCAGCGGATGCGCTCGGAATCGCGTGGGAGCCGGTGCCCAGCGGCGCCACGCACGATGCCGTGCACATGGCCCGGCTGTGCCCGATGGGGATGATCTTCGTGCCCTCGCGCGGCGGTCGGAGCCACTGCCCGGACGAGTGGTCCGAGCTCGAGCACATCGTCACCGGCGTCCAGGTCCTCGGCGCCACCGTGCTCGACATGGATCGGCGGGAGATGTCGGCGGGAACGACGTCGTGATCCTCTCTGTGGGGCAGACGCTGGGGCCGAACTCCGGGAACGTGATGCCATGAGCACCTTCGACGCAGCCGACGACGCCACCCGCGAGACGTACCGCAGCGCGGGGTTCACGGGCCGCTTCGAACTGGGAGAGCGCCCGGCGATCGTGGTCGTCGACTTCTGCCGCGGGTTCACCGACCCCGGGTGCCCGCTCGGGTCGGACACCACGGCCGAGGTCGAACGCACGCGGGAAGTGCTCGACGCCGCCCGGGAGCGCGGGCTGTTCGTGGCCTTCACGACCATCGCCTACGACGAGGGCGCGCGCGCCACGACGACGTGGCTGCGCAAGGTGCCGTCGCTCGGCGAGCTGACCGTCGGCTCACCCTGGGTCGAGATCGATCCGCGCCTGGGCAGGCTCGCCCACGAGCCCGTGATCGCCAAGAGCGGCGCATCCGCCTTCTTCGGCACGCCGCTGCACGCACTGCTCGTCGCGAACCGGGTCGACAGCGTGCTCGTGCTGGGTGCGACCACATCGGGGTGCGTCCGCGCCTCGGTCGTGGACTCCGTGCAGCACGGCTTCCCCACGTTCGTCGTCACGGACTGCTGCGCCGACCGGTCGGCAGGCCCGCACGAGGCGAACCTGTTCGACATGACGGCGAAATACGCCGATCCCCTCACCGCCGAGGAGGTCGTGGTTCACCTCAGCGGTTCGTCCACTACAAGGAGATGAACATGCCCAAGGACATCAAGTGCGTGTTCGGCGTCGACATCGACGCCGTCGGAGGATGGCTGGGGTCCTACGGCGGTGAGGACTCGCCGTCGGACATCCAGCGAGGAATGTTCTCCGGTGACATCGCCACCCCGCGTGTGCTGAAGCTCTTCAAGAAGTACGACCTGCCGGCCACGTGGTTCATCCCCGGGCACTCGATCGAGACGTTCCCGGACTCGGTGAAGATGATCGTCGACGCCGGCCACGAGATCGGCGCGCACGGCTATTCCCACGAGAACCCGATCGCCATGACGCCCAAGCAGGAAGAGGACGTCCTCGCCTACACCGTCGAGCTGATCGAGAAGGTCAGCGGCAAGGCCCCTCGCGGCTACGTGCCGCCGTGGTGGGAGATGTCGAACATCACCACGGCGCTGCTGCAGAAGTACGGCTTCACCTACGACCACGGGCAGGGCCTGCACGACTTCGTGCCGTTCTACGCCCGGATCGGCGACTCCTGGACCAAGATCGACTACTCGCAGGAGGCCCGCACATGGATGAAGCCGCTCCAGCGCGGTGAGGTGATCGACCTCGTGGAGATCGGCGCGAACTGGTACATGGACGACCTGCCTCCGATGATGTTCATCAAGGGGGCTCCGAACAGCGCCGGCTGGGTGAACCCGCGGGACGTCGAGGCCTGGTGGAAGGACCAGTTCGACTGGGTGTACCGCGAGCAGGACTACGGCGTCTTCGCCTTCACCATCCACCCCGACGTCTCCGGCCGCCCTCAGGTGCTGCTGATGCTCGAGCGGTTGATCGAGTACATCAGCGGCCACGAAGGCGTCAGCTGGGTCACCATGGAGGATGCGGCGAACGACTTCCGCAAGCGCTACGCCTACCCGGGCCCGGACGGCAGCCCGTTCATGCCGGGTTCCTGATCGGCAGGCGGGGGCGGCCCGGCAGGCCCCGAGCCGTCCCGCCTCCGCCGGACCCGCAGGCGACAACCGCGAACCTGAAGGAACACTGATCTGCGATGTGCGTGCTGTGCTACGAGCTGGCTCCCGAGGACCACTGGACGGACGGAGTGTCCGTCGGTGAGACGCCGGACATGCCCGGCCGCCCGCGATACAGGCGCACGCGCATCCTCGCCGCGGTGCTGGCCCCGTACGGCCTCACCGTGTCGGACCCGGGCAAGGGAGCGCACCGCGTGATCGCCGACCGCAAGGGGTCGGCGGAGGTGGCCGCCGCGCTGCCCGCCGTCTGGCAGGCCGCCGAGCGCCTGTCACGACGCAAGATCGACGTGCTCGATCCCGGCCTCCTGGCTGCCATCGACCCGGACGATCCGGCATGACGCTGCTCGGCCTGCCTGCCGCCGAGCCCGCCCCGACCGCAAGGGGTCGGCGCTCGGTCATCCTGCTCAGCGGCTTCCTCGGGTCGGGCAAGACCACACTGTTGCGCCGCGAGCTGGACCGAGCCGGTGATCATGCGCCCGCGGTGATACTCAACGACTTCGGCGAGACGCTCGTCGATGACGTCCTCCTGAGCGTCGACGGGGACCGGCCGGTCGTGGTGCCCGGCGGGTGCGCCTGCTGCACCCGCCGGGACGATCTTGCCCAGGCCCTCTCCGGCCTGCTCGACGCCGAGCAGAGCGGCCGAGCGCCGCGCCGCGACCACGTGGTGATCGAGACCAGCGGGCTCTCCGATCCCGGGCCCATCGCGTTCACCATCGCGAACGACCCCGTCCTGAAGCATCACTACGCCCTGGCGCGGATCTGCGTCACGGTCGACGCCCTCACCGGCCTCGACAGCATCGAGAACCACGAGGTCGCGCACCGGCAGTTGCTCGCAGCCGACGACGTGGTGGTCACCAAGGCGGACCTGGTCGAAGCCGAGCACGTCGAGGACCTGGTCCGCAGCCTGCGCCGGATCGTCCCCGCCACAACGGTCAGCGTCACGGCAGCCGGTGAGCTGCTGCGCACCGAGGTGCCGACCGGTGCGCCCGCCTCCACGTCACCGGTCCGGCGTTCCGGGGGCTCCGCGGACGCGGCGCACACCAGCGCCGTCTCCACCCTGGAGCTGGCGACCGACGAGCCCCTGGACTGGCAGGCCTTCGCCATCTGGCTGAGCCTCCTGCTGCATCGCCACGGTCCGGCCGTACTCAGGGTCAAAGGCGTGCTCGACGTCCACGGCGCCGGGCCGGTGGCGCTCAACGGGGTGCAGCACGTCGTACACCGCCCGGAGCACCTCACCGGCGCGGTTCCGCCGGGCAGCAGGCTCGTGCTCATCGCCCACGATCTCGACGCCGAGCTGCTGGAGCGTTCCTTCCACGCATTTCTCGCCATCAGGTGAAGGGTGAGGTGACATGTGAACCGAGATGCCGGACTGCCCCGAGTGGTGGTCTTCTCCCTCGGCGGCACCATCGCGTCGACCAACGCGGGTGATGGGGCTGCCGGCGGGGTGACGCCCCGGCTCGGTGCCCGCGATCTCGTCGAGGCGGTCCCACAGTTGCAGGAGGTCGCCGCGCTGGAGACCGTCTCGTTCCGCCAGGTCGCCTCCTCCGACCTGACCTTGCAGGACATCATCGCGCTGGCCGCGCAGATCACCGACTGCTTCGCGGCCGGAGCGAGCGGCGCCGTCGTCACCCAGGGCACGGACACGATCGAGGAGACCTCGTTCGCGCTCGACCTGCTCGTGCGTGATCATCATCCTGTCGTCGTCACGGGTGCGATGCGCAACCCCACCCTCGCCGGGCCCGACGGACCCGCCAACCTGCTCGCGGCCGTGCAGGTGGCGGCTGCCCCGGAGGCAGCAGGCCTGGGCACCCTCGTCGTCCTGAACGACGAGATCCACGCGGCACGGTTCGTGCGCAAGACCCACACCTCGAGCCCGGCCACGTTCCACTCGCCGACTGCCGGCCGACTCGGATGGATCACCGAGGGCCGCCCGCGAATCGCCTTCCGCACACCCACGCTCGGCGGCATCCCGTCGGGGGTGAACGAGCAGGAGGTGCCGCCCGTCGCCCTCCTGACATCCGTTCTCGGCCACGACTCCAGGCTCATCGCGCAGGTGGAGACGCTCGGATACGCCGGCCTCGTGATCGAGGCATTCGGCGGCGGCCACGTTCCTTCGCACGTCGTCCCGGTGCTGGCGGACCTGGCCTCGCGGCTGCCGATCGTGCTGGCCTCGCGCACCGGCGGTGGTGAGCTACTCCAGGGGACCTACAGCTTTCCCGGCTCGGAGCGAGACCTGCTCTCCCGCCAGCTCATCCCGGCGGGCTTCCTCGACGGCCCGAAGGCCCGCGTCCTGCTGAGCCTGCTCCTGACGGCCGGAGCGGACCTCGACCGCGTGCGCACGGCGTTCGAGCAGATCAACGCATCCATCTCCGCCCCGATCGTCGGCGGGACCCACTGATCGCCCGACACGGTGATCTCAGAGATCATGGTCCGCCGGGCGACCGCGTTCGCCAGGAACCGGCGTCGGGCATCATCGCGCGGCTCCCGGTACGGACGGCTCCGGGGCGAGCAGGACCGTGCTCTCGTATGCGCCTCGAAACGCACCGATCACCAGGTCCCCTGCAGCGACGTACGGGCCCATGTGGCGCAGATAGAGGCTCCCCGCCACACCGTCGATCATGAACGGGCTGAGCACGAACGGCACCTCAGCGGTGACCTGCTGACCGGAGTCAAGTTCGTGAAATTGCATCGGCGTGCGGTCGGATACGACGCGTTCCTGCAGGACCACCGGGTTCGTCCGCGCCTCCTCCACGAGGGCTGAGGGCCAGTCCTGTTCCGCCGCCTGGCTGCCGAACAACACGCCTTTTCCGGAACTGCCGGAGGCGGGCTTGGCCACCAACTGATCACGTCGGCTGCTTGCGATGCTCAGCAGTTCCTTCTGTTCGTCCGGGTCACAGTCCAGGCCGAGGCATGCGGTCCATGGAACGTGCTCGCGTACCAATTCCTGATCGGCGGCGGCGAGCAAGCCGGCATCACAGTCCTCGTGCAGCCAGGCCAGGATCGCCTTCGACGAGACGAGCCCCGACTCCGTGCGCGGGAACAGTCCGACCGTCTGGGCCCGGTCAGCGCCACACAATGCGGCAACCCCGCCGCCGTCCTCCACGATGCCGCCGCCCCACTGGAGTAGCACGACGTCGATCGGCACGTCGGCGGCGAGCAGTCGACCGGTGGTGTCGAGGCGCAGTTCGGCGAGATCGGCCTGGACCACCTCGAAGCCCACTCGCTCGGCGTCGGCCACGGAGGCCCGTCTGGCCGTTTTGTGCGACTTGGCCTCGCCGGCCCCGGTTTTCATCTTCTTGTAAGTGGGCATGAGCAGCCGGATCGGGATGCCGTTTCCGATCTCGCCAGGGAGCGTACGGACCAGCGCCTCGGAACGTGCGGCCACGGTAGAGGGTGGCTGGTACAGGCCGCTGTGCGGGCACAGCTGGGCGTAGGCGTCCGCCAACTGGGGGCACAAGGTGACACTGCGGCCGAGGTTGGGGAGGGTGTTGAGCTCGAGCAGCCGGGGTCGCCCCTGCTCGAGCAGGAAGTCGGGACGTGCGTACCGGATGAGCTCTGTGGCCACGATCGGACGATCAGGATCCATCAGCACCAGCGCATCGGGAAAGCGGAGTAGCCGCTTCAGTTCACCCACGGTCGACGCACGCCGCCGGCACGCATCCACCGCCAGGTACAACAGCCGAGCTGTGATCGAGTCGAGGCGCCGGTAGGCCCGTTCTCCGATGACGACCGGCCGGAGTGGCTCCCAGTATTTTCCGTCCGATTCCTGAAGCCGGTGGAAATTCCACCCGGTCGACTCCGTCCGACGGGCGAGGAACTCTGCGCGCAGCTGCTCCGGCAGTGCATCCCAGACATCGCGGATCGGGACATCGAGGCGAGGGGTATCGGTCATATGGTGCGGCCTTCCGTAGCTGATCACTGTCAGTGGGACGGAGCTTGCGATAGCGGTATAGACGAGTCACAGTGGCGATCGCAAGCGTCAAGGCTGGGGTCTCGATAACGGCGCCTCCGACGCGGCAGGAAATGTATCTCATTTCATATTACGTAGATCGGACATATCTCTTGATTTCACTCCTCGAGTGACCGGTATCACTGCCACTTCCTGTGTGGGCTGCTTCTATCTCGCCGTGGATGATCAGGTAGATCGAGCCGAATTTCCAAGGAATCGGACATGCGTCCGGCCTCCCCTCCGGCGCACACACTGGTGTCGGCTCACAGCGGGCATGGGGCGCCGGTGCGGGGTCGGGCGGACCGAGTACTTCCGGGGTGATCAGGGCACGGGCGGTGGCGGCGAAGTACTGCTCGGAGACCGAGCCGGTCAGCCCGAGGATGACGCCCTGCGGTCGAGCATGTCAGTGGTCTCGTTGCGCCTGCAGCTGTTTGCGCTGCGGGGTGTAGTGCCACCACGGGCGGCCCGGCCGCCCTTCGGCCTGGTCCACGGCGGACATGACGGTGTCGAGCAGGCACGGGTCGAGTCGCTCGCCGGAGGCGGCCGACATCCGCTCGTACAACTCGATCGGATCCTGGCCGGCAAGCTGCGCGATCCTGGTGATGCCGATGCGTTCGAAGTAGCCGGCGACGGAATGGCCGACGTTGACGAGCGCGGTGAGTTCCGACTCCTCATTCGACGTCATCGGGCCCTCTCTTCTCTTTCTCCCAGCCGGTCGCGTCGAGGTCGTCGGCCAGCAGGCCGATCTGGTCGGACGCCCCCGAACACGGGAACAGCACCAGGTCGTCGGCTCCGGCCTGGGTGAGGCGACCGATCTCCTCGTGCAGATGGTCGACGTCGGTTATGACGTCGGGACGAACCCGGGGAAGGTATTCGGTCCCGTAGTAGTGCGCCACGTACGCTTCGGCGGTCTCCGCCGCGCCGGTTCCCAGACAGAAGTAACGCTCGACGATCACCCGTGGTCGTCCCGGACGTCCGGCTCGGGCCCATCCCCGGCGGACGGTGTCGACGCCCTCTTTCAGGATCTCCAACCCGAAAGACGGAGCCACCCAGCCGTCGGCCAACGCGGCGGCCCGGGCGAAGCCGGCGGGCACGGCTCCGGCGAGCAGGACGCCCGGGCGCCCCGGTGGCAGCGCCAGGATCGGTCCGGAGGCCCCATCCACCTTGCCGTGCCATACGTCTCGCATCGTCGCCAGGGTGGTTTCGAACGCGGCGCCCCGTTTCGTCATCGCCACGTCACTGGCTGCGTAATCCTCGGCCCAGCCGCCCATGCCGAGTCCTACGGTCAGCCGCCCTCCGGAAAGCCGTTCGACAGAGTCGATCTGCTTGGCCAAGACGACCGGGTTGCGACGATAACCGGCATTGAGCACGGTGGTCAGCAGCTCGATGCGTTCTGTACGGGCCGCCGCGGCGGCCAACGCCACCAGCGGGTCCAGATTGTCATATACCAGTCGGTCGATCACGCCCAACGACCGAAAGCCGCGCTCCTCGCTTTCGGCAGCCCATCGTCCGATCGACGTGGCATCCGTTCCTGGCACGGCGGCGGGAAGCCCGATTCCGATTCGCAACATTCCTCCTCAGACGATCGGCCCAACGTAACCCGGCAGATCCAGCCAGATCTTGAAGGAATCGGACATGCGTCACGGGTCCTCCGCCGCCGTCGCCGAGGAAGATCAAGGCGAACCGAGTACTTCCGGTGTGATCAGGGCGCGGGCAGTGGCGGCGAAGTACTGCTCGGAGACCGACCCGGTCAAGCCGAGGATGACGCCCTGGCTGAGACCGACGAGCAGTCCTCTGAGCGCCACGGCCAAGCGCTGCGCCTGCCGTGCGGTCACCGGGGCCTCGTCGTGGGATCTACCGGTGAACAGTGCGGTCAGCCGTTCCTCGTGCGTCCGGATGGCGTCGGCGAGCTTCGGCCGCAGTTCGGGTTCTCGTAGTGCCAGGTCCTGCAGGCTGATCTCGAACGACAGGTGGCGCAGTGCGTCGGGGTCGTCGCACAAGCGGCGGTAGTAGCGGGCGAAGGTGCCGACCGCTTCGACGAGGTCGAGGTCTGCGGGGACGGTCTCCTGCATGCCTTCGTAGTGGGGGCCGAGGTAGTCGGTGACCATCGCGATCAGCAGGCCGTTCTTGCTTCCGAACAGTGAGTAGACGGCGCCGGTGGTCAGCTCGGCCTGCTCGGTGATCTCCTCGAGCCTCGCGCTGTGGCCGTCTCTGGCCACGATCCGGCGTGCGGCGTCGAGCAGGGCCCGCCTGTTGCGCTCCTTGGCCTCCGCCCTTGTCAGTCTCATAAGTGGATTATTACAGTAAGTTCATTATGAGAGTTGGGGGCTGCGACCGTCTGCGCCGCGCCCCCGTACGTCCGTGCCATGCAGACCGAGCCCGGCCCACCGGCCCCCTTGGACAGATCACCGAAGAAGGAGCACGCCATGGACCTCGCGACCGAGATCGCGGCCGAACGGCAGGAACTCGCGGCGATGCTGGACGATCTGCCGATCGCCATGTGGGACGGGCCGACCTTGTGTGCCGGATGGCGAGTGCGAGAGGTCGCAGCCCACATGTCGATGGGATTCCGGTACCCGCTGCCCAGGATGGTGTTCGAGCTCGTCAAAGCCCGGGGCGGCATCAACCGAATGACCGACAGGTGTGCTCGAAAGGACGCGGCCACCCTGTCCACGGCTGAGCTGGTCAACGCGCTCAGGGACAACGCGCACCACCCCTGGCAGCCGCCGGTCGGCGGCGCCGCAGCGGCGCTGGGCCACGATGTGATCCACGGCCTGGACATCACAGTCGCCCTCGGTATCGACCGCCGGATCCCCGAAGACCGCCTACGCCTCCTCTTGTCGAATGTCACCGCCAGGACGCTGAAGTTCTTCAGGGCCGACCTCGACGACGTCCAACTGCGCGCCGATGATCTGGACTGGTCCTTCGGCACCGGTACACCTCTGGTCGGTGCCGCGCAGGATCTCTTGCTGGTCGCGTACGGCCGGAGGCTTCCACCAGGACACCTCCACGGCGAAGCCCGCGATCGCTACGTCGTCGCTTAGTCCCCGGCGAGGTGCTTCAACAGCAGGTTGAAAGCACAGGTTGATGAACGAGAAGTGGATGTGAGTTGTCCCCAGGTATGTCCACGGTGTGAAGCGCGGCCCGGTCCGACCTCGGCATATGCGGATTGTTGCATTCGTCGAACCGCGCCTGCTGTCGATCCGTGTGGTGCGAAGATCGGGTCGGGATGTCCGGCCCGCAGACCGGGGGATCCAGATCCGCATGAAGAAGCTCATCCGCGCAGTTCGGTACGGGGCTGTCGCCGTAGCGAGCCTCGCCGCGCTCACCGCCTGCAGCTTCCAGGCCGCCGCTCCGTCCGTGCCGCTCCCGCAGGTGGGAGCCCTCGGGCAGGTGGTCGGCAGCAGTCCGCCTCCGATCGCGAACTCGGTGGGGCAGGTGCAGGTTTTCGGGGGCCCGACGACCGGCACGCTGACGCTGCCCACCAATCACGGCGCGGCTCCCAGCATTCAACTTCAGGCGGTCAACAGCCCTCAGATCGGCGTCTACGTCACGGACAGCGCCGGCATGACCCTGTACCGCTCCGCCGCGGACAGTACGAACCCCCCGCAGTCCACTTGTGACAGCGACTGCGCGGCGACTTTTCCGCCGCTGGTGGTCGGGCCTTCCGCGAAGATCTACACGGCCGGAGTAAACGCCTCCAGCGTCGGTTACGTCCAGCGGTCCGACGGCACCTACCAGGTGACCATCAACGGATCGCCGATGTACTACTACTGGCAGGACCAACAGCCCGGCCAGATCAACGGTCAGGGTGTTGCCGACAACTGGTCGACCGTGAGCCCGACGGGCGGTAGTGCCGCATCCGGGCGGTCGTCGGGTGGACAGTCCTCGGGCGGGCAGTCGTCGGGCTCCGGTTCCGTCGACGGAAGGCCCAACGAGCTCACGGTCTATGAGGGGGCGAATTTCCGGGGGGAGTTCACCGAGCTGGAAGGAGGTTTCAGCAACTTTGCCACTGTAGACCTCAATGACAAGATCACATCTATTGCCAATAACACGGGCCAGGACATGTGTTTCTGGACCGATGCCAACTTCCAGGGGTCGGAGGTCAAAGTTCCTGCGGGCGTCACCGTGGCGCAGCTCAGCCAGCCCTTCGACGACAAGATCTCCTCGGAGAAGCAGTGCTGATACCGGCTGGTGATCCGCGGTAAGTCCCGGCAGCGAGGAGCGGACTCCTGGCGCCGCCGGTCAGGGCGACGCCGGGGGTCACCGTGAGGACATCGGCAGCCCGTAAGGATGGCTTCAGGCATTTCGGACAGCTCGGGCGGGGCCGGTTGCCTCATTCGGGTGACTAGCCAATACTGCCCGTGCGTCATGATCACCCGTTCGGACAAGGAGGTCTGGCGGTAGTGGGCAACCGGCACCAACGACTCACCCTGTTGGACCTGGTCGACTGCAACGCGATCGAGCATCCCGATGCCCTCGCCCTGGTGGACGGCGAGATTCGATTGAGCTGGTCCGAGTATCGGGCGCAGGCTCGGGCGATCGCGCTGGTGCTGATGGACCTGGGGGTGGGCCGCGGCGACGTGGTGGGTCTGCACATGGTCAACCGCGCAGAGCACGTGCTTGCTGATGTCGGCGCGGTGATGGCGGGCGCCATTCCCTGCAGCTACTACAACAGCCTGGCCGCCGAGCAGCTTGCCTGGGTTGCGGCGGACTCGGCGGCTTCGGTGGTGGTCGTCGATGCCGTCCGGCTGCCCCTGTGGCTGGCCATCCAGGAGCAACTGCCCAGGCTGAGGTACGTGCTCGTGCTCGACCTGGAACCGGATGTCGTGCCGCCGCTGGGCGTGGAACGGTTCGAGCAGTTGGTGGCCGTCGCCTCGGAACAGCTTGGTCAGCGCGGGCTCGAGATCGACTACGCCAGCTACCAGATGCACCCGAGCGATCCGCTGACCATCGTCTACACGTCGGGTACGACGGGGTTTCCCAAGGGCACGATCATCACCCACACCGCCGCGCTGTGGGTGATGGAGCAGGTGAACAGGCAGCTCGTCGAACATCTCGGCGGTCCGGTTCCGATCGGGTGGTCGACGGTGTCCTATCTTCCGTTGGCTCACGTGGCGGAGCGGTTGTTCTCGCACTACCAAGGTTTGGCGCGGGCGATCACGGTCACTTATGTTCGGGATTCCGCGAAGTTGCCGCAGATACTCCCGGCGACCCGGCCCAACCTGTTCCTCGGGGTGCCGAGGGTCTGGGAAAGAATGTACGGCGCCATCCGAGAACGAGCGGCGAATCAGAAGAGCCGCTTCCGGCGGCTGCTCGTCAACTCGGCGCTCTCGGTTGCTCGCGAGGTGGGCACCGCACGATTGACCGGCAAGAACGCACGCTGGTGGACCCGCCTCCGGAGTCCGCTCATGGAGCGAGTCGTCTACCGGCGGCTGCGCGCGGGGCTCGGTCTGGATCGGGTGGAGCTCGCGGTCAGCGGCGCGGCATCGCTGCCGGCCGAGGTGGTGGCGTTCTTCGCCGGGATGGGAATCACCATCATCGAGGTGTACGGGATGACCGAGACGTGCGCGATGCTCGCGCACAGTCCGCTGCACGCACCGCGGCTGGGCAGCGTGGGGCGCGCGCTGCCCGGCGTCGACCTGTGGATCGCCCCGGATGGCGAAGTACTGGCGAGAGGCCCGAACATCACCCCCGGCTATCTGAACCAGCCGCAGGCGACGGCGGAGGCGATCGACGCGGCGGGCTGGCTGCACACCGGCGACATCGGCGCCCTGGACGACGACGGATACCTGCGCATCACCGGTCGTAAGAAGGAACTCATCAACACCGCGTCCGGGAAGACGATCTCACCCGCCGGCGTGGAGGGCGCCTTGTCGTCAGGCTCCGACCTGGTCGGGTCGGTCTACGTGCACGGTGATGACAAGCCTTGCCTCGTGGCCCTGGTCACCCTCGATCCCGGCTGGGCGCAGTGGTGTGCCGCGCGGGACATCAAGGTTCGTTCGATCGCCGAAGCGGTTGCCGATGGACGGGTGCGGCTGGAGGTGGCCCGGTGCATCGGCGCGGGCAACGCTGCCCTCTCCCGGGTCGAGCAGGTCAAGAACTGGGCCCTCCTGCCGGAGGAATGGAGCAGCGAGGCAGGCCAGCTCACGCCGACGTTCAAGCTGAAACGCACGGTGATCGCTCAGTGGTACCGCGACGAGATCGAGGAACTCTACGACCCGCTGACGGCCGAATCGTGGACGGACGAGTAACTCACACCGGATCCGGTGCGATGAGTGCCGTGCTCTGGAAACCGCCCCGACTGGCGCCGATCACCACGTCTCCGGCACGAACGCCCGGGCCCATGTGGCGCACCCCGACACTCGCCGCCTCGCCGTCGATCATGAACGGACTGAGCACATATGGCACCTGCGCCACGATCTCCTGCCCGGAGTCCCGATCGAGGAACGGCATCGTCATGCGGTCGGATTCGACGCGTTGCTGGAGGACAACCGGCGACTCGCGGGCGGCATGGACAGCGGCCGCGAGCCAGTCCTTCTCCGACGTCTGGCTTCCGAAGAGCACGCCGTTTCCGGACTTGCCGACGGCGGGCTTCGAGACCAGCCGGTCGCGCTCGTCGGTCGCCATGCGTAGCAGCTTCTCGTGCACGGCCGGATCGCCGTCCAGGCCCAGGCAGGTGGTCCACGGAACGTGGGTTCGCACCAACGCGCTGTCCGCCGGGTCGAGCAGGCCCGCATCACAGTCCTCATGGAGCCAGGCCAGGACCGCCTTCGAGGAGATGAGGGCCGACTCCGTACGCGGGAACAGCTCCACAGTTCGGGCGCGATCGGCGCTACGCAGCGCGGCGAGTCCGCCGCCGTCGTCGACTATGCGGTCGCTGCCCCACTGGAACATGACGAGATCGATCGGCAGACCGGCGGCGAGCAGTCGACCGGCGGCGTTGATGCCGAGCTCGACGAGGTCGGCCTGGACGACCTCCAGGCCCACCCGCTCAGCATCGGCCAGGACGGGCTTCTTGATCCTCTCGTGGCGACGGCGCGTTCCGTTGGCGTCGATCCCCCAACACGCGGGGACGAGCATCCGACGTGGACGGCCGTTCCCGACCTGGGAACCGAGCGTCCGGACCAACGCCGCGGAGCGGGCGGTCACAGAGGACGGCGGCGGGTGCAGACCGCTCTGCGGACACAATCGGGCGTAGGCCTCCGCGAGCCGGGGCGTCACCGTGTCGCCCCCGAGCCGTGTGCTGTTGTTGAACTCGAGCAAGCGTGGCTGACCCTGCTCGACCAGGAGGTCGGGACGGGCATACCGGGTGAGCTCTGCGGCCACCAGCGGGCGATCGGGATCCATCAGCTGGAGCTCATGGGGAAAGCGGAGTGCGCGGTGTAGTTCGCCCAGCGTCGCGGCACGGCGACGGCACGCCTCGACGGCCAGGTGCAACAGCCGGGCCGTGAGCCACCCGAGGCCGCGGTAGGCCCGTTCTCGGATGATCACCGGCCGGAGTGGTTCCCAGTGCCTGCCGTCCCATTCCTGGCGTCTGTAGCCCCTCCATCCGGTCGAAGACCTCCGGCGGGTGAGCAACTCTTCGCGGAGCTCCTCGGGCAGCGCAACCCAGACGTCATCGACCAGAAGAGCAGAGGGTGCATTATCGTTCATATCGCGAATCTCTCTCCGGTGAGGACGACGACGGCGTACGGAGTTCGGCCCCGGCTATGCCGAAAGGCCATGGCGATCACGCGCGCGCCTATACAGCGAGAGCAGGAGCGGGTCGCGTACGCGGCCACGCTCGAAATATGTATGGAAGCGTGAATGATATACCCTGAACCATCGTTCAGAATCATGTAAGAAAAGGACGTCGTGTGGTGCCATGTGTCGTATCGCGAGCAGTGCGACGGGGGCGATGGAGACTCTGAAACCGGAATTCCGGAACGCTCTCTCGTCGCAGTTCGGGTGGAATTGGCCGACCATCAACCCGGATTGCACGGCGAAGTCTTTCAGGCGTTCATACGCCGCATCCAAGCGCTCCCAGCCGTCAGGGCCCATGCGTGGCATGACTATCAGCCAGCTGTCGAGCAGGACTCCCGAACTGCGTGGTTGGTGGCCCGCCGCGCCGAATTCGCGGATCTCGGTCTGCAGTGCATCGATCAGTTCCGGTTCATCGGAGCCGTCGATGTCGTATCGTATGTGAGTCTCCAAGGCGTGCTCGTTGAGCGCACGAGGAACGAAGGGGCACACGGGCCCGGATCGGCCGATCCGTCGGTCGCCGACTGAAACGTATTCGCGCAGCCATGAATCCACCAGGCTGCGGTGCTCGTCGGGATTGAACTCATCGATCATGGTGTGGCCGCCGCTGGAGCGGAAAGTGCCGCGAGTGCCCCGGTCTGTCCGAGCATTATCGCGGATGCGTCCACGTCGTTCGGGGAACACTCCGCTCGTTCGGCGATTGCGCACCATTCATCCAGCCGCAACAGTCGACCGGAACAATTGGACAACAACCTCAGCACCTCCGACACCATGAGCTTGCCACGTCGCGCATTGCGACGAGGTCGGCCGCTCGACCACAACATCTGCGGTTGATCGATGCGCCACGATCGCCGTTGGCCGACGCGCCTCGAAGATCCGTCTCATACCGGTTGCTACACGCCTCTCGATCGCCAAGCTCCCCCCAATGCGACCGAACTAGCCGATCGCGCGTGTTTTGCGCATCGTAATGAACTCCTGAACGCAGTGCTCTCACTGCCGTGAGACCCACCAGCCGTGGCCACGATAAAGGACGCTCGAGTCCGAACCGCTGCGCGACCGACCACCCGGCGGGTGGCATGAGTCCAGTTGGCGCGCAATAGGCGGCATGTTACGAAACTGGTGCCGTTTGCTGTACTCCGTGCTTTCGGCGATCCGCCGGCACATCAGCTTCGGGCAGACCGGCAGAAATGCGCCCATATGCCCGGCACACATATGGCCGGAATGTGACGCTCGCCCCCCTTGTAGGAGAAGCAAGGTGTGGCCATGATCTCGTCGACGGCTTCATGAATGCTCGATAAGATTGATCATCACAGCTGGGGGGCCCACCGAAAAGTAAACGTCAGGTTATTTGTGGTACGGAAAGATCGGTCCAGAGAGATCGTTGTCGGGAATCCGCGGTCTGACCCCGGAGATGCGAGACCGGTCGTTGCCGGTGGAGCTCAGGCTGCGGTCTTCCCCGGACGGGAGGAGGCTCGGCCAGGGAGGGCGGCGCCGCCCATCGCGGGCGCCGGGGAGTCTCCCGTCCCGCATCCGATCACAACGGCGTGTGCGTCGATCACATCCCGGACCGCACCGTGGACGCCGCGCCACCACCGCGACACCGCGCCGTCGGATGATGAGTCGCGGACCGACCAGCCTGGGCGGCCGGGGAACACGTCTACTGCGGTGAATTGTCTCCGCGGCCGGTGAGTGTCACGTCGCTGACCGCGTCGTGCGCTCCTATCGCAGCCGCGTGCGGAAGGCTGGTGGCGCTGCGGACGCTGTACCGGCCGGCCGGGACGTTGTCGAAGCGGTACATGCCATGGTCATCGGTCACGGTCGTGCCGACCGCGCGTCCGTGCTGATCGTGCAGGTGGAGCGTGATCCCGGGGACGGCCTGCCCGGCCGCTGTGACAGTGCCGGTGAGTACGCCGAGGGTCTGGACGGGCAGGTCGACGACGTGATCGGAACCTGCCGCGGCACCGAGTTCGATCACACGGGCGACGGGCTCGGCTCCGGGAGTCGCGACCGCGATCGTGACGGTCGTCGTGGCGATGCCGTCGAGGCGGTAGCGGCCGTCCGGATCGGACATGGTGCTGGCGATGACCTCGCCCGCCGGATCGAGCGCGAGCACTGCGGCGGCCGGCACGGGGTGGCCGGTCTGCGGGTCGTGCACGATCCCGGTGATTCTGCCGATCGTCGTGAGTTCGACATCGATCAGCGTGGAGCGTGCCCGGTCGAAGATCGTCGCCGTCACCGAGACGGCGTGCGGTTCGTAACCAGGACGGCGGGCGATCAGGATGTAGTGGCCGGGACGGAGGCCGTCGAAGCGGAACCGGCCGTCCTCACCGGTGGTCACCCGTGAGATCTGGCTGCCGACGCTGTCGGTCAGTGTGAGAGTCACGCCGGACAGCGGTCTCGTTGCACTGTGGACCCGGCCGGTGAGCGATGCCGAGGGTGCTTCGTCGGTGGCGATGGGCCCGGCGAAGACATCGTGCTGGTCCGTCACGGGATGTCCTTCCTAGTGCCGCTGCAGAACCGGCAGGGCGATGTCGTGCTGCTGGGTTGTGCCCGCCGCGACGGTCACGACCTCGTGGATCGCCGGGTGCTCGACGGTAACGAGGGTCAGTGGTTGCACGGGTAGGGCGTCGAGCCGGTACTGGCCGTGCGCGTCGGCGACGGTGCTGCTCACTACGCTGCCGTCGGCGGCGTGCGCGGTGACGGTGACCAGAGCGGGCGCGGGCCCGGTGGTCCCGTCGACGACGCCCGTGACGGCTCGGGGCGCCGGTCGGGCCGGCACGCCGTGGGCCTGCCCGGCGGACCCCAGCGCGTCTGCCGCTCGTCCGGCAAGAGGCACGGTCGGGTCCGGTTCGATGGGGGCAGACACCTTCTGCAGGGGCCGGCTGCGCTGCCGTCCCGGGATGAAGGAGGTGATGACGAGCGCGAGGAGCGCCGCGCCGGAGCCGACCGCCAGGACGACGCGGAACGCGTCCTGCGAGGGGAAGGTGGCGCCCTCGATCGTGATGGTGATCTGTGCGAGAACGACCCCGGCGACCGCGCTGGAGACCGAGGTGCCGATGGAGCGCATGAGCGTGTTGAGGCTGTTGGCGGCGGCGGTCTCCGACACAGGGACGGCGCCCATGACGAGGGCGGGCATCGCCCCGTAGGCAAGGCCGACACCGGCGCCGATGATGCTGGAGACGACGACGAGTTGCCAGATCTCGGACATGAGCACGATGGCCAGCGCGTAGCCGGCGGCCACCACGAAGGCGCCCCACATCAGCGTGACCTTCGGCCCCCGGGTGCGGGAGATGCGAGCGGAGAGGGGAGCCATCGCCATCATGACCAGCCCGTTCGGTGCCATGATCAGGCCGACGGCGAGCATGCTCTGCCCCAGCCCGAAGCCCGAGCTCTCGGGCAGCTGGATCAGCTGTGGTAGCACCAACGACATCGCGAACATCGCGAACCCGAACACTGCCGAGGCGATGTTGGTGAGCAGGACCTGGGGACGTGCGGTGGTGCGCAGGTCCACCAGCGGCCGCGGTGCCCGGAGCTCCCAGCGACCCCAGAAGGCCAGTACGACGACGGACGCCGCCACCAGGCCGAGGGTCAGCCCGCTGCCCCATCCCCAGTCCGCGCCGCTGGAGATCACCAGCAGCAGAGCCACCAGTACCGCCGAGAGTCCGACGGCTCCGACGAAGTCGAATCGCCCGCCGGCACGGACGGGGGATTCGGGCACAACGCTCACCACGAGCACGGCGACGAGCGCGCCGAGGCCGGCGGCGGTCCAGAACAGGACGTGCCAGTCGGTGCGTTCGGCCAGGAACGCGGCCGCGGGAAGCCCGAGTGCGCCACCCACCCCGAGCGAGGCGCTCATCATGGCCGTGGCGGAGCCGAGCCGTTCCGCGGGGAGCTCGTCGCGCATGATGCTGATCCCGAGTGGGATCACACCGGCCGAGAGGCCTTGCAAGGTCCGCCCGACGACCATCGGGACGAGGCTGTCGCTGAGCGCGCAGACGACCGATCCGATGACCAGCAGGACCAGACTGACGAGGAGCAGCCGCCTCTTGCCGTACATGTCGCCCAGCCGCCCGATGGTCGGCGTGGCCACCGCGCCGGCGAGCAGGGTCGCGGTGACAGCCCAGACGGCCTCGGACGCCGAAGCGTGGAGGAGCGTGGGCAGCTGCGGGACCAGCGGGATGATCACGGTCTGCATCAATGCGACCACGATCCCGCCGAAGGCCAGCACGGCGACCACGGCGTTGGGGCGAGGCCGGACGGCGGTCTCGGCCCGGTGCCGGTCTGCGCGGGATGGATCGGCGGAGGCCTGATGGACAGCGGACATGCGTCTCCCTCGTGGGACTGCGCAGACGTGACGGAGCGGCTTAAATCACTCGGTTGATTTACACTAACAGGCGCGGTTGACTGGGCTGCGTCCGTGGACGATCGATCTCGAGGAGGCGCGTAGTGCAGCACCAGGCAGGTGAGCAGGCTCTGTGCTCACCGGTGCCCGGCGGAGTCCGTGAGCTGCCGGTGAGGTGCTGACCGTGACCTGGAGATCGGCGGGGGCGGACCGCGCGAGCGCGACGCGAGAGATCATTCTGGTCACCGCGGAGCGGCTCTTCGCCGAGCACGGGGTGTACGCGGTGTCCAACCGGCAGATCGGCGAGGCCGCGGGCCAGGGCAACACCGCGGCTGTCGGCTACCACTTCGGCAGCAAGTTCGATCTCGTGCGCACGATCGTCCGTGGACACACCGCCGACATCGATCGGATCCGAGCGGCGATGGTGGCAGAGACGGCCGGTTCCACCGAGGTCCGCGACTGGGTCGCATGCATCGTGCGGCCGATGACCGAGCATCTGGACGCGCTCGGCAGACCCACGTGGTTCGCGCGGTTCAGCGCACAGGTGATGACCGACCCGGCACTTCGGAAGATCATGTCCGAGGAGGCGCTGACGTCTCCGTCACTCGTCGAGGCCCTTGACGGGCTCAACGGCTGTCTGCCCGCGCTGCACCCCGAGGTACGCGCCGAACGCGGCGACATGGTGCGGCAGCTCATGGTGCACATTCCCGCCGAGCGCGAACGCGCACTCGCCGACGGCACCTCGACCCCCCGCGCCACCTGGCGCGCCACCGCCACCGGGCTGATCGATGCGATTGCCGGCATCTGGTTGGCGCCGAGCACCCCGCCCGCGGGTGACGTGGCGGTCGAGGACTCGGCGCGCTGACCGGGAGCCGGCGGTGGGGCGCGGCCCCCACCTGGGCGGATGGCCCGAGTTAGCCTCGCAGCTGTGCATGTCCAGGAGTTCTCCGGTGAGGATCTGGAAGGCGTCGCCCGCGGGATGCCGGTGATCATGCAAACGCGTCCGGATTACCGCGGGCGGTTGGCGCTACACGGGCTGGGTCAGGCCGTCACACTCTCGCGGACGAACTCCGGGGGGACGTTGCGGACCACCCGGACCCCACGGTTGGCCGCGAGAACATCGGGCGGCCACTTGCTGCGCTTCTGCGTGTATGTGGCCGGTCGGGGCCACGTCCACCAGCACGACCGATTCGCCGAGCTGGCGTCCGGTACCGGAGTGCTGTACGAGGGGGCTCGCCCATGGGAGCTGTTCTCGTCGGACGAGAGCCAGTGCATGAACCTGCAGTTCTCCCGGGAGTTGCTCCCGCTGCGCACAACTGAGATCACCGAGGCGTGTGCGCGCAGCGTGGACCCGGCAGGGCCGGCCATGCAGATGTTGACCGGCTATCTCGGTCGGCTGTTCGACGTGGCCGACGAGCTCACCGCGGGCCAGCGGCTGGACGCCGGGCGAGCTGCGATCGAGCTGCTGGCAATGGTGTTGCGGGACGTCACACCCGCCGTGCCGAGCGGGGACGGGCCTGATGAGGTGTTGCTCGAGATGATGCGGATGTACGCGCGCGAGCACCTGTCCGATCCGAGCCTGCGGGTCGAGGAGCTGGCGCGGCGCCACCACGTGTCGGTCCGCTACGCCTACAGCCTGTTCGCGCGGATCGGGACGACGCCGGGTGCGTACCTTCGCCAGGAGCGGCTGCTCGCGGCACGGGTGATGTTGTCCGACCCGAGATGCGCCTGGCTCGGGACGTCGGACATCGCGGCTGCCGTCGGGTTCGTCAACCTCAGGACGTTCGAACGGGCCTTCCAGCGGCAGTACGGGATGACACCGGCCGGCTGGCGATGTGAGCACTGCTGCCCGGGATCCGCTCCCGCAGGCCTGGAACGGGAAATGTTTCCGCGCTGAGGTTCGGTGCCATCACGCCGAGGACCGGGGGCGGGGCACCAGGGCGGCCACGATCCGAGCCGTTGCGTCGTCGGCGGACAGCCCCCAGGCCCAGTCGGACTTGTGCAGCCGGAGCGACACGAGGCCGTGTACGCCGACCACAGGAGGAGCGCTGTGGACAGCGGCGTGTCGGGATCCGTCTCGGCCACCAGTTCGACGAATCGCTTCTGTAGGCGAGGACCGTGCGGGGCTCGCGTCGGCGGCAGATCGTCCCCGCTCTCGAACAGCAGTTGGTAGGCGCCGGGGTGCGTGAGGCCCCAGCGAACATAGGCCTGACTCGCGATGACGAGGGTGTCGATGTCGTCGGGCGCGTCTGCGATGGCCCGCTCGATGCTGTCGATCAGGTCGGTGTACTCCGCGTCCAGCACTGCCGAGCGGAGGTCGGGTTCCGAGGGGAAGTGCCAGTACACGGCCGATGGTGCGACCTCGCACTTGCGGGCGATCGACCGCAGCGACTCGAAGCAGTGGCCAAGGAGGTCTGCGGGTTCGGCATCCGCGTGACCATCGTCGAACCCGGCTCGATGGCCACGTCGCTCGCGTCGTCGATGGCGATTCCGGAGGCGAGCGCACCGTATGCCCCGTTGGTCGCGCCGCTCGCGTCCGCCTACGCCGGAGGTGCCTCCGTGGGAATCGACCCGGCGCGCGCTGCCGCAGTGCCGGCGGTGCTACCAGAAGCCGGACGGGGCAGGCCCCTTGTCGCCGCCCGCGGAGTTGACCAAGGTGTTCGGACATGGACGGCTTCCTCGATGGCCTCACTCGCACGGCGCTCGCCCGCGAGCCGATCCCCCGAGAGGCGGCACTTCGGGTGCTCGCCGGCGACGACGAACTGCTCGACGTTGTCGGCGCGGGCTCGCGCGTGCGTCGCGCGTTCTTCGGTCGCAGGGTGAAGCTCAACACGATCATCAACATGAAGAGCGGGCTGTGCCCCGAGGACTGCAGCTACTGCTCGCAGCGGCTGGGCTCGGAGGCGGAGATCCTCAAGTACTCCTGGATCGACCCGCACGACGCGGCGGGTATCGCCGACCGCGCCGTGCGCGCGGGCGCCAAGCGGGTGTGCCTGGTCACGAGCGGCCGGGGGCCGGGTGAGCGCGACGTCGCCCGCATCGAGCGCACGATCGGCGCCATCAAGGCCGACCAGCCCGACGTCGAGGTGTGCGTCTGCCTCGGGCTGCTCTCGGACGGGCAGGCCGACCGGCTGCGGGCGGCGGGTGCGCACGCCTACAGCCACAACCTGAACACCAGCGAGGAACGCTACGGCGAGATCTGCTCCACGCACACGTTCGCCGACCGGGTCGACACGGTGCGCCGGGCCACCGCCGCCGGCCTCTCTCCGTGCTCCGGGGCGATCTTCGGGATGGGGGAGTCGGATGACGACGTGCTCGACCTCGCCTACGCACTCCGCGACCTCGACCCCGACTCTGTTCCGGTCAACTTCCTGATCCCGTTCGCCGGCACCCCACTGGCAGAGCGCTGGGAACTCACGCCGGAGCGCTGCCTGCGCATCCTCGCGCTCTTCCGTTTCGTGTTCCCCGACGTCGAGGTCCGGCTCGCCGGCGGCCGCGAGATCCATCTGCGGAGCATGCAGTCGCTGGCTCTGCACCTGGCCAACTCGATCTTCCTCGGTGACTACCTCACGAGCGAGGGCCAGGCCGGCCCGGACGACCGGCAGATGATCGCTGACGCCGGGTTCACCGTCGAAGGGCTGGAGGAACAGAGCCTGCCGGATGCCCGCCACGACCTCGTCGTGCTGCGGCGGCGGGGCGCCGGCACCGATCTGCCCGCGAACGCCTGATACGAGCCGCGGATCAGAACAGCTCGAAGTACTCGCGGTGCTCCCAGTCGGTGACGTCGTTGACGTAGGTCTTCGGGTCGGGGTTCTCGACGAGCCACGCCTCGTAGCGGCTGATCTCGCTGCGCTTCATGGTGACCAGGTAGTCGATGAAGACGCTGCCGAACTCCTTGCGGTAGAAGTCGTCGGCGGCCAGCACGTCGACCGCCTCGGCCAGCGTGGTCGGCAGGCGGGCAACGTCCTCCGCGTAGGGATCCTCGCTGATCGGCCCCGGCGAGATCTCGCCGACGATTCCGTCGAGCCCGGCCGCGGCCTGGGCGGCGAGGTACAGATACGGGTTGGCCGCTGCCTCGCCGACCCGATTCTCCACGTGCGACGCCTGGTCACCGGGCGCGCTGATCACGCGCATCATGGCGGCGCGGTTGTCCTTCGCCCAGGCAAGCCGGTCCGGCGCGAGTGAGTAGGGGCGCCGGCGGCGGTACCCGTTGACGGTCGGCGTGGTGAACACCGACGCCGCGCGACCGTGCGCCAGCGTGCCCCCGACGTAGTGCTGCCCGAGCGTCGACAGCGCCTGCCCCGGCTCGGGAACCATCAGGTTCTGACCGGTGGTGGCATCGGCGATGGACGTGTGGAGATGCCAGCCGCTGGCGTAGAAGCCGGCGATGGCCGGCGTGCACATGAACGAGGCCAGGTAGCCGTTGCGCTTGGCGATCTGCTTGGTCGCCATCTTGAAAAGACTCGCCGTGTCGGCCACGGCGAGACCCTCCAGGACGTCGAAGGTGGTCTCCACCTGGCCCGGCGCCCACTCGTCATCGAAGGTGCGCAGGGGGAGTCCCATGGCCGTGACCGCGTCCCGGATCGGGGCGAGCGCATCGTCGATCTCGTCGAGATGGTCGAGGAGGAGGTAGTTGTAGCCCCGCGCCACCGGTGCCACCACGGGTGGGTCCGCGGGAGTGCCGGGGCCACCCATCGAGCCCGTGTCGAGCAGGTCGTCGACGACACGGGTCAGGTACCACTCGATCTCGATCCCGGCGACGATCGCGAGGTTGCGTTCGGCCAGGCGGTTCAGAGTCCGTTTGAGGATCGTCCGCGGTGCGAGGGGAAATGCCATGCCATTGGTCTGGTACAGATCCGCGAAGACGACCGCGGTGTGCGACGCCCATGGCAGAACGGTGAAAGTCCCTGGATCGGGCACGGCGGTGACATTCGGACTGCCCCCGAAACCGTCGATCTCCAAACCTCCGTCCGGGGTGAACGGGTCCAGCACGATGGTGTTGGCCGAGTCCAGGATGAACGGCGCCATCGTGATCTCGCTGCCGGCCTCGAGTGCCCCGAAGTACGCCGGACGCGTCAGCGCCTTCCCTCGCAGCAGGCCGTACTGGTCGGGCCAGACGAGCCGGACCACGTCGATGCCGTGCTGCTCGACCAGCTTCCTCGACCGAGCGGCCGCCTCCACCTGGTCGGGCGAGTAGAGGCCGTGCCGTTCGATGAACGGGGAAGTGGTGGGCATGGTCATCCTTTGCCGGAGTTGTTGTTGCGGGAATCCTCGGGATGAATCGGTCGAATTCGCCAGGAAGGTGGTTCGAGGCGAGCCTCCCTCTATTATCGGCTGATCTGTGATCGATGAGAAATGCGGATCCCAGCTACCGGCCATCGAGGATCGTGCTAACAAGGGGTGATGGAACTCCGGCATCTCGCGGCGTTCACCGCCGTCGCCGAGGAGGGAAGCTTCACCGCCGCTGCGAGGCGTTTGCACATGGTGCAATCCGCGGTCTCGGCGACGGTGCGCGCGCTCGAGCGCGAGCTGGACGTGCGGCTGTTCGACCGGACCCCGCACCGCGTCCAGCTCACCTCGGCCGGCCGGCTGTTGCTGCCCGAGGCGCGGCGCACGTTGGCCGCGGCCGCCGCTGCTCGCGACGTGATCGCCCAGGCGCACGGCGGGCTGCGGGGCACGGTGCGGCTGGGGATCCTGCAGTGGCACCGGGGCTTCAGCCTGCCGCGGCTCATCGCGGAGTTCCGCGCGGAGCATCCGCACGTCGAGATCGAGTTGCACCGCGGCGACAGCACCAGCCACGTCGCGGCGCTGCACAAGGGGCAGCTGGACCTGGCGTTCCTCGCCGTGGACCCTGACGTCGCCCCGGGCCTGTCGCTCCTTCGCCTGGTCGGGGACACGATGGCGGTGGTCACCTCACCGGACCATCGCCTCGCGGGCCGGACCTGCGTCGACCTCGCCGCGACCGCCGACGAGCCGTTCGCCGAGACCCCGCCGACGTGGGGCCTGCGCATGTCCAACGACCGCGCCTTCCGCGCGGCCGGTGTCGAGCGCAGGGTCGCTTTCGAGGTCGCCGATGTCGCGACCGTGCTCGACTTCGTCCGCTGCGGACTGGCCGTGGCGATCGTGCCCTCGTGGGTGCTCGATTCGACGTCGGGTGTGTGCGCGATGCCGATACGAAGCGGTGCCCCGGTGCTCACGATCTCGCTCGCTACGGTCGCCCAGCGGGATGTGCCGGCACCTTGCCGGGCCTTGATGTCCACCGCCTGGCGGCTGGCCGGCGGCACTCCTGACTGATGCGGTCAGTTCCGGGTGGCCGTGCCGGTGCGCGTTGCGAGCAGTGACATGTCGAAGCCGATCAGGCGTTCCACGGCCTCGGCCACGGCTAGCAGCCCGTAGTCGTCGTGGACCTGCCCGACGAGTTGGAATCCCATCGGCACCCCCTCGGCCGCGAGCCCCATGGGCAGGCTGACGGCCGGATGACCGGACTGATTGATCACCGACGTGTTGTGGATCAACTCCAACACGTCGGGCGTCTGAACGTCCGCGATACGCGGCGGCACTATCGGCAGTGTGGGCATGGCGAGTATGTCGACGGCGTCGATGGCCCGGCGTAAGGCCTCGATCACCAGTCTGCGGGCCCGCAGCGCACGGATGTAGTCCTGGGCGAGCACGTATTGCCCGGCCATCAGTTGGTGTCGCAGATCCGGCGAATACAGCTCGGGGCACGCGTCCAGTGTCGGCTGATGGAAGACGTAGGCCTCGACGAACAGCGGGAGCAGCAGCAGCGGCGCGAGGTGACCGATGTCCATCGGCACGGGCGTCGGCGTGGCGCCGTTGCCGGCCATCAGGTCGAGCACCGCCCGCGCCGCCGCTTCGACCTGCGGCTCCAGGTCGTCCCAGAACCAGGACTCCGGCACACCAACCCGTAGACCGGCGAGATCGTCGCGCGGCGGCACCGAGGATGCGGGACGGGCGGAGGAGTGAGGGTCGTCCGGATCCGGGGCGGCCATGACCTGCAGCATCGCCCGCGCATCCGCGACGGAGCGGGTGAGGGGTCCGAGGTGATCGATGTGCTCGCAGCCGGTCGGGATCAGGCCTCGGAGCGGAACGAGCCCGTGTGTCGGCTTGAACCCGACCAGCCCGCAGCAGCTCGCCGGAATTCGAATGGAGCCGGCCGCGTCGGTGCCGACGGAGGCATATCCGACGCCGAGCGCAACGCCGGCGGTCGACCCGCCGCTGGAGCCGCCCGCGATGTGCTCAGGTTGCCACGCGTTGGGGACGGTGCCGTGGAAGGGTTCATCGTCGTGCCACCCAGCGCCAGCTCGTGCAGGTTCGTCTTGCCCAGCACGATCGCGCCCGCCTGTCTCAGCTGCGTGACGACGGGAGCGTCGGTTGTGGCGACGCGGTCGGCGAACACCGGGGAACCAGCGGTTGTCGGCAACCCGGCCACATCGATGTTGTCCTTCACGGTGATCGGGACGCCGTGAAGCGGTCCACACGGACCGTCTGTTTCCCAGGCGCGATCAGCTGCGGCCGCAGCCTCGCGCACTTGCTCTGGCAAAGCGGTGATGAACAGGTTGTACCCGGCGAAGCGTTCACCGCGCTCCAGCGCCGCCCCCGTGACCTCCACCGCACTCAGCTCGCCGGCGGCCAACGCGCGCCGAACCTCGACCAGAGACAAGTCCGCCACGACATCGCCTCGCCCCGCCGTCATTTCCGGCCGCCCGCCGCCAGCACCAACGCGTTGGAAACCTCTCCGAGCGGCAGAGCCCGCAGCGCTGCGACCGTTCGTGAGTTCTGCCGGACGTAGGGAAGCAAGGCGTCGAGTACGTCGTCCGGGTGCTCCTTTCCGAGGAACAGTTTCTCGACTCTGCGCAGATCCTCGCGTTCCATGTCGTGTCCTTGTCGTTGGGCGGTGAGTCCCGAGGGTCAGACGAGGAAGAAGACGGTCTCGTCGTTGCCCTGCAGGGTGATGTCGAAGCGGTAGCGGGTGGTCGGGCTGCTGGGTTCGGGATGGGCGAGCAGTGTGTGCCGGCGGTCGGCGGAAACAGCAGCGAGGACGGGATCGGTGGCGTTGCCGGACGGGTCGTCGGCGAGGTAGACGCGGGTGATGACACGGTCGTTGAGTCCGGACGTGAACAGCGACAGCGCGATGTGCGGCGCCGCGTCGGCGCTGGTGGGGGTGCGTCGGGGTCGTGCGGTGCGCAGCCGGTAGTGGCCGCTGGACCCGGTGCTGGTGCGGGTGAAGTGACCGTTGCTGGTGGCACCGGGATCGGGTTGCCAGGTTTCGATCATGGCGTAGGGAACGGGTTTGCGTGCGCCGTCGTAGATCGTGCCGGTGAGTTCGATGGCGGTGGGGTCGTTCTCGGGGGCGGAGTTGTGCCAGTGCGACCGCAGGAGCGCGGGAGCGAAGAACGGTCCGATGGTTTGTGGTGGTGTCTGCCAGGCGTCGGCCGATGCCCCCGTGTGGGGGCCATGCTCGGCGGGCGGGTCGGGGACGTCGGGCAGCACGATGTCGAAGCGATAGCCGCGGGCCCAGCCGTTCTCGCCGATGGCGTGGTCGAGTCGGCTGATGAGGTGGGATCGCTGTGGTTCGGGGGCGGCTTGCACGACGGAGTCTTCGCGCAGGAGGGGGTCGCCGGGGAAGTACATCTGAGTGATCAGGCGTTGGTTGAAAGTGGTACCCATGATCGAGAAGTGGATATGGGGTGGGCGCCAGGCGTCGCATCGGAGATCCGAGCGGTGGCTGCCGGGCATGATCGTGGTGAAGCGGTACCAGCCGTTGGTGTCGGTGAGGCAGCGTCCGGTGCCGGTGAAGTTGGGATCGAGTGGGGCGTCGTAGTGGTCGGCGGGGGCGGCGTAGCGCCCGGCGGAGTTGGCCTGCCAGATCTCCACCAGGTTGCGGGTGATCGGGCGGCCACCGGCGTCCAGGACCTGGCCGCTGACCACGATGCGTTCGCCGATCGGAGTGCCGGCGCATTGATGGGTGAGGACGTGCTCGGAGTCGCCGATCGGGCCGAAACCTGTGATCGGCCCGGTCGTCTCGGTGGCCGGGTCGAGAAGCCGGACGAGCGCGTGCATCGGTGCACGACCGAGCGTCGGGGCATATACCGGTGCGAAACAAGGGAGAGATCCGGTGTTGCCGTCCTGCGGTCGGCGCTGCCGGCCATCGCCAGGATCGATTTCGTCCCGTCGCAATTTCTACCTCGCTTATCAGTGTCTGGAGCGTGCGAAAGGCGTGGCGCGTCCGTGATCTAACGGTGCCGGGCGAGACTCACGGTCGCGGGCTCCTTGGAGCGCGCCCGCCAGATATCGGTAAAATGGTTGCGGGCTGTGGCGTACAACCACGCCCGGCGAATGGCGCTCATCCCAGCTCTGCCCGTACTTTCGGGGCGACTGAGGTGCCCAGCAGTTCGATGGAGCGAAGTACTTCCCGGTGGGGGATTCCGCCGAGATCCATTTGCAGGATCTGTCGGCTGTGGCCGAGCTTGTGCTGGAAGGCGATGAGCCGGTCGGCGATCTCACTCGGCTCGCCGACCATGGTCATGCCACCGGGTGCGTAGTTGGCGTCGAAGTAGGCCCGGTCGGGAACGGCCCGGCCGACGGTCCTCAGAACCGAGCTCTCATGCCGGTAGAAGTTCTCCTTGGCAGCGCGGCCGTCATCGGACACGAAGCCGTGCGTTGCGACGGAGACCTCGAGGCGCGCCGGGTCGTGTCCGGCGCGGCGGCCCGCCTCCCGGTAGGCCGCGGCGATGCCGGCCCAGTGCTCGGCGGTGCCGTTGAGGATGCCGTAGGCGATCGGCAGGCCGAGGTTGCCGGCGCGTATGGAGGATTGCGGGCTGCCGCCGGAACCGAGCCAGATCTTCATCGGAGGATCTGCGCGGGGCACCACCAAGGCATCGCGCAGCGGTTGCGCACGGTGCGGCCCGTCCCAGGTGACCCGCTCGGCCTCGTTGACCGACAACAACAGGTCGAGCTTGGCCGCAAACAATGAGTCGCGGTCCTTGAGCGGGTAGCCGTACAACGGATACGAATCGATCCCCGATCCCCGGCCGGCGGTGATCTCGACACGCCCCGGGGCCAGGGCCGCCGCCGTGGCGTGTTGTTGGTAGACCCGCACCGGGTCGTCGGTGGACAGCACGATCACCGTGCTGCCCAGTCCGATGCGCGTTGTCACGGCGGCCGCTGCGTTGATCACGGACGAAGGCGAGGAGATCGGCATGATGTGGCGGTGATGCTCGCCCACGCCGAAGAAGTCCAGCCCGACCTGTTCGGCCAACCTGATGGTCTCCAGCAGATCGCGAATTGCCTGTGAGGTCGGGCCGAGGCCGTCGCCGTCGGACAACGGTGTGTTGCCGAAGCTGTAGGCCCCCAGCTGAAAGGTCATCGAATCTGCTTCCACTCCCGCCGGTCATCCGTGGACCGCGGGCGAACCGGGCACATCCGGTGGAGCGGGTACCAACAGTCCGTCTCGCGATCGCCGGCCGTGAACCGTCGCGACGGAATGCACACCGCGGGCCCGTCGTTCGGTCCGGGATGGGCGGGATGTACCGAATCGCTTCGAGTTCGAGGACCCGTGATGGCGGGCATGAACGTCCTTCCGAGGAACCGTCGAGTCGACCCAGTTGACTGCATCGGGCCCTCAGCGCGGACGGCATTTTCTGCTCAGCGGGGAGGCATTTCCTGCGTCAGGGTTGCGGCAGCTGATCCGGGGTGGCAGTGCTCACAACGCCAGCTGCCAGGTGACATTCCGTACTGCCGCCGGAAAGCCCGTCCGAACGTCCTGAGACTACGGAACCCGGTCGCAGCCGCGATGTCCGGCATCCCGAGCCGGGCGTATCCCGGGTCGGCCAGTCAGCCGCCGGGCGTCCGGGCCCGGGACGTCGGTGCGACGAGACCAGCCAGGTGGTGCAGCGAATTGACGAGATGCTCGGGGCCGAACGGCGGGAACTGGAGGTACTCCCGGATGTACTGCGGCACGGCCGACCAGTCGTAGGTGAGCGTGACCTCGGTCTCGGACGGACCGAGTGGGGCAAGGTCGTAACGCCAGATCCAGCCGCCGAACTCCAGGTGACCGTCGTCCTTCTCCTGCCCCGTCAGCCAGCCGATGGCGCACGGTGGGTCGAGCACCGCGACCTTGTTGGCCACCTGGTATCCACCTTCCGGATGGTTGGCGTGGTACATGTCCATCCGGAAGAACTGACCCACCTCGGTCAGCGGGGCCCGGTCGACAGCTTCCCGAACCCAGCCGGTGCCGTCGATCGCGGAATGGATCGTCGGATCCGCCAGCATCGCGAACACCCTCGCGGCGGGCTCGGCCACGATCAGGGTGGCGCTCACGTTCTCCTCGGCCACGGTGTGCACGCTCCTCGTCATCTCGCGCGGAACGGGACGTCCCACCATCCAGACGACGCGGAGAGGCGAAACTCATCGGTCGTGTGCGCGCAACGCACCCGGGGAGCGCAGCGGTACGACGGGAGAACGTGATGCGGATTCTGATCGTGACAGCGGGTTCGCGAGGTGATGTCGCGCCGTTCACGGGTCTGGGGCAGCGGCTGCAGCAGGCAGGCCACCAGGTAGCGCTGGCCGCGCACGACCGGTTCGCCGATCTCGTGCGCGAGCGCGGGCTGGAGCATCGGGTCCTTCCCGGTGATCCGCTCGAGCTCGTGCGCGCCCGCACGGCCGCTCCCTCGCCGGACGCCGCGCAAGCGGTCTTCGCCGCGTTCCTCGACGAGCTGGGCGAGGGCGTGACAGCCGCCGTGGCCGCCGGCACCGACATCCTGCTCACCGCTTTCGGCCCGGCCCCGCTGAGCCGGGTCGTCGCCGACGGCTTCGGCATCCCGAGCCTCGGCGTCTATCTTGTGCCAGGGGTCCCCACCCGGGAGTTCCCACCACCGGGCCGGCCCGTCACCGGGCAGGTCTCACCGGCCGACAACATCGCCGCGGGCCGTGAACTGCTGGCCCGGACCGCCTCCCTCTACGCCGACGTTCTGCGGCGGCTGCGCGCCCGGCTCGATCTCCCTGCCGCCACCGCGGAGGCGCCGGGCCCGCCGGATGACTGGCCGATCTGCCACGGCTTCAGCCCGGCAGTGATCCCGCGGCCCGCCGACTGGCCCGCCACAACGCACGTGACCGGATACTGGTGGCCGGCGACATCGCCGCGATGGCAGCCCCCGGAGGAACTGGTCGACTTCCTCGGGGCCGGTCCCGCTCCGGTGTTCGTCGGGTTCGGCAGCATGACCCCGAACCACGAACGACTGCACGACGTCGTCGCAGCCGCAGTGAAACGTGCAGGCGTGCGCGCTGTCGTCCAGTCCGGCTGGGCCGAACTCGGACCCGTCGGTGACGACATCCTCGTTGTCGGGGACATGCCACACGATTGGTTGTTCCCCCGGATGGCTGCCGTGGTCCACCACGCCGGGGCCGGCACCACCGGGGCCGGGCTGCGTGCGGGAGTACCGGCGATCCCGGTGCCCGTGCTGCTCGACCAGCCCTTCTGGGCGGCCAGGCTGCACCGCCTCGGCGTTGCACCGCACCCACTGCCGCTGGACGAGCTGACGGCCGACAACCTGACCGCCACCTTGCGGTCCTGCCTCGACGGATCGACCTATCGCGACCGCGCCACCGAACTCGCTCGCCTGGTCCGTGCCGACGACGGTCCCGCTGTTGTGCTCTCGCTCATCGCCCAGCTCCACGGCGGGCGCGGTCAGCGGCCCTGAGCGATCACTGCCGCGGCCTGCGCTGCTTGAAGTCCTCCGCGATGGCGTCGAAGGTCGACCAGCGGACGCCTTCGTGCGTGTTGATGTGCTTGATGAGGCGCTCGAGCATCAGCAACACCTGCGGCCGACCCGAGACGTCAGGGTGGACCGTCATCGTGAACACCGCGTAGTCCAGCTTGCGGTAGACCCAGTCGAACTGGTCTCGCCACAGATCCTCGACGTGGCGGGGGCTCACGAATCCGTGGCTGTTGGGGCTCGCCTTGACGAACATCATCGGCGGCAGGTCGTCCAGGTACCAGCTCGCGGGGATCTCGACGAGGTCGGTCTCCGTTCCCCTGACGAGTGGCTTCATCCATTCCCGGGCGTTCTTCGAGTAGTCGATCTTCGTCCACGAGTCGCCGACGCGCACGTAGTAGGGCTCGAAATCGCGGTGCATCAACGAGTGGTCGTACTTGATGCCGCGTTCGAGCAGCAGCTCGTTGGTGACGGGGGAGAACTCCCACCATGGGGCCACATAGCCGGTCGGCCGCTTTCCGGCGCGCTTCTCGATCAGCTCGATGCAGTAGTCGAGGATGTCCGACTCCTGAGTGCGGGTCATGGCGATCGGGTTCTCGTGGCTGTAGCCGTGCGCACCGATCTCGTGGCCAGCGGCGACCACCTGGTCGAACTGCTCAGGGAACGTCTCGATCGAGTGGCCGGGCCAGAACCAGGTGGCCGGCAGGTCGTACTCCGCGAGCAGGTCGTTCAGCCGGGGCACGGCGACCTCTCCTGCGAACATCCCCCGCGAAATATCATCCGGGGAGTCCTCGCCCCCGTAGGACCCCAGCCATCCACCGACAGCGTCGACATCGATTCCGAACGCAACAAAGATTTCCTTGGCCACAGCGCATCTTCCTCACGGATTGACGGACAGTCTCGGATCAGATGTAGGGGCACGAGATCGGAAACGCCCCGTTCTCCTATGTGGGTACCACCGGGCCTTCGGGAACGCGAGTGGACGACCCGTCGACCGTTCCCGCCATTCAGCCGCCTGTGCACGCCGGGAACGTTCCGGTCTTCACGGCATCACGTCCCCGCTGTTGGGTCCGAGCGTCTGGCCGACATAGAGATCGCCATCGGGGGAGCTCGCCAGCAGCAGCGCCGTCGGCGCCACTTCCTCGGGCCTGCCGAACCGGCCGAGCGGCAGCTCGGCGGCCTTGTTCTCCTTCCATTCGGCAGACAGGCCCTCGATGAGCGGGGTTTCGATCGGTCCGGGGGCGATCGCGTTGACCAGGACGCCGCGCGGTGCGAGCTCCAGCGCGAGCGCCTTGGTGAGGCCGATGACGCCGGCCTTGGCGGCGACGTAGTGCGCCAGGTTGATGCCCCCTTTGATACCCAGCTGGGACGCGATGTTGATGATGCGGCCCTTGCCTGCCTCCGCCATGTAGGGAGCGGCCCAGCGCGCGGCCAGGAACACGCCTCTGAGGTCGACCGCGAGGGTCTTGTCGAACCGTTCGGGCGTCAGCTCCAGGAACGGCACCTCGTCGAGAATTCCGGCCGCGCAGACCAGGATGTCCAACCGGCCGTGCCGATCGACGACGGCTGCCATCGCGTCCTTGACCGAGTCGGAATCGGTGACATCGACGGTGTGGGTGCTCACCGCCTCCAGGGATGCGAGGTCAGCGGGGATCGGGGCGACGTCCAGCAGCGCCAGTGTGGCCCCTTCCTTCGCGAAGGATCTCGCGATGGCCGCGCCGATCCCGCTCGACGCCCCGGTGACGACGGCGACCTGGCCGTCCAGCTTGCTCAACTCGAGGACCTCCTCAGCTCGGCCAACGGACCATGAGGCCACCGTCGACGACGAGGCTCTGCCCGGTGACGTACGCGGCATCGTCGGATGTGAGGAACCGGATTGCACGCGCTGCCTCGTCGACGGTGCCCACGCGGCCGGCAGGAATGATCTTCCCCGCCTCTCGCAAACCTTCCGGTCCGAGGGAGTTCACGCTGTCGAGCGACTGGGGGCTCTCGATGAGACCGGGGATCACCGCGTTGACCCGGATGCCCAGTGGCGCGAGCTCGACGGCGAGAGAGCGGCAGAGCCCGAGGACACCGGCCTTGGCCGCCGCATAGTGACTGTGGTCCTCCCACCCGTAGACGCCGCCTGCGATCGACGAGGTCGCCACCATGGCGCCGGCGCGGTTCATCCTCGCCGCGCAGGACCGGAACACCCGCATCACGCCGCTCAGGTCCACGGCCAGCATGTCGTCCCAGGCCGAGTCGGTCATGTCCCCGATGGACTGACGGCGCAGGATGCCGGCGGCGGCGACGGCGATGTCGAGCCTGCCGAACGTGTCCAGTGCGGCCTGGGCGATCCGCTCGGTCTGCTCGAAGGACCGGACGTCGAGCTCGACCGCCTCGCAGCGCCCGTTCTCCGACTCGACCGCGGCCACCGTCTCACCGACGTCGTGGGGGTCTCCGGGAAAGAACCCGACGACCGTGTGCGCACCTGCCCGCGTGTAGGCGACCGCGAGTGCCCGGCCGATGCCGCTGGCGCCTCCCGAGATCACGGCGACCTTGCCCTCGAGCCCGTCATCCCTGTTCATGCGGCAGCCTCCACCTGTTCCCTGACCCGATCGCCACGGCGGTTCGTGGTCTTGGTGCCGATCATCAGCACACCGGAGATCAGCATGAAGACCGAGCCTGCCGAGATGGCGGCAACGGTCATGGACATTCCGTCCGCCAGCAGAATGCTGAGCAGCGCCGATCCCGCGATACCGCCGAGCGGGGCCATCACGTGCGCGACGTTCGCCCCTGTCCCACGGACGTGCGCCGGGAACGACTCTCCCATGTAAAAGAGCATCGCGGCGTACGGACCGTTGAGGAAGAAGAGCGTGAGGGCGTAGAGGGTGATCGTCAGCCCGGTGCCGGTCGGGAGCACCAGCATCAGGATGCTGATCACACCGCCCACGGTCCATCCGAGTGCGATGGTGAGCTTTCGCCCGATCCGGTCGCCGACCCACCCGTGGAAGAGGTAGCCGGCGAACCCCGCGATGTTGGACAGCACGAGCACGATGAGCGCGTTCTCGAAGGAGACCTGCTTCGCGCCCACGAGCACCGTGGTGCCCAGCACGGAGAAGACCTGGATGCCCATCCAGTTGGTCAGCCAGGCGAGCGCCAGGCTGATCGTGTGGCGTCGCAGGCCCGGAGCGAAGACCTGGCGTAGACCGCCTTGCGTCGTGTCCTGCAGGAGCTGGGGCACCTCGTACTCCTCGGCGAGGGCACGGGCGCTCGCCTCGTCACCGGTCTGCCGTAACCGCTTCACCTCCTTCATCGCCTGGAAGGTGGGCGACTCGGGAAGCCGGAGCGCCAGCAGGATCATCGGGACCGCCAGGACGGCGGCGACGACGAACGACCAGCGCCACCCGACGAGCGGCAGGAGCAGCGCCGTGATGCCCGCGGACAGCAGCGCGCCCACGGGCCAACCCGACTGAACGAGGCTGTAGAGGAACCCCCGGTTCCGGACCTTCCTCAGCATCTCGTTGAGGTAGACGGAGTTGACCACCTCCTCGGACAGCGACAGCCCCGTGAAGGACCGGATGATGACGACGCTGACCGCCCCGGCGACGAGCCCGGTGAGTCCCGAAGCGAGTGCGCCGCCGGTCATCAGGACGACGAGGGCCTTCTTCCGGCCGACCTTGTCGAGAATCGGGCCGACGACCAGAGAAACGACGAACACACCGATCGTCGCGAATGTGTTCACGGCGGTCGCGCCGCTCGTCGACCAGCCGAATTCCTTGGCCAGCACGGGCAGGAGCGTCCCGAAGAGTGTGTAGTCGTAGACCGACATCACCCAGGCGAGGAACGTGATGACGCTGACGTAGGTGATCGTCTTCGTGGTGACCGGGCGCCTCCACGGCTGCGCCGACGCGCCCGGCGGCGGCATGCCGAAGTCCCCTGAGGTGCTTGCCATGTCGCTCCTTTGCAATCCGCTGGCGGCGGGCGGCCACAAACGTTTGGGAAGCCACTCAAACGTTTGTGCAACGCTCGGTACCCCGAGGGGGTGGCTTTGCGGGGGTCACTCGCAAATTAACCCGGCGGGTCCAGGCATGCTGCGAGCGTGTGACACACCCCTCGTGCGTCGCGTCGCTGTGGGACCGACTCATCGCGGACCGTCACCGGCGCAGGGGCCGGGGCTCGCCGCCCGGTTCCCGTCGATTCGCGGATCACGAGCGTGGGGGTGAGGCGTTGCGACTCCACCGGCTCGTCCCGCAGCATCGCCAGCAGCAGGGCCAGACCCCGTCGCCCGATCTCGTGCATGGGCGATCGCACGGTCGTCAACGGGACGGGGAGGGCCGCGGCCAGGGCCGTGTCGTTGTAACCGACGAGCGCGACGTCGTCGGGAATCGTGATCCCACGGTCGCGCAGCGCCCCCATGGCGCCGATGGCGGCGAAGTCGTTCGTGGCGAAGATCGCATCAGGCAGGGGGTGCCTGGAGAGGATCCGCTCGGTGGCCTGGCGCCCACCCTGAACGTCGAACGGGCCGTGCACCACCAGGTCTGCGGACACGTCGACGCCCGCGGCCCGAAGGGCATCGACGGCTCCCTGCGTCCGGTCGATCCCGGTGGAGGCATACGGCTCGCCGGCCAGGATCGCGATGTTGCTGCGGCCGGTGGCCAGCAAGTGCTCAGCCACGAGCCGGCCGCCCAGGTGGTCGTCGCAGGTCACGGATATGAAGTCCCGGGCACGCCGCGAGACCAGGACGAACTTCACACCCCTCTCGGCGACGGTGTCCAGGTACGTCCCGTCGATGTGCGCATCCCCGAGGATCAACCCCTCCACCCGGCGCGAGAGCAGCGTCTCGACGACGAGTTCGTGCTTCTTCGGGTCGTCGAGCGAGTTGGTCACGAGCGTGGCGAAGCCCTCCCCTCGTGCGGCTTCGTCGATGCCCTCGTAGATCGTCGCCAGGACGTAGTCCTGCAGCCTCGGGACGACAACGCCGATCAGGTTGGAACGGCGCGTGCGAAGCCCGACGGCCTGAGGATCCGGGCTGTACCCGTGTGCCGCTGCCGACTCACGCACCCGGCGGATCGTGTCGGCCGACGCCCATCGCCGGGCCGACGAGTCCGAAGCCGAGTTCAGCACGCGGGAAACCGTCGACGGCGTCACGCCGATCTCGCTGGCGATCGTCTGGAGCGTGGCGTGGTCGCGACGGCCGGCCATGCGTTCCCCCTCGCCGCAGGTTGTCCGACCGGACGCTACAACGCCGGCTCTACGCCTCCGGCGGTTCGGTCCGCTGCGGCTTGCCCTGGGCAGATCGCGTGGCGGGTGGACGTACGCCGTCGGACGCCTCCGTGCCCGGGTGAGCCGCGGCAGCCCGCAGAAGCTGCGACTGATTCCACCATCATCGTCACGACGGTGGAGACGCCGGCGCCTGTATCACCGCCGGTGTCACCGTCGAGGTCAGCTGCCGACGGAGAACCGGCTGGTGATCACGACGCGGTTGAAGGTGTTCACCACCGTGGTCAGCCAGGCAATTGCCGAGACCTGATCTGCGGTGAGTGCGGCCGCCGCGGCGTTGTACTCCTCGTCGCTGACGTGTCCGTCAGACACACGTGTGATCGCCTCGGTCAGGCGGAGAGCGGCGCGTTCGATCTCGGAGAAGCAGCCGGTCTCCTCCCATCCGGGCAGTACGGCGATCCGGTCGGGTTTCTCGCCCTTCTCGAGGGCGTCACGGGTGTGAATGCGCAGCCGTTGATCTGGGAGGTGCGGATCTTCAGTAGCTCGATCAGGAGCGGGTCGAGGCCCGCCGCGGCGGCGTTCCTTCCACCTCCGACCACAGGGCGATGAGGGCCACGTCCTCGGCATCGGCCGCACTCCCCAGCAGCCGGTAGGCCGCGCCGAAGACCGCGGGTCGATGCGTCTCCCACTCGGCACCGAGCCGCTCACATCGTCGGGGCCGCTTACCCGTCACCCATGCAGATCGCAACGTCCTTCACGGTCCGGATAGTACGCCCGATCCCGTAATGAATTGGCTTCGTGATCGGCGCTCCAGCTGCTGGACCACACGATCGATCTCGGGCGACCGATATCGTCATCCACCAAGCCGCTCCCAAGAGAGCGGATCCTGAGAATGGAGCATCGAGTTGCCCCCATCGGCTCAGAGCGGCAATTGTGGCTCTTTCCGCGCTGCAGCGGCCCGGTTGCCCGGGTCGCTGAGTGCAGATTGGCATTCAGTCGAACTGCTCGCTCTGAGCCTTCAGATGCTCGAACACGGAGACGTCATGGCCGTAGACCATCGTTGCGTCGTAACGCTTCTGCAGGTGCTTCATCCATCGATGAGAACGGGACCACCCGTACAAGTCATTGCCGAACCACCCCTGCACCAGGCCGTCCTGCTCGAACAGGTCTCGCACGTGGTAATGATCAGAAGCCAGCACGAAGTGTCCGGAACTCTGGGTCTCGACCTGCATGGTGAGCAAGCCAGGCGTGTGTCCGGGCATGTTCCGAAGGGTGACACCGTCGAACAGTTCGGTCTCCTCTCGATGGATGGGCTGCCAGTTCAGCTCCCAGTTGAGGTCGATTGGCAGGTATGCGCCGCCCTCTTTGGTTGCAACGGCATAGTAGTGCTCCTTGATCTCTAATTCGTGCGCATAAATTGGAACGTCTGTGCCCTGGAAATGCTCGAGTCCTCCGCCGTGGTCCAGGTGCAGATGGCTGATGACAACGGCCTTGATCTCGTCGACGCCGTAGCCCGCGGCTTGGAGTGCGCGGTCGAGGTGATGCTCCTCCTCGTATCGAGTCATGGGAAAGAGGTCCCAAGCGCGCTCGGGCCATTCTTCTTCGGCGTTCTGTCGACATCCGGTATCGAAAAGAATCGGCCCGATTTTGGGGTGCTCGACCACCGCTGCCAAGATGGCAACATCGCGGCGATCGTACTGAGGATGCGGATTCGACGTGGCAACGGCATTGCACCCTCGAATGAAGTATCCGTCGTCGACGGCCATTCGGCCGAGGTCCAGCAGGGATAACTTTATTCCGGACATCGATCTAGCGTCCCTTCTGTTGGGAATCAGCGAGGCTTGCTACTCGAGCCTGCGAGGCCGTGTGAGCCATCCCCTTCGCTGACTGCGTCTGCGTCAGCCCGTGGAGCATCCCTGCAACGCCTCGATCCCGCTCTCGTACACCGAACCAGTGAATGTATGCGTGAGTCCGGCCTCGTCCTCCGCATCCGCGTCGTATTCCGACCACCACTCGAGGAAGGTGTGGTTCGAACGCGTGATCGGGGCGAGGCGCAAGCTCGCGATGTAGCGCCTCAGCCCTGGGAACGGGCTTCCCATCAACTCGTAGGTAAAGGTGTGGTCGCCGTCGTCGAGCGCGATGAGCCGCTCGAGCGCCTCTCTCCCGTCGGCCAGGATGAGACGGCGAACGGCGCCCACCTCCGCGCCGGACCTCCCGGTGTCGAGGGAGCTCTTCTCGACGTTGGGGTGCCAGCTGGGCATTTCGTTGAAGTCGCGGATCTTTGCCCAGACCTTCTCGACCGGGGCGGGCACGATACCGCTGACGTACAGGCGGGGCACGTGATCTCCTAACGTGTCAGGTGAGACGTGGAGGACCCGGGAACGGCGTGGCGACCCGGCCACGTCGAGCGATGAACCGGCCTAGCGGACGGCGAACGCGCACGTCCCGCAGGCGGGGTTGTTGATGTTCTCGTCCAGAGTGACCAGCACCGGCCTCGAATCTCCGATCTTGTTGTCGACCGGCTGTTCAGACGGCCGTGCCGGCCGTCGGGTGCCTGGCCATCAGGTGGCCGTCGACGAGGGCGAACTCGAGTCCTTCGACCGGGCCGGAGAGCGCGGCTTTGAACTGGCGGCTCACGTCGTCGGACAGCACCTCCGTCTGCCCGATCTCGACAGCCAGCAGCGCCTCACGGGCCACCTCGTGAGGATCGCTCTTCACGACGTCGAGGTCGGCGGTCAGATCCGTCGCGGTGTATCCCAGGTGAACCCCGACGACCTGGGTTCCTTGGGCCGCCAGGTCGACACGAAAGGAGTTCGTCGCCGACCACAGCGCGGCTTTGCCCGCACCGTACGCGCCCGCTCCGGCGGCCCAGGACAGCACCGAGTGGACGTTGATCAACGCTCCGCCGCCGTTGGCTGCGAGGGTGGGTGCGAGAGCCTGGGTGACGCGAAGTACGCCGAAGAAGTTGGTCTCGAAATGATTTTTGATCTCGTCGATCGGCGTGCTGATGAGTGGCCTGCGCAGTGTCACGCCTGCGTTGTTGATGACGATGGACACATCGCGGGCCTGGTCGGCGAGTGCGGCCACCGAGCGCGGGTCGGTGACTTCGAGGGGGAGTGGCACAACTCGCGGGTCTGCGCTGGGCCTCGGGCTGCGGGCGGTTGCGTACACCTTGGCCGCGCCCAGATCGAGCGCGGCCTCGACGAACGCTTTGCCCAGGCCGCGTTGCCCACCCGTGACGAGGACGGTCGATCCATTGATCGATACCATGTATCTCCTTCCTCTATGTCAGGAGCCGTTCCAGCTCGCCAAGAACTTGAGCAACTCGGCGTTCACGAAATCGGGGCGCTCCTCCTGGCAGAGGTGACCACATTCCGGAATCGGGATGGTTGTCACATTCTTCGCCATTCCGCGCCAGACCTCCGCGACGTCGTATGCCCTACCGACGACGTCGGACTCGGCGCCCCACATCGTGAGGACCGGACAGTCGATCAGGACGTTCTCGTCCTCGATGTCCTGCGCCGTGTCCTCCGCCATCGCCCGATAGTCGGCGAATGATCCGCGCAGCGTGCCGGGCTGCTGATAGTTCTTGACATACACCTCGACCTCGTCGGCGCTCAACATCTGCGGGTTGTAGGACCAGGTGCGGAAGAGGTGGGTCAAGAACGCTTCCTCGTTGCCACTGCCGATCAGCTTCTCGGGAAGGTCGGGCACTCCCATGAACGGGAAGATCCAGTACCCCGCCCGGGCGCGATCGAGATCAAACGTGCTCGAGAGCACGCGGGTCGGCACATTGTCGAGGATGACCAGTCGGTCCACGCGGCCCCGATGATCCTTTGCGAACCGTGTGGAGACACGAGCACCCCTGTCGTGCCCCACCAATGCGATGGTCTGGTGGCCGAGGTGGTCCATGAGTGCGACCACGTCGTTCGCCATGGTCCGTTTGTCGTAACCGACCGCCGGCTTGTCCGACAATCCGTACCCTCGCAGGTCCGGCGCCACGACCGTATAGCGCTGGGCTAGCACCGGTATCTGCTTCCGCCACCCGAACCAGGTCTCGGGGAAGCCATGGAGGAGATAAACCGGTGGTCCATCGCCCGCGGTGACGTAGTGCTGCTTCAGTCCGTTCAGTCGAGCGGTATGGTGTGTGACTTCAGGATATAGACCCGCCATGTCAGTTCAACTCCTTCACCTTGATCAGACTGCATACTTGTTTACGGCATCGCAGTCCCAGGTAATTCCGATCCCAGGACCTTGGGCTGTAATGTTCCCGTCAGCAGGACGGAGCGGGCTCCGCAGAACCGGTCCTGCGATATCGAGATATTCGAGCCAGTGCCGCGTGGGCGTCACGGCGAGCGCGTGAGCACTGGCCTCGACGAGCATATGGCTGCTCACGGGAATGGAGGCGGTCTCTGCTAGCCGCGCAGCTTCCAGCCAGCCGGTGAAGCCGCCGACCTTCACCAGGTCGGGCATCACCAAGTCGCTCGCACCCACGTGCAGGGGCGGTCTGGAAGCCGCTCGGAAACCACCAGTTCTCCCCGGATTGCAGCTTCCCGCCGGCCAGCCGGCGAAGTCGGGAGTGGCCGGCAAGGTCCTCGGCGGCGATGGGCTCTTCTATCCATGCGACGTCGAGGTCGCGAAGCCGCTCGATACGTCTCTCTGCCTCCTGTGTGCGGAGTGACTGATTGTAGTCCACCATCAGTTCCGTGTTCGCGCCGACGACCTTCCGGGCCCAGCGAACAACGTCCAGATCGTCTTCGACGTCGGGATAGCCGAGTTTGATCTTCACTCCGCGGAAGCCGGCTTCGACGGAGCGGCGCAATTGCTCTGCGTCCTTTGCCGGATTGACCATGCCGAAACTGTCGTAAGCCGGGACGGCGACCGGTTCGCCGCCGAGAAGGCTGGCGACTCCGGCGCCGAGTCTTTTGCCCAGCGCGTCCCACAGCGCCATCTCCACTCCGGAGATCACCATTCCGAGCAGGCCCGGCAGGCCGAGTAGGCGAAAACGGGCGTGGAGTCGATCGAGGCGAGCTTCCGGCGAAGCGGACCGTCCGATCAGGTCGTGTTCGAGCTCCGCCGCAATGGCGACCATCGCTGGTAGGGCGGACTCGGTGTACGCGAACACATAGGAATTTCCCGTGACGCGACCTTCGGTGGTTACGTCGATCAACAGCAGCGGACTCGCTGGGATCTCACCCGAAGCTGTGCGCAATGGCCGTCGGAGCGGCACAACCACCGGGCGCACCCGGAAGCCCGTTATCTCGGTGAAATCCATGCCGGGTCAGATGCTGCGGTGTGTGCTGACGGCGGCTCGGAGTTGAGCGAGCTTCGGTGCGAGGGAGGCGTCGACGGCGAGCGGGTCCCTCGCGTTGAGCTCCTCCATCGCGCGGCGCTCGGGGAGTTGGGTGTTGATGTTGATTCCACGCTCCTCGAGGCCGGCAATCATCTCCGCGACCAACTGGTCGACGGGGCGGAGCCTGTAGCCGAGGTCTGCGCCGGCTCGGGTCGTCGCCATCATGGGTGTGTCGGCCGGGCCGGGGTAAACCGTGGCGACGTGAACGCCACTGCCGTACAGCTCCCGGCGCACTGCTTCGTCGAATCGGATGAGGCCGGCCTTGGTGGCCGCGTAGGTGGCGTAGAAGGGCGTGCCGAGCAGGCCGGCGCTCGCGGCGATGCCGACCAGGGCGGCGTGTCCGTGCTGGGCGCCTGCAGCGCGCAGGTGCAGCAGCGCGGCCCGCGTCATGAGGATGGGCACGAGCAGGTTGAGCTCGATCATGGCGCGGATGTCGGCCACGTCGATGTCCTCGAGCGCCGCCGCCCGCACGTTCCCGGCGTTGTTGACCAGGATGTCGAGCCCGCCGAGCGCAGCGACGGCCTCGGTGACGACGCGTTCGGGTTCGCCGTCGGCGGTGAGGTCGCTGGTGATCGTGTGCGCGGTGCCGCCGCGCTCGGCGACCAGGGTTGCGGTCTCTGCCAACGGCTCGGGGCGCCGGCCAGCCAGTGCCAGGGTGCCATGGCGAGCGGCTAGTTCGAGGGCCAGGGCGCGGCCGATGCCGCTGCCGGCTCCGGTGATGAGGGTGCGGCGTCCTTGCAGGTCAAGAGGGGGAGAGCTCATCGAAGGCTCCTTGGAGATGGAGGGATCGGAAAAGTGCCCGGCCCCATGCGTTACAGCCCTGTCATCTTTGACAAGCTCGCATACTTTGGCGGAGGTGTCAAAGACGGGTATGCTCTCCACGTGGCTGGGCGGCGGCAGTTCGACGAGAAGGCGACCCTGGAGCGAGCCCTGGAGGTCTTCTGGGCCAAGGGTTACGGCGCGACCTCCATGCAGGACATCGCGACGGCCTCCGGCGTGCTGCGTGGATCGCTCTACAACGCCTACCAGGACAAGGAAACCCTGTTCCTGCACGTCTTCGAGGACTACGCCAAGCAGTTCCTCGCCGAGGTGGCGCAGCTGCTCGCCAATCCGAGCATCGACGGCGCCCTGATCGACTTCTTCGACTTCAGCTTCACGTCCATGGCCACAGGCGTCCCGCCGCGCGGATGCCTGACGACCAAGACGGCCATCGACATCCGCGCGGACGGGGAACGCATCAACGCGGTACTTCGGGATCTGCTCGACAACCTGGAGCGGCTCATGTGTGAGCGGCTCTGCGCTGATGATGCCCGAGCCCGACTAACCATCTCTCCGGTGGAGGCGGCGCGGGTGCTGGTCACCATGAGTCGGGGGAACGTGATCGTGGAAAGCGTCTACCAGGATCACGAGCGCCTCAGGGGCACGGCCGCCGCACTGATCGGCGCATTGCTCCCGCCCGCGCCCTGACCGTGCGGTCGCTGGGCTGACCCACTGTCTGTCGACGGTCGCAAGTGCGCCCATCCGCCATCTGCGCAAGATCGGCGGCTCGGCCGATCATCTCGACGTTCGGATGATGAACTGGGGTACCCCTCAACCCCAGGCACCATTTGACCACATTCCCTCGTGGAATCACACCGTTGTGGCGGACGATCTGCGGAATAAGATATTCCGAGTCGGGCGCGGCGATGCCACCGGTCTCGATGGAAAAGGTATGGCGTCCTTGCAGGCCAAAGACAGGGCTCATCAAAGGCTCCTTCGAAGGCGGAGGGAGGTTGGGCAGTATTCGGCTCATGTGTGCCACGCCGTCGGCGGGGCGAGCGGCACATTGCCCATGCTTGGCGGCACTGTCAACATTGACAGGCTTGCATACCTTGGCGGCAGTGTCAAAGACGCGATCGACACAGGGCAGCACGGTGGCTCCCGGCGTCTTGCGTGATTCGCTCTACAACACCTACCGGGACAGGAATCCCCTTTTCCCGGACCGGCGCGCCGTCACCACACTGTGGGGTGCCGAGAACCCGGTGACGCCCAGGCGGCCCGTATCTACGCACGGGGAAGCCCGCCGAACCGCCTCCGCCGCAGGCTCCGGATCGCAGCGACGGAGTCTGGCGAAGTGCGGCCGGCGGGCAGGTGCTGATGGCACATCAGTGACACCGGTGGGTGCTGTCGTGCTCGACGTAGCCGCCCGGCGCTCAGTCGGTGATGACGACGACACCGGCCGGCTCGCCCAGTGCCTTCACCGTCAGTTCGGCAGCTCGGTCGATGCTGACCCGAGGTTCCGTGGGAATCTGCTGCTCGTTGTAGGTGCCGGGCCCGTAGAACTGTCCGTAGCGCAACACGACTCCGCCCTCGGCCAGAACGGCACGCTCCAGTTCTGCGACAGCTCGGGCATCGGGACCATCGGGAAGTTGCCAGGCGACGCTTTGCGTCAGAATCTTCGGCGACGCGCTGCGCCGTGCAGCCTCGATCAGGTTCTGGGTTCCCTCGGTCCGGATGCGAGCGTTCAGGTCTGCGAGCGCACCGATCTGGGCCACGTCATCCGGCAGGTCGGTCAGCTCGTTCAGCACGACGTCCGGGTTGAAGTCGCGAACCGCCTGGATGAGTGCCTCGCGATCGAAGACATCGCAAACGGTCGGTTCGGCGCCGAGATGGCGCAGCATTCCCACCTTGCTGGGTGAGCGCGTCATGCCACTGACCACGTGCCCGTCCTGAACCAACAGGGGAATCAGCCGCTGTCCGATCACGCCGGACGCGCCGGCGAGGAAGATTCTCAATTTCTCATCGGTGTGACCACCATCGGTTGGGATCGCCATCGTTTCCTCCTGGTTTTCTCGTCATCTCTGGATGGTGAACACCCGCTCGGCCGCACTTTGAGGAGTTCACCTGCGTGGCACCCGTGACACGTCGTTGCCAACGCGGCCGTGAACCAACCCTAGAGCCGGTGTGGCGCGCCGTCGTGGGTCATTTCCGAGCAGATCGGAGGGGCCATTTGAGCGTGGAGAAGCGCGATGCAACGGGGCGGATGACCAGTGCTCCGGTCCCGACAGCGACGAGCGTGTCCTCCTACGGTGGCCTCGGCCCGATCCGGGACCGTAGGGTCGAACGCCCCCGCGCGACGGGGAGCCGGGGATGGGGAGACGGGCATGCGCGACAGGTCGTACCGAGGGCTGCGGGCGGCTGTTGTCGGCTGCCTGGTCGCGTGCCTGGCGGGATGCGCCGGGATGACGACCGGGTCGAACGCGGTGGAGCCCCCGCCTGGTCGGCCGGACCCGGTAGGTGGCGTGCAGGCCGGGCCGGTGCGGGTGCTGCAGATGAACCTGTGCAGCAGCGGCATCGCCGGCTGCTACACCGGCCGGTCGACGGCCGAGGCCGCCGCGGTGATTCGCGCCGAGGCACCCGACCTCGTCACCTTGAACGAGGTCTGTCAGGACGACGTGTCGGCCCTCGAACGGGCGCTCGCCGATGTGGTGCCCGGCGGCATGGTCACGTCGTCGTTCCAAGCGGCACGTGACGGACGCACGGGAGATCCGTACCGCTGTCGCAACGGCCAGCAGTACGGCATCGGCCTGCTCTCGCGGTGGCCGGCGGTGCCGGGGTCCTCCACCGACAGTGGGATCTATCCGGCCCAGGACAGCGAGGACCCGGAGGAGCGGGCGTGGCTGTGTCTGGACGTTGCGGCTACTCCGGCCGTCACCGTCTGCACCACGCACCTGGCCTACACCAAGCGGGAGGTGACGGTTGCCCAGTGCAGGTACATGTTCGGCACGGTCATCGCAGCGCTGCGCGCGCGAGACGGGGCGGCGCCGCTGGTGCTGGGCGGTGACCTGAACCTCGGGTCCGGTGACAGCGCTGACCTCATGTCCTGTCTCCCGGCCGGTTCCACGGTCGCCGACGACGGCGGGCGACAGCATGTCGTCGTGACACCCGAGTTCGTCGTCGACAGCTCACGCACGATCGACCTGCGCGGCTCTACCGATCACCCGGCCCTGCTCGTCACGCTCGCTCCGCAGCCGGCAGGCCGTCGTACGGCGTAGCTCCTTGTAGCGTGCCCTGAGGTGTGAGTCTCCGGACACCGTGCCCTGGCCGGATCGACGGGGGAGATCATGGGGTTGCGGTCGATCCCGGCCCGGTCCCAGGAGGTGTGTCATGTCAACGTTGACCGGACGGCGGCTGGGTCGTGGGTAGCACCGGAAATGGGCCGCCAGTTCCGGACAACGGGCTGGACGCGGTGGCGGACGACTTCGCCCGGCTGCGCCCGCGCCTGTTCGGGATCGCGTACCGGATGCTCGGCAGTGTCGCCGATGCCGAGGACATCGTGCAGGACGTCTGGGTGAAGTGGCAGGCGTATGACCGCACCGCGGTGCGGGACGCCACCGCTTTCCTCGTCACGATGACCACCCGGCTGGCGATCAACGCGACGCAGACGGCCCGCGCGCGGCGCGAGACCTACGTGGGTCCCTGGCTTCCCGAACCGGTCGACACCACCGCCGATCCTCAGCTCGGCGCTGAGCGGGGCGAGGCTCTGGAGACCGCGGTGCTCGTGCTGCTGGAGAAGCTCTCGCCGACCGAGCGGGCGGCGTTCGTGCTCCGCGAGGCGTTCGACTACCCGTACGCCCGCATCGCCGAGGTGCTGCAGACCAAGGTGAGCAACGCGCGCAAGCTGCTCAGCCGGGCGCGGCAGGCCGTGGCGGCGGAGCGGCAGAAGTCCGTCGACGCGACTGCGCAGCACAAACTCCTCGAGGCGTTCCTCTCCGCGGCGCAGGCAGGCGACTTCGACGAGCTGGAGTCGCTGTTCGCCGCGGAGGTCGCCAGCTACACGGACGGCGGTGGCACCGTCCGGGACGCGTCGCGCTTCCCGGTGTTCGGTCGCGTGCGCGTGGCGAAGTTCATCGCGGCGTTCGCCTCGCGGTTCTGGCCGGGGATGCGGGTGGACTGGGTCGATGCCAACGGCCGCCCGTCCGTTCTGGCCAGCCGGGACGGCGTGCCGGTGGTGTGGTTCACGGTGAACGTGACCGCGGACGGCATCGACCGCGTCTACTGGGTCATGAACCCCGCGAAGCTGGAGCGCATCGCCGCCGCGGTACGGGCGAGGAGCGCGGAGTAGCGGCCCTCCACCGGCTCACTCCACGAGCTTGCCGGCGGACGAGACCTCCCGGACGAGGGCCGCGATCTCCACGGGCGTCTCGGCCACCGGCTCGCGGACCACGTTCCCCGGCCCGGACCAGACCATGTTGACCCGCAGTGACTCGTCCAGGTTCGGGAAGTCCGAGCGGTTGTGGCAGCCGCGGGTCTCCCGGCGCTCGATCGCGGCTTCCACGGTCGCACGGGCTGCGACCAGCGACGACCGCAGGTCGAACGCGTGGGCCAGGTCCTGGAAGCCGGCCAGGTCGGGATGCACGCCGACGTTCTTCGCGGTCGTCTCGATGTCGTCGAGCCGGGCGAGCCCCGCCTGCAGACCGTGCTCGTCGCGCACGACGCCGGCGTGCTCGGTCATGGTGTCGCGGACCGCACGCTGCAGTGAGCGGACGTTCTCGGGCCCGTCCGCGGCGAGTAGCTGGTCCACCTCGTCGCGGGCCTCGGCGACCGCGGCGGCGCTGCGTTGTTGCGCGCCGAGGGCGGCCGAGTAGTCCGCCGCGGTGTCGCCCACGATCCGTCCGTACACCAGGAGCTCGATCAGCGAGTTGCCGCCGAGCCGGTTGGCTCCGTGCAGTCCGCTGGAGGCCTCGCCGATGGCGTACAGGCCCTCGATTCCGGTGCCGTGGTCCTCCGAGCGCACCCAGACCCCGCCCATCGAGTAGTGGGCGGTGGGTGCGATCTCGATCGGCGTCGTGGTGATGTCGAGCATCTGCAGTTCGAGCAGGGTCTGGTAGACGCGGGGGAGCCGCTGCATGATCGTCTCCCGCGGCAGGTGGGAGACGTCGAGCCAGACCCCGCCGTGTGGCGTGCCCCGGCCCTCCTTGATCTCGGTGTAGGCGGCGAGGGCAACCCGGTCACGGGTGGAGAGCTCCATCCGCAACGGGTCGTAGCGCTCCATGAACCGCTCGCCGAGCCGGTTGCGCAGGATCCCGCCCTCGCCGCGGGCGGCCTCCGACACGAGCGTGCCGGCCGCGTTCTCGGGCTCGATCAGGCCCGAGGGATGGAACTGCACCAGCTCGGGATCGCGAATGCGCGCGCCCGCTGTGAGGGCGAGCCGGAACGAGTCGCCGGTGTTCTCATCGCGGCGCGAGGAGGTCCGTCGCCAGATCCGGGTGTGTCCGCCCGCTGCCAGGATCACGGCATCGGCGTGGATCACGTATCGGGTGCCGTCCTCGGTGTCGAAGCCGTACGCGCCGAACACCACGCCGTCCCGGGTGAGGATCCGGGTCACGTACATCGTGTCGATGATCCGCACGTTGAGCTGCCGGGCCCGGTTCACCAGGGTGCGTTGGATCTCCAGGCCGGTGTAGTCGCCGGCGAAGGCGGTGCGCCGGAAGGTGTGCGCGCCGAAGTATCGCTGCGAGATGCGCCCGTCCGCCTCGCGGGCGAAGGGCATGCCCCAGCGTTCGAGGTCGGCGATTCCGCGTGCCGCACCCTCGGCCACGATCCGGACGGTGTGCGGATCCGCGAGGAAGTAGCTCTCCTTCAGCGTGTCGGCGGCGTGCTGCTGCCAGGAGTCCTCGGGGTCCATGGTGCCGAGGGCGGCGTTGATGCCGCCCGCCGCGAGGGTGGTGTGCGCGTCGGTGGAGGGCCGCTTGCCCACCACGAGGACGTCGGTGCCGCGCTCGGCCAGCTGGATGGCGGCACGCAGCCCGGAGCCGCCGGTGCCGATCACCAGTACGGAGGTCGCGATCCGCTGCTCGGCCGGTTTCATCGTTCTCCTTCGTGTGGGGTGGTGGTGTCCGGCGGCGGGTGGGACCAGTCACGCTCTGCTTGACGCCTACTCCGAAGAGCCGTCTGAAACCCGGTGCTCCCGCTCTTATCTCGCGACTCGGCCGGACACGCTTCACCGGATAGGACAGGAGAGCCCACCGGAATGTGACGTCTCGTGGGCGCTCTGCGCCCCGTGTCACAGATCCGGGGCCGTCCTGTCCTCCGGAAAGGCGGGTGTGCACATCCCGCGTGCCCCTGAGGAAGGACCACCGTGACGCTCTCCACCACAGGAATCGCCGCGCTCGACGACCTGCGCACGCACCTGCAGTGGGCGATCGAGCTGGAGCACTCTACCCTGCCGCCGTACCTCTGCGCGCTGTACTCGCTCGATCCCACGCGGAACGCCGAGGCGATGCAGGTCGTGAGCAGCGTGTTCGTGGGCGGTGGCCGGATGGTCCTGCTCGTCGCCAGCGGAGGCGTGCTCCCGCAGAATGTGCCGGTTGACGGTGGTGTTCACCAGGACAGCTGGTGGCTAGCCTCATGTCGTGAGAGGCGCTACGGCGCCGAACGGCGCCAGTCGAGGCCGCTCAGCGGTGACCCGAGCGCGGGCGCTGGCGACGCTGGTCGCCTCCGCGGTAACCGGGTACGTGGTGGGCGAGCTGGCCGCGCATGCGCGACGGGTCACGTCTGGGGCGGACTCGCTGGCCCAGGATGTCGAGCGATTCGGCATGGAGCAGGCCGCGCTGCGCAGGGTGGCCACGCTCGTTGCCCGGGCGGCGGCGCCGGAGGAGGTGTTCGCCGCTGTCACCGCGGAGGTCGGGCGGCTGCTCGGTACCGAGTATGCGAGCTCCGGTACGAGCCGGACGGCACGGCGACGTGGGTCGGCGCGTGGACCAGAACTGAGGTCGCTTTCCCTGTCCCCATCGGTACTCGGGTCGCGCTCGGGGGGCGGAACGTGCTGACGCTGGTGTCCGAAACGGGGCGGCCGGTGCGGATCGACGACTACGCCACTGCCTCGGGTCCGGTCGCCGAGACTCACCACAGGTGGGGCGTCCGCGCGGCGGTCGGCGTGCCGATCAATGTAGAGGGCCGGCTGTGGGGCCTGGTGCTCGTAGCGTCCACGCACGCGCAGCCGTTGCCGGCAGACACCGAGGCGCGACTTTCCGGGTTCACCGAGCTGGTCGCCACCGCCCTCGCCAACGCCCAGGCGCGGGTAGAGCTGCGCGGGTTCGCCGAGGAGCAGGCCGCGCTGCGCGGGGTGGCCACGCTCTTTGCCCGGGCGGCGGCGCCGGAGGAGGTGTTCGCCGCTGTCACCGCCGAGGTCGGGCGGGTGCTGCACGCTGAATTCATCACGATGACCCGGTACGACCCGGACGGCGGGGCCACGATCCTGGGTGCGTGGAGCAGCACCGCCGCCTCCCCCATCAAGGTCGGCACCCGGTACAAGCTCGGCGGGCGGAACGTGACCACGCTGGTGTTCGAGACCGGGCGGCCGGCGCGGATCGACGACTACACCACCGTCTCGGGCGACGCCGCATACATCGCCCGGGCGTTCAGCTTCGGCGCGGCGGCCGCCGTGCCGATCAACGTCGCCGGCCGGCTGTGGGGCCTGATGGGCATAGCGTCCACGCGCGTGCAGCCGTTGCCCGCGGACACCGAGGCCCGGCTGGCCGGGTTCACCGAGCTGGCCGCCACCGCCGTCGCCGACGCGGAGAGCCAGGCGCAGCTGACCGCCTCGCGTGCCCGGATCGTGGCCGCCGCCGACCAGGCGCGGCGGCGCATCGAGCGCGATCTGCACGACGGCGCCCAACAACGGCTGGTCTCCCTCGCCATGGCACTACAACTGGCGCAGGCGGCGGCGCCGCCCGAGGCCGTCGAGCTGGCGGCACAGCTGGACGACCTGGCCGCCGAGGCCACCAGCACCCTGGATGAGCTGCGCGAGCTCGCCCGCGGCATCCACCCTGCAGCCCTCGCCGAAGGCGGCCTGTCCTCGGCGCTGGAGGTGCTCGCCCGCCGCTGCACCATCCCCGTCCGCCTGGACGTCCGGGCCGATCGACAGCTCCCCGAGCCGATCGAGGTCGCCGCCTACTACGTGGTGGCCGAGGCGCTGACCAATGCGGTCAAACACGCCGACGCCTCCACCATCGACGTCCACGTCGACACCGCTGCCGCGGGCGACGACGCCGACGCGCTGCGGGTGTGCGCGCGACGACGGACGCGGCGGCGCCGAGCTCTCCGGCGGATCCGGCTTGGTCGGGCTCAAGGACCGGGTGGATGCTCTGGGCTGCCGGCTCTGGGTGCAGAGCGTCTGCGGCGCGGGCACCACGGTGCAAGCCGAGCTCCCGCTGGGCCCAGCCCGTGGGCTCTAGCGCGGGCACGCCGATGGCGTGCAAGCTCGACTCGAAGGGCGAGCGGCTCCGGTGGTCGAAGGCCTGAGGCCGCCCCGAACACACGCACACCCCCCGCCCGCCAACGCGCACGCAGAGGCGGAGGACGGCCTACCCGAGGGGGCGGACCACCGGGGCCGGGGACGCAGCCCAAGGCTCCAATGCACGCCGCAACCCGGCCAACCACGTGTGCTCGACCTCGATCGCCTGGGCCAGACCACCCACCGAAACCTCAGGCTGGGTGAAGGACACGAGCCCTGGGCCAAGCACCGCCACCTGTCCGCGCCCGCACCCCATCGCCGACCAACCGAGCGGCTGTTGATGCTCCGCGAGGTACGCGTGACCCAGCAGCACATCGCACGCGACCACCAGTCCCGGCACCAGCCCGCGGTCCAGGGTCAACGCGACCACACCGGCACCACGACGCACCGCCGGGAAACCCACGGACTGATACCCCGCGAACAGGTAGCTCGACTCCGAACGCACCTCCACCGACCACGGCTCCGCCTCGACCGGAACTGCGAGCACGGCACCCACATCAACACCCCCTGTTCAGTTTGACGCCGCACACAATGCCCTGCCCCCCAACGCATCGCACGACGAAGGTCAACAAACCCACGGGAAGGAGGGTCGAAAGAATCTCCACCTGCGGGTGTGCTCTCGACATGGACACATGTCGTTGATCTTCAGCAGATGCGTTCCGCGTCAGGTGTCCATGTCGGGACTGGATGAGCGCCACACCGCCGCGGCGACCGCCGCGGCGGCGATCAGCGCGATCACGGCGAGGATCGCGCCCACGCCTGCCCGGGCGAGCGCGATCGGAGCCGGCAGCACGAGGGCGGCGGCGCCCAGCAGAACGGACGGCCGGGCCTGCGATCGCGGCACGATCGGAGCGTGGCTCAGCCACAGCAGCGCCAGGAACGCCGCGGTCGGGGCCGCCACCGCGTAGCCCGTCCCGAGCGTGCCCACAGCGTTGTGGCCACCGGTTTGCCGGACGGCGACCTCGAGGCCCGCCCCGAGCGCCGCGAGGGCCGCGAAGATCCCGTAGTGCCCGTAGCCCCACAGGTACGCGCGCTCTCGCCGATCCGACAGCCCGTCGCCGCTCGGTTCCATGTCGTAGAGCCACCAGAGCGCGAACAGCAACACCAGCCCGGAGCCCGCGACCACCACCAGCGACCCGTGAAGACCGGCACCGACGGCGTCGGCGAACCCGGTGGACACCGCGAGGACGCTCTCGCCCAGCAGGATGATGGTGAACAGCGCGTACCGCTCGGCGATGTGGTGCGGATGCCAGCTCGTTCTCCAGTTGTTGCGTTCGGCCCACGCAGGCACTGCCAGCTCGGCCCCGGCCAGGGCGACGAACACCACCACCGGCACCGTCGCACCGCTGAGCACACCGAGCTCCGCCAGTAGCTGGCGGACGAGCCAGAGCACCTCGACGGCGGAGATGCCTACGGCGTACCGGATGGTGGTGCCGCGGCGATCGGGGTCCTCCCGTGCCGCCCGCAGCCACTGCGCCACGAGCCCGACACGCATCACCAGGTAGCCGAGGGTGACCGCGCGGTAGTCCCCGGTGGCGAACGCGGGCGGCACCCCGGCGGCCAGGATGAGCACGCCGCCCATCTGCAGCAGGGTGAGCAGCCGGTACGGCACGTCGTCGGTGTCGTAGGACGAGGCGAACCAGGTGAAGTTCATCCAGGCCCACCAGATGGCGAAGAACACCTGCAGGAACGGCGTCACGGCTTCGGCCGCGTGCCCCTGCGCCAACCCGTGGGCGAGCTGTGTCACGAGCCCCGCAACAGCCACCACGAACGTCAGATCGAAGAGCAGTTCGAGCGGAGTGGAGGCCCGGTGTGGCTCGTCGGCGGCGCGCGCCGTCATCCGGATCCGGAGCGACGGCCGGCTGCGCACCGGTCCGGGCTCGGGCAGAGTTCCCGGCTGCACGCCTAGTTCCAGTCCTCTTGCCAGGAGTAGCCAGGGCCTGCATTGCCCGCGACCGCAACGGGCGCGGGCGTGCCGAGTACGAGCCCGACGGTCAGCAGCACGGCGGAGTCCGCGATCGCGTGGAGCGTGTGGGCGTCGGCGGGCACCGCGAGGAGGTCGCCCGCGACGGCTTCCACCGCCCGTGTCGCGGCGGCCAGCCGCACCCGGCCGGCAAGCACCTGCAGCGTCGCCTCCCGCGAGCTGTCGTGCTCCTGCAACGTCTCGCCGGCTCGCAGCGCGATGACGGTCTGCCGGAGCACGTGGTCGTGGCCTCCGTGCACCGTGTGAGCGCTACGGCCGTGCGCCGACGCCCTGGCGCGTTCGATCTGGCTCCGCGCGGTCTGCGCCAGCGATGTCGTGTCCATGTGTGCTCCTCGCGAGGTGCCGTTGTCGGGAGCGAGGACAGGACGAGACACCGATTCGTGACATGACGGGCGTCACATCGGCTTCGGCGGATCAGCTGTCACAGATCCGGAGGCTGTCCTGTCCTCGCTACCGACACCGCCCCGCGCAGCGGGCGGTACGCGGACTCGGATGGAGGGATTCGTCGTGAAGATCGTCGTAATCGGTGGGACCGGGCTCATCGGGTCGAAGCTGGTGGCCACGCTGAACGAGCACGGGCATGAGGCCGTGCCCGCTTCCCCGAACACCGGCGTGAACACGCTGACAGGAGAGGGCCTCGCGAAGGTGCTCGAAGGCGCAGCGGTCGTGGTGGACGTGTCGAACTCCCCGTCGTTCGCCGACGAGCCGGTGATGGAGTTCTTCCGCACCTCCACCACGAACCTGCTCGAGTACTCCGCGAAGGCGGGGGTCGGGCACTACGTGGCGCTGTCGGTGGTGGGCACGGATCGACTGGCGGATTCGGGCTACTTCCGGGCGAAGATCGTCCAGGAGAAGCTGATCCGCGACTCGGGCCGGGCGTACTCGATCGTGCACGCCACCCAGTTCTTCGAGTTCGTCAAGGCCATCGCGGACTTCAGCACGGTCGACGGCGAGGTCCGCCTGCCGACTGCACTCATCCAGCCGATGGTGTCCGACGACGTCGCCACCGCGGTCGCTCGCGTCGCGGTGGGGGAGCCGCTGAACGGGATCCGCGAAATCGGCGGCCCGGAGCAGTTCCGGCTCGACGAGCTGGTGTGCAAGGGTCTTGCGGCGAAGGGCGACCCGCGCAAGGTCGTCACCGACGAGCAGGCCCCCTACTACGGGGTGCGGCTGAGCGAGCGGACGCTGCTCCCCGGTCCGGACGCCCAGCTCGGGGAGACCACGTTCGACAAGTGGCTCGCGCAGCAGTAGACGCGCGCCGCACCACACCCGCGCTGGGCTGCCGTTCATGACCTGCGGCGGTGTGACGCAGTCCACCGCCGTTTCGGGCTGCCGAGCCACGGCTTGTTGTCACGGACGAAGTCGCTGTCCTGTCCTAGCTGGTGTCCTCGATTCCGAGGCACCGCACGAGAAATGGGAGTACTCATGAGCATCGACCACTCGCACCACATCGAGGACCCGAACCGAACGACGCCCCCGCCGCAGATCGAGCTCATCGGCTCGGTGCCCACCCCGCCTGTGCCCGAGTCCTCCGAGGCGATGACGATCCTCGTCACCCTGCCGGCGGGGAGCGCCGGTAGCCCGCCTCACCGTCACACCGGGCCCGCTTTCGGCTACGTGGTCCAGGGCGAGATGATCTTCGAGCTGGAGGGCGATCCCCAGCGTGTCGTGCGTGCGGGCGAGACGTTCTGGGAGCCGGGCGGCGACGTCATCCACTACCAGGACGGCAACAATCTCGCCGACGCCGAGACCAGGTTCGTGGTCACCATGTTCGGCGTCCCCGGCCAGCCGATGCTGATCCCGGTGAGCGCCGAGGAGCTCGAGGAACGCCGGCCCCGCCGCGCCCCTCGTCCGTGATTCCACGGCAAGGCCTTCGGCTCGGGAGCCCCGGGCTCGACGGCGATCGCCGGAGTTGCTGACCGGCGGCTCGCTATCCGGTTGCCATCGAGCCGGCACCGGCGGCCCGCGGCGAGATCGCCCGGGCCGCCGCCGGTTTCCGGTCAACCATCCTCGAGGAAGAAGGACATGCCCGCTCGGACCGTCACCGTGGGGGCTACCACATCATGGAGGAAGAAGTGAGCGACCCGACGGGCGACGGCACATTTCTCAGCGAGCTCGAGATCGAGGTCAGGGCCGAACTGGACCTGGCCGAGTCGAGTGGCCCGGCGGAGGTCGTCGAGCAGGAGAGCGCCGAATGGTTGTACGAGTCCATCGACATCCAGCGAGAGGAAATCGGCCTGCGCAGCCTTCTCGGAGCCGTCGAGGCGATAGAAGGCGGCGAGCCTCGAGACGATGACCGCACCTCGGGCCCCTGACGAATTGAGCCGATAGCGACCGGCAATTCGATGCCCGAGCTCGGCTCACCCGGTCTCCATCTACATCGGACAGGGTGCATGATCTTGCGGTGACATCTCCTCGTGACACCGGCAAAGCCCGTCTCTCGGGACGTTCCGCATGAGCCGTGTCGTGGTCGTCGGAGCGACCGGGCACATCGGCTCGTACCTGATTCCCCGACTCGTGCGCGCGGGGCATGAGGTCACTGCGCTCAGCCGCGGGACACGCGAGCCCTACCACCACGCGCCGGAGTGGTCGCGGGTCGAGCGGGTGACCGTCGACCGGGAGGCAGAGGATGCCGCCGGAACGTTCGGGTCCCGGGTCGCGGCCCTGGAACCCGACGTCGTGGTGGACCTGGTGTGTTTCACCGCCGAGTCGGCGGCCCAGCTCGTCGAGGCGTTGCGGCACAGCCGGCCGCTGCTGCTGCACTGCGGCACGATCTGGGTGCACGGCCCTGTGGCGCGGGTGCCGGTCACCGAGGACGAGCCGCGGAATCCGGTGGGCGACTACGGCATCGGCAAAGCAGCGATCGAGGAGTTGCTGCACCGCGAGACACGCAGCGGTGGTGTGCCGAGTGTGGTGCTGCACCCCGGCCACATCAGCGGGCCCGGATGGCCGGTCATCACTCCGGCCGGCAACCTCGACCCAGGTGTGTGGCGCGCTCTCGCGCTGGGTGCGCCGCTTCCGCTGCCCGATCTCGGTCTCGGCGTTCTGCATCACGTCCACGCCGACGACGTCGCGCAGGCGTTCGAGCGAGCGCTGACGCGCCCTGCGGCCATCGGTTCGAGCTTCCATGTCGTCGCTGAGCAGGCGATGACCTTGCGAGGTCTCGCGCAGGGCGTGGCCGGCTGGTTCGGCCGGGAGCCCGTGCTCGAACTTCTCGACTGGCCCACGTTCGTGTCGCGGGTCGGAGCTGAGCATGCGGGCGCGACTCGCGAGCATGTCTCCCGCTCGATCAGCGCCGGCATCGAGCGCGCACGCACGCTGCTGGGCTTCGCCCCTCGTTACACGGCATTGGAGGCACTCCGTGAAGCACTGGAGTGGCTCGTCGCCAACGGTCAGGTCGACCTGGAGTCCTCGAATCTCTGACGGGCCCACTCGCGCAGCGTGGCCGCCCGGATCTTCGTGCCGTTCGTTCCCGACGTGGTCGGCATGGCGTCGATGAGGTGCACTGCGTCGGGCACCTTGAACCGCGCGAGCGTCTCCGCGCACCAATCCCGCAGCGACGCCGGCTCCGGCGCTCTGCCCTCCTCGGGAACGACGAACCCGATCGCTCTGGTGTCACCGTCGGGACCGGGGATGCCGACGACCCTGGCGGTGAACACGTCCGGGTGCTCGGCCAGCCGCCGCTCGATCTCAGCGGGGTCGACGAGGAAACCTCGCAGCCGCAGCGCGTCACCCATCCGGCAGACGAACGCGAACACGCCCTCGTCGACGAGGGCGCCCAGGTCGCCGCTGTGGAACCAGCCGTCGGCGATGAACGCCTTGGTCGCCGCGGAGTCGTCGCCGAGGTAGGCGTCGACCACGTTCGGGCCCCGGAACTGCAGTTCGCCCTCCTGCCCGGGCGGGAGCTCCTCCCCGGTCACCGGGTCGACGACCCGCACGGTGATCCCGTCGTGCACCACCCGTCCGCCGCCGGTCCAGCGGCCGGGCGCCGGTTCGTCGTGAGGCCAGAACGCGGTCAGGGCGAACACCTCCGAGGAGCCGTACACCCCGGCCGTCGCGGTGCCGAACGCGTCGCGGGCCCATTCGGCGAGCTCGCGGGAGCGGCCCTGGAAGTCGGCGACCCCCAACCAGCGCCAGGCGGAGAGGTCGCGCGGCCGGGCTTTCCACGCTTCGGCCAGCCGCAGCACCAGGTCGTCACCGCCGACGACGTGCGTCACGCCGTGGTGGGCCATGTCGTCGAGCACCGTGTCGGCGTCGAAGACCGGCTGCAGCACGCACGTCGCACCCGCGGCCAGCGCCGCCATCCCGGTGTTGTAACCGAAGACGCCCGACAGCGGAAGCGCGCACAGCACGAGGTCGGCCTCGTCGATACCGATGGTCGTGGCATCGGCGACGGCGTGTGTCAGCACTCCGTGGGCGCGGTGCGCGGCAAGCTTGGGCATCCCGGTCGAGCCGGAGGTCGTGAAGGCGACGACGAGATCGTCGAGGCCGGAGCCGCCGATTCCGGGAGGCGCGGAGACGGGTGTTGCGGGAGCCCAGGCGCCACCGCCGACGTCCGACGCCGACGGGTCGGCGACGGCCGGGGCACCCGGCCCTGCGACCACGGCGACCGCCGGTGGCGGGTTCGTCGACCGCGCGACCGCCTCGCGAAGGCCTCCCAGCAGATCCAGATCGTGGAAGTCGTGCGCCAACGCGACGAGGCGGGGCCGCGCCCGGTCGAGCACGTGCGTGACCTCGTCGACGTTGTACCGGGTGTTGATCCCGATGACGTGGGCCCCACGGGCGGCGACGGCGAACTGCCAGGCCAGCGCATCGCTCCAGTTGGGCAGCCACACCGCTACGCAGTCGCCCGCTCCGATCCCGCCGGTGCGCAGCTCCTCGGCGAGCGACAGCGTGCGTTGCCACAGCTCGCCCCGGCTCACCGGGATCGTCGTCCCGTCACGACCCTTGTCGAGGGCCGCGATCCGATCCGGGTCGCGACGGGCGAGGCGGCCGAGCAGGCCGGGCAGGTCGGCGGGGACCTGGTCGGCCGTGTCGGCGCCCCGGGCGTGTGCGGGTACGGCGTGCGGCGCGACAGCGGCGCGGTCGACGTCCGGGGCGCTCATCGCGCACCTGCCGGCGTCGCAGCTCCGGTGAGCGCGCGCAACCAGCGGTCGAGCAGCGCGGCGAAGCCGTCGATCTCCTCCATCGGGTAGTGCCCGACGCCGGGGAGCACGGTCATCCGGGCGTCGGGGATCTGCTCGGCGGCCTGGCGGACGTCGGCGGCGTCGACCCACAGGTCGTCCGCGCCGACGACCAGGTGCGCGGGGCAGGTGATCGACGCCAGCTCGGCGCGCAGGTCGTGGCCGGCCCAGGCGATCAGGTCCGACAGGGAGACCGCCGGGTCCTCCCGCCGGTGCATGGTCGCGATCAGTTCGGCCCGCTGTGGTGGGACCGACTCTCCGACGACGGCGAGCGTGCCGAGGTAGGTGCGGTCGCTACGGCTCGGCGCGGCGACGTCGGACAGTTCGCGCCGCAACCCGCGCACGCTCGGCCTGCCACCGGTCCAGGCGTCCGCAGCCATCGCGACGACGCCGGAGAGCCGATCGGGGATCCGCTTCGCGATGTCGAGAGCGGTCTTGCCGCCGATGGAGCAGCCGACCACGAAGGGCCGTTCCAGCCCCAGCAGCTCGATCAGCTCGACGCACCATTCCGCGTAGCTCCCGAGATCGGTGACCGGCCCACCGACGGCGGGCTCGGATCGACCGTGACCGGGCAGGTCCGGCACCACGGCGCGGTAGCCCAGCGCAGCCAGCTCGCCGGTGACGTGCCGCCACTGCACGCCGCTCTGCCCCGCGGTGTGCAGGCACAGCACCGGGATGCCCGCTCCGCTCTGTTCGACGAACGCGAGCGATCCTCCGACCTGCAGATATGCGGCCTCGATGCCGTTACTGCCGTTCATGCTGCTCCTCTTGTGCGAGTGCCCGTGCCGCGTCGGCGATCAGGTTCAGCACCGGGGTCAGGCGCAGGTACTCGTAGCCGTTGCCGCGCACCGCGAACTGCCCGGACATGCTGCGGCGCATGAACTCATTGGACGCCGCGGTGACCAGCTGGGTCCAGGTCAGCTCGTCGGCCTCCATGGTGAACGTCGCTCCGAGCGCCGCCCGCCGTGACACCTCGATCACTGTGCCCCGGTAGACGCGCAGGTGCACCTCGTGCTCGCCGGCTCGCAGTCCGATCGTCCCGTCCCATGACTCGAGCGCCTCGGCGAAGGCCGTGCCCTCGCGCAGCCGCTCGGCGAGCGCCTCGCCCCACCCCGTCGTGCCGAACGCGCGGCCGACCGGGTCCGGTCCCGCCTCCCGCGCGGCCAGCAGCACGGACGTCGTCCCCTCCTGCCGGGTCTCCCCGTCGGCTCCCGCGAGCGTCATGTGCCTGGTGACGACGCCGCGGTCTCGCGCCGTCGTACGTCGGCACCGCACGATCGTCAGGTCGAGGTGCAGCTCGTCGCCCACCCGTATCGGGCGCCGGTAGGACCAGTGCGTGTCCAGCAGCCCCAGCACGGTGGTGGCAGCGCGGTCGCCGTGCAGTTCGAGCGGCTGCAGCAGTCCCATCGCGACGGCCAGTCCGAAGGGACCCTGCAGTATCGGGCCGCCGGGATACGCGGGATCGGTGTGCACGGGGTGGTCGTCGCCGCTGAGGCGGGTGAAGTCGGCGAGATCAGCGGGGGTGACGGTGCGGGGCCCGCTGGTGAATCGCTGCCCGACGGCGAAGTCCTCGAAGTATCCGCCTGCTCGGGCATGGGGCGGAGCGGTTCGGCCGCGCGTCACTGACCCTCCTGACCACGTCGTCCTCGCCACATGAACGAGCGTTCTTGTCAGTTACAGAACCATCGGGAAGATCCCAGGTCAAGCCGGGCAGATCACCATGCAGGTGTGGTATAGCCTGATTGACGTGATCGATCGTTCGCGTGGCGCCGCCCTCATCGCCGACACCGGCCGCGGCAACGAGGCGGCGATTCTCAACGCGGCGCTCGAGGCATTCGGCAACAGCGGCTTCAATGGTGCGTCCATGCGCGACGTCGCCCGCGGCGCGGGCACCAGCCTGTCGAACCTCTACAACTACTTCCCCTCCAAGTCCCGCCTTCTCGCGGAGGTGCTGCGGCACGCCAACGCCGAGCTGTACGCGCGGGTGGTGCGGGCGGTGGAGGACGCAGGCGACGCCGCGAGCCCACGGATGCGCGACGCCGTCCGCGCCTACGTCGGGTTCGTGGTGGACCACCAGGTCGCCATGCTGGTCTCGGCCAGCGAGGTCCGCTACCTGCAGGGTCCGGACCGGGAGCGGCTGGTCGCCGAGCGGGACGACACCCAGTCGCTCATCGAGCAGATCGTCGCCCAGGGTGTTGAGAGCGGGGAGTTCCGCACGCCCTATCCAGCCGATGCGGCCCGCAGCATCCTCTCGTTGTGCGCGGCCATCGCCACCTGGTACCGACCCGACGGGCGCCTGTCGCGCGGTCAGCTCGCCGAGCAGCACGCGCGCTATGCGTTGGCGCTCGTCGAGGCGCCGCTTCCGCGGCACGACTGATCGGCCCGAAACACCGCGCTCGGGCTGGGTTGCTCCGTGCATCTTGCTCGGCGGAGCCACATGTGATTATCGTCTGAACGATCGTTCGTACTGACGTTGACGTCGTGGCGCTGCAGCGGTGCGGCCCGGAGGTGGACAGCGATGAGCTCAGAGAATGCCGACCTCCCTTCCACCGGACAGATGGGCCGACTCGCGGCGGCCGCCGTGTTCGCCACGACGCTCGAATGGTTCGACTTCCTCATCTACGCGACGGCGGCGGCGCTCGTCCTGAGTGACCAGTTCTTCCCGTCCGTCAACCCGGTCGCCGGCACCCTCGCCGCCTTCGCGACGTTCGCCGTCGGATTCCTCGCCCGCCCGCTGGGTGGCATCGTCGCCGGTCACATCGGTGACCGGTTCGGTCGCAAGCCCCCACTGGTCGCCGCGATGCTCGTGATGGGTCTCGCCACGTTCGGCATCGGCGTGCTGCCGCCGTACGCGAGCATCGGGGTGTGGGCGCCGATCCTGCTGGTCGTCGCCCGGCTCGTGCAGGGCCTCGGCGTCGGCGCGCAGTGGGGTGGCGCGGCACTGCTGCTCACCGAGCACGCACCCGTGGAGCGCCGTGGCTTCTACGGCAGCCTGATCCAGACCGGCTCGATCTTCGGTGCCGTCGCAGGCAACGCGTTCTTCCTGATCCTCACCGCGACGCTGTCCGACGAGCAGTTCGACTCCTGGGGGTGGCGGTTGCCGTTCCTGAGCGGCCTGCTCCTGGTGCTGATCGGCATCTACGTCCAGCTGAAGATCGCCGACACCCCGGTGTTCCGGGCGATGCAGCAGCACTCCGCGGAGTCGAGGCGCGAGGCAGGCCTGCGCAAGACGCCCCTCCAGGAGGCGCTGCGCAGCTACTGGCGGCAGATCCTCCAGGCGGCGGGCGCGTTCTTCGTCGTCAACGCGACGTTCTACATCCTGATCAGCGGCCTGCTCGACTACGCGACCAAGCAGGTCGGCATGTCCCGCACCGCGATCCTGGTCTGCGTCATGGTCGCCGGCGCCACCCAGGTCGTCACGATCCCGTTCTTCGGCGCGCTCACCGACCGGCGGGGCAACCGCAAAGGTGTCTACCTGACAGGCACCGTGCTCATGGCTGTGTTCGCGTTCCCGTTGTTCTGGCTGGTGGACACCGGCTCGATTCCGGTCGTCCTGATCGGGCTGATCATCGGGTTCACGATTCACGCGATGATGTACGGGCCGCAGGCAGCGCTGTACGCCGAGATGTTCCCTGCCGACGTCCGCTACTCCGGGGCGTCGCTCGGCTACCAGTTCGCGTCGGTGTTCGCAGGCGGCCTGGCCCCGTTCATCATGACCGCGCTGCTCGCCGCCACGGGTGCGTCCTGGTCCGTGGCGTTGTACATCATCGCCACGGCCGTGATCACCTTCGTCGCGGTGGCCTCGATCAAGGAACGGTTCCGCCGGGACCTCTACGAGACCTCGTACGACCTGACCGCGGCCTCCACGGCGCCGCGGTGACTCGCGCGCCGGGTGTACGCAACCCGTAGCGGGAGGAGGCTTCAGGCTTCCCGCGACGCTGCGCATCTGCAACGATCGTCTGCAGGGCGTGACTGACAGTAACCAACCTGCGCATATCCCCTCATCCTCCCGTTCGACGCGCTCACGGAGCCGCCCGGAATTCGCGAGTTCGACCTCAGCAAGGGAGCTGACGATGGCACTGAAGTTCGGGACGTTCATGGCCCCGTTCCACTGCCCGGTGGGCCAGGATCCCACCTACGCGATCGAGCGCGACCTGGCCGTCATCCGGCACATGGACATGCTCGGCTTCGACGAGGCGTGGATCGGCGAGCACCACTCGTGCGGCCACGAGCTGATTCCCGACCCGTTCATCTTCATCGCCTATGCCGCGCAGGAGACCCGGCACATCAAGCTCGGCACCGGTGTCGTGTCGCTTCCGTACCACAACCCGCTGTGGGTCGCCGATCGCGCGCTGTTCACCGACCGCCTGCTGCGTGGTCGGTTCATGCTCGGTCTGGGGCCGGGCGCGCTCGCCACGGACGCGACGATGATCGGTATCCCGCTCGAGGAGTTGCGGGGTGCCTTCGAGGAGGACGTCGAGGTCCTCATGGCGATTCTGCGTGGGGAGAAGGTCACGCACAGGACGCCGCGCTACAACCTGGTCGACGCACAGACCCAGTTCGCGCCCTACAGCGACTTCGACGTCGCCGTGGCTGCGATCGCGAGCCCGACGGGTCCGCGGGTGGCGGCGAAGAACGGGCTCAGCCTGCTGTCCGTGGGTGCGACGGCCCCTGAGGGTGGCTTCGATGCGCTGGCGCTGCACTGGGACGTCATGCAGGAGCGGGCGCCGCAGTTCGGGCACACCCCCGACCGGTCCGGTTGGCGGCTGTGCGGGCCGATGCACCTCGCGGAGACCAAGGAGCAGGCGATCGAGGACGCCCGCCACGGCCTCGACGCCTGGTGCGACTACACCCAGAAGGTTCTCGCGGCGCCGCATTTCCGGGCGGCGGGCACGACCTTCGAGGAGCGGGTGGCCTGGGTCAACGAGACCGGGCTGGGTGTGATCGGCACCCCGGACGAGGCCATCGCGCAGGTCGAGCGGCTGGAGAAGCAGTCCGGTGGCTTCGGCTCGTACCTGTTGATCCACCACGAGTGGGCGCGGCACGAGGCGACGCTGAAGAGCTACGAGCTGTTCGCCAACCACGTGAAGCCGCGGTTCCAGGGCAGTTCCGGGCGTCTGCAGAAGGCGTCGGACTATGCGGTGTCGCGCTGGGAAGAGCTCGACAAGCGCCATGGTGACGCCATCCAGGCCGCGACGGATCGGCACGCCAAGGAGCGCGCCGACGCCGGTCAGGCCTGACTCCGGCGCCGCGCACACCTCGTGGCCACCGCGCACACGTTCGGACATGCGTGCGGTGGCCAATCGGTGTGTGCGGCGACCTTCGATATCGGCGAGCGCGCGGTTACGCTGTTTGTCGCGAATCCGGGGCTGACATACCGATCGACAGGGAGTCCCTGTGAAACGAGCAATGACCTTCGCGGTTGCCGCGATCGCGTTGCTTGCCGGGTGCGCGACGGCCCAGGAATCCCCGGTGAAACAGTCGTCGAACACGCTGTCTGCGCCGCCGGCAGCACCGCCGCAGGGTGAGCGACCGGCGTTGAGCACGACGAAGCCCACCGAGCCGGTCAAGATCGCGATCATCGCTATCGAGAACAACCCGTTCTTCGCGCAGGTGAAGGCCGGATATGACGCGGTCAAGCCGAAGGTCGAGGCCGCAGGCGGCACGGTCGACTGGATCAACGCCGGCACCGACGTGACGGTCGACAATATCGGCGACGCAATGAGCGCTGCGGTCGTCGACGGCTACGACGCCGTTGCCGCGCTGATGCCCGGCGACGGCATCTGTACCTACATTCAGCAGGCAGACGCCAGGGGTGTGCTCGTAGCGGCCTACAACGGCAATGCGTCCTGCGCCGAGGGATCAGGTGCTCTCTTCTTCCACGGCCAGGATCTTCGTGCCGCCGGCATGGAGGCGGGAAAGCTGATGTGCACCGCGACGAAGAACCTGGCCGACGCGAGCAGGCCCGGCGTCGTCGGCGTCGAGACCGAGTCGTTCACGTTCCAGGCGCTCGAAGAGCGCCGGCTCGGGTTCCTCGACGGTCTCAAGGAGAACTGCCCGTGGGTGACCCAGGCCGGCGGCGGGGTCGAATACCAGACGTCGACCGACCGGGTGGCGTCAGCGACACGCGACTACCTGAGCTCCAGGAAAGACCTCGTCGGGATCTATGTGACCGGCGGCAACCCGCAGATCGCGGCCCAGACCGTGGCGTCTGCGGGCCGCACCTCGACGGTCAAGGTGATCGGCTTCGACTTCACCGCCGAGAACGTCGCCCAGATCAAGGCCGGCAACATGTACGCAGCCATCGGCCAGGACCCGTACGGCCAGTCCTACGACACCATCGTCTGGCTGTACAACGCGCTGGTCGACAAGCAGAAGCCGTCGCCCGACTACTTCATCCCCACGGCGACCGTCGTCGGGACCCGGGCCAACATCAGCATCGTCACGGCTGCGAAGTAGCAGGTCTGTCCGCTCCGTCAGGTGGGTTCGGCGGGAGCTGAGAGGGGGAGCCAGACCTGCATCGCCGTGCCCTCACCCGGCGGGCTGTGCACGGTGATCGATCCACCGAGCGCCTCGACCCTGTCGGTGAGCCCGGTCAGCCCGGAGCCTTTGGCCGGATCCGCGCCACCGACGCCGTCGTCGCAGACGGACAGTCGCAGGCGGCCGTCCACCACGTCGGCCGCAACCCATATGACCGTGGGATGTGCGTGTTTGGCGGCGTTGGTGAGTGCCTCCGCGACCACGTAGTAGGCCGCGACCTCGACATGCTCTGGGAGGCGGCCGTCGAGATCGAGGTCGAGCTCGACCAGGAGCGGTGAGCGGCGGGCCAGCACCTTGAGCGCCGGCCCCAGGCCGCTCGTGGCGAGCAACGCCGGGTGAATGCCGCGGGAGATCTCCCGCAGGTCGTCCAGTGCGGCGACCAGGCCGTCGGCGATGTCGGCCAACTCGGCTCGGAGCTCGGGCTGGGTGTCGGGGATGTCGGCCTGCGCGTTGCGCAACTCGAGCACGAGTGAGACGAGCCGCTGCTGGGTGCCGTCGTGCAGGTCGCGCTCGATGCGGCGGCGGATCTCGTCGGTGGTGGCCACCACGCGCGCTCGTGACGCCGTGAGGTCGGCCCGCGCCTGGGCGTTGGCGATGGCGGTGCCGACGAGGTCGGTGAAGTCGGCCAGCCTCAGTTCGATGCCCGAAGCGAGCGGCGCATCCGTCTTGGTGATGAATCCGCTCATCGCGCCCCAGAGCCGCCCCTCGACCATGATGGGCGCGCCGATGGTCGAACGGATGCCGCGCTCGCGGGCGATCGCGGCCGCAGAGCCCGGAGCGTCCGCGTAGTCGTCGATGCGAGTCGGCTTGCCGGTGCTGCGCACCAGAGATCCGATGTTGCGCCCCTCCAGCGTGATCCTCGTGCCCACCGGGACGATCGTCAGCTCGCCCCAACTGGCGACGATGGTGGCCGTACCGTCGGCCTCGTAGCGCATCAAGCGCGTGCCGTCGACGTCGAGCAGCCGGGCCACCTCCTCGGTGACCGCGGGAAAGACCTTCTCCGGCGGGGTGCCCTCGGCGACGACTGTGGCGACCCGGCGCAGGGCGGCCTGCTCCGCGAGCAGATCGGCGAGCTCCGCTTGGCTGCGCTCCAACGAGCCGGCCATCGTGTTGAAGGACTTCTCGAGTACTCCGATCTCGGCCACTCCGGTCGTCGGCATGCGGGTCGACAGATCTCCGCTCGCGAGCCGCTCCGCCGTCACGGACGCCTGGCGGACCGGTCGTGCGATCGCTCTGCTCAGGTAGGTGGCGAAGACCCCGACCAGCACCACGGTGACGCCCAGACCGGCGATCGCGGCGATCGTGGCCCGGTTGGCGATCTCACGCGCACGGTCGTCACGCTCGGCGGCGACGCGCTGCTCGGCCTGCTCCAGTGTGTTGAAGTCCCACCGGATGTCGTCGAATTTTATCTTCCCCAACTGCGCGTTCTCGATGCTGCGCGCGGCCGGATCGCCGCGTTCCGCCGCCACTACGAGCGGGCGAAAATAGTCCCTGATGTACGATTCGCCCTTGATCTTGATCGCCTGCGCTGTCCCCGACACGTGGATCGAGGTCAGCCTTCCCGGCGCCTCGTTCAGGTCCGCAATGTCGGTGAGGTCGACGAGCTCACGGCTGGCCTGCGCGAAATCGGCTTCGCCTGCGTGTGCCGGTTGCAAGTACCGACCGTCGCCGGTCAACAAGTAGCCGCGGGTCCCTGTTTCGATATCGACCAGGTTTCGCTCGACCCGAGCCGCGGCGACCAGCACCTCCTGGGAGTGTCGATCCAGCTGGGCCGAGTTCCGCTGATCACGGATCGCCAGCAGCAGCACGGCGAATGCGGCGCTCGTCAGCAACGTCAGCAGCACGCTGGCGATGACCATCCGGCCGGTCAGGCTGCCGCGCACGCCGGCTCACCTCCCGGCGGTGACCGCGACGATCTGCCGCCCGTTATCGGCCCGGGGGAGCGGGAGGTGCTGCCTCTGATGGCTGAGGAGCGCTCCACGACAGGCATCGCCCGCCAGGTGTGAGTCACGGAGGGCGCAGTCGAGAAGCACGTACACGGCACCCTCACCAAGCCGACATTGTCGCAGATCAGGGCATGGATGGCGCCTGTCGGACAGAGCCGATTCCGGCAGCGGTGAGCCGACGTTCCGCCGTTCGGCGGACCATCGCGGGGCCATGCCGATGTCGGGGTCGAACCATGTGCAGGCGCGTCGTGCACTGAGCCTGGATGTACCTACCAGCAGGAGCCCGAGCACTCCGGTCAGCAGCAGATCGTGACGGCTGCTGGCGGTGATGTACCTGGCGCACCTCGCGCCGACACTGGTTCGACAGGGATCAGAACGTCCTTCTGCGCTACAACGATCGACTTTGCCGGAACGAAAGGGTGGCAGCTATGGCGGTCGTGGCCCACTGGTTCTGCGGGCTCTGTGAGGTCGAAGGCCGCGATGCCGTCAAGGAGCCCAGCTGCTGGAACTGCGGGGGCGCTGTCACCGTGACGGCCCGGCCTTCGCTCGAGTGGACGGACTCCGCGCTGCCCGACGAATGACCAACAGGTCTTCCGACCGATCGGAGTAGGCACACTCATGGCGCTCGATCACAATGAATTCATCCGCTTGAGCAAGATCGCGGACTCTCTCCGGAGAAGCGACCCCGAGCTGGCCCGCAAGCTCGCTGCTCCCGTGCGCCGTCGCTCGGTCTGGAATGTGCTGTGCTACCTGGCGTTGTCCGTGTTCGCCCTGGTGGCACTGACAACCGCAGCGATCGGCGGGACCACCGCGCCGAGCACCGTCGCGAAGTACACGTCACACGGAGGCGAGCGGACGGCGGCGGAATCGCAGGCACGGGTCCGCTCCGACGTCGACTGGAAACCCACGGTGCGCCACGGGCCGCCGATGCGTAGCCCGGTCGATTACGGCGGCGCCGAAGCACCGTGACGCGACACCGTCTGCATGCTCAGCCCCGTTGGCGTGCCAGCCGCTCGAGCAGGTAGTCCCGCAGGGCGATGGCGTTGTTGTGCTCCCGGTCCCGGGAGCTGTAGAGCAGGGTGATCTCGCCGGTCGCCGCGGCATCGACCAGTGGCTGCCATGCCTGCGGACGAGTGTCGAGCTCGGCGAAGTAGCGGCGGCGGAACTCCTCCCAGCGCTGCGGATCGTGGCCGAACCACATGCGGAGTTCGTGACTGGGGGCGGCGTCCTTCGCCCAGCTGTCCAGCTCCACCTCCTCGTGGCGTATCCCGCGCGGCCACAGCCGCTCCACGAGGTAACACCGGCCTTCGCCGTGAGGCTCGTGGTCATAGACCCGGGACAAGGTGATGGCGTCCATGTGTGACCTCCAATCCGACAAGTGTCGGAGCCGGAGGGGCACCTTGCCCGACGAGGCCGACGGCACCGCCCGGGCGATGAGGCCGTCCGGCAGCCGCCACCGCCAGGCGCTGGCGCACGCGCGGGAGACAGGTTTAACCTCTCGCGGTGCAGATGTCCGACCAATCCGACCAGCAGCGGGCGCCCCGCCTCTACCTCTCCGTGGCGCAGGATCTGCTGACGGCGATGGCCGCGGGTGAGTACATCCTCGGCGTCCGAATGCCCGGCGACCGCGAGCTTGCGGCGCGGCTCGGCGTTTCGCGCACCACGGTGCGCGAGGCGATCCTCGCCCTCGAGCTCATCGGTGCCGTGGAGGTACGCCACGGCGACGGCACCTACGTGCGCGGGCCACATGCCGGGGTCGCTGCGATCGAGGGATCCGCGCTGGACGTCGCGCCCCGCGAGCTGATCGAGTCCCGCCGAGCGCTGGAACCCGTCGTCGCTTCCTTCGCCGCCACGCGGATCGACACCGACCGGCTCCGTGGCCTCACCCGCGATCTGGACGAGGGCGCCGAGATCGTCGCGGAGCCCAGCCGCATCCCCCGCTTCATGGAGCTGGGCCTGCGGTTCCACTCCGACCTCGCGCTCGGCTGCGGCAACTCACTGCTCGCGGGCATCGTCGGTCAGCTCGTCGACGCCGAGACGCATCCGCTCTGGTTGCTGGTCAACCAGCACGCGGTGAGCTCGTTGCAGGCCCGCGAGGGTCAGCTGCGGCAGCACCGCGAGGTGCTCGGCGCCATCGCGAGCGGCGATGCCGCCCGGGCCGCGCAGGCGATGACGGCCCATCTCGCCTCGGTCGACGCCGTGATCTTCAACCCCGCCGCCAGCGACGCCGCCACCCGCGGCGACGCCTGACCCCTGGAGCCTCCACCGATGTCCCTCCCACAGCCCGCGGACCTCGTCGTCCACGGCGGCACCGTCGTCAACGCCGGCGGCAGCGGCCCCGCCACCGTCGTCGTGACGGGCGGCCGGATCGTCGCGGTGCAGGACCCGACGCTGCCGCTCCCGCCGCACGAGCGGGCGATCGACGCCACGGGCAAGCTCGTCATCCCCGGCGGGGTCGACCCGCACTGTCACATCGGGCAGCGGCTCGGCGCGTACACGCAGCTCGACGACTACGCAGGCGCGAGTATCGCGGCGCTGTGGGGCGGCACCACCACGGTCGTCGACTTCGCGATACCGGAGCCCGGCCAGAGCCCGCTCGACGCCGTGCAGGAACGCCGGGACCTCGCCACCGTCTCCCGGTGCGACACCGCGCTGCACGGGTGCGTGATCTCCTGGGACGACACCACGGCGAAGCAGATCGCGGCCATGGCCGACGGTGGCGTCCGGACGATCAAGATGTTCACGACGTACAAGGACGTCGTCATGGCGGGACCGGACACCGTGCTCGAAGTGCTGCGCACGCTGCACGCTCAGGGCGGCATCGCCTACGTGCACGCCGAAGCCGACCACGTGATCGAGGACGCGCAGGGGCTCGCCGCCGCGGCCCACCGTGCTGACGCCGGGCATCACGCGCTCACCCGTCCCGAGCTGGCCGAGGCTGCAGCTGTGGCCCAGGTGCTCGCCACCGCCGAGCACGTGGGGGCACCCGTGTACTTCGTGCACCAGACCACCGCTGAGGCGGTCGATCTGGTCCGTGCCGCGCGTCGCCGCGGCGTGCGCGCCTACACCGAGACCTGCCCGCACTACCTCGCCCTCGACGAGAGCACCTACGCAGGCGAGCACCCGGAGCGCTTCGTGTGCTGTCCGCCGCTGCGCGCGGCCGAGTCGGTGGCCGCGTTGCGCGCCCGCGCCGTCGTCGGGGATGTCGACACGCTGGGTTCCGACCACTGCTGCTACTCCACGCCGCAGAAGTCGGAGCACCGCGACGACGTCCGTGTCATGCCCAACGGCCTGCCCGGGGTGGAGACGCGGCTGCCGGTGGCTTTCACCCGGCTCGTGGCCGAGGACGGGATGCCCGTCGAGCGCTTCGTGGCGATGTTCGCCACCAATCCCGCGCGCCTCAACGGCCTGACGAGCAAGGGCATGGTCGGAGTGGGAGCCGACGCCGACATCGTCGTGCTCGACCCGGTGGCGCGGCGCACCGCGGCCGCTGCCGACCTGCACATGCAGAGCGACTACACCCCTTACGAGGGCCACCAGCTGACCGGCTGGGCGGAGACGGTGATCAGCGGCGGCCGCGTCGTGCTCGACGCCGACGGCTTCCATGACCCCGGGCCTATCGGCACGGCGCTGCAGGCCGCCCCGATCCCGGGCCACCTCCTCACGTGAGCCCCACCCCGACCGAAGGACCCACCGAACGGAGCGCAGCCATGCCCACATCGGCTTCCTCGCCGGGCACAGGTCCCACGAGCGCCGCGACGGAGCAGCTCAGGGACCGGGCGCAGCGCCAGCTCGGCGCGGCGCTGGACCGCATCCCGTTCCGCCGGGCGCACGTGCTGATCCTGGTGCTCGTGGCGTTCGGCGCGCTGTTCGACGCGATCGAGCAGTACAACGTCGGGCTCGCCGCCCCGCTCATCGCCGCGCAGTGGGAGCTGTCGAACACCGAGGTCGGGCTCCTGACGACGCTGACGTTCGCGGGCATGGCGATCGGCTCGCTGATCGCGGGCATCACCGGCGACCGGTACGGCCGCCGCGTCACCTACATGTACAACCTCGTCCTCTACACGGTGGGCGCGCTGCTTGCCGCGTTCGCGCCGGACATCGGCTGGCTGCTCGTCGCGCGCTTCATCGTCGGAATCGGGCTGGGCGGTGAGCTGAACACAGGTCTCACGCTGGTGGCCGAGCTGATGCCAACGAAGTACCGGGGGGCCGCCGTCGCCACCGTGAACATCGCAGCCGGCGGACTGGGGATCTTCGTCTCCTCGGCGCTGGCCGCGTTCGTGCTCGGCCCGCTCGAGACCACTCTCGGTGGCCCGGAGGTGGCGTGGCGCTGGCTGCTCGGGTTGCTGGCACTGCCCGCGCTGCTCGTGTTCGTCTATCGGTGGTTCCTGCCGGAGTCACCGCGATACCTGCTGGTGGAGGGGCAGGTGGCGGCGGCCAACGAGGTGCTCTCCCGGCTCGCCGCCAACCGCCTCCGCCCGCTGCGGAATACGCAGCCCACCGCGTACGTCGACGCCGCCGAGGGCGAACGGCTGCCGCGGCAGCGGGTCCGGCTCGCGGAGATCTTCTCCGGCGCGCTCGCCAGGAACACCCTCGTGATCTGGGTGGTCTCGGCAATGACGTTCGGCGCGCAGGTGACGATCACCGTGTTCATGCCGACCGTCCTCGTGGCCCGCGGAATCGACGTGTCGACCTCGCTGGCCTACACCACGATCATCAACATCGGCGGATTGATCGGAGCCGTGCTTGCGAGCGTGTTCGGCTACCGGCTCAAGCGGCGGATGGTGCTCGGGTACGGGGCGGTGGTGGCCGTCGTCGTCGCGATCGCCTTCGGTACGTCGGCGAGCCTCGCGATGATCCTGGTGCTCGGCGGGCTGCTGCAGCTCATGTTCATTCTGCTCAACACCACCGCCTGGGTGTGGGCACCGGAGCTGTACCCGACGACGGTGCGGGCGTTCGGCACCGGTGCATCGGTGACGGTTGCGCTCGTCTCCGCATCGCTCGTTCCGCTGCTGGCCGGGGTGATATTCGACGCCGCCGGTGCGGTCGGCATCTTCGTCATGGTCGGCGTGATGTATGTGATCATGGCGACGGCCGTGCGGTTCGGGGCGGAGACCCAGGGCGTGGCCCTCGAAGACATCGGTGAGGAGGCGCGGCGTAACCGCGGCGGATCCTCGGCTGATGCGGAGTCGCGATGAGAATCAAGGGCCAGCCCCGCGCGGGTCTGACGGAAGGAGAGGTGTCGGTCGCCTCCGGAGAGAGCCGACCGTCGACTAGCTGTGTGCCTTGGCGGCGTCGATCCAGCCCTGACAGGTCTGCTCGGAAATGCCGATCACCTTGCCGTGTCGGGTCTCGATCATTTCCTTCAGGTGGGAGGCCTTTCGGTGCTGCAGTTCTTTGATCGAGTCGACGCCGATGTCCTTGAGCATCGCAGCGTGTTTCGGCCCGATACCCTTGATGTCGGCCAGGTCGTTCACAACAGCCATGACGGGTTTCCTCCGGTCTTTGTCGTGTGCGGAGACAGCATTATGCGCGCCTCCCTGGCGGCTCGCCACTGGTCCGGAGCGGCCGGAATGGCGATCAACTCATGCCACGTTGAATCGGTTCTGTTCATGTACCGTGATCCGCCCCAGCCCGATCATTTTCTGGTCGCGTCTTGATCGAGCACGGTCGTATTCCGGTATGAATTCATTCGTACCATGGGTGGTGCAGCGGGCACGACGGAATCACCCGATAGCGATCTGAATGGTCCTGTGCCGCGTCCTGCATGGAGCGGCTGGTCAGGGCACTCCGATCGGCGGCAGGCCGAGATCCTGCCGGATCGAGACCACCCGCCGCAGCGCATCGTCGGCCTCGACCCGCTGGCTCAACGCCAGGTGGCTGCCTCTGAGCCGGATCAGCGTCTCGACCTCGTTGTCGTGGGCCCGGAACCCACGGTAGATCTCCGCCGCACGCCGGTAGCTGTCCAGCGCTTCGTCGAACCGTTCGAGCTGGTGGTAGGCCATCCCGAGGCTCTCCCACGCGTTCGCCTGGCCGAAGCGCTCGCCCGATGATCGAAGCAGTTCGAGCGCATCCCGGCACAGTCCGACGGCGTTGTCGAACTTGCCGAGGAGCACGAGGTACCAGCCCATGGCGTTCGTCGTGGCGGCCTCGCCGGGGGCGCAGGTGATCGAGCGGAACAGGTGGCGTGCGCGGGCGGCGTGCGCCAGCGCGGTTTCGGGTTCGTCCTGCAGATCCGACAGCCAGGCGTACTGGCGCAACGTGTAGGCCGTGGCGCACACGTCGCCGAGCTCCTCGAACAGCGAGAGTGCCCGGTCCAGCCGGGCCTGAGCTGTGTCGTAGCGGCCGAGTCGGGTGTCGGCTCTGGCCAGGCCGCGGAGTGCGTAGGCCAGACCCGTCGTGTCGGAGATTTCAGCTGCTGAGCGTGCTGCGAGTCGGTGGGCGGCGGCCAGTTCGTGCCAGTGACCTTGCCGGTCGTGGCAGTTGCGCAGGGCCCATGCGAAGCGCCATGTGTGGGCGTGCAGGCCGTGCGCGGCCATTCGCTCCAGCAGCGGCAGTGTCGTGGTGCGTTCGGTGTCGAACCAGCGGATGGCCCCTTCCACGTCGGCCAGGGCCTCGGGTGTGACGTGGCGTTCCGGGTCGAGGGGCGGGGGTTCGTCCTGGTGGGCGGAGACGAGCCGGGCGCAGCGGTCGGCCGTCTGTAGATAGTGGGTGGCCAACCGGGAACGCCTCGTCGCGCTCCGCGCGGGGCTCGGTCTCGGCGATCCGCTCATCGGCGTAGGCCCGGAGCAGGTCGTGGCGGGAGAACCGTCCCGGCGAGGTCTGTGTGACGAGCTGCGCGTCGGCGAGTTCGCGCAGCAAGGTGCCGGCCACGTGGACGGGCACTGCGGCGGCGCTGGCGGCAGCGCTTGCGGTGGTCTCCGAACCAGGATGCGGCGCGAGCAGGCGGAACAGCCGTGCGGCGCCCGGGGAGAGCAACGCGTAGGAGGACGCCAGCACTGCGCGGATGTCGGGGGTGTAGTCCCGCCCGGCGAACGCGTCGAGGGTGTGGTGGGTACCGAAGAGCTGCGTTACGGCGTCGGCGAGGGAAAACGTCGAGGGCCGTGCGGTGATCCGGGCGGAGACGATCGACAGCGCCAACGGGAGGCGGGCGCAGTGGTCGATCAGGGCGTTGATGGCGTCGGGTTCGGCGTCGACGCGTTCGGTGCCGAGTCTGCGGGCGAGGAGTTCTCGGGCTGTGTGGTGGTCGAGGAGGTCGAGGGTGATGGTGCGGGCGCCGGTGGATGCGACCAGTCCGTCGAGGGTGGCGCGGCTGGCGATGAGGACGAGGGAGCGGGACCGGCCGGGCAACAGGGGCAGCACTTGGGCGGAGTCGCGGGCGTTGTCGAGCACGATCAGGCACCGTCGGTCGAGCAGCAGGCTGCGGTAGAGGGCGGACTGGGCGTCCGCGGTCGGGGGGATCCGTTGCGGGTGGACCCCCAAGGCGTGCAGGAAACCCAGGATCGTTTCCTGAGGGCCGACCTGGACGCCTGCGCCTTCGAATCCGCGAAGGTTCACATACAGCTGGCCGTCGGGGAACCGATCGGTGACCTCGTGTGCCCAGTGCAGCGCGAACGCTGTCTTGCCGACCCCGGCCATCCCTCCGACCACGATCACCGTGGTTCGTCCCGGTGCGGCCCCGTGGGTGGGCAGCGTCGCCCGGGCCGCGGCGAGCGCCGTCTCACGTCCGACGAAAACGGGCAGGTCCGCGGGTAGTTGCGCCGGGTGCGCGGCCGGCGCGAGCACCTGATCCGGAGCACACAGGTCGGGGTCGGAGCGCAGCATGCGTTGGTGCAGCCGGCGTAGCCGTGGGCCGGGGTCGGCGCCCAGTTCCTCGCGCAGCACCCGCCGCGCGTTCTCGAAGGCCAGGAACGCCTCCGCCTGCCGGTCGCAACGGTAAAGCGCGAGGATGAGCAACTCGTGCAACGGCTCACGCAGCGGCTCACAGACCACAGCTGCCTGGAGTTGATCGACGATCCGTGCCTGCTCTCCGTGCTCGAGTTCGAGGCGACACATGCTCTCCAGCGCGGCCCACCGCAGCCGGTGCAGGCGCGCGCGCTCGACCTGCACGAAGGCTCCCGGGAGCCCGGCCAGCGGGGTGCCCTGGTGCAGCGACAGGGCCGTCCGCAGATGCTCGACCGCGTCTCGTCCCCGGCCCCTTCCCACTGCGAGGTCGGCCAGGGTGACCTGCTCGCAGAACCGGCCCACGTCCACAGCGAGCCGATCCACCTCGATGCGGTAGCCACCGCCATCGGCAGCGATGACGCGGTCGCGCTCATCGGTGGCGAGGAGTCGGCGTATGCGGTGGAAATAGGTGCGAATCGTCGCGCTCGGCTGTGCCGGCAGGGTTTCTCCCCAGAGCGCGTCGGCGATCTCGTCCATCGTCATCGGCGTGCCGTTCCGCAGCAACAACAACGCCAATGTGGCGCGTTGTTGAGGAGTGCCCAACGGAAGCTCGGCACCGCCCCGCCAGGCCCGCACCGGCCCGATCAGGGCGAACCCGAGCTCATGCTCCACAGGCATGTTCTCCTCTGCGTCCGTCACGATGGTGACTGGCCATCACTTTTGCTCTCTATGTCGTGCGTTGACGACAAGGAAAGGCCGTCGGTGTCGCCGACTCGAAATTGTAAGGGCGGCCCGAGCGTGGTCGTGCAACGTGCCTAGCTGCCGGGAGTGCGCTGCCTGCACCGTCAACAAATCGTCTCGCCCGCGTCTACACCGAACGTGCCAGTGTGGTGATGTGCAACCGCGCCGCGCGGCCATTGACCACCACTTCCACCGGGCTTTCGTCGGGTCGGTCCACGAAGGGAGGTTTATCCTCCATCTGGCACAGCCTTCTGGACATCGGGTCCTTCCGTCGCAGGAGTGACCTGGCCGAGGGTGTCACGTTGTTCGCTGCTGGGATCGATCCAACCGATGCCGGATACGACTTCACCCCGCTGAAGGAGATGCTTGCCTCGCGAGGCGGCCGGGGATGACGAATTTCCGCGGCCTGAGCATGGCGACCGAGAGGCCGACCTTCGAAGGAGCACCTGATGACGGCACAGGACGCGAGCACGCGCAGCATCGATCCGCCGGAGCCGGACCTCGGTCCGGGCGAGATGATCGCCAGGGCGGCGGCGCTGCGTGGCAAGCTCCGGGAGCGTCAGGACGAGTGCGAGGCGCTCGGACGTCTGCCCGACGCGACGTTGCGGGACTACATCGACGCCGGCCTCTACCGGATCATGCAGCCGCGGCGGTTCGGCGGCTACGAGTTCGATCTCGACACCTTCCTGCGCGTCACGGTCGAGCTGTCGCGTGGCTGCCCCTCGAGCGGCTGGGTCTTCGGGCTCATGGCGACGCACAACGTCATCGCCGGTCTCTTCGAGGAGCAGGCCCAGGTCGAGCTGTTCGAGGACGGTGACTTCCGCTGCCCGCTTTCCGCGATCCCCGCGCCCGCACTGAGGGTCGATGGTGGTTACCGGATCACCGGCTGGTGGGACTACGCGTCCGGCTGCGACGTGTCGACGCACTTCATCGGTGCCACCGCTGTGATCGCCGAGTCCGGCGGTGAGCCCGTCGACACGCGCTTCGTCGCGATGCGCCGCGACCAGTTCCGGATCGTCGACAACTGGGACACGCTGGGCATGCGCGGCACGGGCTCGCGGCGGGTCGTGGTCGAGGATCTCTTCGTCCCCGAGCACCACACCGTGCCGTCGCCGAACCCCGCGCGCACCGTCGTGGAGTTCCCGGGGCGCGGCCTGCACCCGAGCGCGACGTTCTACGGGTCGATCGGGTCCCTGCTCATCTCCGAACCGACTGCGGTGTGCGTCGGCATCGCGCAGGCGGCCGTCGACGAGTACATCGAGAACCTCACGACGAAGCACCAGTGGGGTCCGATGTCGCCGCGGCGCTCCGACCTGCCCGTCTTCCACGGGTTGCTCGGCGAGGCCACGGCGTACGTCGACACCGCGGAGGCGACGCTCCACCAGGTCGCGCAGATCTGGACGGGGCGGGCGCGGCGCGCGATGGAGACCGGCGAGCCCGTGAGCGACGAGGATGACCGTCGCCTCATCCTCATCGAGCAGCAGATCGTCCAGCTCGCGTCGAGGGCGGTCGAGACGATCTTCCGCACGAGCGGGTCGAGCGCCGCGAACAAGGGCAGGCGGATCGAGCGCTACTTCCGTGACCTGAACATGGTGCGCACGCACGTCACGCTCCAGTTCGAGCGCACGTGGGAGAACGTCGGCCGAATGCGGCTCGGGCTCGAGCCGGAGATGCCGTTCTAGCAGCGGGCGCCCGGCCTGCCACTTTCCTGACGTCCTCGCGACGATCGGCGAGTGGTCCGTGCATTAAGTTAGCATCGCTAATTATTTTTGGAGTCCTGATGACACCGACCTCGATCACCACCGGCCGCGACGGACAGGCGGCTGCCGAACCCGCCTACCCGATGGTCCGCACCTGCCCGTTCGACCCGCCTGCCGAGTTGGCACAGTTGCGAGCCGAGAATCCGGTCGGCCGGGTCCGGCTGTGGGACGGCAGCTCACCCTGGCTGATCACCCGCTACGAGGACGTCCGGCGCATCCTCTCCGACCCCCGCGTGAGCTCCGAAACCGACCGGCCGGGATATCCCATCCAGTCGGAGGCGATGCGCATCGGGCGCGTGTTCACCCGCAGCTTCATCGGTATGGACGACCCGAAGCACGCCCGGTATCGCAAGATGATCACCAGCGACTTCACGGCGCGGAGCACCGAGGCGCTGCGCCCGGTCGTCGAGAAGCTCGTGAACGACCTGCTCGACGAGATGGAACACGGTCCGCGGCCGGTCGACCTCGTGAAGGCATTCGCGCTCCCGCTGCCGTCGATGGTCATCTGCCACATGCTCGGCGTGCCCTATCCGGACCACGCGTTCTTCCAGTCCTGCTCCCGTGCACTTCTCGACACCACAGCCGGCCCGGAAGCGGCCACGCGCGCCAACGAGGAGTTATGGGACTACCTGACGGACCTGCTGGCAGCGAAGGAGGCCGAACCGACCGACGACATCCTCGGCCGGCTCGCGCAGCGCTATATCCGGACCGGCCTGCTCAGCCGTGACGACGCCGTGTGCATGGCGACGCTGCTGCTCGTCGCAGGCCACGAGACCACGGCGAACATGATCGCCTTGGGCACGCTCACGTTGTTGGAGCACCCCGAGCAGGCCGCCGAGGTGCGCGAAGGTGGCACCGCCGTGGTGAAGAGCGCCGTGGAGGAGTTGTTGCGGCTGTGGACGGTGTTGCACACCGGGCGGCGCCGGGTTGCCCTCGAGGACATCGAGATCGGTGGGGTGACGATCCGCGCGGGCGAGGGGATCATCGCGGCGAGCGAGTCGGCCAATCGGGATTCCGCGGTGTTCGCGTCTCCGGATGAGCTCGATATTCACCGCGGTTCGAACCACCACGTGGCGTTCGGGTTCGGTGTGCACCAGTGCCTCGGGCAGCCGCTGGCCCGGCTGGAACTGCAGATGGCCTATCCGGCGCTGCTGCGCCGGTTCCCCGGTCTGCATCTCGCGGTACCGCTGGAGGAGATTCGCTTTCGCGACAAGATGGTGGTCTACGGGGTGCAGGAGCTCCCGGTGAGCTGGTGACGGCATGAGTGGCGTGAAGATCTGCCCGGAGCTGTTCGGCTCAGCATGCCTTGCCGTCAGCCGGCGGCCTGCGCGCCGACGGTGAGCCATCCTCGGTGTGAGGGTGTTCGGGAGGCGGTGCCAGTGCATCACGGAGAGCCGCCCGGGAAACGATTCCCAATTTGGGGTAGATCTGATAAGGGTGCGCGCCGACGGTGCGGTGGGAGAGGAAGAGACGCTCTCCGATCTGTTTGTTCGTCAGACCCGAACTGGCCAGCTCGGCGATCTCACGCTCTTTCGGCGTGAGGGCGGGAGGCTCCGACAGGGCCCGTCGCGGCTTGCTGATCCCGGTGGCCCGCAGTTCGCTGTAAGCCCGGTCGGACCAGGGTCGCGCGCCGAGCTGGTCGAAGATGTCGGCGGCAGCCGCGAGCTGAAGGCGCGCATCCGCCGTTGCCCGAATACGACGGAGCCGCTCGCCGTACGCGAGCCGGACCCGGGCGAAATCGAAGGGCCACCGGGGGATTGTGCGGGAGGGCGAGCGCGCCGTCGAAACTGCTCCGGAACTCGTCATCGCCCGCGACCATCGCCGTGGCGCCGCCGGTCAGCAACGCCATCCGCGACGACAGCCCGGGGAGGTCGGTGTCGCGCATCGCCTTGGCGTGCGCCCCGGCCTCGGCTGGTCGGTCCGTCTTGAGGGCCGCTTCGACGAGATCGAAGCTCGTCCACATCGCCTGCGGAATGTGCGACGCGATCACACCTGGCTCGTTGTAGACGCTCGCCTCGCGATAGGCGCGGTGGACGACTGGGACGAACCCGTCGACTCCGCGCAACCCCTCGCCCCGCCGCAGCGTCAGTACGGCAGTGCGCGCCGACCCCGTGCTGCTCGACGAGGTGACGACCGCCCTGGCCGACGCCGACCAGCCGCGTGGCGATGCACGATCATCTGCCGTTAGACCAGCCCGGGAGCTTTTACACGTCCGCCAGCGGCGGCCCGGGGCACGGGCTGCCGGCCGCGGTTGCGCCCGCCCTCGCTCGACCGGAGCGACCGGTGATCGCACCTTCCGGCGACGGATCCAGCATGTATGCGATCCACAGCCTGCGGTCAGCTGTGGAGGGTGCTGGGTTGCGCGGTCCCGAGGCGGCCGCCGAACGCGATGCCCTTGGCCTCCTTGCCGATCAGCGTGAACACGGCCACCGCGATGAGCACCGGGACGATCGTGATGACCAGTGCGTAGGGGTAGCCGTGGGTGGCGGCGAGGCTCTGCTGGATGGGGAGGTTGAACGCGGCCAGGCAGTTGCCGAGTTGGTAGGTGACGCCGGGGTAGAACCCGCGGATAGTGTCGGGGGACATCTCGGTCAGGTGCGCCGGGATCACGCCCCACGCGCCCTGGACGATCACCTGCATGAGGAACGAGCCCAAGGCCAGTAGTCCTGCGGTGTGGGAGAGGGCGAACAGCGGCACGATCGGCAGTCCGATCACGGCGCAGAAGGCGATCGTGTAGCGGCGCCCGCACCGCTCGGAGAGGCTGCCGAACACGAGCCCACCGATCGCCGCGCCGATGTTGTAGAGCACGACGATCCAGGTGGCTGTGGCCGCCCGCAGGCCCGCTCCGCCGTCGTGGGTGGCTTGCAGAAACGTCGGATAGATGTCCTGGGTGCCGTGGCTCATCCAGTTGAACGCGGTCATCAGCAGGATCAGGTAACCGAACCGGCGCACGACGGCCGGGTTGAGCAGCACGTCGCGGATCGAGGAGTTGGTGGCCCGCATCCGCCGGCGGGTGTCGCTCCATACCTCGGACTCCCGTACCCGGGCCCGGATCAGGAGGCTGATCAGCGCCGGGAGGATGCTCAGCGCGAACAGCCAGCGCCAGGACAACCCGAGCGTGGTGATCACCACCAGGGATGCGACCGACGCCAGCAGGTACCCCAGCGAGTAGCCCTGCTGGAGGAGTCCGGAGAAGAAGCCGCGACGGCGTGCCGGGATCTTCTCCATGGCCAGTGCGGCGCCCAGGCCCCACTCACCGCCCATGCCGATGCCGTAGAGCAGTCGCAGGACCAGCAGCACGGTGAAGTTCGGCGCGAACGCGCTGAGGAACCCGACCGCCGAGTAGAAACAGACGTCGACGAGCAGCGGGATCCGCCGGCCGCTGCGGTCGGCCCACAGCCCGAAGAAGATCGCCCCGACCGGGCGCATGAGCAGGGTGGCGGTCGTGATGAACGCCATCTGCGTCAGCGAGATACCGAAATCCTTGGCGATATCGGCATAAACGATTACGACGATGAAGTAATCGAACGCGTCCATCGTCCATCCGAGCAGTGCTGCGATGAAGGAACTGCGCTGGTCCGATGTGAGCGGAATGTGGGGAGAAGCGTTCAATGTCGATTCCCGTCTGTCATCGTCACCACGCTGACACGTCGATGTAGACGCCAACGAGACGATCTGTAGATATAACAGGAATTACCTGCGGCGCCCACGCGGGCTGCATCACCGAGTTCGAAGTCCCTCGAGATACCTCCGACCGCTCGCTTAGCCACGACGGCCGGGGCCGCCAGGTTCTGGAGACGGGTGGGTGGCGCGGGCGCTACCCGAGGCTCACCTGGTCAGGCGCCGGGCAGGGTTGGAGGATGGCTGTGCGCGGACCTCGGCTCCGGCGTCTCTGCGCATGCTGCCAGATTGAGACCTTGCGTCTGTTGACGCTGCAGACATCGGATCTCTACCGTGGGCGCGCACTCGGAAGAAAGGGCTTCGCGTGAGCCGTATCACCGCTCTGAAGACCGCGGACGTGCGGTTCCCGACCTCGCTCATGTTGGACGGGTCGGACGCGATGAACCCCGACCCGGACTACTCCGCCGCCTACGTGGAGATCCATACCGACGCCGCCGACGGCCTCGTCGGGCACGGGTTCGTCTTCACCATCGGCCGGGGCAATGACGTGCAGGTCGCCGCGATCGAGGCGCTGGCGAGCCACCTCGTCGGCCGCGACGTCGACGCGCTGCTCTCCGACATGGGCGGTACCTGGCAGGAGCTGGTGCACGACTCGCAGCTGCGCTGGCTGGGCCCGGAGAAGGGCGTCATGCACATGGCGATCGGCGCGGTCGTCAACGCCCTGTGGGACCTGCTCGCGAAGCGCGAGGGCAAGCCGTTGTGGCAGGTGCTCGCGGCGATGACCCCGGAGCAGCTGGTCGATCTGGTCGACTTCCGCTACCTCACCGACGCGCTCACCCCGGATGAGGCGCTGCAGATACTGCGCGCCGCCGAGCCGGGGCGCGCCGATCGCGAGGCGCGACTGCTTCGCGACGGCTACCCCGCCTACACCACGACGCCGGGCTGGCTCGGCTACGACGACGAGAAGCTCGCCCGGCTGTGCCACGAGGCCGTCGAGGAGGGGTTCTCGCAGATCAAGTTGAAGGTGGGCGGCGACCTCGCCGACGACGTACGGCGCCTCGGCATCGCCCGCGCCGCCGTGGGGCCGGACATCCGGATCGCGGTGGACGCCAACCAGCGCTGGGACGTCGACGCCGCTGTCGCGTGGATCAAGGAGCTGGCCAGCTTCGACCTCGCCTGGGTCGAGGAGCCCACGAGCCCGGACGACGTGCTGGGACACGCGGCGATCGCCAGCGGCATCGCACCGATTCCGGTCGCCACCGGTGAGCACATGGCGAACCGCGTGATGTTCAAGCAGTTCCTCCAGATCGATGCGCTACAGGTGCTGCAGCTCGACGCCACCCGCGTGGCAGGCATCAACGAGAACGTGGCGATCCTGCTGCTCGCGGCCAAGTTCGGGGTACCGGTGTGCCCGCACGCCGGCGGGGTGGGCCTCTGCGAGGCGGTGCAGCACCTCGCGATGTTCGACTTCGTCGCCGTGTCCGGAAGCCTCGACGACCGGATGATCGAGTTCGTCGATCACCTGCACGAGCACTTCGTCACCCCGGTCGACGTGCGGGACGGCCGGTACCACGCGCCGACGGCCCCAGGGGCGGGCACCGAGATGCGCAGTGGCTCACTCGCGGCGCACTCCGTCGAGACCCGTGGCTGACGTGGGCGCCGGCGTCGAGTCGACGGCGGCTGAAACATCCGATGAGTTCGACCGACCGATCAAAGTGGTCGACGCGCACCTGCACCTGTGGGATCTGCAGCGCAGCGCCTACGACTGGATCACGCCCGAGCTGGGCCCGCTGCACACGACCGTCACCGCCGAGCGGGCGCAGGCCGAACTGCGCGGAGCCGGAGTCGACCGGGCCGTCCTCGTGCAGGCGGAGGACTCGGAGGCAGACACCGAGTTCATGCTGGAGGTTGCCGCCGCGCACAGTTGGGTGGCGGGTGTGGTCGGGTGGCTGAGGCTCGACGATCCCGCTGCAGCCGAGAGGCAGCTCGACCGCTGGATGGCCGACCCCGCGTTCGTCGGCGTCCGCCATCTCGTGCACGACGACCCGCGCGACGACTTCCTCGCACTCCCCAGCGTGCGCGCCTCGCTGAGTCTCCTTGCCGACCGCGGCCTGCCGTTCGACGTGCCCGACGCCTGGCCGCGGCACCTCGCCGCCACCGCCGAGCTCGCCGCGGCGCTGCCCGCGCTGACGGTCGTGCTCGACCACCTGGGCAAGCCTCCGCACGGGCGGCCCGAGTTCGCCGAGTGGCGTTCGGTGCTCGCGGAGGTCGCCGCTCGTCCGAACACCGTCGCGAAGGTCTCCGGGCTGCAGGTCCGCGGTATGCCGTTCACGGCCGACGTACTGCGCCCGGCCTGGGACGCGGCGCTCGAGCTGTTCGGGCCGCACCGGCTGATCTGGGGGAGCGACTGGCCGATGACGCTCCTCACCGCCGGGTACGCGGGCACCTGGGAGATCCTGTCCGCGCTGGTCGGCGAGCTGACCCCGGACGAGCAGCAGGCGGTCCTCGCGGGGACGGCGTGCCGCGTCTACCGTCTCGGGTCCGTGTTGACCAAGCAGCTGACCACACCGGAGGCACCGTGCTGACCGGAATCCACCCGCTCCTGACGGGGCCGCTGCTCGCCCACCTCGACGCCATGGGCCACTCCGACGCCGTCGTGCTGGCCGACGCGCACTTCCCGGCGGAGCGGCTCGCCAGCAGGTTGCTGCTGTTCCCGGGGATCGCGACGCCGGATCTGCTCGCGGCCGTGCGCACGGTCGTCCCGCTCGACGACGCTCCCGCCGTCGACCTGATGGCGACGCCCGACGGCTCGCGGCTCCCCGTGCAGGACGAGCTGGCCGAGGCCGCGGGCACGGGCGAGATCCGCTTCCTCGGCCGGCAGGAGTTCTATGACGTCGGCGCGACGGCGTTCCTGGTGGTGCGCACCGGGGAGACGCGCGTCTACGGGAACGTGATCCTGCGCAAGGGGGTGGTGCCGTCGTGAGCGAGCCGTTGCTGCTGGAGGCGCGGGGAGTCGGCAAGAGCTTCCCGGGCGTTCGAGCGCTGCAGGACATGCACATCGACCTGCGTCGCGGCGAGGTGCTCGCGCTCGTCGGGGAGAACGGCGCCGGCAAGTCGACGCTGATGAAACTGCTGTCGGGCATCTACACTCCAGACGAGGGCGAGTTCTTCCTCGACGGCCGCCCGCTTCAGGTCTCGGGCCCGAAGCACGCTCTGGAGCAGGGCATCAGCATCATTCACCAGGAATTCAACCTGATGCCCGACCTCACGGTCGCGCAGAACATCTTCATCGGCCGCGAGCCCCGCAGCGCGGGGTTCTTCCTCGGCGAGCGCACGCTGAACGCGCGGGCCAAGGAGCTCATCGACCGGCTGCACCTTCCGCTCGATCCGCGTCAGGTCGTGGGAAGCCTCACCGTGGCCAGGCAGCAGATGGTGGAGATCGCCAAGGCGCTGTCGTACGAGGCCAAGGTCCTGATCATGGACGAGCCCACGGCGGCGCTCAACGACGCCGAGGTGCAGGTTCTGCACGACCTGATCCGCCGGTTCCGGGGGCCCGAGACCGGCGTCATCTACATCTCGCACCGGATGGACGAGCTCAAGGCCATCTCCGATCGCATCACCGTCATCCGCGACGGCCGCTACGTCGACACACTCGACACCGCGACCACGTCGATGCCCGAGGTGATCGCGCGAATGGTCGGGCGCGAGATCACGAGCGATGCCGAGCCGGAAGGCGTGCGCACCGACCGCGAGACGGTTCTTTCGGTGCGAGGGCTTTCGACGAAAGCGCTGCTGAAGGACGTGTCGTTCGAGCTGCAGGAAGGCGAGATCCTCGGTTTCGCCGGCCTCATGGGCGCCGGACGCACCGAAGTGGCCCGCGCACTCGTCGGGGCCGATCCCGTCGAGTCAGGCACGATCACGCTTCGCGGAGAGCCCATCCGCATCACGAATCCGGCGGAGGCGGCCAAGCACCGCATCGGCTACCTGTCCGAGGACCGCAAGCACCTCGGCCTGTTGCTGGACCAGGACGTCAACGCCAATGTCGTACTGAGCTCGATCCGCGACCTGTTCCAGTCCTTCGGGTTCGTGCGTTCCAAGGCGATGCGAGCGAAGACGAACGAGCTCGTGGCAAGCCTGCGGATCAAGACGCCGTCGATCGACCAGACCGTGAAGAACCTCTCCGGTGGCAACCAGCAGAAGGTGGTCATCGCCAAGTGGCTCGTCAAGGACTGCGACGTCCTGATCTTCGACGAGCCGACGCGCGGCATCGACGTCGGCGCCAAGGAGGAGATCTACCGCCTCCTCAACGAGCTTGCGGCCCAGGGCAAGTCGATCATCATGATCTCGTCGGAGCTCCCGGAGGTGCTGCGCATGTCGCACCGCATCGTCGTGATGAGCGAGGGACGGATCACCGGACGGCTCAGCGCCGAGGAAGCCACACAGGAGAGCGTCATGCACTTCGCGACGCTGCGCCCCGACTCGTCGGACGGCCCAGCAGAGGACTCCGCGACGAAGGCAGGAGCGAGATGACATCCCCGACCGTCACCAAGCAGGAACGGCCCGAGGCCGCGCCCGCCGTCGTGCGGCGAACCCTGCGCGAGCGGCTGCAGCAGTTCCTGGCCTTCGCGAGCCTCATCGTCATCTTCGCGTTCTTCTCGATCGTCAGCCCGAACTTCTTCAACTACGGCAACGTCACGAACATCCTGTTCTCCACCGTCGTGATCGGTCTGCTGGCGCTCGGTACCACGTTCGTCATCATCACCGGGGGCATCGACCTCTCGATCGGCACCGGGATGGCCCTGTGCGCGGTGATCTCGGGCGTGCTCATCGTCGACGCGGGGCTGCCGCTTCCGCTCGGGGTGCTCGGCGCCATCCTGTTCGGGGGCCTGATCGGGCTGATCAACGGGCTCAACGTGTCGGTGCTCGGGCTGCCGCCGTTCATCGCGACGCTCGCGATGATGCTCGTGGCGCAGGGTCTCGCCCTCGTGCTGTCCGACAGCACCCCGATCTACTTCGACCAGACGCCCGGCTACATCGACCTCTCGACCGGCAGCCTCATCCCCGGCGCGAACTTCCCGAACGCCGTGCTCATCCTCGCCGTGGTCGCGGTGCTGGCCGGCGTGCTGCTCAACAAGACGGTGCTCGGCCGCTACACCTACTCGATCGGCAGCAACGAGGAGGCCACGGCGCTGTCGGGCATCGACGTGCGCCGGTGGAAGATCATCATCTACACCCTCGCCGGGCTCTTCACCGGCCTCGCGGGCGTGATGATCTCCGCGCGTCTCGGCTCGGCGCAACCCGCCACCGGCATGGGCTACGAGCTGCAGGCGATCGCGGCCGTGGTCATCGGCGGTACGTCGCTCGCCGGAGGCAAGGGCTCCATCGTCGGCACGGTCATCGGCGCGCTGATCATCTCCGTGCTCAACAACGGCCTGCAGATCATGTCCATCCCGCAGGAATGGCAGAACGTGATCCTCGGCTGCGTGATCCTCCTCGCCGTGTACGCCGACATGGCGCGCAAGCGGGCGTCACTCTGACTCACCGGAACCACCGTAGTTCGACCAAGGGAGTTCGATCGACATGCCCATGAAGCGGATCGCGGCGGTCCTCGCGGCCGCTGCCGTGACCCTCACGGCCGCTGCGTGCGGCGGTGGCTCATCCACCGACGCAGCCGGCGGTGGCGGTGGCGGCGGCGAGCAGCCCTACATCGCCATCGTGTCCAAGGGCTTCCAGCACCAGTTCTGGCAGGCCGTGAAGCAGGGCGCCGAGCAGGAGGCCGCCAAGCAGAACGTGCGGATCACCTTCGAGGGGCCGGCCACCGAGGCCGACATCGAGGCGCAGGTCACGATGTTGACCAACGCGCTGGGCCGCCAGCCCGATGTCCTCGGGTTCGCGGCGCTGGACTCCCGGGCCGCGGCGCCGCTGCTGCAGCAGGCCAAGAGCCAGAGCATCCCCGTGGTGGCGTTCGACTCGGGCGTCGACAGCGACATCCCCGTCACCACCGCGGCCACCGACAACAAGGCCGCGGCCGCCGAGGCGGCCAAGCACATGGCCGAGGCTCTCGGGGGCACCGGCAAGGTCGCCATGGTCGTTCACGACCAGACGAGCCGCTCCGGGATCGACCGGCGCGACGGCTTCGTGGAGTGGATGCAGGCCAACGCGCCCGGCATCGAGGTGCTCCCGCCGCAGTACGGCGGTGGTGACCAGGCCAAGTCGGCCGACATCACCAAGGCCATCCTCGCGGCGAACCCGGACGTCAAGGGCATCTACGGCTCGAACGAGGGGTCGGCGATCGGCGTCGTGCGCGGGGTGCAGGAGAGTGGCCGCACAGGGCTCACCGTGATCGGCTTCGACTCGGGCCAGGCCCAGATCGACGCGATCCGCGGCGGCACGATGCTCGGCGCGATCACCCAGAACCCGGTCGGCATGGGCGAGCAACTCGTCGATGCGGCGGTGAAGGCGATGCGCGGCGAGTCCCTGCCGAAGGTGATCGACACCGGCTTCTTCTGGTACGACAAGAGCAACATCGACAGCACGGACATCAAGGCCGTTCTGTACCAGTAAGGATCAGTGGTCCGGCGGTGGACGACCTGGTAGTTGGTCACCAGGTCGTCCACCGAGGTCGCGCCCTCGCTGCCAGGAGCCGGCCGAGCGTCAGCACCGCGCGGAGTCATCGATCTGAACCGGATATCCGGCGCGCAGCACCGCCACCGTCGACGGTGGCGTGATGACGTCGGCGGATCCATCTTCCGGCCGCGGACGACGCGCGCCGTAGCCTGCGGACGACCACTCGATCAGTTCCTCGCCGATGACCACCATGGGCGAACCGCCGAGCAGAGCGAACGTCCCGTCAGGAAGATCGCCCCACGGCATCTCGTGGGTACGTCGACGATGGGTGCCGCGCACGATCCGCTCACCATGCAGTTGCCGGTTGATCTCCGTCGCCGACGGCATGTCGACACCGAGGCCGATGGCCCACGCACTGCGATAGCAGTTGTAGCTGTCCCGGCGGCATTCTGCGCACGGCCGATGACCTGCCGCGAAGGCAACCGCTTCGTCATGGAAGAACAAGTGCGTGTAATGACGAGGCTGCCATTGCTCGCGCCGGCGTCCACGGAACCGCAGGGCGCAGGTGATCCACAGATCGGTCGCGTGGAATCGAACGATCTCCGTGCCGGCGTGCAGGATGCCGCGGTTTCCGGTCCAGGCGCCCCGAAGGGGAATCGCCACGATACTGCCCATCGGAGTGACGCGATTGCGTGCGGGAGTCGTCGCCCGTCTTCTGCTCGTCGTCACGATCCACTACTCCGAGGGAGGTGGGGGCCGTCTGCGGCCGAATCACTCAGTGCCCTTGCTGCTGGATCCTCGCAAGGCCGGGGTGTCCGGGACAACGCGAAAGCCGTCTGATCACGAACCTGTCAGGCGGGCGTTGCGTGGCTTCGTTCGCGTTGAATCGGGCTCGAGCGTCGACGTCCACCGGCATCTGCACACCCTAGGAGGTCGGTCGCGGCGATCACGCCGTCGCTGGACTGCGCGGGTGGGCAAGCCCTGCGGTGCGCCGGCTGCCACCCCGGGGGTGAGGCCGGCTGTATCTACCCGGAAGCGTTCCCGGCTCGGGTGGCCACAGCCGCGTGGCCGTCGGCCAGCACACGGGACACCGCGGCCAGCGTTTGCTCAGGGGTGGCGCCGGCATCTTCCGCGCGCCGGCAGTAGGCGACGGCGAGAGCGCGCAGGGCGGCGTCGGCGTCCACCGGATCGCGCTCCCGGGGGATGACGACCGTGCCGCGCCTAAAGCGGCTCAAGGTGTCGCGATGGTGGTGAGCCGGGCCGCGATCGCCGAGGCCCTCTCGTGAGAACGATCAACAATGCGACCGTTCAGGGGATGACGCCCGCGCGTCGTGCGCTGTCGACGGCGGCGTGCCGGGAGTGGACGCCGAGCTTCGTCATCGCGCTGCGGAGGTAGCTCTTCACGGTCTCGCCGGTGAGCGCGAGACGTTCGGCGATCTCGCTGTTGCGGCGCCCCACGGCTGCGTGTGCGAGCACGTCGATCTCGCGCGCCGACAGCGTCGTGTCCCCGGCCTCCGCGGGATCGCGCACGGCGGCGACCAGCTGCTCCGCCAGATCCGCGATGCGTGCCCGTAGCGCCGGGTCGGGAACCGCACCGGTGGCCGTGCGGAGCAGCGCGAACAGGTGTCGCGCCTCTTCCAGTTCGGCCCCGGCGGTCGCGGTCACGGCATGAGGCCGTTCGCGCGCGCGGCACTCACCGCGGCATGTCGGGAATGCACACCGAACTTGCGCATCGTCGAGCGCAACTGGGCCTTCACCGACGTGATCGACATCGTCAGCAGGTCGGCGATCTCCTCGTTCCGGCAGCCTGTCGAGGCGAGACCGAGGACGTCGAGCTCGCGCGCCGACAGGGACGGCCCCGGCACGCGACGACCATGGAGCCGGGAGGCCTCCTGGAGGCGGCGGCACGCGGTCGCGATCTCTGTGCTCAGGCCGGGATCCTCGATCCGGGTGGCGAGCTCGGACACCTCGGCGACCAGCGAGCGGAGATCGTCTCGGGAGTTCGACGGCTCCGCGGCCGGCCCCCCGATGTCGGGCGTCGCGAGCTCGTCGTCGCGGCGTGTCAGCTCGCGCGCCAGCGCCGACGCCGCGTCGCTGAGCTGTCCGATGGTGCGATCACCCAGCGGGCCGCGCCGGCGCAGAGCCCCGTAGAGGACCGCGCGCACCCCTCGCCCGGTCGAGACCGGGATGGCGACGAGTGACACGAGTCCCTCGGCGCTCACCTGCCGGTCGTAGTCGTGGCTGATGGTGTCGGCGGCGCTGTAGTCGTGAACCGACACCGGCCTGCCGAGTTGCACGGCTCGCCCGCCCAGCCCGGAGTCGCGAGCCACGAGCAGGCCGTCGAGGGCCCCGGTTCTCATGCCGGACGCCTCGTTGAGGACGACGCCGGCGGAGTCGACCGGCCCGGCGAAGACCACGGGCAGGCCTGTCAGCCTCCGGCAGCCGATGACGGTGCGCCTCAGTGCGGACTGGTGGGCGCCTGTGAACTGTGGCATTGCAGCTCCACTTCGTCGTGGCTGCACGTGCTCGTAGCTGCACAGTATGAACTCACTGACAGAGCGTCAACTGAGTGACGGTGCGACCAGTGAGTCTCGGCCCGCGCCGTCCGCACGGAGCCCGTGCGTCCAGAGATCGAGCAGCACATCGAGCATCGCGTCCCGCTTGACGGGCCAGTGGCCGTCGACCCAGAGCCGGCAGAAGGTGCTCAGCTGGAGGATCAGCAGCTCCAGGCGGAGCTGCGCCTGCTCGCGGTCGGTGCCCGTCCACCGGCCGAGATAGTGGGGCATCGCCTCGGCGCAGCGATCGAGGATCTTCGAGGCCGAGAGGTCCTCCAGGCCCGGGTCGATCGAGATGGCTTCAGCGGCGAACCGCAGCACGTCGCGGTGCCGCTCGAAGAAACCGATGGCCGTGTCGAGCCACTGCCGCAGAGGTTCGCCGCCTGCCCCCTTCAGGGCGTCGAGCCGGCGGTAGAACTCCAGCGTCTCCGCCATCACGACCTGCTCGTACACCTCCACGACGATGCGGGCCTTGCCCTCGAAATGCAGGTAGAAGGTGGCCCGGCTGACTCCGACGGCCGAGGTGATGTCGTCGATCGTGGTGGGTCCGTAGCCCTTGGACGCGAAGAGCTCGACCGCGGCGTCACGCAGCAGTCTGCGGGTCATCGCCTTCTGCTTGACCCGCATCGACGTGCGCGGCTCGGTCTCCTCTGGGCCGTCGGGGTGCATGCGGTGAGTCTACGGACGGTGTGCCGTCGCCCACCTTCGTCACTTTCGGGGGTACCCAGCCCCGATCGGATTTTTCTAGTCTTGATCGACGTGGGTGACAACCCGTGTTCTGCATTACGCGGAATGGCGCGATTCCGTCGTCGAAAGTGTTGGGGAAAGGGCGAGCGTGATCGAGGATCCACAGATCAACGGGACCGTCCGGCCTGGTTTCGAGGAGGTCCGCGAGGAGTTCGCAACGAACTTCCGGGAACGCGGTGACGTGGGAGCGTCGCTCGCCGTCTACGTTCGGGGCGAGCTCGTCGTCGACCTCTGGGGTGGAATCGCCGACCCCGCAACGGGACGCCCGTGGGAGCGCGGCACCGTCGGCATCGTCTACTCGGCGACGAAGGGCGCCACCGCCGTTCTGGTCAACCGCCTCGCGGAGCAGGGCGTTCTCGATCTGGGCGCGCCGGTGAGCCGTTACTGGCCGGAGTTCGCGGCGGAGGGCAAGGACCGGATCACCGTGGCGCAGCTGCTCAGCCACCAGGCCGGGCTCCCCGTGCCGTCCGAGCCGTTGACCCGCGATGAACTCCTCGCCGGCACGCCCGTCGTGCATGCGCTGGCACGGCAGAAGCCGATGTGGGAGCCGGGCACGGCGCACGGCTACCACGCTCTGACCTTCGGGTGGCTCGTCGGGGAGCTGGTCATCAGGGCGACCGGTCGTTCGCTGGGCACGGTGTTCGCCGACGAGGTCGCCCGGCCTCTCGGCCTGGACTTCTGGATCGGGCTGCCCGCGGATCGCGTGGGCTCCGTCGCGCCGCTGATCGACGGCGTCCCCGACCCGAACGCCCTGGACGCCATCACCGACCCGGAGGTGAAGGAGCGCGTGCTGAAGGTCGTCGCGGCGATGAACGACCCGTCGAGCATGTTCTCCCGCGCCCTCTCGACGAACGGCGCGCTTCCGACACCGCACGCGGCGACGTGGAACGCGCCGTCGGTGTACGCCGCCGAACTGCCGGCCGCCAACGGGATCACCAACGCCCGATCCCTCGCGCGTCTGTACGCCGCCTGCGTCGGGGAGGTGGACGGACGGCGCGTGCTGTCCGAAGCCGCGCTCGACCGGGCATGCGTGGAGCAGGTGCACGGCCCCGACGGGGTGATCGTCGGGGAGAGCCGGTTCGGGATCGGCTTCCAACTCAGCACGCAGACCGCACCCCTGCTGGGCGAGGGATCGTTCGGGCACGCCGGAGCGGGCGGCGCGCTGGGCTTCGGCGACGTCAGCTCCGAGGTCGGGTTCGGCTACGTGCAGAACCAGCTGGGCGCGTCGCTGACCGGAGAGCCCCGGACGGCAGCGGTGATCGACGCCCTGCACCGAGCACTGGCCTGAGGTCGCTCACCACCAACAGGAGGTAGATCCGTGCGTGTCGGCATGACGATGTTCTTCCAGAACTACGCGGACTGGGATCGCTACGAGGCCAAGGAGCGAGGCGCGAACGCCCCGGATATCGACCCGCAGAGCGACGTCACACGCTACGAGGAGGAGCTCGACACGGCGCTTGCCGCGGAGGACCAGGGCTGGGACTCGCTCTGGACGGTGGAGCACCACATCAGCCCGTACACGATGATCCCGAACCCCGTGCAGCTCCTGTCGTTCATCGCCGGGGCGACCTCACGCATCGACGTCGGGACGATGGTCGTCGTCCTGCCATGGCACCACCCGCTGCGGGTGGCCGAGGACATCACCACCCTGCAGTACCAACTGCGGGGCCGCACGCCGTACATCGGCTTCGGGCGCGGCGCCGCCCGCCGCGAGTTCCGCCAGCTCGGATTCGAGATGGGGGAGTCCCGTGAGCGGTTCGACGAGGCGATCCAGGTGGTGCAGCTGGCGCTGGCCCAGGAGTCGTTCAGCTTCCACGGGAAGCACTACGACTTCGAGAACGTCACCATGCGCCCGCGGCCGAAGGACCCCCAGGCCCTGATCGACAACTTCCACTTCTCGTGGGGCAGCCCGTCCTCGGCACCCGTGGGTGCCCGGTACGGCCTCAAGCCCCTGATCATTCCGCAGCGGGCCTGGGCCGAGTACCACGCCGACCTCGAAGAGTTCGCCCGAGCTCGCGCCGAGGCGGGGCACGCACCTGCGCGTCCACGCATCCACATGAACGTCTTCTGCGGGCAGACCGAGCAGGAGGCCGAAGAGGGGGCTCGCCGGTACATCCCGCAATACGCGGACAGTGCCCGGCGCAACTACGAGCTCGACAGCGATCACTTCAGGTCGACCAAGGGCTACGAGCACTACGCAGCCCAGTCCACGAACCTGAGGGGCACCGGCGACGCGGCCAAGGCCATGGGCGACGCGTACCTGGCCAACCACGTCTGGGGAACCCCCGACCAGTGCATCGAGAAGATGCGCGGCATCGCGGCGGCCTTCCACCCGGAGGAGTTCATGCTCGTGATGCGCTACGGGGACATGCCGCGCGACGTCGCTGCCACGAGCACGGATCTGTTCGCCCGTGAGGTCCTGCCCGCCGTCCAGGCCGTCCCGCTCGAGGAGCCGATCGTCTACGGCGCCGCCGCCTCGATCTGACGTTCGCGGATTCGCCGGTGTCGCCCTCCGCTGCGACACCGGCGGCCGTGGCCCGTGCGGGCGCGAACGCTCCACGTCTTCCGACGAGCAACGTTGTGGAGGTACTCATGTCGACGGCAGCAGAAGCCTCGGCTGAAACGGCCGACGTCGTGGTGATCGGTGCGGGTTTCAGTGGGATTTATGCGTTGCATCGCCTGCGCGGTCTAGAGGCGAGGGTGGTGTGTTTCGAGGCCGGTGACGGTGTGGGTGGGACGTGGTATTGGAACCGCTATCCCGGTGCTCGGGTGGACATCGAGAGCATGCAGTACTCCTATTCGTTCGACGAGGATCTGCAGCAGGAGTGGCGGTGGCCGGAGTACTTCTCGCCGCAGGAGGATCTCGAGGCCTACGCCAATCACGTCGTGGATCGGTTCGGTCTTCGTGAGCAGATCCGGTTCTCCTCGGTGGTGAACCGGTTGCGTTACGACGAGGACGCGAACTGCTGGCACGTGCACACCGATCGGGGCGATCACGTCGCGTGCCGGTACGTGGTGGCGGCGACGGGCAGTCTGGACGCGACGAACATTCCGCGGTGGCCGGGTGTGGAGTCGTTCGGTGGGCAGTCCCATCACACGTCGAACTGGCCGAAGGAGGGCGTGGACTTCCACGGGAAGCGGGTGGGGCTGATCGGGACCGGGTCGACGGGGATCCAGGTCACCCCGGTGGTCGCGGAGACCGCGGAGCACCTCTATGTCTTCCAGCGCACGGCGAATTTCAGCATGCCCTCGCGCAACCGTCCGCTCGACCCGGACTACGAGCGGGAGTGGAAGGCCAACTATCCCGAGCGGCGCGCGAAGATGCTCAACAGTGTCTCGGCGGGGCTGTTCGACATGCCGCAGCGGTCGGTCTTCGACTTCACCCCCGAGGAGCGGGAGCGGATCATGGAGGAGGCCTGGAACTCGCGCAGCGGGTTCAGGCTCATGCGCTGCTTCACCGACACCGCTCGCGACATCGCGGCCAACGACATCCTTGCCGAGTTCGTCCGTAACAAGATCCGGCAGACGGTGCACGACCCTGAGGTCGCCGAACTGCTGTGCCCGGACACGCACCCGATCGGGACGAAGCGAATCTGCATCGACTCGGGGTACTTCGAGGCGTTCAACCGCGACAACGTCACCCTCGTCGACGTCCGGACGAACCCGATCACGGCCGTCACCCCCGGCGGCGTGGTGACCACGGCGGCGTCGTACGAGCTCGACGTCCTGATCTACGCCACCGGCTTCGACGCCATGACGGGCTCGTTGACCCGCATGAACGTGACCGGTGTCGGCGGCAGGGATCTTCGCGACAAGTGGCAAGACGGGCCGACGAACTATCTGGGGTTTCTCGTTGCGGGGTTCCCGAACCTGTTCATGATCCACGGTCCGGGCAGCCCGTCGGTGCTGGCGCAGATGATCACCGGTGGCGAGTGGCAGGTCGACTGGGTCGTGCGGTTCATCGAGAACATGGAGAAGGACGGCCGGACGCGCGTGGACACCACCCCCGACTGGGAGGACCGCTGGGCCGTGGAGATGGAGAAGGCGGCCGATATGACGCTCTTCAAGCGGGCCGACTCGTGGTACATGGGCGCCAACATCCCCGGGAAGCCGCGGGTGTTCATGATGTACGTCGGTGGCTTCGACCAGTACATCCGACGATGCACCGAGCAGGTCGACGCCGGATACGCAGGCTTCGTACGGACCGCATAGTCCGTCGGCCAGGAACGGTCGGGCACGGTGATGGGGACGCCGCACTCAACCGGAGACCACCGTGACGCTCTGCAGGGTGGTCGTGCCCGCAGCGCCGCTTGGCATCGACTGCGGGGAGATCCACCGTGCTGGCGGCGCCATGGGGAGCACGCCGCCTGGCGACGCACGGCCGGCGTGACCAGGCTGGTATTTCTATACCGACACATGCTAGGTTGCGGTATAACTATACCGGTACTGGTGACGTGAGGTGTTCGTGATCGAACTGAAGACGCCTGCGGAGATCGAACGCATGCACGCGGCCGGGTGTTTCGTCGCCGAGGTGCTCTCCGAGGTCGGCCGGCTCGCCGACGTGGGAGTCAATCTTCTGGACCTGGAGCATCACGCGCGCGGCATGATCAAACGACGCGGGGCTGAGTCGTGCTACTGGGACTATGCGCCCTCCTTCGGCAAGGGCCCGTTCCGCAACGTCCTCTGCCTGTCGGTGAACGACGCGGTCCTGCACGGCCTACCCCACGACTACACGCTGCGCGACGGAGACGTGCTCAGCGCGGACCTTGCGGTCAGCGTCGACGGCTGGGTGACCGACTCGGCGCGCACGGTCGTCGTCGGGACGGCCGCCGAGGAGGACCTGCGGATCATCCGCGCCACCGAGGAAGCGTTGGAGGCGGCGATCGAGGTGGCGCGTCCGGGCAACCGCCTGGGTGATATCTCGGCGGCGATCTGGGCGGTGGCCCGCGACTATGGCTATCCGGTCAACACCGAGTTCGGTGGTCATGGTCTCGGTCGCACCATGCACGAGGACCCCCATGTTTCGAACAAGGGCCGGGCAGGGCGCGGGCTCACGCTCCGGCCGGGCCTGACCCTCGCGCTTGAACCCTGGTTCGCCCGTACTACCGACCGGATCGTTTACGACGCCGACGGCTGGACGATCCGGTCGGCTGACGGCTCGCGTACGGCCCATTCTGAGCACACGGTGGCCATCACCGAGGACGACCCTGTGGTGCTCACCCGGCGTGAATCAGAGCATCCCGCAGGGCTGGGTGGTTCTGCCGATCGCCTACGGAGGGACTGCTAGCACTGAGCCTTCGCCAACTTGACGTCGGACCTGGTCAGCGGGCGTCCGGCGGGGCGTGACCTCCTGCCGCCACGCGGTGATCGTGAGCTCCCAGCACAACCGCCCGTCCACGCCGGTGGACGCGGGCCGTCCGGGGCCGGAGCCGTGGAGGGTGGCGGTGGTACCGACCATCGGCTCGATGCCGATCGACCGGTAGGGCCGTGCTGCGGGCCATCCGCCGAGGTTGCGCCACAGCAGCAGCGAACACGTGGTGGCCGGGTCGCCTGCCGTGACGCGCCAGCGCAGGACCAGAGCGTCCGGACCGTCGACGACCGCGGCTGTGCTGCACCCGGGCAGTACCGCCGCGGTGGCCGTGCCGTCGTCGGGACCGAGCCGGTCCAGGGGATCCGCGCCCGTCCCGGCCGGCCAGGGCAGAACGGCCACGGCCCCGTCGACGGGGTGGTCGAGCACGTGCGTGGTGCGGGCCTCGGGAACGTGCAGGCGCGCCGCGGGTGAGAGGTCGAGCAGGGCGTGCACCGCGTGAACGAACGGGGAGCCGGGCGGCCCCGTCACGGTGTAGGCGACGGTGAGCGACCCGTCGGCGCGCATCCGCCGGGCAAGCCACAGATCACCGGCTCGGACCTCGTGCCTGCCCTCGTCCGCCGTCCACGGTTGCGACCAGGCGCCACCGTGGTCGGGTTCGCCGCGCACGGTGGGGAAGCACTCCTCGACCCCGCCCGCGTCGACGAACGCCGTGCCCGCCGAGACCGTGCCCCTCGCCGCGGCCACCTCCGGGTCGGGGTTGCGCCACAGCCATTCCCGCTCGGGAACCCCGCCGCTTGCTGGGGAGCGCAGGGCGGTCCACCGCCCGCCCCGGCCGAGGTCGGTCCGAACCGTGAGCGGCCGGGGCTGCCACGCCGGATCGTCCGGGGGCCAGACATCGGCCCCCGTCACGGCAGCCGGTCCAGGACGACGACGTCGCAGTCCGGGGCCAGCGCGAACGGCACGGGCACCCCGGCGCCGGTGAGCTCGTGGCCGGTCAGCACCCCGGACGCGACCGTGCCTCCGCCTGCGTGCACGCGATAGCGGGCCTCGTCGCGAAGCCCGGCGAGCGGCAACCGGACGGGCACGTCGCGGCCCACACCCGGCCGGGCATTGACGAGCACGACGACACGCGACGCCCCCGCCGCGGTGTACTGCACGGCGTACACGGGGCCGGACGGACTGCCGTGGCGGCGAACCGCACCGGTGTGCACGACCTCGCGGATGTCGCGGTAGCGGGCCACCAGCTCACGAGCCCTGGCCCGCATCGGCTCGTCCCAGGCCAGCAGGTCGGCGCCGATGCCCAGCACGCCGGCCATCGCGACGACGAACCGGAACTCGAGGCTCGCGGGCGCCGTGTCGAGGCGGTCGGGCTCGTCGGTGACCCACGAGCTCATCACGTGGGGCGGGTACGCCGACAGGAACCCGTGCTGGACGGCGAGGCGGTCCCGCGGACCGGTCTCGTCGCTGGGCCAGACCACATCGGACAGAGCGAGCACCGCGTTGTCGACCCTCCCGCCGCCTCCCGCGCAGGCCTCCACCGCGACGTGCGGGAACTCCTCGCGCAGCAGCGCCATCAGCCGGTGGTAGGCGCGGGCGTGCTGCAGCGACCACTCGCGCCCCCGCGGGTCGCCGGGCCTGCCGCCGTCGCTCACCGCGCGGTTCATGTCCCACTTGAGGTAGCTGACGGGGTGCTCGGTGAGTACCCGGCGCAGCATCGCCGCGGCCCACTCCTCGACCTCGGGCCTGCCCAGGTCGAGCACGTACTGGTTGCGCATGGTCGTGAGCGGCCGGTCGCCCGCGCGGTAGACCCAGTCGGGGTGGGCGCGGAACAGGTCGCTGTCGGGGTTCACGGCCTCCGGCTCGACCCAGAGCCCGAACCGCATCCCGCGGTCGAGCACACCCTTCACCAGCGGCCCGAGCCCGTCGGGGAACTTCGCCGGGTCGGCGTACCAGTCGCCGAGTCCTGCGCGATCGCTGGTGCGGCCGGTGAACCACCCGTCGTCGACGACGAACACCTCGACTCCGACGTCCGCGGCCACGTCGGCCAGTGCCAGCTGATGCTCGACGCGGACGTCGAAACCGGTGGCGTACCAGGAGTTGTAGACGATTGGCCGGTGCTCCGGCCCGGTGCTGCGGGCGAGCCGGCCGCGCTGGTACTCGTGCCATGAATCGGCGAGCCCGTCCAGGCCGCCCGGGCTCCACGCTCCGAGCAGGTGTGGCGTCTCGAACTCCTCGCCGGGCGCGAGCGTGATCACGGCGGTTTCGTCGTCGGCGCCGCCGCTGACCCGGACGACGTCGCGGAACGGGACGGCGTCGACGACCATGCTCCACGACCCGCTCCACGCCAGCGCGACCCCGTACGCCTCGCAGCCGTCGTCACAGTCGCGGGCGCGCAGCGCGACGACGGGGGAGTACAGGTGCGAGGTGATGCCCTGCCTGCTTCCTAGGCTCAGCCGGCCCGCGGGCAGGTCCACCTCCGCCGGGGTGAACTCCCGCGACCACGTGCCGACCAGCTGCGCCACCCGCGCACCCGGTCCGACGGGCACGTTCCAGGCGGCGCCGAACGCCCTGGTCAGGTGGAGGTCCCCGGCCGTGCGGAGGGAGCGCACCCGCGCCCACCGCTCGACGACGTCGTGTGCCCGCGACGTGCTCAGGTGCAGCGTCACTTCGACGCCCGCGTCCGTGTCGCGCAGCAGCGCCGTCAGCGCGGCGTCTCGCCCGTCGTCGATCACGGCCACCGAACCGGGAACCAGCCGCAGCAGCGCGCCGTCCACGCCGTCGGGTCCCTGCACGAGCAGTTCGGCGAACTGGGCGTGCCGGGTGCCCGCCGCGGCGAACTCCAGCGGGACCTTGTCGGCGGGCGCCTCGAACGGGGTGCGGGCCGGGGGAGCGAACTCGCGCCGCCCCGGATCGCCCCAGTGCCGCAGGACGAGACCCGCGTCGGTCTCGGCCACGACGTACACGGACCGGGCCGTCGGGAGTTCCCACTCCGTCACTTGTTCGACCCCACCAGGAGACCCGAGACGAACTGCTTCTGGAAGACGAAGAACACGATCGCCGTGGGTACGGCGGCGACGAGCGAGCCCGCCGCGACGACGTTCCACGAGTTGGAGAAGCCGCCCTGCAGGTTGAGCAGGGCCGCGGTGATGGGGAACTGCGCCTCGGTCCGCAGCACGGTCATCGCCCAGATCAGATCGTTGAAGATCCAGGTGGTGGCGAGCGCCGCGAGCGCGGCGAGCGCCGGACGGCACAACGGCAGCACGATGCTCCAGAACGTGCGGCCCGACCCCGCCCCGTCGAGGAGCGCGGCCTCGAAGACCTCGGTCGGCAGTGCCCGCATGAATCCGTGCAGGACGAACGTGTAGAAGCCCAGACCGAAGCCGACCTGCACGATCACCAGCGCGAACAGCGTGTCGTAGATGCCCAGGTCCTGCGCGATGCGCGAGACCGGGATGAGCAGGATCTGCGGTGGGAGCAGGTTCCCCGCCAACATGATCAGCAGGAGCGTGCGCCGCAACGGGATGCGGAACCGGCTGAGCGCGTAGGCCGCGGCGGACGCGAGCGCCAGCGACGCCGCAACGGCGAACACGGTGACGATCGCGCTGTTGGCGAGCGCGCGGGCCACCCGGCCGTCCGCAAGGGCGCCGGCGAAGCCGTCGAGGGACAGGCTTCCCGGCAGCGCACCGAGCCCGCGGGCGGCGATGTCGTCGAAGTTCCGCAGCGCGATGAGGAGCACGAAGATGATCGGTGCGAGCCACAGGATCGTGAACGGGATCATGACGACGTGGAACCACGGCGACCGCGAGTCGGGCGTCCTGCGGGCCGGGCGTGGTGCCTGTGTGGAGGTCACGACGGCCATCTCAGTTCTCCTCCGCACGTGCCTGGCGGGCGAGGTAGGTGATGATGAACGCGATCGCGAGAAGGAAGATCACCACGGCGATCGCCGACCCGTAGCCGAGGTTCACCAGCGTGAATCCCTGCTGGAACATGTACGTCGACAGCAGCTGGGTGGTGTTGTAGGGGCCACCGCGCGTCATCGCCCACACGATGTCGAAGGTGCGCAGCGAGTCGATCACCGTCACCGCGAAGACCACCGTGTTGACGCCCCTCAGCTGCGGCATCACGATCCGCCAGAACCGCTGCCAGGCGTTCGCACCGTCGACGGCCGCGGCCTCCTCGAGCGTCGGGTCCGTGCCCTTCAGCCCGGCCAGGTACAGCACCATGATGTAGCCGACCTGCCGCCAGACGGCCGCGATCAGCACCGCGTAGAGCGCGGTGTCGGGGTCGGCGAGCCACTGTCGCTGCAGCCAGTCGAGACCGAGCGCGCCGAGGCCGGCGTCGATCGGCCCGTCCGGCTGGTACATCACGCGCCAGAACAGGCCCGTCACCGCCAGCGAGATGACCATCGGCAGGTAGATCGCGCTGCGGTAGAACCCCACCCCGCGCCCCGGCCGGTTGAGAGCTACCGCGAGCGCCAGCCCGCCCACGACGGACAGACCGCCGAACCCGATCACCCAGATCACGTTGTTGCGCAGCGCGGTGAGAAAGATCGGGTCGGAGACGAGCCGCTGGTAGTTCTCGAGGCCGACCGGCCGCGCCGCGCCGACGCCCTTCCAGTTCGTGAAGGACAGCGAGAAGCTGTTCATCGCGGGCCAGAACACCCAGAACAGCTCGACGGCCAGCGGCACCAGCAGGAACACCCAGACGAGCAGCGGAACCCGCCGCAACGGCCCGCCGCCGCGGCGGTCCCTCCCGGCGGTGCTCCGCGTCCTGGACGCGGTGCGCGCCGGAGCCTGCTTCACCGGGGTCGCCTGGACGGGGGTCATGACGTGAAGACCTGCTGGGCGGCCTGCTGCCATTGGCGTTGGATGCCACGGATGTCGGAGGGGTTCGCGATGAACTGAGTCAGCGCGGCATCCGCGGTGGTCTGCAGGGCGTCGCTGGAGTCGCGGTTGAAGAACTGCGTGATCTCGTCGGTCTCGTTGAGCAGCTGGATGCCCTTCTTCACCAGCGGACTGAACTGCGCCGTGTCCACGTCCGGCGAGGTGGGCAGGTTCGACGACCCCGACTTCTCGATGTAGGACTGCTGCGCGGGCGCCGACGCGAGGTAGGACAGCAGCGCCTTGGCGCCCTCGGGGTTCTGGCTGTTGGCAGCGGCGAAGAAGCCGTCGGTGGGGGCCTCCTCGGCGCTGGGGACGGACGGGTCGATCGTCGGCACCGAGAAGAAGTCGAGATCGTCGCGCTGGTCCTCGGGGAAGTACTCCGTGCAGAACGCCCCGACCAGGTACATCGCGGCCTCGTTGTTGACCATGGGCGTGACGGCCTGCTGCGCGTCCCACGAGGTCTGGTTGGGGTGGAAGTAGGGGACGAGCCGGGCGTACTGCTCCAGCACGGCGGTGACCTGCGAGTCCTCGAACGAGTGCTTCCCCGCGAGCAGCTCACGGTGATAGGTGGCGCCGTTGATCCGCAGGTTGAGGTAGTCGAACCAGCCCGCCGACATCCAGGCGGTCGACCCGATGCCGTTGGTGAGCGGGTGGATGCCGCGGGCCTTGAGCCCGTCGCACAACGCGATGAACTCGTCCCACGTCGTCGGCGGCTGCACGCCCCACTGCGCGAACGCCGACTTCTTGTAGAAGATCGACCACCAGTAGTAGTTCGTCGGCACGAAGATCGCCTTGCCGTCCGACCCCGTCGACAGGGTCCGCAGCGCGTCGGAGAAGTTGGCGCACGCGCCGCCGGGGGCCCACAGATCCGACACGTCGAGCAGCAGCCCCTCCTGCGCATAGGAGTTCGCGACCGACCCCGCGTACCAGCCGAGCACGTCGGGGGGCGTGGCGCTGGACAGGTAGGTCGAGAGCTGGGCCCGGAACTGCTCGGTGGCCACCGAGTTCAACGTGACCGGCTGCCCGTTGAAGCCGGCGACCACGCTCTCCAGCGCCGCCTTCGGCCCGGCGTCCTGGATCCACGACTGAAGGGTCAGCGTCGTCGCCGCGCCCCCGCTGCCGGTCGCGCCGCCGGCTCCGGAGCCGACACAGCTTGCGAGCAGCGGCACGGTGGTCAGGCTCGCGGCGCCGAGCAGGAACGAGCGACGGGAGAACGGTGGCGTGGTCATGTGCAACCTCCAGCGCGCCGTCGTTGGCGCGGGTCGGGGATCAGGCGGATCGCGGCGCGGGCGCCGCGGCGAACAGGGCGTTGCACTCCTGCTGGAGCGCGACGTCGGACCACATCGGGTGCTGAGGCGCGGCGTTGGAGCACACGACCGTGCCCCAGGCGCCGATGCGGCGGGCGTGCGCCACGGCCTGGCGGCAGATCTCCGCTCCGACCGGGCCCTCCTCGAACGTCCCGTGCAGCGGGGTGTAGCCGACCCAGCCCTCGCCGAGGACGACCGGGACGTCGTGGGCGGCCGCCCAGTCGGCGGCCACGTCGAACCAGAACGCCAGCTTCTCGGCCATGGCGATGCGGTGCTCGCCGTAGTGGTCGTAGAGCCAGCGGTCGAAGGCCACCGGGTCGGCCCAGTCGTGGACGTACGCCTCCACGGCCGAGACGATCGTGGCTTCGAGGCGCCAGCGGTGCGGAGCGGGCACCGTCCACTCGGCGGCGGGCGGCGCCCCGGGCCGTAGCTGGAGGGCCGCGACCGCCTCCTGCCGGAACTCCGCGACGGGCCTGCGCAGGCCGAACTCGTCGATCAGCGCGCCGAGCACCCCGTAGATGTAGGGGTGGACCGCGAGTACGTCGACGTTCTCCGGGACGCCGCGCATGCTGTCGTGCGGCACGCGCGCGTAGTTGACGGTGCAGCGGCGGCCGGGGTGGCGGCGGTGGAACTCGTCGATCGCCTCCTCGAGCAGCGGCCGCAGCGCCACCACGGCGTCGGCGTCGGCGGGAAGGCCCTCGGTGAGGTGCCCGACCTGCACCTCGTTGTGGATCTCGGTGAACGCCACGCGGTCGTCGAGGCCCTCGGCGGCGAGCAGGTCGAGAAGGTCGGCGTGCGCGGCCGCGAGCCGGCGCGGACGCTCAGCGGGCGGCACCGCGCGCAGGGCATCCCACCAGGCCGGATCGGCCGCGAACGCAGAGCTCTGCTGGTACTCCCATGACGAGACGATCACGAAGCAGTCGTGCCGACGGGCCGCACGGAACAGGGCGAGCAGATGCTCGCGGGCGTCGATCGTCGTGGGCGCCTTCACGTCGTACCAGCGCATCCGCTGGGCGAAGTCGCCACCGAGTGGCCCGAGCGTCAGCGCCGACGTGTCGAGCCCGGAGCCGAACAGCAGGAACGGCATCGCGCAGATCCGCACCGTGTTGTAGCCCCGCTCGACGGCCTGCGCGAAGGCGGCGTCGAGATCGGCGAACGGCTCCCCTTCTCCGGTCCGCACGTACCAGGAGAAGTCCCACAGCGTGATGGTCAGGCGGTCGGGGAGCGGGTGCATCTCAGGCCTCCAGGACGGTCGACGGGCTGGGAGCGGTGATCGAGGCCAGCAGTTCGAGCGCATCGACATGGTGCGGATCATCGGTCAGCAGCTCACCGAGCCATTCCCGGGCGCCGTCCTCGTCGCCGTCGAGGACGGCGAGCTGGGCGCGCAGGAACGCGACGCGCCGTCGCTGCACGACGTCGGCGTCCTCGGTGAAGAGCAGCATCGACGGCAGCGAGGTGGCGAAGTAGTCGACGGTGGCGGGAGTCGCGGCGAGCGTTGCGCAGAACTCGCGCAGCGCGTCGGCGAGATCCCTGGCCTCGTTCTCCCTCCCGAGCCTGCGCAGCGCGAGCACGGACGCCGCGGTCGCCTCGGAGTAGGGCTGGGTGCTCATCACCAGGAAGTCGCCCTGCTGGGCGGCCGCCAGCTCCCACGCCGCCGCGGCGGCCGCGCGGTCACCCGCGGCCGACAGGGCGTCCCCGCGCAGCAGCTGAAGCTCGGCCGTGCTCGCGAGCGGGTGGCGGGCCTCGCCGAGTGAGAGCGGCGGGTCGAGCGCCGCGTCGAGCAGCGCAACGGCCGCCCGCCCGGCATCGACGCCGCCGGCGGCGAGCTCGCGCTGCGCCTGCAACCGGGCGAGCCGGTCCCACACCCGCAGCACCTCGCCCTCGCCGCCCTCCCACGGCTGGAAGGTGCGGGCGAGCAGCAGCGACCGGGTCTCGTCCGGGCGTCCCGCGGTGAGCAGCAGGTGGGCCAGCGCGACGGTCGCGTCGTCACGGGACTCGACGAGCTCGCGCGCGTCGAGCAGCCGCGCCAGCCGCTGCTCCGGGGCAACGCCGCGGCGCGCGTCGAGTTGGTCGCTCTCGAACAGCAGCCGCGCGTCGGCGCCCGCGACGGCGAGGGCGCGGTCGTAGGCCTCGCGCGCGAGCTCGGCGTCTCCGAGGTGGTTGTGGGCGGCGAGCCCGAGGTTGCGCCAGACGACGGGGTCGGTCGGGTCGAGCTCGCTGCCCGCGCGCCACGCCGCGATCGCGTCGGCCGGGCGGTCGTGCGCGTAGAGCCAGTGCCCGAGCAGAGCCCGCGACCTGGCGTCCTCCGGGTCGACGGCCACGGCGCGCTCCAGTACGAGCGCGTCGTCGAGCCGGGCGGGGAAGCACCAGGTGGCGTCGGCCTTCTGCGCCCGCTCACGGGCCTGCCGCGCGTCGTCGGCCCGTCCGAGCCGCTCGAGCACGGCGGAGCGGTGATAGTCCAGCATCGGCCCTGCGGCTGTCTGCCCTGTCGCGCGGTCGACCTCGCGCTCGACCGCGAGGTCGAGCATCCGCAGAGCCGCGTCGAGCTCTCCGACACCCGCGTGCTCGATCGCGACGTCCAGGCAGGTCTGGGCGTCAGCGGTGACCGGGAGCCCGAGCACGTCGCGGGTCCACCAGTCGAGCGGGTCGATGGCGAGCGTGGCGCGGGCGATCTGGTCGGCCTGCTCGTGGCGGCCGGTCCGGCGCAGCACGATCACGCTCAGCGCGCGGGCCTGCAGGTGCTCGGGCTCGACGCGCAGCACGTCCTCCAGCCGGGAGAACGCCGCCTCGTCACGCCCGGCGGCGGCGTCGAGGCGCGCCATCCGGTAGCCGGCGGCGGCCCGCCACGGACGGGTCCAGGAGCTGGTGGCGAACGCCGCGTACGCCTCGTCCGGCCGGCCTTGCCGCTCCAGCACGAGGCCGAGCGCGTAGTGCGCGGTGGTGTCCTGCGGGTTCGCGTTGTGCCTGGTCAACCGTGCGACCGCGGCCCGCAACAGGGACTCCGCCTCGGCGAGGTCGCCACGCCGGTACGCCCTGGCGGCGAGTCCGACGCTGCTTGCGACGTGGCCGGGATCGCGGTGCAACGCCTCGCGCCAGTACGCCTCCGGTGAGCGGGTCGCGTGCCGGTACTGCTCGAGATGTGCGCCGATCACCGCGAGTTCCTCGACGGTCGCGACGTCGGCAGGCGCCGCGGGTTCGCGCGCGGGCACGACGTCACCGTCCGGGTCCGGGACGAGGGATTCCCAGGTCACGAGCTCGGCGCCTTCGTGCAGCACACGCAGCCGCAGCCGACCCGCCGCGTGCGCGGGCGAGAGCGTGACCCGGCGCAGCCACGGCCGGCCCGGCGCGACGTCGGCGATCTCCTCGGCGACGACCCGGCCGTCGCCGTCCTCGAACCGCAGGACGCAGCCGTCGCGCTCGGCCGTGGTCGCGAGGCCGATATGCGCGCCCTCCTGCCCGACATCGACGCGCACGGCGGCGTCGACGGTGGCGGCATGTACCGGCCCGATCTCCTGGATCGGGTACCAGACCTGCGAGAACACCTTCGTCTCGCCGGGTGCGATGAATGCGAAGTCGGGTTGGTTGTCGGTGAAGACACCCGCCATCAGCTCGACGTAGGCGCCCCCGTCGTCGCTCAGGTTGCGATCCCACGCGTGGCCGAACCCGGCGTCGCCCCAGGTCCACTGCTTCTTGCCCACGGAGAGAAAGCGGTCTGCGACGTGCACGAAGCCCGCCCGGGCCGTGTGGTCGTACCCGCCGAAGAAGCCCTCCCGGCTGCCGACACACATGTAGGAGGTGGGCACGGGGATGTTGCGGTACCAGTCCAGACGATCGCCGCGGACCTCGACGTCGTCCGCGGCAACGGCCACCTGGTCGTGGCGGCCCGGGTAGTCGACGCCGTAGTAGGGCCGGTCGGCCGCCGGGAACGCGGTGACGGCGCGCCGCGCGTGGTCGGCGACCACGCGGACGTCGCGCGGGAAGAACGACTGATAGTGCGGCCCGACACGGGCGGCGACGTTGGCCCACCACAGGAATGTCTGGGTCTGCTCGCTGCGGTTGTAGAGCCGCACCCGCAATTCGAGCGTCGCGCGATCGGGCCGCAGCCGGATGCCGTGCATGCCCTTCATCCGCGTGAACGGGTCGTGGTCGGAGCACCACACGGTGACCGCGCCGTCGGGCTCGTGCTCGACCTCGACGTCGGTGGGCAGGAACGTCGCCGGGCGGTGGTGCTGCGGCCAGTTGAACTCCACGCCGCCCGCGATCCACGGGCCCGCGAGCCCCACGAGCGCCGGCTTGATCACCGGGTTGCGGTAGAAGAAGTCGTAGCCCGAGCTGAGGTCGTGGCCCACGTGGATCCGGCCGCCGAGCTCCGGCAGCACGAGCACCCGCAACCACCTGTTCTCCAGGTGCACCGCCGCCCACTCGGCGGGCGCCTTCACAGGACTGATCCGGTCGTGGAACGGCAACGGGTAGACGCGGCCGGAAGAGCCCTGGTAGACGCGGCGATCGAGGTAGGCCGGGTAGCGGTCGGGTGGCTCAGGGAGGTAGCTGTCGATCGTCAGCAGGTCCCGCCAGACCGCCACCCCGGCGTCCGCCTGTTCGGCAGGGCGGGATGGGAGCTGCAGTCGTGACTCGCCGTCGAGCATGCGGAGACGCTACGAGCGGACGCGCCGCGCCTGCATAGGCGAATCGACCGAGTTACCTGGACGATCCGATGGCCGGGAGTACGGTGCCGACGTGCTGCTGCCCGATGGCTTCCCCGGCCAACGGCTGCGCGTGCTCCCACGCCCGCTCGTTTCGTCCGCATTGCGCCAGCCGCCGACGGCGAGCTTCCTCGTCACCGACGCCGGATACTTCCCGCGCGCAGCGAACCACGGCCGACGCCGCCCGCAAGGCGCCGGCGAGGCTGTCGTCATCGTCTGCACCGACGGGATCGGGCGCTGCCAGGTGGGGGAGCGGACCACCGTCGTCGCGCCGGGCTACGCCCTCGTCCTGCCCCCGCGGCTGGCCCACACCTACTGGGCTGATCCTCGCAACCCATGGACGATCTGGTGGTTGCACGCCGCCGGCTCACAGGTGCCGGAGCTGCTCTCGGTGGTCACCGAGGAAGGGCGCGAGCGTCTCGTCGAACTGCACGACACCTACCGCGCAGTGTCCGCCATCGACGATGCGATCGGGTTCCTGGAGCGGGACGAGACCTTCCCCAGCCTCATCTCCGCCTCGGGCGCGGGGTGGGGGCTGCTGGCGCAGCTGGCAGCCGATGCCGTGGGCGGCGGGTACCAGCGCACCGAGCCGATCCGCCAAGCCCAGGAGCACCTGCGACGCAATTTCGCGAAGCCGGTGAGCGTGCCGGAGCTCGCCCGCACGGCCGGGCTGTCGCCCTCGCACTTCTCGGCGCTCTTCCGCGCCGCGACCGGCGGTGGCGTCGTCGAGTACACCAAGCGCCTGCGGATGGCGCGGGCGCGCGAACTACTCATCACCTCGTCGCGGGACATCGCCGACATCGCGACGGCCGTCGGCTACACCGACGCGTTCTACTTCTCGCGCCAGTTCCGCACGGTCCACGGCTGCAGCCCGACCGCATACCGCAACGGGACGTAACGCGTTGTGGAGCTGTAGGGCTGTCGGGGCGGGGCGTATGACAGCGCTACGGCTCCGAAACGCGGGCTCCTAGCCCTGCGACGAGGAGCTCGACCATGCGGCGTGCGTCGTAGCTCGGATCGCTGTCGGCGCCTATGCAGAGGTTCCCGACGCCGCGCATGAGCTCGTAGGCCTCCAGGTCGGATCGAATCTCGCCGGAACCGGCCGCAGCGTCGAGCAGTTGGGCGCACACGGGCACGAGGCGGTCGAGGAAGTAGGCGTGCAGCGTGTCGAAGCCGGCGTCGTCGGACTGCAGAACGGCAGCCAGTCCGTGCTTGGTGACGAGAAAATCAACGAAGAGGTTGATCCAACGCCGTAGTGCGGCGTGAGGACTGGCGCTGCTCGCCAGCAGGGCCGGGCCTGCCTCGGCGCACGCCTCGACCTGGTGCCGGTAGACGGCGATGATGAGGTCCGCCCGGGTCGGGAAGTGACGGTAGATCGTGCCCGTCCCGACGCCGGCCCTGGCCGCGATGTCGCGTACCGGCGCTTCCACGCCTGATGTGACGAAGACCGCGGCGGCCGCGTCGAGCAGGGTCTGCTCGTTCCGCCGGGCGTCCGCCCGCTTGGACCGGGCTGCGTGTCCGGTGCCCTCGTCGCTGTCGTTCACCACGTCGCTCCCTCCGCTATCGAGCTTGCCAAGCGGAACGATGTTCCGTATCGTTAGTGGAACAAGGTTCCGTTTGCTCATGATGTCAGAGCGGAGAGCGGAGAGCGGAGCCGCGCATCGTCGTCACGCTTCACCCGCGATCGAGGAACGCGGGCATGCACCGCTCGTGAGCGACTCGCGTTCCGCATTCTTTCGGAATCATGTTCCGGTTCTCGCGATCGAAAGGACCACAGGCTCGATGACGTACACACCCCGGCCGAGTTTCGGGATCATGACCGCGCCCATGCAGGTCGACTACCACGACGTCCTACGGGTTTGGCGCGAGGCGGACGCGATTCCGGAGATCGAGCACGCGTGGCTGTTCGATCACCTCATGCCGATCGGCGGCGACCCGGACGGGCCGATCCACGAAGGCTGGACGCTTCTCTCTGCGCTCGCCGCGCAGACCGAACGACTACGCCTCGGCCTGCTCGTCACCAGCAACCGCTTCCGACCGCCGACAATGCTGGCCAAGATCGCCGCGACCGTCGACATCGTCTCCGGTGGACGGCTCGACTTCGGCATCGGCGCAGGCTCGCGGCCCAGCCACCCGCTGGCTCGGCGCGAGTACGACGCCCACGGCCTGCCGTTCCACGACGCAACGCATGCCGTGGGCAGCCTCGCCGAAGCCTGCACGGTGATCCGGCGGCTGTGGACCGAGGACAAGCCGTTCGATTTCCACGGCGCCTACATTCAGGTCACCGGGGCGTTCTGCAATCCCAAACCCGTGCAGCGCCCCAACCCGCCGATCCTCATCGGCGGACGCTCGTCCGCGACGCTGCGCGTGGTCGCCGAGCACGCCGACGTGTGGAACATCCCGGGCGGCGACATCGACGACGTCGTCAGCCGCAGCGCACTGCTGGACCGCAATTGCGACGAGATCGGTCGCGACCCCGCCTCAATTCTCCGTTCGATCCACCTGCCCGTCTCCTACGCCCAGCCCGGTGTCACCCGGGACGCGATCGGCGAGGCGATAGACGCCGGCGTCGGCCACGTCGTACTAGGACTACCGGCCCCCTACCCCACGGGCGTGGCACGGTGGGTCGCCGACGAGCTCATCAGCCCACATTGTGGAGCCGTAGTGCTGTCGAGGCGGGGCGTATGACAGCACCACGGCTCCGAAACACGGGCACCTAATTCAGTGCTAGCGCGATCTTGCCGCCCTTTTGGTCGCGGGCCGCTTCCATTGCCTCCTGTGCCTTTTCCAGCGGGTAGATCGGGTCCAGGAACGGGCTCACGTCTATCCCGCCGGTGTGGATCAAGTCGATGGCCTCGCGGAAGGCCGTCAGTCCCGGCTCGATCTGGGTGCTGTGGTTGTGCTCGATCGAGGGCTGCTTGACCCACGCCTCGTTGTAGTCCCAGGTGGTGGGGCCTTTCGGCTTCTCGGGGAAGCCGAAGTAGCCGATGCGGCCACGCGGTCGCACCGCGTGCAGGCACTGGATGCGCGTCTCGTCGTACCCGACCGCCTCGATCACCAGGTCCGCGCCCACACCGCCGGTCGCGTCCCGCACCGCCTCGACGAACGATCCCTCCGTGACGTCGACGACCACGTCGGCACCGAACTCCTTCGCGATCCTCAGCCGCGACGGCGCCTTGTCGGCGATCACCACGGTGGAGAAGCCGGCACGGCGCGCCAGCTGGGCGAAGAACAGGCCTGCGGACCCGGCGCCGCAGATCGCGGCGGTCAGCCCGTCGGCGGGCCCGGCGATCGCCTGCGGCCAGAACCGGCGCATCGCGTACACGGTGGTGCCGAGCTGCTGGGCCATCAGCAGGCGGTCCAGGTCCCCGCCCTCCGGCAGCGTCACCAGCGACCGGTGCAGGACGGACTGCCACTCGGCGAAGCACCGCGCGTCCGGCGGCACCGGCGCGATGAGTACGGCGTCCCCGGGGGCGAACTCGGGCGAACGGGACTCCTCGACGATCCCGACGCCCTCGTGTCCGGGGAATCCGGGCGGCGCCGGGAACTCGCCGCGGTAGAACCCGTCGAAGATGATGTGCAGGTCGCTGCCGCAGATCGAACCGCGGTGCGCACGGACCAGCACCTCGTCGTCACGGATTTCCGGGATCGGGACCTCGACCGTCTCCAGCCGACCCGGTGCCACGAGTTGCACTGCCCGCATCGCTTCTCCTAACCCTGGTAGCTCGCGTAGTCGAAGGTCGAGTACTTCTTCTCCCGGGTGGTGACGAACTCGACGAGTGCGGGTGTGCCCGCCTCCGTCGCGGCGATCGCCTCGCGCAGCGCCGGCGCGATGCGGCCCGGCTCGGTCACCCGCTCGCTGTGCAGCCCGAAAGCGCGCGCCGTGGTCGCGTAGTCGCCGGAGATGTCGGTGCTCCCGAAGCGCTCACGAGAGGTGGCCATGATCTTGTCCTCCATGGCCATCGCGAAGTTGTTGAACAGTACGGACAGGATCGGGATCCCGGCTCTGGCGCACGTCTCCAGATCCATGCCGGTCATCCCGATCGCGGCGTCGCCCCACACGTTGACGCACAGCCGATCCGGCCGGGCGAGCTTCGCACCCATCGCCAATCCGAGGCCGTAGCCGAGCTGCGTGGATTTGCCCCACCCGAGGTAGCTGTGCGGTGCGACCGGCCGCCAGAACGGCGAGAGCTCGTCGCGCGGGCTGCCCGCGTCGTGGGTGATGATCGTGCGCTCGACGTCCACGAGGTGCAGCAGGTCCCAGATCACGCGGTACGGCGAGAGCGGCGTCTCGTCGCTGGTCAGATAGGGCATCCAGGAATCCAGCCAGGGCTTGTGCAGCTCCTGGATCCGGCCGGCGACCGCGTCCGCCCGGCCTCGCGGTCCGCCACCCAGCCGCTCCCGTACGGCCTCGATCAGCAGATCCAGCGCGAGCGCGGTGTCGCCGAGCAGGGCGTGTTCGGTGGGGACGTTCTTGTTGAGGTCGCCCGGGTCGAGGGTGTTGTGCACGAACGTCTTCCCCGCCGTCGGGAAGCGGATCCCGAACGGGGTGGCGGTGAAGCTCGCCCCGATCCCGAACACGACGTCGGCGTCGCGGACGTGCTCGAAAACCGCGCGGGGCATCGCAACGCCGCCCGAGCCGAGGGAGAGTGGATGTGTCTCGGGGAACGCGCTCTTGCCCTCCAGGCTGGTGGTGACCGGGGCCTCCAGCAGTTCGGCGAGGGCGCGCAGCTGTCCCCATGCCCTCGCCCGGTGCACGCCCTGCCCGGCGTAGAGCAGGGGGCGCTCCGCCGCGACCAGCGCCGCCGCAGCCGCCTCGACGGATTCGGTGTCCGGCGCGGAGCGCACCCGCCGCGACGGCACGTAAGCGTCGAGCCCCGGCGCCTCCTCCGTCCACACATCCGCCGGGATCTCCACGAGCACCGGTCCCGGCCGTCCGTTGCGAGCCTGCGTGAACGCCCGGCGCAGGGCGGGGACGAGCCCGGCACCCGTGGTGACCTGCTCGGTCGACTTGGTGACGTGGCGGAAGTTCAGCGCGGCGTTGAACGTGGGCGACACCCACGTCTGCGCGCGTGGCGCCCCACCGGGGATCACGACGAGCGGAACGCCCTCGGAATACGCCTGCGCCACAGCACCGAACGAGTTCTCCACGCCCGGACCGGCCTGCATGCAGAAGACCCCGACAGTGTCCCCGAGCCGGCTGATCGCGTCCGCCATGTGGATACCGACGCGTTCCTGCCGGACGATCACCGGCCGGATTAGCGCGGCGGCGGCGGACTCGATGAGCGGATTCAGCGGATAGGCGAGGAGATGCTCTACGCCCTCGCGGCGGAGCACCTCCGCCGCGACCGTGGCGACGTCCGGTGTGCGGTCGGCCGGGGCGCTCACGGCTCGATCACGGTTGCCCTCCTCGGCTCCGATGCCGGACGCCGGACCGTGACGTCCTGATCGCTCACACTACGGATCTTCGTGGCCCTGACGTAGAACGTCAGCTGCTCGGCGGCAGGTTCAGGACAGATGTCCCGGACACGGTGGGCCGTTCGACTCGGCCACCGGCCCGGCGGGTGTCCGCCCCGATGCATTCAGAGTGCGCCGCCTTCAGCCTTCGAGCAGGCCGTACTTCTTGATCCACGCAGACCGGAGATCGGACTCCTGGGCATGGCCGACGGTGTAGGCCGGTGACAAGAGCTCTGCCATCTCTGTCACGAGGATCTTCACAGCATGGTGGCTGACGTAGTCGTCACCGTGCGTAGGGCGCACCCATGCGGCTATCCATTCGAAATCAGCGTGCCCGGGCCCGAGAATCTCTGCTGTGCCCCGGAATCGGTAGCCCCTGCGCGAGAGGAAGTCCACCACATTGACCTCCACGTCCGGGCGGTGCCGCAGGTTCTCGACGGTCTGAGGCGATGCCATATCGGCGAAGATCAGATGCTCGGAGTCGAGTACCCGCACTGATCCTTTGGGGGAGAGGTTCGGTCTGCCATCCGGACGAACAGTCGCAACGAACGCAAGTTTCGCATTCTCGACGACATCGACCATGTCCTGTGTGAAACCGGCCATTGAGAGAGCTCCTCATCTTGACGCGGATGATCGGCATGGCGACACGCAGAATTACCGGTCAGCTCACCGGTCTTGTTGTCGACCATGCTCAGTGGTGCGCTTGCGCTGTCCTCGCAATCCTCGCGGAACACCTCGACCGTACGACGTTGTGGCACCCGAACCTGAGTCCACTCTGCCGTTGTTTTTGGGTTCCGGTTAGCGTCGGGAGATGGCCGTAGCGTCCTCCCTCGAGCTCTCCATCGCACTGGACCCGCACGGGCCCGAGCCGTTGCATCGCCAACTTCAGAACGCGATCCGAACGCACATCCGCGCGGGACAGCTCATCGAAGGTGCGTGCATGCCCTCGTCCCGCCGGCTCGCCGACGACTTGGGTGTTTCCCGGCGCATGGTCGTCGACGCCTACGAACAACTCATCGCCGAGGGATATCTCACCGCCCGCCAGGGCTCCGGCACGCGCGTGGCTCGAACCGACCGACCGTTGGCCACCCCGCCTCGTCCGCCGGCATGCGAACCGGCGCCGACGGCCCCGCGCTATGACTTCCGGCCCGGCGTACCGGAGCTCGCGGCCTTCCCTCGCGCTGCCTGGGGCAGGGCGCTACGCCGGCAACTTCGAACCGTCCCCACCGCCGATCTGCACTACCCGCACCCCCAGGGCCACATAGACCTGCGTGAAGCCCTCGCCGACTACCTCGGGCGGGTTCGCCAAGCCCGCACCGACGCCGCGCATCTGCTCGTCTGCTCCGGCTTCACCCAAGCCCTCACGCTGCTGTGCCAAGCATTGCGCCAGGCCGGGGCCACGCGCATCGCCATGGAAGACCCCGGCCTGCCCTCGGTTCCCGTCATCGTGCGGGAACAGGGGTTGCATCCTGTTCCGATCCCGGTCGATCAGGACGGCATCGACGTCAACGCCCTCACCTCGGCTACGGCCGACGCCGTGGTCGTCACCCCCGCACACCAGTTCCCCACCGGAGTGGTCCTGGCCCCACACCGCCGCGAGGCCCTGCTGCGCTGGGCGCGGGAAGGGCACCTGGTCATCGAGGACGACTACGACGCGGAGTTCCGCTACGACCGCTTCCCCGTGGGCGCCCTGCAGGGCCTGGCCCCTGAGCACGTCATCCTGGCCGGCACCACCAGCAAAACGCTGTGCGCGGCAATGCGACTGGGATGGCTCGCCCTGCCCAGCTCACTGGTCACGCCGGTCGCCGACAGCAAACAGCTCGCCGACCATGGGTGCGCCGTCCTGGACCAGCTCGCCCTCGCCGACTTCCTCACGACCGCTGAGTACGACCGGCACGTCCGTGCCATGCGCGGCCGATACCGCAACCGCCGCGACGCCCTCACTCAGGCACTGCGCCACCACGCACCCGAACTCCGCCTCACCGGAGCGTCCGCCGGTCTGCACCTGCTCGCCGAGCTGCCCCCGGAGCGGCACGAGGCAGCGGTACTCGAGGCCGCCGCCCGCGACCATCTGCACATGGACGGCCTCGCCCGCTTCCGTCACACCCAGGACACAGGTAGGCACGGCCTGGTCCTGGGCTACGGCAATCTCGCCACCACGGCGGTGGAGGACGGAGCCCGGCTCATCGCCCGCGCGCTCGCCTGCTCATGATCGCCACGAGATCGGGTTTTGCGCCCTCGGAGAGGCGAGAACCCTAATCTGGGAACGATCAACCCATCGCTGAGCGGCTCAGGCGGTGGCGCCGAAGTTGCTCAGGAGAGCGGCCGGCCCGTCGGCGGAGAGCAGGTGGTCACCGGCGGCGTTCGCTTCGGCGACGACGCCGGCCATCCGTCGGAGCATGGCCGCCTCGTAGCTCGCGATCGCTGCCTCGATGTCGGAGGGCAGCGCGGTGAGGGCATCGACGAGTTCGAGGGCGTCGAGGAGCGCCATGTTGACGCCCTGTCCGGTGAACGGGGGCATCACGTGGGCGGCGTCCCCGACGAGGGTGAGGCCGCGGTGGGGCGACCATTCCTGATGGATGGGCACCGTGTGCAAGGGCCAGTAGGAGAAGCCGCCGTCGACCTGGTCGAGGATGCCGTGAATCTCCGGGCTCCAGCCGTCGAGGAAAGCGTGGAGCTCGGCGAGCAGCACGTCCTCGTCCGAGACAGTGCTCCCTCGGAAGTGGGAAGGATCCGCGTCGGTGCGCAGCGCCACGTAGATGTGGATCGAGCCGTCGCCGTTGCGCTGAGCAAGCACGGCCTTGTTCACGCCGACAGCGAACATCGAGCCCTCGCCGACATGCCGGGCGACAAACGACGCCGGGTCCGGTCGCGCGATATCACCGCGGATGAAGGTGACGCCGCAATACGTGGGCCGGACGGGCGTGCGGAGGGGGCGTGCGCACGAGCCGATGCCGTCGCAGCCGATGACGAGGTCGGCGTCGACCCCGGTTCCGTCAGGGAGTTCGACGCGGTAACCGCGGCCGGGAAGCGGCGTGATCTCGGTGACCGTTGTCGACCATCGGACGGTGCCGGACGGCAACGCGTCGAGCAGTATCTGGCGCAGCGTGACCCGGTCGATCTCCGGGCGGGACGGTTCGAAGTCGGCCTGGTCGATGTCGAGCAGCATCCGGGCTGTGGTGTCGAGGATCCGCAGGGTCTGCCCGTGTGGCCGGCTGAGGGCGGTGAACTCGTCCTGCAGGCCCATCTCGCGCACCGCGTGCTGACCGCCGTCCTCGGTGAGGTCGAGGCTGCCGCCCTGGGTGCGGGCGTGGGGGCCGGTATCGCGTTCGAGCACCAGCGCCGGCACCCCCCGCATCTGCAGCAGCCGAGCGACGGCCAGGCCTGACGGGCCACCACCGAGGACCACGATCCGAGCATCACGGAGTGGGGGAGCAGAGCTGGGGGCGACGGGCATGGCGAAGCCTTTCAAGAGAGGTGAGTCCCTTGAAAAGGTAAGTCAGTTACCTTTTGTCTTGCACTGTGTGCGGCCTCACAGACCGCGTGCCGGGCGCTCCTGCGAGACCCGTGTCGACGAGGTCGAAGCAGGTGTCGATCCACTCGCCCACCCGGTCGTTGCGGGCGTGGGCGCGCACGTCGGAGCTGGTCAGCACCCGGAAGGGGAGGATCAACAGGGCTGCCGCCGCGCGCGCGTGCGGATCGAGGGGCTGCGTGCCCGTCTCGGCGGCGAGGATGTCGGACAGCGCCTGCTCGTAGTGTTCCCACATCAGCTGCAGGCGGCTGTGCAGGGCGGGATTGTCGCCGATGAGTGCGGCGAAGGCACTCATGCCCTCCGCGTCGTCGCGGGTGGCATCGGCGACGAGGTCGTGCGCGAGCCTGCGCACGGCTGCGGTGAAGCTGGTGCCGGCCGGGCGGCTGGTGAGCCGCTCCCGGATCCGGTCGAGCAGGACGTTCTCGTTGGCGAAGACGAGATCTTCCTTGGAGGCGAAGTAGACGAACAGCGTCTTCACCGACACGTCGGCCGACGAGGCGATCTCGGCGACGGTGACCTGGTCGAACCCCCGTTCGCGGAACATCCGCTGCGCGTTGCGGGCCAGCGCGTCGCGGGTGAGGCGTTTCTTGCGCTCACGCAGCCCCTCGGAGCGGGCCGACTGCCCACCGGCGGGTGCCGACGTGCCCGTCATGGCCGCACCGGCAGGCACGGTGCCGGGTGGTGGCGCTCGCACCGGCCACCGGACGTGCAGGGCCGCAGGGCGTCGGGACGGGCCGGCAGGCTTTCCATCGGCGAAGAGGTTACTCGGGCGCGAATGAGCATCGCCGACCTTCGGCCGTTCCCGTGGCGCTTGCCGTGTGTCCACGTCGATCGATGAATCCTCGACTCAGATCGGACGCAGCGCCTCGAGGGCATGGTCGAGTTCCTCGACACTGCGGTTCGGTGGGAGGACGACGACCGGCATCTCGGCGCCTGCCGCGTACCAGCGATCCAGGCCGGCCCGGGCGGTTTCTGCGTTTCATCGATCAGGACCTCGGCGAACTCGGGAATGCCGGCGGCGTCGAGCGGCTTGCTCCCAGCGAGTACCGCAGCGACGGCGTCCTCGAATCCGAGATCACGCAGCAGGTTCGCATAGATAGGACCCATGCTCGTCAGATAGAAGGTGATCCACCACCACGCGAGTTCGCGCGCAACTTTCGGGTCGGGCGAGATCGCCGCAGGAATGCCCGGCCAGATCTTCGGCATCGATCGGCTGGATCGGGAACGGGCCGTGCCCTCTTTCAGCAGGGGGATCTTGTCCGGGAGACCCGACAGCGGTAACAGGAAGGGATACCAGGCGTCGGCCAGTTCGCCGCAGAGCCGCACAGCGTTCGATCCCAGTGCTGCGAGCTGGATCGGGACGTCGGACGTCGGGCGCACGGCGAGCTTCAATGGCGAGCTACCTCCGGGAATCGTCGATGTGAGCCGCCCGCCGTCAAGGAGGTTGCGCACCTCGCGGGTGACGACTTCAAGCCGGTGCACCGGTGAACGAAATGCGACTCCGTGCAGGCCCTCGGCGAGCTGCGGGCTGCCCGCTCCGAGTCCGAGCACGAATCGGCCGCCGGAAAGCTCAGAGAGGCTGGTGGCGAGCATCGCGATGCTCGCGGCGCTGCGGCCCCATACGTTGAGCACGCCGGTGCCGATTCGGATGCGGGAGGTTCGCAGGGCGATCTCGGCCAGGAGCACGGAAACGTCGTGACCCCATCCCTCTGCGACGTAGAGCGCGGAGTAGCCGAGCTCTTCGGCCCGGTCTGCAACGTGCAGCACGACGTTGCGCCGGGTTTCCAGCGGAGTGAGCCCTATCGCGAGTGGTCGGTGGGGGATCATCAGGTTCGGCTTTCGGATCGGGTCAGCGTCGTGACATGGGGTGAACAGTAATTCTGGGACAGAGCGGATGTTCCGGAACTGTCCGTGCTCCACGTCGCACTACTCTCGCCGGTGCGGGTTGCAATCAGATTGCATCGTGCACGGCAGGGGAGCGGCCGGCATGATCGGAAATCGGGGGCCGGTGTGGAGTTTCGCATCCTGGGTCCACTCGAAGTCGCGATCGACGGTGTACCCGTGCCCATCGGTGGGCCGAAACCACGTGTACTGCTCGCCAGCCTTCTTCTGCGTCCCGGTTCGGTGGTCTCGACCGATCGCCTGGTCGAGGCCGTGTGGGGAGGCGCCCGGCCGCCCGACCCGCTCGGCGCTCTGCGCGCCTACGTCTCACGATTGCGGGCCGTGCTGGCCCCGCTCCAGCACGGCGAGCGCCTGCGATACCAGGCGCCGGGGTACGTACTCGCCGTCGCCGACGACGAGCTCGACGCCACCGAGTTCGCGCGACTGGTCGCCGAGGCCCGGGATCGCGCGTCGGTAGGCGACCCCGGACGCGCGGTGACACTCTTCGACGCCGCGCTGGCGCTGTGGCGTGGCGACCCCCTCGCCGAGTTCGACTTTGCGCAGGTGAACGCCGACATCGCGCGCCTGGCAGACCTTCGGCTCGGCGCGAGCGAGGATCGCATCGAGGCGATGCTCCACCTCGGCCGTGGCCATGAGGTCGTCACCGAGCTGGATGCCCTCGTGCGCCGCTTCCCCGGGCGCGAGCGCCTGGCCGCCCAGCTGATGCGCGCGTTGTACGGGAGCGGACGACAAGCCGAGGCCCTGGCCGTGTACCGGGATCTGCGCCGCCGCCTCGTCGACGAGCTGGGGGTGGAGCCGTCGGAACCCGTCCGGACGGTGCACCGTCGCCTCCTGGAGCACGACCCGACGCTCGCCCCCGCCGGGGAACCGGCCACCAACCTGCCGCGCCGCGCCACGGCTTTCGTCGGCCGTGACCAGGAGATGCGCCGCATCGACACACTGATGCGCGATGCGCGGCTGTTGACGCTCACGGGCGTGGGTGGCGTCGGCAAGAGCCGAATGGCGCTGGAGGTGGCCGCGGCCCTTGACAGGTCCCGTTTCCCCGACGGGGTGTGGCTCTGCGAGCTCGACCCGCTCGCCGACGGCAGCCCGGTGAGTCACGTCGTGGCCACCGCCCTGCGGGTGCGGCAACGCCACGGCTCCACGATCGAGCAGTCGGTCATCGAGTACCTGAGGTCGCGGAAACTGCTGCTCGTGCTGGACAACTGCGAGCACGTCCTCGACGCATCGGCGCGGCTGGCCGCCGACCTGATGGCCAACTGCCCCGGCGTCGTCGTTCTGGCGACCAGTCGCGAGTTCCTGGGCGTGCACGGCGAGCAGGTCTAGCGGGTGCCGCCGCTGTCCGTGGAGTACGCGACCACACTGTTCGCGCTGCGGGCGCGCACGACGCAGCCGGACTTCCCCTCCGATCCCGGGACGGACGGAACCGTCGCCGACATCTGTCGCAGGCTCGACGGCCTGCCGCTGGCGATCGAGCTGGCCGCCGCGAGGATGCGCGTGATGAGCGCACCTGAGCTGGCACAACGGCTCGACGACGCCCGTCTGCTGACCGGTGGGTCGCGCACCGTGCAGCCCCGCCAGCAGAGCCTCGTTTCGGCGATCGACTGGTCCTACCGGTGGCTGTCCGCGCTCGAGCAGCAGATGTTCGCGCGGCAGTCCGTTCTTCCGGGCGGTGCAGACCTGGCCGCCGTACACGCGGTCTGCGCGCAGCCGCGGGCGACCGAGACCGAGACTCTCGACCTCCTCACCGCACTGGTCGACAAGTCGATGGTCGTGGCAACGAGCAGTCCCAGCGGAACCCGCTACCGCGTTCTGGAGACGCTGCGCGCCTACGGTCGCCGACGACTGCCGGACAGCGGACCTCTCGCTCGACGGCATGCCGAGCATTTCGTCGACCTGGCCGAGCGGGCCGCACGCGGTGTGCAAGGCCCCGACGAGCGGCTGTGGGTCGAGCGAGCGCTGCCGGACGTCGACAACTTCCGGGCCGCCTTCGAGTGGGCGTTCTCCGACCGCGACATCGACCTCACCTTGCGGCTGGTCGCTTCGCTGCCCGAGGTCCTGCAGGTCAGGATCGGGTACGAGGCGGCCGCCTGGGCCGAGCGTGCACTCGAGCTCGCGCCCGACGACCACCCGTTGTTCGTCGCCGGCATCGGTGCCGCTGCTCGTGGGGCGTGGTTTCTCGGCGACTTCGCCCGTGCCCGAGGTCTGGCAGCACGCGCCGGGGCACGCGTCCCCGCCGCCGGCACCGCCCGGTCGGGATATCCGGCCGACGTCGCAGCGGACGTCGCGTTGTACGAAGGCGACGTCGACACCGCGCTGCGCTACTACGAGTCGCAGGTCGCCCTCGCCCGCGGGGACGCCGACCCGATTCGGCTCGCGTGGACGCTCTACTACGTCGCGATCTGCGAGGCGGCACGCCGTACTCCCGAACGCGGGCTCCGCGCCGCAGAGGAATGTCTCCGTGTGGCGGAGGCCACTGCCAACCCCACCGCTACGTCGATGGCTCACTATGCGCTCGGTCTCGTGCTCAAGAAGTCCGACCCGGCCCGTGCTCTCGCGCTGTTCGACGAAGCGGCGAGCCGTGCGGCGTCCGTACACAACTACTGGTGGCAGGGCATCGCGTTGATGGAGGCTGCGGCGACTCGCGCGATCCACGACGACGTCGTCGCTGCGGCCTGCTCGTTCGTCGACGTCCTCGATCACTGGGATCGCACCGGGGACTGGACGCAGCAGTGGCTCAACCTGCGATACATCATCCGGCTGCTCGTACGGCTCGGCGCGGAGCAGGAAGCACTGACGCTGCATCACTGTCTCAACGCGGCAGGCAAGGTGTCGCCGCTGAGGAACCACCAATCGGGCCGACTGCTTGATGGACCAGATGGGCCACAGTCCCGAGCCGCGGCGGCGCTCGGTTCGGCCATGCCTGCCGTCCACGCGGTGCGGTTGGCTCGCTCCCGCCTGAGTCGTGCCTGCTGATCACCAGTCCTGAGCTGTCGCTCAGTTCGCGCGCGTGTGCGGCCGGTGAAGTTGTGGACGAACTCCGCGACGGCGGTTACGTTACATTTAGATGTCGTAAACTGAGGCGCCGGTGGCCCCGATCCGGTCGTGAGTGACTACCGGGGTTGGCGCTTCCTCGATTCCCGCAACCTGGACCCGCCGCCTTCGGGCTCCCCGCGAAGGCGGCAGCACGCCGTCGATCCCCGGTTGTTTCCATAGGCGCAACCGGGGTCGACGGCGTAGCTACCGGCGAACGGCTCGTCTACTTGACGGCGAGCGGGTTGATCGGCGAGCCGAGCGCTCGGCGAAACTTGATCGGTGGTGCTGACAGCAGGAATTCGTAGACGCCGTCGGCTGCGCAGTCGGCCGCGAGCTCCTCGAAGTCGAGAACCGGCGCGGGATGGTCCGGCCACAGCCGCTGCCGCGATGCGCTGTTGAGCCCGTCGGCCGCAACCACAAGGTCGGCCGTCAGCTCGTGACGCCCGTCCGTCGCGATGTACGCCACCGTTGCCCCGTGCTGGTGGTCGGTGGCCCCGACGACGCCGGCGCCGGTGCGGACGCAGCGTTCGGGCAGTGCACCGCGGAGCACCTCGTGTAGTGGCGCGCGGTGGATCGCGAGGACCGCCGACGTCATCGGGGCGGCCGTGGCGCAGCCGGCGACCGCCGGGTTGACGGATGTTGCCACGCGACACCGTCGGTATCGCGTGTGCGGACACAGCCGCATCGAGGCGAAGACCGAGGGTTCGAATGGCGTTGGGCCACAGCGTCAGACCCGCCCCGACCTCGGCGATGACCGGCGACCGCTCCAGCACGGTGACGTCCCAGCCGATCCGGTGCAGCGCGACCGCGGCCGTCAAACCGCCGATGCCTGCGCCGATGACGACCGCTGAACGTGTCCCGTTCCTGCCGGAAATCACACCTGCAGGCCAATGCGCGATCCGCACACCTGATCACGGATGACCGGGCCGGATCAGCGGCTCTTGGCCACGGTGAGCAGCACTGCAGAGTCCTCGATCGCGTCGAGCGAGTGGCGCGCGTCGGGCACGATCAGGAGATCCCCCGCGGCACCGTCCCAAGCGACGTCCCCGGAGCCGAGCTTCACGCGCCCGCGCAGTACGTGCACGGTGGCTTCGCCGGGGTTCTCGTGCTCGTCCAGGCTGCTTCCGGCGGTCAGTGCGATCAGGGTCTGACGTAGGACGTGCTCGTGTCCGCCGTACACCGTCGTGGCGCTGCGACCGCTGGACGCCTGCCTGGCGATCTCGAGCTGCTCACGGGCGAGGGCAGTCAAAGAAATCTTCTTCATCGGTGCACCCCTTCGGGACATGCGGGGTGGCGGCTGCCACACTCGCACGCCAAGTTCTACGCCAACCCGGACGTCGTCCCAGGCAGTTGGCCCGGAACGTGGATTCGAGCGGTGCGGCAGTGGGGGTGACGATCCCGCCGAACCTGCGCCCGTGGCCGCCAGAGTCGGCCCCTCGACAACGGCCGGACCGGTCACCGGGATCTCGCTTGCTCTCGCGTCGTCACATCTCGGCTGCGAGCTCCGCGACCGCGCACGGTGACCTGCCCGAGCTGGGGGCCGCTCGGCTCGACAACTCCCGGCCACAGCAGCCTCGACACGGGCGTCGCACCCCGGCGGGGTCGGGCGATGTCGACGACCCGGCGGTTGCCGGCGCGGCACGCGACGCCGCACCCGCGGGGTTCGGGCGTGGTGGCGTTACGCGCCGTCGAGCACGTCGCGCAGCCGCTGGGCGAAGCCGTCCGGCTCGCCCCGCATGCCGTACTCGCCGCCCAGGAACCCGCCGTGGTCACCCGGGAAGCGGACGAGTTCGGCCCCGATCACCTCGGCGAGCGCGTCCGCGCCGCGCGCCGCCATCGTCTGGCCGGAGGCCTCGCCGCGGGCCATCACGATGCGCGTGCCGGCGGCCCGCAGTGCGTCCATGTCGGGCCGGTAGCCCGTGCAGTTGCGCAGGTTCTGCGCGAGGAGGGCGTCGTCGCGGCTGCCGTCGTCCTCGACCGGCAGGCCGAACTGCGCGGGGTCGAGCGGTGGGAACTGGAAGCCGTCGGGCAGCTCCCCGTCGAAACCGACGATGAAGATGAACTTGGCCATCGCCGGCCCCAACCCGTCGCGCTGATAGGTCTGGTGCATGTCCTCGATCGCCGACGTGAACGCCCGGTGGTCGCGCAGCAGCGTGGCCAGCGGGGGCTCGTGGGCGACCAACGTATGCACCTGCTCGCCGTGCTCGGCCACCCAGGCCAGGGAGTTGACCGCGCCGCCACTGCTGGCGAGCACGTCGACCGGCTCGCCGCCGATCGCCTCGACGACCCGCCGCAGGTCGCCGGCGTGATCGCCCGGCGTGATCTCGCCGTGGCCGTCGGTGCGCATGCTGCGTCCCGTTCCGCGGGGGTCGTAGGTGACGACCGGGCGGTCGGTGAAGTGGCCGGCCAGCGTGGTGAATCCCGTCGCGTCCATCGGGGAGCCGACGAGCAGCAGGGTTCTGGCGTCGCCGAGGCTGCCGTGCACGTCATACGTGATCGTGGCGCCGGGTGCGTCGAGGGTCCGGGTGGTGATGGCGGCGGTCATGGGCCCTCCTGGGCGATCGGTTGGCGTGCGACATGTCGACCATCGGCAGGTCCGGAACTCATCTGTGCGGGTCGAGATCGATGTGACGGCTCACCCGTCCAGGGCCGGCCGATGTTGATCAACGTCGACGAACACGAGGCCCCAGGACGTCTCCAGCGCGATCCGTTGTACCGGTCGGCGGGTACCGGACGATGCCGGTCAGCACCCATAGGTTTGCCCTGCTCGCTGTGATGCCACTCACAGGAGGGCGCGCGATCGTGAGTGGTGCTGCGATCGGGAGGCGCGCCGATGCAGCCAGGTCCGGACGTGCTGTTCCGATCTTCCGACCGCGCATGGAGCGAGAAATGATCATCTGCGTACGCTGCGGCTGGTTGATCCCCAACGACTGCACGTGCCGTCGACAGGCGGACGAACTCTCCACGGTCCGCCTCAAGGGCGTCGTGGCCGACAGGCATCGGGCGTCGGTCGCCCGCGCCTGCAAGTCGGGGTGGCCGGCCGAGCGCGCACCTGTTGACCGGGAGGACACAGCGGCGGGGTGAGCCCGTCGATGCACGCGAGCTCGGAAGTGGTGAGACATCGCCGGCGCGCGCTTCAGCGCCTGGGCCGGGAGTTACCGGCGTCCGCGATGACGATCGACGAACGCCCTTGACCACGAGATCGACGCCGCTAGTGTCGCGCCATGGTGACCGCGGCCCTGATCACGTGGCTCCGTGACTCTGATCCGGCATTGCGCTGGCAGGTCGAGCGCGACCTCATGTGCGAGCCGCCCGAGATCTGGGAAGCAACGCGGGCAAGGATCGCGACAGAAGGCTTCGGCGCGCGCCTCCTCGCCCTCCAGGATCCCGACGGACAGTGGGCGGGCGGCGCGTACTTCCCCGCCGACTTCGACTTCCACGGACCTGAAGCGGCGGCCGGCCAGCCCTGGACGGCGACGACGTGGACACTCAACTCGTTGCGGGAGTGGGGCCTCGATTCCGCCGTCCTGCGGGAGCGTCGCACGGCCGAGCTTCTCGCTGAGAACAGCCGGTGGGAGTACAAGAATCTCCCGTACTGGGACGGCGAGGTCGACTGCTGCATCAACGCCGTGACGGTCGCCAACGGTCTGTGGCTCGGCGCCGACATCACCGGCATCGTCGACTGGTTCGTCGAGCATCGACTACCCGACGGTGGCTGGAACTGCGAATGGGTCGAAGGCTCGACGCGATCGTCGTTCCACTCGACGATCAACTCCCTCAAGGGAGTGCTCGCCTACGACATCGCGACCGGAGGCACCGACGCCACACGCGCTGCCCGGCACGGGGGCGAGGAGTACCTCCTGCAGCGCGGGCTGTTCCGCCGGCTCTCGACGGGAGAACCGGTGGCACCGTGGGTGGACCGCTTCGCATACCCGGTGCGCTGGTACTACAACGTGCTCAACGCGGCCGAGTACTTCCGGCAGGCCTCGCTGCTCGACGGTGTGAAACCGGACCCGCGCATGGCTGACGCGATCGAGCTCATCCGGGGCGTCCGGCAGCCGGACGGCACCTGGCTCCAGGCCCGCCGCCACCCTGGACGGGTGTGGTTCGAGGTCGATGTGGCGGCGGGGGAGCCGTCGAAATGGCTGACCCTGATCGGGACGCGGGTGCTCACATGGTGGGACTCCGAGACGCCCTAGCCGCAACCACGGCCGCCGCACACACCGGTTGGCCGCCGCACACATGTCCGAACGTGCGCACGGTGGCCACGAGATGTGTGCCGTGGGCCGGCCCGGGTGGGCGGTGGGGTGATCTGGCGTAGCGCGCGCGTGTTCGTGTCGACACTCTCCGTTACGATTCGCGGCCGTTTGTGCAGGTCAACACCTAAATGGGGGGGCGGTTGCAAGGCCCTCAGAGGCATCGCGTAACTTTCTCTTCGTCAGCGAGACACCGGACAGAACGAAGGCCCTAGCGGCCCCGGTCAACAGGGCTCACTGACCGCCCCCTCTACTGGGACCCCCCGGGAAATGTGTGAATCCGGTGGGTGTACAGTGGGGGAACAAGCCCCGGCTTACCGCTTTAGGGTGGTAGATGGTGTGCGGGTGTCTTTTGAGAACTCAACAGTGTGTCGAGCTTTATCATGAATTGGTTTTATGCCAGTTTGTTT
>NZ_JAKXMK010000032.1 GCF_022524485.1 Pseudonocardia alaniniphila
AACTGGGATGCGAAGAACACCGAGAACGTGGCGTAGACGTTCCAGTCATACCATTCGAACGCATTTCCCACGCCGATCGTGGCCAGCAGGGCGAGTGTGTGTTGTGACCGGCACGTCCGATTCTCACGGACCTTCACAAATTCCTCCTCACGAATGACTGCCGGCAAGTGTAGGTCAGGTCCGCACTCCGGTGGACATGAGGAAATCCGGTCCAAGGCTTCGCTGATCATTCGTTATGGCCTGAATCTCGGTGTACGCGCAGCCGGTGCGCGTCGGGCTCGAAGAGCCACCGGAGCAGCGGATACCTGCTGGACCGAGCCTTGCGCGCGGCACCGCACGTGTGCGGCCGCGCTCAGTTGACACGGGCTGAACCACCGGAAATCGATCACCGTTCCGGTGTGCTGTAGCGCACTGGAACATCCGATTTCGACTGCATTTCGGGAGTGGCGGGATTTGCTCTACCGCTCCTTCCGCGGGGTTGTGTGCCAGGGTTTCATTCGTGACTGTCGCCGGTTTTTCGACATTCTTCGGCCGCTTCCCGTTGGGTATGGGGCGATCTATCCGAGCGGACCTGCCGGGAGGCCGGCGAGCGGCACCACTTCGGCCACGTGACCTCATCCCGCGCCCCGGCATGGGAACTGATGGCCGCGGACCGGGTCCGCAGTCGTCTGAACCGTCCGTCGGGTGCGCGGCGGCCGGTCGTCCTCCGGTGGGTTGAACTGGGGTTTCTATCGAATGATTGCTGTGGCGCGGCTCGATCGCATGCGCAGGCTCGTGATTAGCGTGCTCGTCCTACACCTGATCGCGGGCGTGCACCGTCTGCACGACCCCTGGAACTGAAAGACGGTCCTTCATGCGCGCTCGTCGATTCCTGGCTGGGACGGTGGTGATGGGCGGGGTGTTGGTGGGCCTGCCCGCGACCGCGGCGGCACAGACTCTGGTGCCGTGCAATGCGGCCGCGCTGCAAAGCGCGGTCGCCGCCGCCGACACGGCAGGCGGCGGCACGCTGAATCTCAGCCCTGGATGCACCTACTCGCTCACCACACCGGACAGCGGCGAGACCGGTCTGGCGGCCATCACCACGCCGATTCGCATCAACGGCAACAGGGCGACGATCACCCGTTCGTCCGCCACCCCCTTTCGGTTCTTCAACATCGGGGGAACGGGCGACCTCACCCTGAACGCTCTGACACTGAGCGGCGGCCTCGCCACCAACGGCGGTGCGATCTTCGTCAGCACCGGCGGCCGCCTGAGCCTCTTTGCCAGCACCATCACCGGCAACACCGCCACCTCCGTGGGCGGCGGCGGGATCCTCAACCAGGGCAGCACCGTCGTGATCGACAGCAGCACCCTCAGCAACAACACCGGCGGCCAAGGGGGTGCCTTCAACAACCAAGGAAATGGCACAGCCACCTTCACCAACAGCGTTCTGACCGGCAATCACGCGACCGGCGGGATCGCCACATCTGCGGGCGGCGGAATCGTCATCCTCAACGGGTCGGTCACGCTGAACGGGACGCGTCTCGACGGCAACGACGCGACCGGCCCGAACGCGTTCGGCGGGGCGCTCACGAACGCCGGCACCCTGAACCTGACCGGCAGTCCGGTCCTCAACAACATCGTCAACGGCTCGAACTCGAGCGGTGGCGGGTTGTGGAGCAGCGGCACGCTGAACGTCACCAACAGCCAGGTCCTGGGTAATACCGCAACCGGAACGAACGCCCGTGGCGGCGGCATCCTCAGTGGGGGCACCACGACCCTGCAGGGAGTCGCGGTGATCACCAACCGAGCAGTGGGAACCGGCGCCGACGGCGGCGGCATCGTCCGGACCGGCGGCACGGTCACACTCACCAGCAGCACCGTGGCGGCCAACCAGCCCAACAACTGCAGCAACGTGGCCGGCTGCTCCTGAGGCCGTGCACCTGAAAATGCGACGGTGATCAGCCCGAAAGGCTCGGCTCCGGGGCGCGACCCGTAGCCGTCGCGCAGACGAGAAAGCCCCTGCCGGGGCGGTCATCCCGGCAGGGGCCTTCTGCGCTCATCAACGACCGTGCGGTCAGAGCGTCGTGCTTGCGAGACAACGCCGCCGACCTACCGAAACGGCAGGTCGGCGGCGGTTCGATCGAGTGTGTCAGTCCAGGTAGTCGCGCAGCACCTGCGAACGCGAGGGGTGGCGCAGCTTCGACATCGTCTTCGACTCGATCTGCCGGATCCGCTCGCGGGTGACCCCGTAGACCTGACCGATCTCGTCGAGGGTGCGCGGCTGGCCGTCGGTGAGACCGAACCGCAGCCGGACGACACCCGCCTCGCGCTCGGAGAGCGTGGCGAGCACCGACTGGAGCTGGTCCTGCAGCAGCGTGAAGCTCACCGCGTCGACCGCGACGACCGCCTCGGAGTCCTCGATGAAGTCGCCGAGCTGGCTGTCGCCCTCGTCGCCGATGGTTTGGTCCAGCGAGATGGGCTCCCGGGCGTACTGCTGGATCTCCAGCACCTTCTCCGGGGTGATGTCCATCTCCTTGGCCAGCTCCTCCGGGGTGGGCTCGCGGCCCAGATCCTGGAGCAGCTCACGCTGGATGCGGCCGAGCTTGTTGATGACCTCGACCATGTGCACCGGGATGCGGATGGTGCGGGCCTGGTCGGCCATGGCGCGGGTGATGGCCTGCCGGATCCACCAGGTGGCGTACGTGGAGAACTTGTAGCCCTTGGTGTAGTCGAACTTCTCGACCGCGCGGATCAGACCGAGGTTGCCCTCCTGGATGAGGTCCAGGAACGCCATGCCGCGGCCGGTGTAGCGCTTGGCCAGCGAGACGACGAGTCGCAGGTTGGCCTCGAGCAGGTGGTTCTTGGCGCGCTCGCCGTCGCGGACGATCCAGCGTAGATCACGGCGCAGCTGAGGGGAGACCTTCTCGCCTGCGTCGATGGAGCGGCGCATGCGCTCGGCGGCGTAGAGGCCGGCCTCGATGCGCTTGGCGAGCTCCACCTCCTCCTCCGCGTTGAGCAGAGCGACCTTGCCGATCTGCTTCAGGTACGCGCGCACCGAGTCGGCGGAGGCGGTGAGCTCGGCGTCCTTGCGGGCCTGCCGCAGGGCCTCCGACTCCTCCTCGTCCCAGACGAAGTCGCCCGACTTCTGGGGGGTGGAGGACCGCTCCCGCTGGGCAGGGCTACGACGGTTGGCGCCGGTGTTGGCGACCTCTTCGTCGTCGTCCTCGTCGTCGTCCTCGTCGTCGTCCGCCGCGGCGTCACCGCCCTCGGCCACGTCGCCGACCAGGTCGGCGTCGAGCTCGACGTCGACCTCCTCGAGGTCGGTGGGCTCGCCGTCGAGTTCGACGTCGGCGCCCTCGAGGTCGGTGGGCTCGCCCTCGCCCGCGGGATCGCCGGCCGCCTTTCGGGCGGGGCCCCCGTTCTTTTTCGCCGGGGTACCCGTGCGTGACCGCGGCGACTTCGTCGCGGTCTTGGCGGACGCGCCCGTCCGTGAACGGGTACGTGCGGGTGCGGGACTCGTCGTCTCAACTGACGAGTCGATGCGGGTTGCGGAGTCTGCGGCTGCCACTAGGCCCTCTCGCTACGGTGCGCTCTGCGGTGCGCCGGGACGCGTATGAGATCCGGCTGCAGGTCGAGATGTTGTCGGATACCGCGCCGGATCGCCGTCCTGGTGCTTCTTGGAGGCCATCCCGCATCGGGGTACCGCGTCATTGTAACTGCGTGTGCTCCGGACGTCCGCGCCTCGCCACGCGAATCGTCAACGATCCGTGTCTGCCCGGGTACAACCACGTCACTCTGACGTGCCGTGTGGTCGGATGATGTCCGTGAACGAGGCCCGTCCGACCGCACCGATCGATCCCGGAACGACGTCCGCCGACGACCCGGAAGAGTTGCGCCGCATCGCCGAGCGCCTCGTCCGGGAGGCGGCGCAACACCTACGTGGGTTGCCCCGTCCGTGGGACGAGGACGGTTTCGAGGGGTCGGAGCGGAGTGTTTCCACGAAGAGCACGCCCACAGACGTGGTCACGGCGTCCGACCATGCCTTGGAGACCCTGATCCGGGACCGGGTCGCGCAGCTGCGGCCCGGCGACGCGGTGATGGGCGAGGAGCACGGCGGCGGCACTGCCGACGGCTCGCGGACGCTCTGGGTCGTCGACCCCATCGACGGCACCGTCAACTTCCTCTACGGCATGCCCTGGTACGCGGTGTCGGTTGCGGCGGTGCGCGACGGCGAGTCCCTCGCCGGGGCCGTGATCGAGCCGGCGTCGGGGCGCCTGTGGAGCGCGGCGGTCGGCGGCGGTGCCACCTGCGACGGAAAGCCGCTGCGGGTCTCCGGCGCGTCCGACGTCTCGCTCTCGCTGCTCGCCACCGGCTTCTCCTACCGCGCCGAACGCAGGGTGCGCCAGGTGCGCATGATCGGTGAGCTGCTGCCGCTCGTGCGCGACGTGCGGCGCACCGGCTCGGCGGCGCTCGACCTGTGCGCCGTGGCGGCCGGCTGGGCGGATGCGTATCTCGAGCACGGGTGCAACTGGTGGGACTGGGCGGCGGGCGCGCTCATCGCTACCGAGGCGGGCGCTGTGGTGCGCACCCCGGGCCCGACCGGCAGCGTCCCGCCCGACGACGGGCTCGGTGCCGATGCCCTCTTCGCCGCGACCCCGGGGATCGCCGAAGAACTCGCCGCGCTGGTCCGCAAGCACGGAGCGGCGTCGGTCTGACGTCACTCGGACCCGGCCCGAGGAGCGCGTTCCTAGCAGCTGGCGCTGCGGGCTTCCTCGAGCAGCGTGGGGTCCACCTGCGGCGCCGGAGGCGCGTCCGCCGCGTTCGGGTCGGCGTTCGGGTCGGCGTTGGCGGAGCCGTCCGTGCCCCCGGTCGGGGCCACCGCCAACTGGTCCAGCACGTCCTGTGCCTGCGTACTGGGGTTGATGTCGCCGAACGCGGTGCCGACCGCGACGTCGACGGTGTTCTCGGTGCGCCCGTCGCGCACCATCTCGGCGCACGGCAGCACCAGCGCCAGCGTGCTGGCCGCAGCCTCGCCGGTGGGGCCGAAGCGCAGCTGAGCGCTGCACTCCAGGTTCTCGTCCGGATAGAAGGGGTCGTTGGCGGGCGGCGCGGCCTCTCCGAAACCGAGGTCGCCCAGCTGCGCGGCCACCAGGTTGGCCTGACCCCGCTGCCCGCCCGCGTTCAGCACCCGCACGTGAACGGACGCCGGCGGGACGGGCGGAATGGCGATGATCTCGTCGGACGACACGACCTGGCCGGGAAGCGGGCCGGTCGCCGGCACCGGGCACTGCGCGGTGCCCGCCGGACCGGAGGCGTTCACCAGGACCGTGGTCCACACGACCACCGCGGCGACCGCGAGCACCGACACCACGATCACGACGGGACCGCGTCTGCGTCGCTGGTAGGGCCGCAGGCGGCGCGCCGTTCCGCCCGTCATCACGTCAGACCCTCCGCGAGCACGTGGTGTCCCAGCGCCACCAGGGGGTCGACGCTGCCTTCCAGCCCGGCACCCATGGACACCGGCACCATCCCCGCGCGCACCCGCGCCAGGATCCCGGCCAGCACGACCGCCAACTTGAACGCGCCGAACGCCACGTACCAGGGCAGCGGTTCCAGATCGAGGCCCGATCCCGCGGCGTATGCGCGCGCGACGTCGGAGCGATCCAGGAACCCTGGCAGCTGAGTAGGGCTGGGAATGTGCCGCGACGCCTGCCAGATCGGGTGCTCGTCGGCATCCCGCCAGTAGACGAGGAGCAACCCGAGGTCGGCGAGGGGGTCGCCGAGCGTCGACAGCTCCCAGTCGAGCACGGCCCGGATCCGACCGGGGTCGGCGGCGTCGAACAGGCAGTTGTCGATGCGGTAGTCGCCGTGCACGATCGTGTGACGTTGGGTGGCGGGCAGTGCGGCGGCCAGGGCGTCGGCGAGCCTGGTGAGCTCCGCGACCGTCTCCTCGGTCACCGGGATCCCGGCGGACCGGGCCTGCTCCCACTGGGTGTTCCAGCGCCGCACCTGGCGGGCCATGAAGCCCTCCGGCCTGCCGAAGTCACCCAGCCCCACCGCGTTGTGGTCCACGGCGTGCAGCGCGACCAGCACGTCGACCAGCGCCTGGCTCGCGCGCCTGCGCTCGTCCTCTGTGGTGGCCCAGCCCGGCGGCAGCTCGCCGAGCGGGACGATCCCGTCCACGAGCTCCATCACGAAACACGGCGCGTCCACCGGCGGCCCGCCCGCCGAGGTCGCGAGCACCCGGGGGACGGGAACGGGCGTGCCCGCCAGCGAGGAGATCACGCGCTGCTCACGACCCATGTCGTGGGCTGTGGCAGCAACCTCTCCGACGGGCGGGCGGCGCAGCACCACCGCGCCCGCCGGGCTGTCGACACGATAGGTGAGGTTCGACCGGCCGGCACCGATCGGGCTCAGGCTGCTCTGCAGCCACGCGGAGTCGCCGAGGTGTTCGGCCAGCCAGGCGCCGACGACAGCCGCGTCTGCTCCGGGATGGGCGTCGGGGACGGACCGCGTGCCGCCGGTGACGCCGCGGTCGGAGGGGAGTGCCACGACGGGCACCCTAATGGCCCTGCGTGTGCACGGCGGGGCAGCGGGCGCGTGTCGACACCCTGGGCTACCCTCTGCGCCCCGGGGCAGTCCGAGCACTTGACGGCGTTATATCCGATCCAGTCATGGCCCGGGTTCAGCTGAGACGCGCGTCACTCCAATGCTGGGCACAAAGCTCAGCGCTGCCGCGTTGTCCAGCCGCACGAAGACGACAGGTGTGTTAAGAGGGTGGGAACGATGGCGACCGACTATGACGCGCCCAGGCGCAACGAGACCGACGATCTGGCCGAGGACTCTCTCGACGAGCTGAAGGCCCGTCGCAACGAGGCCCAGTCGTCCGTGGTCGATGTCGACGAGTCGGACACGGCGGAGAGCTTCGAGCTGCCCGGCGCCGACCTGTCCGGCGAGGAGCTCACGGTCAAGGTGCTGCCCAAGCAGGCGGACGAGTTCACCTGCGCAAGCTGCTTCCTGGTGCACCACCGCAGCAGGCTGGCCGAGAGCAACGGCTCGCAGTACATCTGCCGCGACTGCGCCGCCTGACGAACTGGGCCGCCCGACGATTCGGGCTGTCTGATGACTCAGGCTGCGTGACGACGAGGCACAGCGTCCGCTCGACGGGCTTCGACGGCCCGATGTAGTGGCGCCGGTCGACCCGGCGCTCAACGGGCGGCGCCACGACACCGGCGCCGCCCGACCGACACGGCCCCGAACCGGAACTCCGGTCCGGGGCAGCGTCGTTTCAGGGGCAGCGTCGTTTCGGGGGTGGCGTTGCGATGCCGGACGCAGCGCGTCCGCACCTCGTCTCACCGCTGGAGTGCCGCGACCAGGGCCTCCGGGTTGCGGACGCTGAAGACCCAGTACGGGGTGGCGTCGTCCGGATCGGTGACCTCGACCCGCACGACGGGAGCCACCCAGGCGCGGAGCATGAGGAACGCGGCGGGATCCAGCTCCGGTCCGAGCGCCATCTGCTTACGGTCCTTCGGGACGATCTCGATGCGGCCGATGGAACGCAGCGGGAGCCGCGCATCGCCCACCTGCAGTTCGGTGTCCGTCACCCGCAGCCGGATCCGGCCGAGCCAGAACAGCGCGATCACGAACAGCGGGATGAAGATCGCGTAGCCGATCCACGACCGGATGCCCGGGTATCCCATGTGGATCTCGGCGCCCAGCAGGATCGCCACGCCGATCGCCGGCAGGTACCACCACAGCGGCACCGACAACCGCTCGTCGAACCGGAAAGTGCCGGACGTCGCAGGCGCGCCCGGCGACGGATGCTCGTTCACGGGAGCCGAGGGTAGCCTCGCCCGTCGTGCCCGGCCCCGTCGATGCTCCCCAGCACGAGCCGCCCACCGCATCGCCGGCAGCATCGCTGCCCGGGTGTCCGGTCGAGGTGCTGCTCACCCGGCTGGACCCTGCTCTCCCGGTGCCCTCCTACGCACGTGCGGGCGATGCCGGAGTCGATCTGCGGTGTACGACCGACGTCGTCCTCCCGCCCGGCGAGCGCGCGGTCGTCGGCACCGGCGTCGCGATCGCGCTGCCGATGGGCTTCGCCGGGTTCGTGCATCCGCGGTCCGGGCTCGCGGCACGCACAGGGCTGTCGATCGTCAATGCACCGGGCACTGTCGACGCCGGATACCGGGGCGAGATCCTGGTATGCGTGATCAACCACGATCCCCGCGAGGAACTGCGGCTGCGCCGCGGTGACCGGATCGCACAGCTCGTCGTGCAGAAGGTCGAGCACGTGCGGTTCGTCGAGGTGGAGGAGCTGCCCGCCTCCGAACGCGGGACGGGCGGGCACGGGTCCACGGGAGGACACGAGCGGCTGGGCGTCGGAGAGGCGCGCTAGTGGCGCGCCGGAACCGGTTGGCCGTCGCCACCGAGCAGGCTCTCGACGAGCCGCGCGGCGGTGGGGCGCTCGCCCTCGACCAGCGCGAGGACGGCGTCGACGACGTTGACGACATGTCGCCGGGCGTAGGCCCGTACGACGGCGACGACCTCGACCCGGAGGCGACCGACGCGAGCGGCGTCGTGGACTTCGGCGCGGTGCAGGTGCCGGTGCCGAAGCGCGGCACCGTGGCCGTCGAGCCCACGGCCAACGGGCGTATGCAGGCCGTGCACGTCGCACTGCCCGAGGGCCGGCTGTCGGTCAGCGCGCTTGCGGCGCCGAAGTCGTCCAAGCTGTGGCCCGAACTGGCCCGCGAGATCGACACGTCGCTGCGCGAAGGCGGGGCCACGGTCCGGTCGTTCCCGGGCCCGTGGGGCCGGGAGCTGCACGCCAACTCCGGTGGGGCGAAGTCCGTGTTCATCGGCGTGGACGGGCCACGCTGGATGCTCTACGGCGTCGCCACCGGGCCGGCCGACCACGCCGAGACGCTCGACTTCGAGCTGCGCCGGATGCTGCGTGCCACGGTCGTGGTGCGCGGGAGAGCGCCCTATCCGGTGCGCACGGTGCTGCCACTGGTGGTGCCCGAGCCGCTCGCCGAGGCCATGGCTGCCGCGGCAGCCGCCAAGGCAGAGGCGGAGGCCGCGCAGGCGCAGGAGGAGGCCGCGGCTGCTGCGTCCCCGCCGACAGCCGCCTCCGCGCCGTCCGGCGCTGCCGCCGTACCGTCCAGCGCTGCGGAACGTCCGGTGCAAGCGCAGGCGCCGGCTCCGCCGGCCACCGAGCAGTCCGGCGCTGTCCGGCTCGGCGAGCAGTCCGGTGCGGTCCGGCCGGCTCCCCGCCCGCGGCAGCCCGGCCGGCCCGGTCCCGCTCCACGCGAGGTTGCTCAGCCGGCCGCCTGGAACCAGAACGGTTACGCCCCCCAGCCGGATGCGGAGATCGCTCCGGCACCGGGGCGCGATCGCAACGGGCAGGCGCCGCGGCCGGACGGCGGGGCCGGCGCTCCGCTGTGGGCAGATCCGGTCCAGCGCATCGCCGACGTGGGCGACGGCGTCGCCGCCGGCCGCGAGCCGGACGACTTCGCCGACGCCCCCACCGAGATCTGGGGCCCGCTGCCCCCCGACCCGGCCGAGCAGGCCACGGCGGACCGGGCCGGTACGGGCTCCTGGCGGGCGGCCGGGCGGCCGGACCGGGTGCAGGAGTCGGGCGGCCACAAGCGCACGCCCGGGTCCGTGTCAGGCGGCTTCCCGACCCAGCCCTGGGCGCTCGACCCGCGCGTGGACGACGCTCCGGAGTCGTGGGCGGCCCGGAGCGACCGGCCCGAGCTCGCGCGGGGTCGTGCATCCGACCCCGGGATGGACGCGCCGACCGACCCCTGGCCGCTCGCGGACGGCTACCACGCGGGTCCTGTGGCCGACGGGCCGGCGGAGGCGTCGCGGTCCCGCGGCAGGAACGGCCACGTCGACGGCGACGTGGCCGCGCCCCGGCGGCGGGCCGCGGAGAGCGAGCAGTCCCGCCCCGACCTGCGGGCCGTCCCCGAGCCGGTCGACCCGGCGCCGTCAAGCGGCGGGCGCCGGGCGCTCCGCGAGGATCGCCTCGTCGAGACGGGCGAGTACGCCGCACCGTCCTCCTCCGGCTACTACGAGACGCCGGGATCCGAGGCGCGGTCCGAGTACGGCGCATCCCGTGGGCACGGCGATCGGCCGGAGTACGCCGGGTCGCCCGGGTACGGCGAGCAGCCCGACCCGACCGGGCAGCGCGAGTACGGCAGGTCGTCCGGCTACGCCGCGGAGTCCGAGTACGCGGCGCCGTCGAACAGTGGCAGGTGGCGGGCCGTCGAGCCCTCCGACGACGTCGTGGACGGCGCAGCAGGCGGCGAGTGGCACACGGAGGTGCGCGAGGCTCCGTTCACCCAGGAGTTCTCGTTCGTCACGGACGCCGATCCGCCTGCGGCCTCGGCCGAGTTCGCCCGTCCCGGTCGGGGCAGGCATGCCGCCCCGGAGGCGGGCGACGGCACGCCGGTGACCATGCCGCTGAAGGTCTTCGTGCCGCCTGCCGACCCGGACCGACCCAGCGGTCGGCACCGCAGGCCCGACTAGGAGCGTTCAGCGCGCTCCTGCGCCCCGCCGTGGGCCGCGCGCAGATATCCGAGCACGGCGGCGCGGCCGAGCACGGCGGGGTCGGCGCCGAACGCCGCGAGTGGCGCGCTCACCAGCGCCGCGCGCGGCATCTGAGCGCACCAGTGCTCGGCCACCGAGAGCGGGTGCACCGGGTCGTCGACGAGCGCGGCGATCCCGGCGGGGACGGTGAGCGAGCGCAGGCCGGCCGCGTCGGGCGCCGGCTCGCTCGCCGCCGCATCGAGCGCGTCGGCGAGCCCCGTGCCGTAGCGCGGCCATGCCCTGGCCAGCTCTGCCGCCAGCCACGGCGGCGAACCTGCACGGGCCGCAGCCACCGCGGCCTCCACCCCGCCGGCGCGGGCGTATGCCGCGGTGGCCCGGGCGGTCAGCGCTGCCGGGGCGTCGCGTGGTGGCCCGGTCCAGGCCGGCAGTGCGAGAAGCAGGCCCGCGGGTCCGGCGCCTGAGGACTGTTCGGTCGCCCACACCGCGGCCACGTGCGCGCCGAGTGAGATACCACCCACCAGGACGGGTCCGGGACCGGCCAGTGCGGCGTCCAGCTCGGCCCGGTAGCCGGCGACCACGTCGCCCCCGGGACGTGGAGCCACGGTCTGCAGGTCAATGCCGAGCGCGCGCAGCGGTGCGGCGAAAACAGCCCGGACGAACACCTCGTCCGAGCCGGATCCGGGCAGCACGACGGCCCGCGCGGGGCCCCCATGATCAGCGCGGGGACGCGGGGGCCGATACGGTGATTCAGCGCAGGGCTCGGACACGTCGCGAATGTTTCTCGGGGGTTACTCTGATGACGTTAGCGGCGCCCGACGATGGGTACCGACCGAGCTGGGGGAGACATGGCCAGCAACGATGGTGGAGCGTTCCGCCGCATGCTGCGCAAGTTGACGAGCGACGTCGAGGTTCTCGACGCCGTGGACCTGTCCGAGGACGCGGAGAAGTCCGGGGCGCATCGCGCGTCGGAGTGCGCCCGCGGCCAGGAGGTCACCATGTTGGGTAGGTTGCGGAGCGTCGAGTTCTGCCCCCAGGATGCGGAGGCATCCCTTCAGGCGGAGCTCTTCGACGGCACCGAGGGCGTCACCTTGATCTGGCTCGGTCGCCGGCGCATCGCGGGCATCGAGCCGGGCCGCACGATGCGTGTGCGGGGCCGGATCGCCGTGCGCGACGGGCACAAGGTGCTCTACAACCCGTACTACGAGATCTGCCAGGCCCAATGACCGTAGGAGCCCGATGACCCTGGAAGCGCAGTGACCGCAGGTCCACCGCCGGAGCAGGAGCCCGGCGCAGACAGGCCGCAGCGCGAGTTCCCCACCCTGCTCGAGCAGATGGGGGGCGTGCAGGGCATCGTGGCCTCCACGATCCCGGTCGCCGTCTTCGTCGTCGTCAACCTGCTGTTCGCGCTGCAGGCTGCGCTGATCGCGGCGCTGGCGGCCGGTGTCGCCATCGCGATCTGGCGCGTCGCCCGCAAGCAGGCGCTGCAGCCGGCCGTGTCGGGGCTCTTCGCCGTGGGCGTCGCCGCGTTCATCGCCTACCGCACCGGGGAGGCGCGCGCCTTCTACCTGCCGGGCCTGCTCTTCAGCGCGGCGCTCGGCCTCGCGTTCCTGGTGTCGGTGCTGGTGCGCTGGCCGCTCGCGGGCGTGATCTGGCACGGAATCAACGGCGACGGTCAGTCCTGGCGCCGCGACCGGCGCCTGCTACGGGCCTACACGCTCGCGAGCCTGCTGTGGACCCTGGTCTTCGTCGCCCGGGTGGTGGTGCAGGGCCTGCTCTACAACGCCGACGAGGAGACCTGGCTCGGCGTCGCCCGGCTGGCGATGGGCTACCCGCTCGTCGGGGTGGCGCTGCTCGGCACGTTCTGGGCGGTGCGCCGCGCGCGTCGCGCCCCGGAGCCCTCTACGCCCTGACCGACCTCGCCGGCACTAGTAGCCCAGCGCCGCGCGGATGTCCTCCTCCACCGCGGACGTGGCCACGAACAGCAGTTCGTCGCCCCCCTCCAGCGCATCGTCGGCCTGCGGCACGATCACGCGGCCGCCGCGCAGGATCACCACCAGGGCCGAGTCGGGGGGCAGCTTCAACGACCGCACCGGCTGGCCTGCCAGTGGCGTGTCCGGGGTGAGCGTGACCTCCACCAGGTTGGCCTGCCCCTGGCGGAACGTGAGCAGCCGCACGAGGTCGCCGACCGCCACCGCCTCCTCCACCAGCGCGGCCAGCAGGCGCGGGGTGGACACGGCGACGTCGACGCCCCAGTTGTCGCTGAACAGCCACTCGTTACGAGGGTCGTTCACCCTGGCGACGACCCTGCGCACGGCGAACTCGGTCTTCGCGAGCAGCGAGACCACCACGTTGACCTTGTCGTCACCGGTGGCGGCGATCACGACGTCGCAGCTCTCCAGGCCTGCCTCTTCGAGGGAGGCGAGCTCGCACGCGTCGGCGTGCACCCACTCGGCACCTTCGACGGACTCGGGCTCGATGTTGGCGAGCTCGCGCTCGATGAGCATCACCTGGTGCTTGCTCTCCAGCAGTTCCAGGGCGATCGAACGGCCGACGGCGCCGGCTCCCGCAATCGCGATGCGCATCGTCCTCATACCTCCTGCGGCGGAGCAGCCGCAGCCGCCGTGACGTCGCTGACCGTGCCGGAGACGGCGGCGACGTAGACCGTGTCCTCAGCCTGCACCGCCGTGTCCCCCTTCGGGAGCACTCCCGTGCCGAAGCGCACGATGAAGGCCACGCGGGACCCGGTGGCCGCTTCGAGCTCGCGTACCGGCCTGCCGACCCAGTCCTCGTGGACGGGCAGGGGCAGGATCGCGACGGTGCCGGTGGGCTCGCGCCACGCCGACGCCACGCCGTCGGGAAGCAGCATCCGCATCAACCGGTCGGTGCTCCACGGGACCGTGGCCACGGTGGGGATGCCCAGCCGTTCGTAGACGGCGGCCCGCTTGGCGTCGTAGATACGGGCGACCACGCGCTCGATCCCGAACGTCTCGCGGGCCACGCGCGCGGAGATGATGTTGGAGTTGTCCCCGCTGGACACCGCCGCGAACGCGTCGGCCCGCTCCACCCCTGCCTGGATGAGGACGTCGCGGTGGTAGCCCTCGCCGACCACCTGCTTGCCACGGAAGTCGGGGCTGAGCCGGCGGAACGCCTGACGGTCGTGGTCGATCACCGCGACCTCGTGCCCGAGGCGTTCGAGCCCGTTCGACAGCGAGGACCCGACGCGACCGCACCCCATGATGACGACGTACAACGCAAGCCTCCCCGGATCGCGGAAGGAACGCTATCGCGTGGCCGCGTGGTCCACCGCATAGGCTTTGTACGTGTCCAAGCTCGGCGTCGCCGTCAAGCGCGTCCTTGTCGGGAGGCCGCAGCGCAGCGACCGCCTTGCCCATACGCTCCTACCGAAGCGCATCGCGCTGCCCGTCTTCGCCTCCGACGCCATGTCATCGGTCGCGTACGCGCCGGAAGAGATCTTCCTGACGTTGTCCGCGGCGGGTGTCGCCGCGTACGCCTTCGCCCCCTGGGTCGGCCTCGCCGTCGTCGTCGTCCTGCTCACCGTCGTCACGAGCTACCGGCAGAACGTGCACGCCTATCCGTCGGGCGGCGGCGACTACGAGGTGGCCACGGTCAACCTCGGGCCCAAGGCCGGGCTGACGGTGGCGAGCGCCCTGCTCGTCGACTACACGCTCACGGTGGCGGTGTCGATCTCGTCGGCAGCGGCGAACATCGGCGCACTCGTGCCGTTCGTGGGCGAACACAGGGTGCAGTTCGCCGTGGTGGCGATCCTGATCCTCACGGCCGTCAACCTGAGAGGCGTCCGGGAGTCCGGGGCGGCCTTCGCGATCCCCACCTACGCCTTCATCTTCGGCGTCGGCGCGATGATCATCTGGGGGCTGACGCGGATCCTGCTGCTCGGGGAGAACCTGGAAGCCCCCAGCGCGAACCTGCACCTGGTGGCGGAGGGCGATGCGTTCACGGGCCTCGCGCTCGTGCTCCTGGTGCTGCGCTCCTTCACCCAGGGCGCCGCGGCGCTCACCGGAGTGGAGGCGATCAGCAACGGCGTGCCCGCGTTCCGCAAGCCGAAGTCGCGCAACGCCGCCACCACCCTGCTGCTCCTCGGCACCATCTCGGTGGCCATGTTCTCCGGCATCATCGCGCTCGCGGTGCTCACCCACGCGAAGATCGCCGAGTTCCCCGCCACACAGTTCGCCGACGCGCCGCCCGGCTACACCCAGGAGACGCTGGTCGCGCAGCTCGCCGAGGTGGTGTTCAGCAACTTCGCTCCCGGGTTCTTCTTCGTGGTCCTCGTCACCGCACTGATCCTCGTGCTGGCTGCCAACACCGCCTACAACGGCTTCCCCGTGCTGGGCTCGATCCTGTCGCAGGACCGCTACCTGCCGCGGCAGCTGCACACCCGCGGCGACCGGCTCGCGTTCTCCAACGGCATCCTGGTGCTGGCGGGCGTCGCGATCGTGCTGGTCGTCGGGTTCCAGGCCGACGTCACCCGGCTGATCGCGCTCTACACGGTGGGCGTCTTCACCTCGTTCACCCTCAGCCAGTTCGGGATGCTGCGGCACTGGAACCGGCTGCTCGCCACCGAGACCGAGCCCGCGATGCGCCGCAAGATGCGTCGCTCGCAGGCCATCAACGGGTTCGGTGCGGCGATGACCGGCACGGTGCTCGTGATCGTGCTCATCACGAAGTTCACCCGTGGCGCCTGGATCGCGATCGCGGGCATGGCCGTGTTCTTCGTTCTGATGCAGGCCATCCGACGCCACTACGACCGGGTCTCCGAGGAGCTCCAGGCAGGCGAGACCGACGCCGTGCTGCCCTCGCGCAACCACGCCATCGTGCTGGTCTCCACGCTGCACAAGCCCACGCTGCGGGCCGTCGCCTACGCGCGGGCCACCCGGCCCGACGTGCTGGAGGCGGTCACCGTCAACGTCGACGACAGCGATACGAAGAAGCTGATGCGCGACTGGGAGAAACGCAAGTTGCCGGTGCCGCTCAAGGTGGTCGAGTCGCCCTATCGCGAGATCACCAAGCCCGTGCTCGACTACGTCAAGCGGATCCGCTCGGACAACCCGCGCGACGTGGTCACCGTCTACATCCCCGAGTACGTGGTGGGGCACTGGTGGGAGCAGATCCTGCACAACCAGAGCGCGCTCCGGCTCAAGGGCAGGCTGCTGTTCCAGCCCGGGGTGATGGTCACGAGCGTGCCGTGGCAGCTGGAGTCCTCCGAGCGCGTCAAGCGCCGTCCCGAGACACCGCCCGGCTCCACCCGGCGCGGCTACGTGGCCGTGCCGCCGAGCGACGACACCCCGTCGGCCGCGTCGCCCGCGACGCTGCCCGAGCCCGCCGCGCCCTCCGCACCCGCGGAGCCGGCTCGTCGACGCCTATGAGCAGCGCGACGGCGCTCGGGACGGACTGGACCGACCGCATCCTCGAACTCGAAGTGGGACCGATCGCCCACGGCGGCCACTGCGTCGCGCGTTCGGACGGCCGTGTGGTGTTCGTCCGGCATGCGCTGCCGGGAGAGCGCGTGCTGGCCGTGGTGAACGAGGACGGTGGCGGCTCGTTCTGCCGCGCGGACGTCGTGGAGGTGCTGGAGGCGTCGCCGTTCCGCGTCGAGGCCCCGTGCTCGTGGGCCCGTGCCGGTGGGTGCGGCGGGTGCGACCTGCAGCACGCCGACCCCGCCGCGCAACGCTCCCTCAAGGCCGACGTCCTGGCCGAGCAGCTGCGCCGGCTCGCCGGCATCGAGCGGCGGGTCCCCGTCGAGGAGCTACCCGGGGGGCCGCTGGGCTGGCGGCACCGGGTCCGCCTCGCCGTCGACGAGCAGGGGCGGGCCGGGCTGCGCGCGCACCGCAGCCACGACGTGCTGCCCATCGCGGACTGCCCGCTCACACCGCCCGGAACCCTGCCGCCCGTGCTCGAGCACGGCTTCGAACCGGCCACAGAGGTCGAGGTCGCGGTGGACGCCGACGGGCTGGTCCACGCCGGGGACGACGGTCCGGTGATCCAGCGGGCCGCAGGCCGGCGCTGGGAGCTCTCGCCCGGCGTGTTCTGGCAGGTCCACCCGGCGCTCCCGGACACCCTCGCCGCCGTGGTGGGCGAGTGGGCGCACGCGCCGCGGGGCGGCATCGCATGGGACCTCTACGGCGGCGTCGGGCTCTTCGCCTCCGTGCTGGCCGATCAGGTCGGACCCAACGGCATGGTCACGGTGGTGGAGTCCTCACGGCAGGCCGTCGCCGACGGGAAGGCTGCTCTCGCCGACCTGCCCCAGGTGGGATGGCGGGTGGGCCGGGTCGAGCGGGTCCTGGGCAGCCTGGGGCCGCGTCCGGACGTCGTGGTCGCCGACCCGCCGCGCCGCGGGCTCGGCCGTGAGCTGGTCGACGCGCTGTGCGCCCGGGCTCCCGACCGTGTGGTGCACGTGGCATGCGATCCCGCCGCGCTGGCCCGGGACGTGGCGCTCTTCGCCGAGCGCGGATTCCGCCTTGCGGAGCTGCGCGCGTTCGACGCGTTTCCGATGACGCACCACTTCGAGTGCGTGGCGCTGCTGGTGCGCGACTGACTCTTTCCTCGGCCGTCGTGTCCGGCTCGCCGCGATCACGTGGGTGGCCCGCTCGGCGGCCGATCGGCGAGGATCGGGACGTGGACCTCGCTGAGCACCTGACCGGATGGGCGCCCGAGCCCGTCGAGACCACGGCGCGCATCGACGCCTGGCCCTCCGAGGCGTTCGCCGCCCTGCTGGACCAGCCGATCCCCGTGGGCAAGGCCGGTGACCCACTGCCTCCGCTGTGGCACGGGTTCCACCTGCTCGACCACCCCGCGCAGGCCGACCTCGGCGAGGACGGTCACCCTGCTCACGGCCGGTTCCTGCCGCCGTTGCCGCACCGCCGCCGCATGTTCGCGGGCGGCCGGCTGGACGTGCGGGAGCCGCTGCGCGTCGACGACGTGGTCACCCGCCGGTCGTCCCTGGTGTCGGCCGTCCCCAAGAGCGGGCGCAGCGGGGAGATGGTCTTCGTGACGGTGCGCCACGAGTTCGAGCGCGACGGTGCGCTCGCGCTGGTGGAGGAGCAGGACTTCGCCTACCGCTCCCAAGCGGCCGGTGAGGCCCGCGGGCTGCCGGAGAAGGCCCCGGCCGCGAGCGAGGCCGCTGATGCCCCGCCGGAGGGCCGGCGGCTGCGGGTGGACCCGGACGAGGCGATGCTCTTCCGCTTCAGCGCGTTGACCTACAACACCCACCGCATCCACTACGACCACCCCTACGTCACCGGGGTCGAGGGCTACCCCGGCCTCGTCGTGCACGGGCCCCTGCTCGCGCTGCTCCTGCTGGAACTGCCCCGGCGATTCGCCCCGGAACGGCAGGTCAGGACGTTCTCCTACCGGCTGCAGCGGCCCGCGTTCGCCGGCACGCCCGTGGTCGCCGACAGCACGCCGGACGGAACGCAGCTGACCGCCGGGGTGGCGGGGCAGCCGCCGTCCGCCTCGGGCACGGTCACCTTCGCCTGACGGGGCGGGCCGCGACATGGACACGTGTCGCTGTCCGACGGCCCGGGGTTGAGCGAGGTGTGTCCATGTCGCGCAGGTGGAGTGCCCCCGGTCAGGCCCCGCGGAGGAAGGAGCGCACCACGTCTGCGACGAGGGTGGGCGCGGTGGCATGGGCGAAGTGCTCCTGGCCGGGAAGCTCGACGAGCGTGGCGTGGGGCAGGCGTTCGGTGAGGAACCGCGTGGCATCGACGTGGTGCTGTGCCGTGTCGGAGCCGAGCAGCAGCAAGGTGGGCTGCCGGATCGTCGTGAACCTGTCGACGTCGCCTGCCAGCCCGTCGACGACCCGCAGTTCGCGCTCCAGCGTGGGGGCGAGCGCGACCATCTCGGCCCACATCGTGGTCTGCCGCAAGGCATCGACGTCGGCCTCCGGCGTGTGCACGATGTCGGTCAGCATGATCGACAGCACCCGCTCGTTCTCACCGGCCGCGACAGCCGCGGCGAGAGGAGCGAGCGCGGTGCCGAGGAACGACCCGTTCACCGGCAGCGGGGGCTCGTACAGCACCAGCGCCGAGACACCGGCCCCCGCCGCGACGGTCGCCGCCGCGGTGATCGCGCCGTAGGAGTGCCCGAGCACCGTGGCCCCGGGCCCGGCCACGGCGAGGACGGCCTCGAGGTCGGCCACCTCGGTGCTCAGGTCGTAAGCCTCGGCGTCACCGCTCAGGCCGCGGCCCCGGCGGTCGACGAGCAGCATCGTGTACTCGTCGGCGAGAGCGTGGGCGACGGGAAGCCACTGCTCGCCGGTGGCGATCGCGCCGTGCATGACGACGATCGCAGGACCGCTGCCGAGCTGCCGCCACCCGATGGTGGTGCCGTCGGAGGACGTGGCGTGCCTGATCGTGATCGTTGCCGGCGCGTCCTGTGCCATGACCGCGACGCTAACCCCGCCCCCGGCGCCGGGGACCCGCGAAGTCGCCCCGGTCACGTGCCTTCGAGTCACAGGTCGCGGCCCTGCCGTCGCCGAGTGCCCCCGCGCTCTCGCCCGGGGACACTCGGCGGTGGCTGGTCAGCTGTGGCAGTGGGGCGTGGTCGGCGGGAGGTCCAGGGCGGGGTTGCCGTCGAAGAACCCGGTGGGCTTGAGCATGAAGCCCACCGTGCTGACCGGCATCACCGGCCAGTCCTCCGGTCGCACGACGTGGTGGGCCCCGAACGTGTACCAGACCACCACGTCCGTGCCCTCCAGCGGACGGTCGCCCGCCCCGTACACGGGCAGTCCCTGGCCGCCCGGGTGCTGGGCGGGGTAGTCGCCCGCAGCGAAGCGCTGCGAGTCGTCGTGGGCGGTGACCCACAGCTGGTGCTCCGTGAACCCGGACCGCGGGGCGTAGAGCGCGTCGGGCGAGTACATCGGGGGCACGTTCGATCCCGGCATCAGCGCGTAGGCCGTGGGCGCGCCGAGAGCGGAGGTCTTCTCGGCGCTCTCGATCCGCCAGTGCCGCGCCCGCGCCGCGTCGGTGTCGCGTTTCGCGACCGACTCGCTCGCGAGCACGGTGCGCTGCACCTCCCAGGCGTTGCCGTGCGGGTTGTCCGGGCCTGGTGGGCTCGGTGCCGAGTCGATCTCGACCACGGTGTTGGCGCGCCCGTCCACGCTCATGTCGAGCCGCACGCAGAAGAAGTGCTGGTGGTTCGGCCCGTAGAGGCCCGGGGCGACGAGCGTGCCGTGCTTGGGTGTCTCGCCCGGCGCGATGGCCCCCGTGGAGATGACGCCACTGAGCTTGATCTCGTACTCGATCAGCCCGTCGTTGTAGAGGTACCAGAAGTACCCGTACTCGTAGTTCCCGACGGTGACGATCGTGGAGATCACCAGGCGCCGCCTGCGCCGCACCTGCACCGCGCCGGTGCGGAAGTCGGTGTGCTTCCAGGCGATGCCCGCGTCCTCCTCGTGCATGCAGACGGCGTTGTTGATCGTGACCGGGGCGCCGTCGTTGTCGTTGACGACCGCGTCGAAGTACTCGATGTGCCCCACGCAGTCGCAGCCGAGCGTCAGCTGGTTCGCCAGCCAGCCCACGCCGTACTCGCCCTGGTCGAACACGTTCTTGAAGCGGTGCGTCGGTGCCGGGTCCCCGTAGGGCACGTACATCTCGGCGAGCGAGGCCCGGTAGACGATCGGTCGTCCGTCATAGCCGACCTGGTGCAGCACCAGTCCCTCGCGCGGGGTGAAGCCGATCCGCAGCTGCCATTTCTGCCAGGCGACCGCGTGCCCGTCCACCGTGAAGCTCGGGCCCTCCGGCTGCGTGATCTCGATCGGCTTGACGTCGTCGCGGTAAGCCTCGACAGCGGGGACGTTGCCCGGCTCGAAGATCCACGGCTCCTCGTAGTTGCCCGGCGCCTCGGGGATCGGGACGACGCCGTGGTCGTTGACCTCGATCACCTCGCCTGCGTCGAGGTCCACCACCACGACCAGGCCCTCGACGGGCCGGGCGTACCCGTGCTCGCCCGGCGCCGAGCGCACCCAGGTCAGCGGACGCGCGATCCGGCGCACGGACGGGTGGTCCTGCGGGCCCGTCCAGCTCGACGCCCACGGGTCGATCATGGTGAGCGAGAAGTCCTCGACGCCGCGCAGCCGCATGGCCTCCTGCCAGCGCGGGTCGGCCTGCACGATCTTCTCGCAGGACTCGAACTCCTCCGCCATCATCGGCGCCTGCACGCCCTCGATGGCCTCGAAGGACAGGACCGCCTCGTCGGTGAGCGAGACGACCGCCTCGTACGTGGTGCGTTCGCCGCGCTCGTAGAGCACGATGTGCGCTTCCCGTGGTAGCGGCTCGTCGCCGGGAGACCAGTCGAACACCGCGGCCTTCGACGGTTCGTGCAGCGTGACGAACACGAACCTGGTCGTCCCCGTCATCCCCCTGGCGCTGCGCAGCACCTGGACGGCGGCAGTGACTTCGTCGCCGGTGAGCGGCTCCAGCGGATGGCCCGTGCTGGTTGGGGCGACGGTATGGTCCTCGACGGCGGTCATGCTGTGGCTCCCTGCGGTGTGTCGGATGGGGCGTCCACGCTTTCGGCGACCTCGAACTGGCCGATCCGGGAGTACCTCGTGGGATAGCGGCTGCGCAAGACCACGGCCACTGCCATTCCCGCGAGGAATACCGCGAGCACCACCCACGGCAGCAGCCTGATGTAGGTGGCGTCGCCCGCGCCGGCCAGGTCATAGCGGTTGACGACGAGCAGTACGCACGCCCCCGCCATGGCCGTGAAACCGAGTATCGGGGCGACGAGCGTGGACCACCAGCGGAACTCGGAACGGGCGGCGGTGAGGAAGTAGCGGATGATCGCGATGGAGACCAGCGCCTGCACCGCGAGGATCCCCAGCACACCGAGCAGGGGCGACCACGTGCCGAGCTTGAGCAGCGCACCCTCGTTGCTGGGGTCGTAGATCACGAACGCGAGGCAGTAGAGCCCGACGAGCACCGTCACGGTCATCGCGGCGATCACGGGGCTGCGCCGCGAGGACGTACGGGCGAGAGCGCTCGGCAGCACCCCCTCGCGGCCGAGCGCGAACAGGTAGCGGGCGCTGGTGTTGTAGAAGGCCATCGCGCAGGCGAACGAGCCGGTGACGATGAGGATCTCCATGAGCACGGTGGCCCACGACCCGACGTAGCGGTCGGTGAGCGGGTAGAACGCCGACGCCGTCTCGCCCGCGTACTGCGCCTTGATCGCCTCGGCCGAGCCGTTCAGGCCCCAGCCGGTGACGAACACGTAGGAGATGACGGTGTAGAACACGCCGAGCCCGATGACCGACCCGTACGTCGCGGCCTTCGCGATCCGGTGCGGGTCGCGGGTCTCCTCGGCGTAGTTCGGGGCCATCTCGAAGCCCACCCACGACCAGAACGCCGCGAACAGCGCGACGCCGGCGGCGCCGGTGCCGAAGACCTGGATCGCCGCGGAGTTGCCGAAGATGTTCACCGGGTTCAGCGGGGCGACCGAGAACCCCTCGGCGCCACCGGCGGCGAACACTCCGACGGCCAGCACGATCAGCACCAGCAGCTCGGCGATGAGCGCCACACCGAGCACCTTGGCCGTCAGCTCGATGTGGAAGACGGCGAAGAGACTCATCAGCGCGAGCCCGACGATCATGTAGGCCCAGGCCGGGAGGGCCACTCCGGTGAGGCTCTCGACCGTGGTGGAGGCGAAGTAGCCCATGGTCCCGGTCACCGCGGCGGCGAACACCATGTAGCAGATCGCGATGAGCAGCCCGGATCCCAGGCCGACCACGCGGCCGAGGCCGCGGGTGACGAACGTGTAGAACCCGCCGGCTGAGGTGACGCGGCGGCACATCGCGATGTAGCCGACCGAGAAGATCGTCAGGGCGACGGTGGCGACGATGAACGCGGCGGGGGAGGCGTACCCGCCGCCGAGCGTGGCGACGGGGACGTTGAACAACATCGCGGCCAGTGGCGCGGCACCGGTGACGATGCAGAAGAGCACGGAGGGCAGGCCGAGTACTCCGTCGGCGAGGCGGCCCGGAGCGGTGGTCTCGGGGGGTGCGGCGCCGGCGACCGTGCCGGCGGGCGGTGCGGCGGTCATGAGCGGCTCCCGGAGGTCTAGGGGTGCAGTCGCGGGTCGAGCCCTGTGGGTCTCGAACGAGCGTGAGTGGCGCTCGTGTCATCTGCGTCACATCCGTATGACATGACCTTCGCCCGGGATTCGCGATCTCCGCAAGGGCTGTTGACCACGTTCCGCACTGCGTATCGACGCACGATGGGACGACGGGAACCGGATCCGGCACATCGGGCAAGGAGAGGTGTGACCGCACCCCGGCTCGTAGGAAACGATCCACCGCAGCCGCCCCCGCTCCGGCTCGTCCCGTCCGAGGAGGACGTCTCGCAGAACCCGCAACCGGCTGTCGCGGACGACAGCGCCGTGCTCGTCGCGTCGCTGGCCCGGCCTGATGAGTTCGCGCTGATCTTCGACCGGCACGCAGCCGCCATCCGCAGCTACTGCGCCCGCCGCGTCGGCGCGAGCACGGCAGAGGACCTGGTCGCAGAGGTCTTCCTGACCGCGTTCGAGCAGCGCGGCCGGTTCGATCCCGCTCGGGCCGTCGTGCCATGGCTCTTCGGGATAGCGACCAACCTGCTGCGCCGCTTCCACCGCCAGGAACAGCGCGGCTTCCGCGCCATCGCCCGCACCGGGCGCGACCCCGTCATGGAGGGCATGGCCGAGCGCATCGCCGAACGGGTTGACGCCGGCCGGTTCTCCCGCGAACTGGCCGCCGCGCTCGCCGCGATGCCCGGCACGGAGCGCGACGTCCTGCTGCTGTTCGCGTGGGCCGACCTCGGCTACGCCGAGATCGCCGAGGCACTGAGCATCCCCGTCGGGACTGTCCGCTCCCGGCTGAGCAGGGGCCGCGCGCGGCTCCGTTCGGCACTTCCGGCGCAGTCCGACCCGCACAGCGAGAAGAAGGAGACACCGTGAACGAGATCGAGCTTCTCGCCGGGATGCGGGCGGAGACACCCGAGGACCCTGAGGCGTTGGCGCGCGCCCGGCAGCGGCTGCTGCAGCGAGCCGCTGACCCGGCCGTGAGGCGCGCACGTCCACAGCAGGCACAGCGGCGGTGGGTGTGGCCCTTGGCGGGTGTGGGAGGCCTCGCCGCCGCCGGGCTCGTGGTCACCGTGGTCCTCGGGGGCATCACGCCGGCCGCGCCGGTCGTGAACGCGCCGGTCGGTGCCGTTCAGCCCGGCGGGCAGAACATCCTCCTGGTGGCCGCGGAGCGGGCGGAGGACGCCGCGCCGGGAAGTGGCCGGTACTGGGTCAACCGGACCGAGTCGGGAGTGATCAGCGAGGTCGGTCCGGCGGACAACCGGTACCGGGTGGTCGAGCGTGGCCGGGCCGAGACCTGGGTCGCGCAGGCGCCCGACGGGACGAGCTGGTGGATCAGCCAGTCGCTCGGCGCGCGGCCCTTGGGGCCGGCCGACCGTGCCGCGTGGCAGCGGGACGGCGAGCCGGACAGCTGGACGGTTGACGCGCCTGCCGGCAAGCGCGGCTCGCTGGAGATCTCGGCTGCCGAACGCCCGCCGTTCGGCAATCCCATCGGTACCGGCTCGGAGTCGTTCGCCCTCGGGGACCGCAACGTCACCCAGCAGGAGATCGACGCGCTTCCCACCGATCCCGCTCAGCTGCGGTCCGCACTGCTCGACCGGTTCCACGGCGGCGGCGGTGACATGCCCACCGACCAGGATCGCTGGCTCTTCGCCGTCGGCAGCAACATCATCACGGACATGCCTGTCAGCCCAGGAGTGCGGGCGGCGGCCTACCGGATGCTCGACGACCTGTCCGGGGTGCGGGACCTCGGTTCTGTGCAGGACGCACAGGGGCGTACCGGCCAGGCCGTGGCGGTGATCGACGAGAGCCGCAACGGGACGTTCGAGTCGCGCCTGATCATCGACCCCGACTCCGGCAGACCGCTTGCCCGGGAGACCCGGCTGGTGCAACCGGACGGGAGCGCCGAACTGACCAACTACGAGCTCGTGGTCGGCACCGGGTACACCGACGACTCGCCGCCACCCGTGCCTGCCCCCCGGTAGACCGTGACCGGAGGTGACCGGCCGCTGTGACAAGGGCGACCCCCGCGCGGACGTGCGCGGGGGCGCCCGCGACGATGTTCCCGTGACAGGCACGCAGTCTCCGTCGACAACCCCGGTCCACTCGATCCAGCAGCGCATCGCCGACGAGCTCGGCGTGCGGACCCACCAAGTGGCCGCGGCCGTCGACCTGCTCGACGGTGGCGCCACCGTCCCGTTCGTCGCCCGGTACCGCAAGGAGGCCACCGGGGCCCTCGATGACACGCAGCTGCGCACGCTCGAGGAGCGCCTGCGTTACCTGCGCGAGCTGGAGGAACGCCGCACGGTGGTCCTCGACGAGATCCGCAAGCAGGGCAAGCTGGACGAGGCGCTCGAGGCGCGGATCATGGCGGCAGAGTCGAAGGCCCGCCTCGAGGACATCTACCTGCCCTACAAGCCCAAGCGCCGCACCAAGGCGATGATCGCGCGCGAAGCCGGGCTGGAGCCGCTGGCCGACACCCTGCTCGCCGACCCCTCGCAGGACCCGTCCACCGTCGCGGCCGGGTTCGTCAACGAGCAGGTCGCCGACGCGGCCGCCGCGCTGGAGGGCGCCAGGTCGATCCTCGTCGAGCGCTTCGCCGAGGACGCCGACCTGATCGGTGGCCTCCGCGAGCGGATGTGGACGCGAGGGCGCCTGGTCACGAAGGTCCGCGAGGGCAAGGAGACCGAGGGCGCGAAGTTCGCCGACTACTTCGACTTCACCGAGCCGTTCACGAAGCTCCCGTCGCATCGCATCCTGGCCGCGTTCCGCGGTGAGAAGGAGGAGGTGCTCGACGTCTCCCTGGAGCCCGACGACGGATCCGAGGAGCCGGTGCCCGGCGCCGTCACCGACTACGAGCGCACGATCGCCGTCGCGTTCGGCGTCTCCGACCAGGGCAGGCCGGCCGACAAGTGGCTCGGCGACGCCGTGCGCTGGGCCTGGCGCACGCGGATCCTGCTGCACCTGGGCATCGACATCCGGGTGCGGCTGCGCACCGTCGCCGAGGAGGGCGCCATCGGCGTCTTCGCGTCCAACCTGCGCGACCTCCTGCTCGCCGCTCCCGCGGGCAGCCGCGCGACCATGGGGCTGGACCCGGGCCTGCGCACCGGCGTGAAGGTGGCCGTCGTCGACGCCACGGGCAAGGTCGTTGCCACCGACACGATCTACCCGCACGAGCCGCGGCGTGACTGGAACGGCGCGCTCGCCACCCTCACGAAGCTCGCCGCCGCACACGACGTCGACCTCGTCGCGATCGGCAACGGCACCGCCTCGCGGGAGACCGACCAGCTCGCCCGGGAGCTCGCGGCGAAGAACCCCGGCCTCAAGCTGACCCCGGTCGTCGTCAGCGAGGCAGGCGCCTCCGTGTACTCGGCGTCGGCCTTCGCCTCGGCCGAGCTGCCCGGACTCGACGTCTCGCTGCGCGGGGCCGTGTCGATCGCACGGCGGCTGCAGGACCCACTCGCCGAGCTCGTGAAGATCGACCCGAAGTCGATCGGCGTCGGCCAGTACCAGCACGACCTGCCCGAGTCGTCGCTCTCCCGCTCGCTCGACGCGGTGGTCGAGGACTGTGTGAACGCGGTCGGCGTCGACGTGAACACCGCGTCGGTACCCCTTCTGCGCCGGGTCTCCGGGATCACCGAGGGTCTGGCAACCCAGATCGTGCAGCACCGCGACACCAACGGGCCCTTCCGCACCCGCCGCGCCCTGGCCGACGTGCCGCGGCTCGGCCCGAAGGCGTTCGAGCAGTGCGCGGGCTTCCTGCGGATCCGCGACGGCGAGGACCCCCTCGACGTCTCGGGTGTGCACCCGGAGTCCTACCCCGTCGTGCACCGGATCCTGCAGCGGGCGAAGACCGACATCGCGACGTTGATCGGCAACGCCCAGAAGATCAAGTCACTGCGCCCGCACGACTTCGTCGACGGGACGTTCGGCCTCCCGACCGTCACCGACATCCTCACGGAGTTGGAGAAGCCCGGCCGCGACCCGCGCCCGGAGTTCCGCACCGCCACGTTCGCCGAGGGCGTCCACAAGATCGCCGACCTGCGGCCGGGGATGCTGCTGGAGGGCCAGGTCACCAACGTCGCCGCGTTCGGTGCGTTCGTCGACGTGGGCGTCCACCAGGACGGACTCGTGCACGTGTCGGCGATGTCGAAGAACTTCGTGAGCGACCCGCGCGAGGTCGTCAAGTCCGGGGACGTCGTGCGCGTCAAGGTGCTGGAGGTCGACGAGGCGCGCAAGCGGATCTCGCTGACCCTCCGCCTCGACGACGAGGTGAGCCCCAAGCAGCCGCGCACCGGCGGTGATCAGAAGGGCGGCGACCGTGGCCCTCGTGACCAGAAGGGCAGGCCCCGCGACCAGAAGGGCGGACCGCGCGACCAGAAGGGCACCCAGCGAGGCGGCGACCAGCGCGGCCGCGGCGGCGACCGGCGCGGTGGGGGCGGCCGGCAGGGCGGCGGTTCGGGTGGTTCGGGCGGTTCCGGTGGGGGTCTGGCCAACAGCGCCATGGCCGACGCTCTGCGCCGCGCGGGGCTCACGGGCGACCGCAAGGACTGACACCATCCGCTGACTCGCAGGCCGGGTGCCGAGGACAACGGCACCCGGCTGTTGCGAGTTGCGAGGTACGAGCGCTCGGTGGGCCGGCCTTGTCGATCGGGAGCGCCGTTCACCCGGAAAGCCGGTCACCCGGAAAGCCGGTCACCCGGAAAGCCGGTCAGCCGGCCAGGAGCGCGACGACCTCCTCGACGTCCCCGAGGTCGTCGAGCACGTGGTGGGCGCCTGCGGCGGTGAGGGCCGCCGCAGGCGTCGCGCCGGTGGCCACCCCGACGGCCATCACGCCGGCGGTGAGGGCAGCGGCGACGTCGTGCACGGTGTCACCGATCACCACGACGTCCTCGTCGGCGAACGGCCCGTGCGCGGCCTCGGCCCGCTTCCTGCAACGCCATACGAGCTCGGAGCGCACCGCGTGGTCGTCGCCGTATGCCCCGATGGTGGTGTCGAGGTACTGCTCCAACCCGAACACCCCCACCTTCGCGATCCCGATGGCGGTGATGTTGCCGGTGACGAGCGTCTGCACGACACCGGGACGGGCGTGCAGCGCGGCGAGGACGTCGGCGACGCCGGGCAGCAGCCGTCCCTGCACGCGCATGAGATGGCTGCGCGCATCGAACTCGGACGCGTAGCGCGTGAAGAACCCGTCGATGTGCGGGGTCGCGTCGGGGATGCCGTGCAGTGCGAACAGTTCCGGGGTGATCTCGAGGTCCGTACGGCCGGCGGCGACCAGGGCACCGGCCCACGGCAACCCCGTGACGGCGGTGAAGGCGGCCGCATAGGCCTCGACCCCCACCCCACCGCCGACGAGCAGGGTGCGGTCCACGTCCCACATCAGTAACCGCACCATTCGATCCAACCACCACACTTCCACCGCCCGGCACGCGCCCAGGCGCTGCCGGCGTTCCGTTGGGCGCAGAGCGGGGCGGGTGCGCGGGTTGATCGGGCACCTGGGACTATGTTCAGTCGGTGGCGCGTTGAAGTCCACCAGAGACCGCACCGGCCAGGTAGTTATCGTGCCGCAGGCCCCGCGGGCTCGCCCGCGGGAGTGCCGTTCGCGCTCCCGTTTCACTGCGACGGAAGACGATCTGTGACCCTGCCCCTCGACGGGACCTTGCAAGACAACCAGCCCGACCTCCCCCGATTCTCCGACCTCCCTCTGCGTGCCGAGCTGCTGGCCGCGGTGGAGGAGCTCGGCTACACCCACCCCAGCCCCATCCAGGCGGAGTCCATCGCGCCCCTCGTCGAGGGCCGCGACCTGCTGGGCCAGGCCGCCACCGGCACCGGCAAGACCGCCGCGTTCGCGCTCCCGATGCTCGAGCGGCTTGCCGAACAGCGCCCCGAGCGGGCCCGCGGCGAGGCGCCGTTCGGGCTGATCCTCGCTCCCACACGTGAGCTGGCGCTGCAGGTGTCCGAGGCCGTGAGCCGCTACGGCGCCCGGCTCGGCGCGCGCGTCCTCACCGTGTACGGCGGTGCGCCCGTCGGCCCACAGTGGAAGGCGTTGCAGAACGGCGTCGACGTCGTCGTGGCCACGCCGGGTCGCGCGATCGACCTGATGAACCGTGGCGCGCTGCGCCTGGACGACCTCGAGATCGTCGTGCTCGACGAAGCCGACGAGATGCTCGACATGGGCTTCGTCGAGGACATCGAGACACTGCTCGATGCCACTCCGGACACCCGTCAGGCGGTGCTGTTCTCGGCCACCATGCCGCGGCGCATCGAGATCCTCGCGCAGAAGTACCTGCGCGAACCGGTCACCGTCCGCATCCGTCGCGAGGCCGTGGCCGAGGGCGAGGCGCCCAAGGTGCGCCAGACCGCGTACCTCGTCCCGCGCACCCACACCACCGCCGCGCTCGGGCGCATCCTGGAGGCCGAGCGGCCCGCCGCCGCGATCGTCTTCTGCCGCACCCGCCTGGACGTCGACGCCGTCACCGAGATGCTCACCGCCCGCGGCCTGCGCGCCGAGGCCCTGCACGGCGGCATGGACCAGGAGCACCGCACCCGCGTGGTCGAGCGGCTGCGCAGCGGGCGCACCGAACTGCTGGTCGCCACCGACGTGGCCGCTCGCGGCCTGGACATCGACCTGCTCACGCACGTGGTGAACCACGACGTGCCGCAGTCGTCGGAGGCCTACGTCCACCGGATCGGCCGGGTCGGCCGGGCCGGACGCGAGGGCGTCGCGATCACGCTGGTGCCGCCGTCGAAGGTGCACGCGCTGCGTGCCGTCGAGCGGCTCACCGGCCAGCCCATCGCGTTCGCCGCGGTGCCCACGGCCGCAGACCTGCGGGCCGCCCGCTTGGACCGCACGGCCGCGGCTCTGCGCGAGCGGCTGATCGCCGACCTCGACCCCGACGCCGCCGACCCCGCCGCCACACCCGCCGACCCGGACGGGGTGCGGGCGATGCTGACCGGCCTCACGGCCGAGTTCGACGCCGTCGACGTCGCCGCCGCCGCGGTCCGTCTCATGCAGGAGGCCGCCGGCTCGCCGGAGGACGGCGAGGACATCCCGGTGGTGAGCATGCCGCGCTCCGGTGGACCGCGGGAGTCCCGCGGTCGCGGTGGCGCGGCGGGCACACGCCCGCCGAAGGCCGGCACCACCCGCCTCTTCGTCAACGCGGGCCGCGCCAGCGGCGTCCGGCCGCAGGACATCGTGGGCGCGCTCGCCAACGAGTCCAACCTGTCGGGCCGCGACATCGGCGCGATCCAGATCCACGAGCGGCACGCGCTGGTGGAGATCCCCGAGCACGCCGCGGACGATGTGCTCCGTAGCCTGCGCGGCAGCACCACGCTGAAGGGCCGCAGGGCCAATGTCCGTCGCGACCGCGGGTTCGCCGGGGCCGCCGCCGGCGGCAGCCGCACCCGCCGCGACTGATCCAGCTCACCGACCGGCCGGCGGCGCGGATCTCCGGTCTGCCGGCCGGGCAGTGTCTGAGCCGGGGTTTCGCACGAGCGGCGCCTTGGTTCAACAGGTCTGGACGGGCGGGCCGCTCGCCCGGCGGGGCTGCAGGCCCTGGGTGCACCGCCGGGCCGGCGCGGTTTGTACGAGTGGCGCGTTGGTCCGGTAGGTCTGGACGGGCGGGCCGCTCGTCCGGCCGGGCTCGGGTTCTGCGTGCGCTGTCGGCTCGCGCGCCGATCGCATCAACGGCGCGTTCCTCCGTTAGGGCTGGATCGGCGGGCCGTTCGTCGGCGTGGGGTGCTGCCGCGGGTCGCTCAGGCGAGGGCGCTCCGGAGGTTCTCCGCCACCGTGGCCAGGAACTCCTCCGTGCTCTGGTGCGGCGTGCCCTCGCCGATCAGGCGTGCGAGGTCCTGGGTCATGCGCCCGCCCTCCACGGTGTCGATGACCACGCGCTCGAGCGTCTCGGCGAAGCCGATCAGCGCCGTGTTGCCGTCCAGCTCGCCGCGGTGGGCGAGGCCGCGGGTCCAGGCGTAGATCGACGCGATGGGGTTCGTCGAGACCTGTTCGCCCTGCTGGTAGCGGCGGAAGTGGCGGGTGACGGTGCCGTGGGCGGCCTCGGTCTCGACGGTGCGCCCGTCGGGTGAGACCAGGATCGACGTCATCAGGCCGGGGGAGCCGAAGCCCTGCGCCACGATGTCGGACTGGACGTCGCCGTCGTAGTTCTTGCACGCCCAGACGTAGCCGCCCTCCCATTTCAGGGACGAGGCGACCATGTCGTCGATCAGGCGGTGCTCGTAGGTTATGCCCGCGGCGGCGAAGCGGTCCTTGAACTCGGTGTCGAAGACCTCGTCGAACAGGTCCTTGAAGCGGCCGTCGTAGCGTTCGAGGACGGTGTTCTTCGTGGAGAGGTACACCGGGTAGCCGCGGCCCAGCCCGACGTTCAGGGAGGCGCGCGCGAAGTCGCGGATCGAGGAGTCGAGGTTGTACATCGCGAGCGCCACACCGGCGCCGGGGGCCTGGTAGACCTCGTGCTCGATCGGCGCGGAGCCGTCCTCCGGGGTGAAGGTGACGGTCAGCCTGCCCGGACCCGGGAAGCGGAAGTCCGTGGCGCGGTACTGGTCGCCGAAAGCGTGCCGCCCGATGATGATCGGCTTCGTCCAGCCCGGCACGAGCCGCGGTACAACGGGGACGACGATGGGCTCGCGGAAGATCACCCCCCCGAGGATGTTGCGGATGGTGCCGTTGGGGGAGCGCCACGACTGCTTGAGGCCGAACTCCTCCACGCGCGCCTGGTTCGGTGTGATCGTGGCGCACTTGATGCCGACACCGTGCTTCTTGATCGCCTCGGCTGCCGCCACGGTGGCCTGGTCGTCGGATGCGTCCCGCTCCTTGATGGCCAGGTCGTGGTAGTCGATCGGGAGGGCGAGGTGGGGGAGGATCAGCATGTCCTTGATCCAGTGCCACATCACCCGTGCCATCTCGTCGCCATCGATCTCGACGACCGTGCCGTCGACCGTGATCTTCGCCATTCGGCAGCCTTTCTATTCGTGTCGTGCCGGTCCTGATCAGGTGCGGGAGAGCGGAGCGTGGGGCCCCGGCGTGGCCTCGTACTCCTCCACGGCGTGGGCGATCCAGCCGGCGCAGCGCGCGATGACGAGGACCGCTTCGCCCGCACCCCGTGGCATGCCGTGCACGAAGCACATCGCTCCGAGCGCGAATTCCGCGTTGGGCGCGAGGCCCCGCCGCTCACGCACCGCCGCCACGACGGCCGTGACGATGCGCTGGCGTTCCGGGTCGCCCCGGCTCGCCGCCAGCAGTTCGAGCAGCAGCGCGGCCCGCGGGTCGGGAACGCGGTAGCGGGGCTGGCCGAAGCCCGACACCTTGTCGCCGCGCAGCAACCGGTCCGCGAGCACCCGGGACACCGCGGCCACCGTGTCGATCTCCTCCAGCCAGGCCTGGACCGCCAACGACGACCCGCCGCCCAGGAGCAGGCCGCTGGCAACGCTCATTCCGGCGAGCACCACCGAGTAGGGGTCGGCTGCGCTGGCGGCGGCTTCGCGGGCCGCGCGCGTGGACGGGCCGAGGCCGTGCTCGGCGAGCAGCACGAGCGCCGCCGAGAGCAGGGCCAGCTGAGCCTCGCCGGGCGGGGCAGGAGTGAGCCGGGACCACAGCCGGGTGGCGAGGTCGTCCCCGCTGTCGGTGTCACGGCCGTCGACGTCGCGGCCGTCGGTCGCCTCCGCCGCGGCGAGCAAGGGCAGCGACTCGACGAACGCGGGGGCGAGAGTGCGCGCCGCGGAGAGGACCGCGGGGCGGGACAGGTCATAGCGGAACGGGTCGGCGGCCCCGAGCAGGATCGCGGTGGCCTTCAGACGGTCCAGCGGGAGGCTCGATTCGGGCATCGCCGCCTGTGTGCGCTGGATCGAGCGGCGCAGCCGGGCGTCGAGGCGGTGGAGCCGACCGGGAGCGATGGCGCCGGTCCACAGCAGCTCGGCCACCTCCGCGTACGGGACGGATACCGCGAGCCCGGTGGCGTCCAGGCCGCGGAAGAGCAGCCGATCGTCGGCGATCCAGCCGACGGACGTCCCCGCAGGCGCGCTGCTCGCGGCCTCGGGTAGTCGAAGGTCGAGCGGGAGCGGAACCGCCAGCGGCCGGGCGCCGCGCCGCCGCGCGAACTCCTCGACCTCGGTGCGCGAGAGCCAGCTGCGCCGGTCGTCGGGGAGGCGGCTGCTGCTGAGCTGGCCGCGGCTGATGTAGGCGTAGACGGTGGCCGGCTTGACCCCTAGCAAGCCGGCCGCCTGGGCGATCGAGATGACGTCGCTGCGCGGACCAGCGGAGGTTGACAACAGTGGCCTCCTTCGTCGGTCATAGGTTGATTAATCAATATAGGATTATGCACTCCTCGCCGAGTCGGCTCGCGTTGACACTCGCATGAGCAGGTGCCTACGGTCGACACATCAGCATTACTCAATGTTGATTGTGTTGATTGTGGAGGTTCAATGCCACGGCACGAGGTCGCCGTGATCCGCGGCGACGGCATCGGCCCCGAGCTCGTCGAGGCTGCGCTCACCGTGCTCACCGCGGTGGGGGATCGGGCCGGGCTGGAGTTCGCCCTCACCGAGGTGGACGCGGGGGCGGCCGCCTACCGCCGGACCGGCGCCGCCTGCTCGCCACAGGATCTCGAGCTCATGCGCACCGGCGTGGAGGCGACACTCAAGGGACCGGTCGGCCTCCCCGACGTGCGGCTCCCCGACGGCACCGAGGCGGGGCTGCTGGGTGGCATCCTGCGCGGCGGGCTCGACGCGTACGCCAACGTCCGGCCGGTGCTCGCGCTCCCCGGGATCGAACCGGTCCTCGCCCGTGCCGGGCACATCGACTACGTGCTGGTGCGCGAGAACACCGAGGGCCTCTACGCATCGAGGGGCAAGGGTGTCGGCAACAGGTGGGCGGTGGCCGACACCACGATGACCACCCGCGAGGGAACCCTGCGCGTGTGCCGGCGCGCGTTCGAGATCGCTCGCGCCCGCACGGGCGCCCCGGCCGATGGCGTCCAGCGGGTCACCTGCGTCGACAAGAGCAACGTGCTGCGCAGCCATGCGCTGTTCCGCGAGATCTTCGGCGAGGTCGCCGCCGAGTTCCCGGATATCGCCACCGAGTACCTCTACGCGGATGCCGCGGCTCAGGCGCTCGTCCTGCGGCCGGGGGAGTTCGACGTGCTGGTCATGGAGAACCTCCTCGGTGACGTGCTCAGCGACCTGGGTGGGGCGACCATCGGGGGGATCTCGCTCTGCCCGTCGGGCAACATCGGTGACGGCGCCGCCTACTTCGAGCCCATTCACGGAAGCGCCCCGTCGATCGCCGGTCGGGATCTGGCGAACCCGGTCGGGCAGATCCTCGCCGCCGCGATGATGCTCGACCACCTCGGTCACCAGCGTCCCGCCGCCGATGTACGTGCGGCCGTGACAGCCGCTCTCGCCGCGGGGCAGGCCCGTATCGGCTCCGACGGATCGGCTCGCGGCGGCCCGGGCGCTATCGCCGCCGCCGTGGTCGAACACCTGCCCGATTCGTCCTGACGGGCGCGGCTCTCCCCGCCGCCCCGTCCGCTCCCCGTCCGAAGGAGACGACTCGACGATGAGTTCCCCAGAGCTTGAGTTCACCGGTCGCCGCAGACGACGCATCATTCTCGCCGCGTCGGCCGGGAACTTCGCGGAATGGTACGACTGGGGCGTCTACGGAGTGGTCGCGACGATCATCGCGACGCAGTTCTTCCCACCGGGCGATGCCGTGGTGGGGCTGCTCAGCACCTACGCCGTTTTCGCGCTCGGTTATCTGGCACGGCCGTTCGGCGGGATCGTGTTCGGCCGCATCGGCGACAAGTTCGGGCGGAAACGGGCTCTGTCGCTGACGATCCTGGTGACGTGCGGCGGCACCGCGGCGATGGGGGTGCTCCCCACCTACGCGCAGATCGGGTTGGTGGCCCCGGTGCTGCTGGTGATCTGCCGGATGGCCCAGTCCATGGGCGCGGGCGGTGAGTACGCGAGCGCCATCAGCTTCGTCTACGAGCACAGCCCGCTCGGACACCGGGCCCGCAACGTCGCCCAGCTCGTGGCCACCACGTTCGTCGGCATCATGACCGGCACCGTGCTCGCACGTGTCGCCTCGGCCGTGATGAGTAAGGAGGCCTACAACGCCTACGGCTGGCGGATCCTGTTCTTCGTCGCCGTCCCGCTCGCGGCGTTCGGCTTCTACCTCAGGTCCCGGGTGGAGGAGACGCCGGAGTTCGAGGAGCTGGCCCGCGTGCGCCGCGAGACCGCGTCGGAGGCGTCGCCGGTGCGCTCGACCCTGCGCCGGCAGTGGCCCGCGATGACGGTGCTCCTGGTCTGCACGGCGAGCTATGCGCTGATCAGCACCACCATCACCTCGTACCTCACCACCTTCCTGATCGACGTCAACGGGCTCTCCACCGGCGACGCCTACAACGCGACGATCCTCAGCAACATCGCGGTGATCATCGCGACCCTCGTGATGGGCGTCGTCTGCGACCGGATCGGGCTCCGTCGCACCCTCACGATCGCCGGCGTCGTGGTCGCCGTCGCCGCGGTGCCCGTGCTGGCACTGGCGGCCCACGGTCTCGCGGGTGGGCTCATCGGTGGGTTCCTCATCGGCGCCTGCAAGGGGCTGCTCGCGGTGCCGGCGCTGCTCGCGCTGAGCGCGATCTTCCCCTCGTCGGTCCGGGTGACGGCCGGTGCGCTGGCCTACAACGTCGCCCAGTCCCTGTTCGGCGGCACCGGCCCGTTCATCGGCGTCTGGCTCAACGACACCACCGGCAGCCCCTACGGCTTCGGCGTCTACCTCGCGGTGCTCGCGCTGGTCACCGTCGTCGGGTCCGTCGCGGGCCGCCGGGTGTTCGACCGCCGGTACTCCTCGTCGCGCGACACACTCGACGCGTCGGGCCGCGGTGGTCCGGCGGCACAGCGGATGGCGGACACGGCATGAACAGCGACACCTTCGAGGTCATCGAGATCGTCCAGGGTTTCCCCGGACGCAGCACGCGGCACGGCGGGCTCGGCTGGAGCAGCGTCACGCTCCTGCGCGGGACGGACCGGCTGGTGCTGGTCGACTCGGGGAGCTTCGGGATGCGACCGATGCTCGCGGGGCGCCTGCGTGAGCACGGCGTCGACCCGGCGGAAGTGACCGACGTGCTGCTCAGCCACGCCCACTACGACCACGCGGCCAACTACCTGCTGTTCCCTGAAGCCGCGGTGCACATCGGCGCCGACGAGCTGACCTGGGCGCTGGCCACCGGGGCTGCGTTCATCCCGCTCCCCGAGCTGTACGCCAAGGATCTGGCCGAGAACCCGCGCACCCACCGGATCCAGCCGGGACCGGACGGACGTGCGGAGGTCCTGCCGGGGATCACCGCCGTGGCCGCCCCCGGGCACACGCCGGGCAGCCTCGTGTTCCGGGTGAGCGGTTCCGCCGGCCCCGTCCTGTTCACCGGCGACGCCGCGAAGAACCGTGCCGAGCTGTTGTCCGGCGACGTCGACATGACGCTCGACCGCGATGCCAGCAGGAACACGCTCGCGATCATCCGCGGCCTGTGGCGCGAGCTCCCGGGCACCGTCGTCGTCCCGGGGCACGACGTGCCCATGACCTGGCCGGAGGGGAGCGAGGGCCCGCAGTACGAGGGCGTGCGGGATGCGGGGATCCAGGCGTGGTTCGGCGACGACCTCGAGAGCACCCACGACGTCGACCTGAGCCGCACCGAGGAGACCTGATGAACGAGACCACGATCCTGCCCGTCGACGAGCTCGGAGAGCTGGCCGCGGCCGCCCTCCGGGCGTCCGGTGTACCGGCCGGTGACGCCGCTGAGATCGCGCAGGTGCTGGTGCTGGCCGACCTGTTCGGGATCCGCACCCACGGCGTCCAGCGGATTCCGCAGTACGTCGACCGCGCACGTCTCGGCGGGCTGTCTCCTGCGGCGACGGTCACCGTGGAACGCGTCGCGCCGGCGCTCGCCCGGGTCGACGGGGGCAACGGGATCGGTCCGCTCGTCGGTGCGCGGGCTCTGGCGGCGGCCGTCGAAGGGGCGCGCAACGCGGGCATCGGTGCGGCCTTCGCCCGGCACAGCAACCACTTCGGGCCGGTGATGCCGTACCTGTTCCAGGCCACGGAGCAGGGCTTCGCGGCGATCATCGCCAGCAACGCCACCACGACCATCGCCCCGTCGGGCGGCCGCGAGGCGCGGGTCGGCAACAACCCGCTCGGCATCGGCGTCCCCGCGCCGGGCGGCGAACCCGTCCTGCTGGACATGGCGATGAGCGTGGTCGCCCGGGCCAAGATCCGGCAGGCCGCCAAGGCCGGGGAGAGCATCCCGGCCACGTGGGCGACCGACCGCGAGGGCGCCCCGACCACCGACCCCGCGGCCGCGCTCGACGGCTTCCTGCTCCCGATCGGCGGGTACAAGGGCTACGGGCTGGCGCTGATGGTCGACCTGTTCGCCGGGCTCCTGTCCGGTGCCGCATACCTGGACCACGTCAGCTCCTGGAGCGCCGACCCGGGGCGCGCCCAGGACCTCGGGCACGTGTTCATCCTCATCGACACCGCGCGCCTGATGGGTTCCGGCGACCTGGCCGGACGGATGTCGGACTTCGCCGGAATCCTCCACGACACACCGCCGTCCGACCCTGCCACGCCCGTACGGCTCCCCGGCGAGGCCGAGCTCGCGGCCTATCGCCGGCAGCAGCGCGAGGGCGTCGAGGTGCTGCGCGAGGACGTGGCCGCGCTGCGCGAGATGGCGGCGCGATCGGCGTGACGGCGCCCGCGCCGCCGCCGGGCGCGTTCGACTGCCACACCCACGTCTTCGGGCCCTTCGACCGCTTCCCGCTGGCTGCCGACCGCGCGTACACGCCCGGTCCGGCAGGTGTGGCACAGCTGCGCACCCACCTGGACGCCCTCGGCATCGAGCACGTCGTGCTCGTCCAGCCCAGCCCTTACGGGTCGGACAACTCCTGCCTGGCCGACGCGCTTGCCCGGCTCGGGCCCCGCGCCCGCGGGGTGGCGGTGATCGACCTCGGAGCGACGGATGCCGAGCTGGGCGACCTGCATCGGGCCGGCGTCCGCGGGATCCGGGTCAACCTGCACAGCCGAGGGAACGACCGGCCGATCAGCGACCTGCTGCCCGCCGCCGGTGAGCGCGTCGCACCGCTCGGATGGCACGTGCAGGTGTTCGCCGACGCGGAGACGCTGCTCGACGCGGCCACGACCATCGCCGGGATGCCGGTTCCGGTCGTCATCGACCATCTCGGGTTGCTCCCGGGACCCGGCCGGGCGCTCGACGGGATGTGCGAGCTTCTGGCCGAGCAGCACGTCTGGATCAAGCTGTCCGCGCCCGAACGTGCCACCGGCAGCCCGGACGGTCCCGACGCGGCCGCGGTTGCGCGTGCCCTGCTGGCAGCCGCCCCCGACCGTACGGTGTGGGCGTCGGACTGGCCGCACACCGACGGGCGGGACCGGCGGGATCCGCTCGCCGTCGAACCCTTCCGTGCGGTGGACGACCGGGCGGCTCTCGACCGGCTGTGGCGCTGGTGCGGCGGCGAGCAGGCCTGGCAGGCCGTGCTCGCCGACAACCCGAGGTGCCTCTACGGGAGCTCGATCCCGGGCTGATGCCGGTGCTCGGGCCGCCCGCTCGCGCCCATCGGTTGTCGTTTCCCGGTGGCCGATGTAGGAGTTGACCTTCGCGAGCTCGAGGGGGAGAGATGGCCGAGGTGGACGCCGCGACGGACCGGGTGGTCGAGGGGGCGGTGCGCAAGGCCATGTGGCGGCTGCTGCCCTTCCTCGGCCTGTGCTACCTGCTGAACTACGTGGACCGCGTGAACGTCGGGTTCGCCGCGCTGACGATGAACCCCGACCTCGGGCTCTCCGCAGCCGCGTACGGCCTCGGCGCCGGGCTGTTCTTCATCGGCTACTTCTTCTTCGAGGTGCCCAGCAACGTCATCCTGCACCGCGTCGGCGCCCGCATCTGGATCGCGCGGATCATGATCACGTGGGGCGTGGTCGCGTCCGCCACGGCGTTCGTGCAGGGCGAGATCAGCTTCTACATCGTGCGCTTCCTGCTCGGCATCGCGGAGGCAGGCTTCTTCCCGGGCATCATCCTGTACCTGACCTACTGGTTCCCGCGGGCGCAGCGGGCGAAGGTCACGGCGCTGTTCTTCCTGGCCGTGCCGCTGTCGTCGGTGCTCGGCGCGCCGATCTCCACACTGCTCATCCAGAACGGCGACGGGATGCTCGGGTTCGACGCCGGGTGGCGGTTCATGTTCTTCGTCGAGGGCATCCCGGCGCTGCTCGTGGGCGTGCTGGTCCTCGTGCTGCTGCCGGACCGCCCGAGCAGGGCCCGCTGGCTCTCCGGAGCGGAGCAGCAGGCACTGGAACAGCGGATCGCCGACGAGGACGCCGCCCAGGTGCCGCAGGAGACCGGGCTGCTCGCAGGCCTGCGGGACCGGCGGGTCGTCGCGCTCTCGGTCATCTACTTCGGGGTCGTGTTCGGGCTCTACGTGCTCGCCTTCTTCCTCCCGCAGGTGGTGTCGGACCTGCAGGAACAGTTCGGTGTCCGCTTCTCGCTCGTCGAGATCGGGCTGATCACCGCCGTGCCGTACCTCGTCGCGTCGGTGGTCATGGTGCTGAACGCCCGGCACTCCGATCACACCGGCGAACGGCGGCTGCACGTCGCTGTGCCCGCGTTCCTCGGGGCGGCGGGCGTCGCGGTGGCGCTCTACCTCGACTCTCCCTACCTCGTGATGGCGGCGATGACGCTGTGCGCGGTCGGCGTGTACTCGGCGATTCCCGTGATCTGGCAGCTCCCGAGCGCGTTCCTGACCGGCGTCGGGGCGGCGGCGGGGATTGCGCTGATCAACTCGTTCGGCAACCTGAGCGGCTTCGTCGGCCCGTACCTCACCGGCTGGCTGCAGGACCTCACGGGGAGCTTCCGCGCGGGCATGTTCGTCGTGGCCGCGTTCATGGTGCTGGCCGGGGTGATCGTCCTGCTGGTCGGGCGTGAGAGGAACGAGGGGGCCGCCGGTGCGACCCGCGGGGCGGTGGGGCGAGGATGACGGCGGGAGGGCCGCCACCACCACCGCACGGGAGGACCAACCGATGACCCAGACGTCCGATCTCCAGCCGCGTAGCCGCGATGTCACGCACGGGCTCGAACGCGCGGCCGCGCGCGGGATGCTGCGCGCCGTCGGTATGCGCGACGAGGACTTCTCCAAGCCGCAGATCGGGATCGCCTCGAGCTGGAACGAGATCACGCCCTGCAACCTCTCCCTGCAGCGCCTCGGCGTCGCGTCGAAGGAGGGTGTGCACCGGGCGGGCGGCTTCCCGATGGAGTTCGGCACGATCTCGGTGTCCGACGGCATCTCGATGGGCCACATCGGCATGCACTGGTCGCTCGTGAGCCGCGAGATCATCGCCGACTCCGTCGAGACCGTGGTGCAGGCCGAGCGGCTCGACGGCACGGTGCTGCTCGCCGGGTGCGACAAGAGCCTGCCCGGGATGCTGATGGCGGCAGCGCGGCTCGACCTCGCTGCGGTCTTCGTCTACGCGGGCTCGATTCTCCCCGGCTACGTGAACGGCCGTGAGGTCAACATCGCCGACGCGTTCGAGGCGGTCGGGGCGTGTGCCCGCGGCCTGATCTCCCGCGAGGAGGTCGACGCGATCGAGCGCGCGATCTGCCCTGGCGAGGGCGCCTGCGGCGGGATGTACACGGCCAACACCATGGCGTCGGCCGCCGAGGCGCTCGGGATGGCCCTTCCCGGTTCGGCGAGCCCGCCCGCCGTCGACCGGCGCCGCGACGGGATCGCCCGCGCGTCCGGTGAGGCGGTCGTCGCGATGATCGAGAAGGGCATCACCGCCCGGCAGATCCTCACCCGCGAGGCCTTCGAGAACGCGATCGCCGTGGTGATGGCCTTCGGCGGCTCGACGAACGCGGTGCTGCACCTGCTCGCGATCGCCCACGAGGCAGGCGTCCCGCTGGAGCTCGGCGACTTCAACCGGATCGGCGACCGCGTGCCGCACCTGGCCGACGTCAAGCCGTTCGGAGCGCACGTCATGTCCACGGTCGACCAGGTCGGTGGCGTGCCGGTGGTGATGAAGGCGCTGCTGGAGGCGGGGCTGCTGCACGGCGACGCGCTCACCGTCACCGGCGCAACGCTCGCGGAGAACCTCGCCGCGATCGACCCACCCGACCTCGACGGCACCATCCTGCGGGCCCTCGACAACCCCATCCACCCCACCGGCGGCATCACGATCCTGCGCGGCTCGCTCGCCCCGGAGGGGGCCGTGGTGAAGAGCGCGGGCTTCGACTCGTCGCGGTTCGAGGGCACGGCGCGGGTGTTCGACGGGGAGCAGGGCGCGATGACGGCCGTCGAGGACGGCACGCTCCGGCCCGGCGACGTCGTCGTGATCCGCTACGAAGGTCCGCGCGGAGGCCCGGGCATGCGCGAGATGCTGGCCGTCACCGGTGCGATCAAGGGGGCCGGGCTGGGCAAGGACGTCCTGCTGCTCACCGACGGCCGGTTCTCCGGCGCCACCACCGGGCTCTGCGTGGGGCACGTGGCGCCGGAGGCCACCGACGGCGGCCCGATCGCCTTCGTCCAGGACGGCGACAGGATCGTGCTGGACATGGCGAAGCGCACCCTGGACCTGCTGGTGGACGACGAAGAGCGAGCGCGCCGCCGGGAGACGTGGTCACCCCCCGAGCCCACGCTGCGCACCGGGGTACTGGGCAAATACGCGAAGCTGGTCGGCTCCGCAGCGCAGGGAGCCATCTGCACCTAGTCGCACTGTGGAGCCGTAACGCTGCGACGGGCCGCGTCCCAGCAGCACTACGGCTCCACAACGCGGGGTCTGCTCAGATGGTGCAGGAGCCGTCCGCGCATGCTTCGCCCGCTGCCGGGGTCAGTACCTCTAGCGGGTGGGTCTTTGCCCACGCCGTGTCCAGCACCTCGACCAGCGTCTCGGACGGCTGGGCGCCGGACACCCCGTACGTCCGGTCGATCACGAAGAACGGCACCCCATTGATGCCGAACGCCTGGGCTTGGCGTTCGTCGGCGCGCACCTCGTCGGCGAAACGGTCAGAGGCGAGGACCTCCCGGGCCTCGTCGGCGTCCAGTCCGGCCTCGGCGCCGAGCCGCACCAGCGTCTCGGGGTCGCCGATGCGCTCGCCCTCGGTGAGGTAGGCGCGGAACAGGCGCTCCTTCACGGCGTCCTGGACGCCGCGCTCCGCGCCGAGGTGGATCAGCCGGTGGGCGTCGAAGGTGTTGCCGCTGCGGGCGTGCTCGAAGTGGAACTCCCAGCCGTCCGCCGCGGCGGTCTCCGTCATCTGGCGGTGCATCCCGTCGGCCTGCTCCCGCGAGACGCCGTACTTCGACGCCAGGTGCTCGGCCAGGTCGCCCTCGCGCTCCTGCGGTGCGCCCGGGTCGAGCTCGAAGCTCCGCCAGGTGACCTCGACCTCGTCGCGGTGCGCGAACTGCGCGAGCGCCTTCTCGAATCGGCGCTTACCGATCGCACACCACGGACAGACGACGTCCGACCAGATCTCCACCTTCATGCCCGGGTCAACCAGACGTGGCGGACGCTTGTTCCAGTACGTCCCGCGCGACGAGGGTGATCGCCCGGCCGTCGACGAGCACCAGTACCGGGCCGTCCCCGTCCAGTCGTGCCCTGGCGTCCACGAGGTTCTCACCGGCGCCGACCAAGGCGGGTGCGGGTCCCGCGTGGGTGGCCACGTCGTCGCCGGCGCGGGCGGGGTCGGCGGCCACGAGCGTGCGCAGCTGGGCGGCCTCGACCACACCGAGCACCTCTGGTGCGGAGCGCGTCGGCGCGTCGGACTCGCGCGCGACGACGACGGCGACGAGGCCCTCGGGGTGCGCATCGAGGACGGCCGCGACGGTGTGGCCCGCGTGCGCGACGGCGAGGCCCCGCTGCGGCACGACGTCGCGTACGAACGGACCCTGCGGGGCGTCCAGGAATCCCAGGTGTGTCATCCAGTCGTCGTCGAAGTACTTGGACAGGTAGTTGCGTCCGGAGTCGGGCAGGATCGCCACGACCAGGTGCTCGGGTCCCAGCTCAGCCGCCACCCGCAGCGCCGCGGCCACCGCCGTGCCGGCCGAGCCGCCGACGAGCAGCCCCTCCTCGCGCGCGAGCCTGCGCGCCACCATCAGCGACTCCCGGTCGGGGATGCGCTCGAACCTGTCGAGTACGCCCTGGTCGTAGGCGGTGGGCCACACGTCCACCGAGCTGGCGGGGTGCAGGTAGTGGCCGATGCTCTCCACGAAGTACGGGCTGCCGTCGCCCCCGGAGTACACCGAGGTTGCAGGGTCCGCGCCGATCACCGTGACCCCGTGCTGCTTGAGGTAGCGCCCGGTGCCGCTGATCGTGCCGCCGGTGCCCACACCCGCCACGAGGTGCGTGACCCGCCCGCCGGTCTGCTCCCAGATCTCCGGGCCGGTGGTCAGCTCGTGGATCCGCGGGTTGGCCGGGTTGTCGTACTGGTTGGCGTGCCACCCACCGGGCGTCTCCTCGGCGATGCGCCGCGCCATGTTGTTGACGTGGTCGGGGTGGTCGCGCGGCACCTTGCCGCTGGTCTGCACGACCTGCGCGCCGTACGCCCGCAGCAGTGCCACCTTCTCCCGCGCGATCGTGTCGGGAGTCACCACGATCGTCCGGTACCCGCGCTGGGCGGCCACCATGGCGAGCCCGACACCGGTGTTGCCCGACGTTCCCTCGACGATCACGCCGCCGGGCCGTAGGTCGCCGAGGCGCTCGGCCTCGCGGACCATGGCCAGCGCGGCCCGGTCCTTGACGCTGCCGCCGGGGTTGGCGAACTCGACCTTGACGTAGACAGCGGCCGGGAGCCCCTCGGTGATCCGGTTGAGCCGGAACAGAGGGGTGTCGCCGACGGCGTCGAGTACGGACTCGTGAACGCTCACGATGGCCGATTGTCCCTCCGGATGGACTCCGCGGGCCGCCGTAGCCTGGAAAAGGTGAGTCAACTTCCCGGGGACTGGGACCAATGGCGTAAGCAGGTCGACCTCGACCGCTATGACGATCGCTGGCAACGGATGGCCGCTGCAGGGGAGAACCCGCACGGCGAGGCAGACCTGATCGCGTCCTTCGAGCCGACGTCCGTGCTGGACGGTGGCTGCGGCACGGGCCGCGTCGGCATCGAGCTCGCGCGCCGCGGGATCGCGGTGCTGGGCGTGGACGTCGACGAGGACATGATCGCCGCCGCGCGGGCCAAGGCGCCCGACCTGGAATGGGTGGCGAGTGACCTCGGCGCGCTGGCGCGACCGGAGCGGTTCGACGTGGTCGCCCTGGCCGGCAACGTCATCCCGTACGTCGCGGCCGGTGGCCATGCGGACGCGGTGCGGGCTTGCGCCCAGCACCTGCGGACGGGCGGACGGCTCGTCGCGGGTTTCCAGCTCCAGGACGGGTGGCCTACGCTCGCCGACTACGACGGCTGGTGTGAGGCGGCCGGCCTGGAGCTGGACGAACGGTTCGCGACGTGGGACCGGGAACCGTACGCGGAAGGGAACTACGCGGTGTCGGTGCACCGGCGCCGCTGAGCGCCGACCCGCCGAGAAGTTCGATGGGTCCTGTTCGTCAGGTTCGGACGGCGACCGCTGCGTCCAGGGCCGCGCGCATCTGGTCCACCGGCCCGGGGTGGCCGGTCATCAGCTCCACCTGGGCGACGGCCTGGTGCAGCAGCATCTCCAGCCCGCTCACGACGTGCGCTCCGGCGGCTGCGGCGGTGGCAGCGAACACTGTGGGCCAGGGCGCGTAGACCACGTCCAGCAGCACGGTGCCCGCGCCTGCCCCGGCGAGGTTGTCGGCGGCTCCGGCCGGCAGTGTGGAGATCACGACGTCGGCGCCGGTGATCGCGGCGCTCGTCAGGGCCGGGTCGGCCAGCGTGGCGCTGATGGCGGGGGACACCCCGATCCGTTCGGCTGCGGCGCGCAGCTCGCCCGTCCTCTCGAGGGAGCGCACGAGCACGTCCACCTCGGGGATTCCCAGTTCACGCAGCGCGGCGAGCGCGGCCTGGGCCGTGCCGCCCGCGCCCAGCACCACGGCCCGCCGGGCAGGCCCCACCTCGCCCACACCCGCTCCGCGCAGAGCGGCGACGAGTCCGGCCACGTCGGTGTTGTCGGCGAACCGGCGGCCCTCGCGCAGGACGAGGGTGTTGGCGGCGCCGGTGGCCGAGGCCAGTGGCGAGACCTCGCCGGCGACCTCCAGGGCCACCCGCTTGAGCGGCATCGTCAGGGACAGCCCGGCCCACTCGCCGTCGAGACCGGCGACGAAGCCCTCCAGTCCGGCCTCGTCGCATTCGTGCAGCTCGTAGTGCCAGTCGTCCAGCCCCAGTGCGGCGTAGGCGGCGGTGTGCAGCACGGGCGACAGCGAGTGGGCGACCGGAGAGCCGAGGACGGCGGCGCGCATCGGACCAGTATCTGGCAGCCGCCGGCCGGGGACCACGCGGGTCGACCGTTCCCGGCGCGCCGGGCCGCTGCCTCCGGGCGAATTCGGTCACGGGACGAGAGTCGCCGGCCGCCGGCATCTCCTCGGCGATGAGGGACGGCGACCCGGACAGCCGCTCCAACCTGCCGGGGGGATCGGAGCCGAAGGGGCGTTTCGGGCATTCGTCAACGCTGGATCGGCGCTGTCGCGGCGATATGTCAGGCTGCGCCGATGATGGGGGAGACGATTCTCGTCCTCGGGGGACGGAGCGAAATCGGACTGGCCGTGGCGCGCAGGCTCGCGCCCGAATCGACGGTCGTGCTGGCCGCGCGCCGAAGCGCGGACCTCGACGCCGAGGAGAAGTCGCTGCTCGATGCCGGGGCCGCCGCGGTGGACCGGGTCGAGTTCGACGCCGACGACCTGGCGTCGCACCGTGCGGTGCTGCTCGACGTCGTGCGCCGCCACCACAGGATCGACACCGTGGTGGTCGCGTTCGGCGTGCTCGGCGACCAGGCGCGCGCGGAGCTCGACCCGGATCACGCGGTGGAGATCGTGCACACCGACTACGTGGCGCACGTCGCCGTGCTCACGCAGCTCGCGGCCGTGATGCGCACGCAGGGGAAGGGCACGCTCGTCGTCTTCTCGTCGGTCGCCGGCGCGCGGGTCCGCCGCGCCAACTACGTCTACGGCTCGGCAAAAGCAGGCCTGGACGGGTTCGCGAGCGGGCTGTCCGACGCGCTGCACGGCAGCGGCGTGCGGCTGCTGCTGGTGCGGCCGGGGTTCGTGGTGGGGCGGATGACGGAGGGGATGGCGCCGGCCCCGTTCTCGTCCACACCGGACCAGGTCGCGGACGCGACGGTGCGTGCGCTGCGCCGCGGCCGGGGCGAGGTGTGGGTGCCGGCTGTGCTGCGGCCGATCTTCGCAGTTCTGCGGCACGCACCTCGCGCGCTGTGGCGGCGTATGCCCCGCTGAACGGACGTAGGGCGGGCGCCCGGCGGCTGCGGTCCGGCACGGGGTGCCCGGCGGTACCGTCGACCGTCATGGGAGCCGACGGGTCGGCCACCACGAGCCCGATCCAGCCGATCGCGGCCGCGTGGCTCGCCGATGTCGACGTGCTCACCGACCGGCTGATGTCAGCGATCTTCACCGACAATCCCGAGTGGACCGACTATGGATCGGTGCCCCATGAGGTTCTCCGGGACGGTAGCCGGCGCTACCTCACACGGGTCCTGGAGATCCTTGGCGGTGCCCGATCCATGGCCGTGGACGACGATGTCGCCGCGCAGATCGGACGTCAACGCGCCGAGCAGGGCGTTTCGCTCGAAGTGATACTGCGGACGTTCCGGCTCGGCGGCCGCATCGTCTGGGAGGCGTTGCTGGAGCGGGCGAGCGGCGCGGAGATCGAACCGGGGGCCATCGGTGCCACCGCAACAGCGATGTGGACGGTCGTCGATGGCCTGTCGTCGGCGCTGTCCACCTCGTATCGGCAGGCCCAGCTCGAACGGCTGCGTGGCGACGAACAGCACAAGCACGCGCTGGTCGAGGAGGTCCTGGCCGGCCGGGCCATGGACGGCGGGTTCGGTCAGCGGGTCGCCGACCAGCTCGAGCTCCCGGTCGGCGGTGGCTACCTGGTCGTCGTCGCCGACCTCGGCGCCGATGGCTCCGCTGCTCTGCGCAATCCGCAGACGGCGCTGGCCGCCGTGGGCGTCCGGTCGGTCTGGCACGTCCGTGCGGACACGCTCGTCGGTCTGGTCCCGCTGGACGGTCACGATGTGCAGTTCGTGCTCGATCGGCTCGGGCCGCTCGCGCGTGGGAGGGCAGCCGCTGCGTCGACGTCGCGTGGACTCGCCGACGTCGGGCTCGCACACCGGCTCGCCGTCGTCGCATTGGGCACTCTGCCCACAGGAACCGTCGGGCTGGTGCCCATCGAGGACCGCTACCCCGAGTCGCTCCTCCTCAGCGAGCCGGAGCTCTGCAGGCGGTTGGTGCGCACGTGGCTCGGGCCGATCCTCGACCTCCCGGCCAGGGAGCGCGACCTGCTGCTGGAGACGCTCGCCGGCTGGCTGGACGCGGACAGATCGGCAGGAGCCGCGGCAACGCTGCTCTACTGCCACCGCAACACCGTGCTCAACCGCCTGCAGCGGATCTCGACGCTCGTCGGGCGCGACCTGTCGGGGCGCCAGGCCTACGTCGAGCTCTCTCTGGCGCTCACCGCGATCGGCCTGCCCGGCGACGTCCTCTCGCGTTGACCGCTGAGGGTTGGGCAATCTGCCCAACCCGGTGCCTCCAGACGTGGGCGTCCGATCATGGTGCCCCGCGCCACCGCCGACGACAGTGAGCTGTGCAGGCGCTGATCGAAGGAGCGGGTATGGCAACGAGGACGTCCGAACGTGCGCGAGGCACGTCGGCGAAGACAGGCGCCCCTCTCGACGCCGAGGATCCGGAGACGCTGCGCGAGTACTTCCGCCGGATGGTCCTGATCCGGCGGTTCGAGGAACGTGCCGCCCAGGGCTACACCCAGGCGAAGATCGGCGGCTACTGCCACCTGAACCTCGGTGAGGAGGCGACGGTCGTCGGTCTCATGGCCGCACTTCGGCCCACCGACTACCTGTTCGCGAACTACCGCGAGCACGGCTATGCCATCGCCAAGGGGATCGCGCCCGGCCGCGTGATGGCCGAGCTCTACGGCCGCACCACCGGCACCTCCAAGGGGTGGGGCGGGTCAATGCACATGTTCGACCGCGACACACGGCTGCTCGGCGGCTACGGCGTCGTCGGCGGCCAGGTGCCGCTCGCGACCGGCGCCGCTCTGGCGATCGACTACCGCGGCGGCGACGAGGTCGTCCTGTGCCAGATGGGCGACGGGACCACCAACATCGGTGCCTTCCACGAGTCGCTGAACATCGCCGCGCTCTGGAACCTCCCGATCGTCTTCGTGATCGTCAACAACGGGCTCGGCATGGGCACCGTCGTCGAGCGGTCCTCCGCCGAGCCGGAGCTCTACAAGCGGGCGGCCGCCTACCGCATGCACGGCGAGCGCGTGGACGGCAACGACGTGCTGGCCGTCCGGGAAGCGGCCCACCGCCTCGTGGAGCGGGCCCGGACCGAGGGACGGCCTGCCCTGCTCGAGACGGTCAGCGCCCGGCTCAAGGGCCACTCGGTCGTCGATCCCGCGCGGTACCGCACCGAGGCCGACAACACGGCTGCGCGCGACGCCGACCCGGTGGCGCGGCTGCGCGCAGCGCTGATCGCCGCGCAGGTCGCGGACGAGGACGAACTGGCCGGGATCGAGGCCGACGCGCGGGCCGAGGCCGATGCGGCCGTCTCCTTCGCCGAGGCGAGCCCGCACCCGGACGTCTCGACGCTCTTCGACCACACCTACGCCACCCCGGTCGCCGGTGACTCCCGCCGGCTCCCCGCCGACCCCCTCTTCCGATGATCGAGGACGACCAGTGCCCGTCATGACCTACCGCGAGGCCCTCCGCAGCACCCTGCGAGAGGAGCTGCTCCGCGACGACGACGTCTTCCTGATCGGGGAGGAGATCGGCGTCTTCGAGGGGTCCTACAAGATCACCGCCGGCCTGCTCACCGAGTTCGGCGAGAAGCGGGTGCGTGACACCCCGATCGCCGAGGAAGGGTTCGTCGGGGCGGCGATCGGCGCCGCCATGCTCGGCCTGCGACCGGTCGTCGAGATCATGACGATCAACTTCTCGCTGCTCGCGCTCGACCAGATCGTCAACCACGCGGCGAAGATCTACGGCATGTTCGGCGGCCAGACGAGCGTCCCGATGGTCATCAGGACTCCCGGCGGAGGTGGCCAGCAGCTCGGCGCCACGCACTCGCAGAACATCGAGCTCTACTACGCGTTCGTCCCGGGGCTGAAGGTCGTGGCGCCGAGCACCCCCGCCGACGCGAAGGCGCTCCTGCTCGCCGCGATCCGCGACGACGATCCGGTGCTGTTCCTGGAGAACCTCGCGCTCTACAACTCCAGCGGAGAGGTGCCCGACGACCTCGGTCCGGCCGAGATCGGTCGCGCGGCGGTGACCCGCGAGGGCACGGACATCACGATCGTCGGGTACTCCCGGATGGCGGCGGTGGCCTACCAGGTCGCCGAACAGCTCGCAGGCTCCGGGATCTCCGCCGAGGTCGTGGACCTGCGCAGCCTCCGGCCGCTCGACCGCGACACGATTGTGGCGTCGGCACGCAAGACCGGATGCGCCGTGGTGGCCGAGGACGACTGGCTCACCTACGGGATCGGTGCCGAGATCGCCGCGACGATCTCGGACGGTGCGTTCGACCACCTCGACGCCCCGGTGCGCCGCGTCGCCGCGGCGGAGGTGCCGCTGCCATACGCCAAGCCCCTCGAGCAGGCCGCGCTGCCCTCGGCCGACTCCCTGGTGACCGCCGTGCGGGAAACCCTCGCCGCGGTGGGCCGACGCCGCTGACCAGACCCGACGCCACCCGGAACGGACCCGCCCGATGCCCGACATCACCATGCCCCGCCTCTCCGACACGATGGAGGAGGGCGTCATCTCGACCTGGCGCAAGAAGGTGGGCGACACGATCACCGCCGGGGACGTTCTCGTCGAGATCGAGACCGACAAGGCGATCATGGAGCTCGAGGCCTACGACGACGGCGTGCTCGAGCGCGTCCTCGTCGGAGACGGCGAGAGCGCACCGATCGGCACACCGATCGGCGTGATCGGCGACGGCTCCGGGACCGCGGCCACACCGGCCGAACCCGCGCTCGCGGCCGCTCCCGCTCCGGATGCACCGGAGGCAGAGGTACCGGTGGGAGCGCGGCCGGTCGAGCCGGCTCCGGAGCCGTCTGCCCTGCCCCGCGACGGGCGCCTGCTCGCGTCGCCGCTGGCTCGCCGACTCGCTCGGGAGCGCGGCGTCGACCTGCGCAACGTCCGCGGGACGGGTCCCCACGGCCGCGTCATCCGGGCCGACATCATCGCTTTCGCGGAGGCCACTCCCGGGACGGCCGCGGAGACGCCCGGAGCGCAGGCGACCTCCGGCGCAGCCGGCCCGGGTCCGGTCGAGGTCGCGCCGGTCCCGGCGCCCGCGGGTGGATCCGAGGCGGAGCAGGACGTCGTCGAGGTGCCGCTCTCCACGATGCAGCGCGTCGCCGCCGCCCGGCTGACGCGCAGCATGCAGGAGGCGCCGCACTTCTTCCTGATAAGCGCCGTCGACGTCACCGATCTGATCGAGTTCCGGACCACGCTCAACGCGACGCTGGCGGCCGCCGGTGGGCCGAAGGTCAGCCTGAACGACCTGGTGGTGAAGGCAGTGGCCACGGCCGTGCGGGCGCGCCCGGAGGTCAACGTCTCCTTCGCGGGTGATTTCCTGCGCCGCCACCTGCGGGTCAACGTCGGCGTGGCGGTCGCCGTCCCGGCAGGCCTGCTGGTGCCGGTCGTCCGCGATGCAGACCGCAAGAGCGTGTCGGAGATCGCCGCGGAGACCCGCGAGAAGTCGGTCCGCGCCCGCGACGGCGGGCTCCGGGCCGACGAGATGAGCGGCGGGACGATCACCGTCTCGAACCTCGGGATGTACGGGATCGAGCAGTTCACCGCCGTCATCAACCCGCCCGAGGCGGTGATCCTCGCGGTCGGTGCTGCGGCCGAGGAGATCCGGCCCCGGGGCGGTGAGGCCGTCGTCCGGTCGATCCTGCGGCTCACGCTCTCCTGCGATCACCGCGTGGTCGACGGGGCCACGGGTGCGTTGTTCCTGCAGACGCTCGTGGCACTGCTCGAGAACCCGCTGCGCATCCTGGCCTGACCGAACCCGCGCGACCGTCTGCCGAGCCGTCCGAAAAGGAGCGAATACGACTGCTTCGGCTGGATGCAGCATTGCTCCCGTAACGCTACGGTCATCCGCGTTTCGCAGTATTGCCTTCCGCCGGGGAGCCACCGGGCCGGTCGAGCGTCAGGAGCGTGCGGATGGGAAGTCGGTCGCGCGCGGTTGCCACCACCGTCGCGGCGTTCGTCCTGCTCATCGCCGTGTGGGAGCTGGCGAAGCTCGTGCTGCCCGCCACCGGTGTGACGATCGGCGACACCAGGGTGCTGCCCCGCACCGACGACTCGGCGATGCCCCACGTCTGGACGGTGCTCGGGCGGCTCACCGAACCTGAGGTCGCCGGAGCCGCCACCACGCGCAGCGTCGCCGCCGCGGTGGCCTCCGGTGCGCTGTTCACCCTCGGTCTCGCCCTCGGTGGGCTCCTGATCGGAGGCGTGTTCGGGGTGCTGCTGGCGGTGGCGATGCAACGGTTCGGGCTCCTGGAGCGGGCCGCGCTGCCCTACGTGGTGGCGTCGCAGACCGTGCCGCTGATCGCGATCGCCCCGCTCGTGGCCGGATGGGGCGGCAACATCGCGATTCTCGGGTGGTCGTGGCAACCGTGGGCCAGCGTCATGGTCATCGCGGCGTACCTGGCGTTCTTCCCGATCGCCGTGGGGATGCTGCGGGGACTCACCTCGCCTGCCCGGGCCGACGTGGAGCTCTTGCGCACGCTGGCGGCCGGCTGGTGGACCACGTTGCTGCGCCTGCGGCTGCCCGCTTCGGTCCCGCACGTCGTGCCCGCGGTCCGGCTCGCCGCCGCGGCCGCCGTGGTGGGCGCGATCGTCGCGGAGATCTCCACCGGCACGCGAGGAGGGATCGGCCGGTTGATCATCGAGTACGCGCAGTCCGCCACCGGCGACCCATCGCGCATGTACACGGCGATCCTCGGCGCCGCGGTGCTCGGGCTCGTCGCCGCGGGAGCAGTGGGGCTGCTGGACGCCGGCTTGCGCCGCTACCGCGGGAGCGTCCGATGACCGCGGCCGTCTCGCTCGGCGGCGTCGGCAAGCGGTTCGGCGACGTCCACGCGCTCGACGGCATCGACCTCGACGTGGGGGCAGGCGAGTTCGTGTCGCTGATCGGGCCGTCGGGCTGCGGCAAGTCGACGCTGCTGCGGATCGTCGCCGATCTCGAACGGCCCACCGGCGGCGCCGTTCTCGTCGGGGGCAAGTCACCCCAGCAGGCCCGGCTCGACCAGGACTACGGGATCGCCTTCCAGCAGGCCGGGCTCCTGGAGTGGCGCACGGTCGCCGAGAACGTCGAGCTGCCGCTGCACGTCCACCGCGTCGGCAAGGCGGAGCGCCGGGCGCGGGCGGCGGAGCTGCTGGCGCTCGTCGGGCTGGACGAGTTCGCCGGGGCCCGGCCGAGCGAGCTGTCCGGCGGGATGCAGCAGCGCGTCGCGATCGCCCGCGCGCTCGCCCCCAGCCCCCGGTTGCTGCTCATGGACGAGCCGTTCGGGGCGCTGGACGAGATGACCCGCGAACGGATGCAGGCCGAGCTGCTGCGGATCGTGGGAGAGACCGGCGCCGCCGTGCTGTTCGTGACCCACTCGATCCCCGAGGCCGTGGTGCTCTCGAACCGGGTCGTCGTCATGTCCCCGCGGCCGGGCCGGATCACCGAGATCGTCGACGGACGCAGGCCCGGCACCGCTGTGGTCAGCGATCTCGAGCCCGAGGACGTCGAGGACGTCCGCGAGTCCGGGTCGTTCTTCGCCGCGATCACCGCGGTGCGCGAGGCGCTGCGCAAGGGGCACGAGTGAGCCGGGCAGGCGCGGTGCCCGGCGCGGCGGGCGTGGGTGCAGGTCCCGGGGAGCGGCGGGGCGGGCTGCACCTGGCCCGGGTGTGGCCCGCCGTCGCGTTCGGGATCGCGGGGCTCGTGCTCTGGGAGCTGGTGGTGGTGCTGGGCCGCGTGCCCGCGTTCCTGCTGCCCCCGCCGAGCGCGATCGGGGCGCAGATCGTCGCTCAGGCCCCGGTCATCGTCTCCACCGCCGCGGTCACCGGCGGCAACGCGGCGGTCGGTCTCGTGGCCGGGTTCGTGCTCGGCGTGGCGCTGGCGCTGCTCGCGGCGCGGTCCCGGCTGGTGCAGGAGCTCGCCACCCCGGTGGTGCTCGCCGCGAGCGCAGTGCCGATCGTGGCGCTCGCGCCCGTGTTCACCACGATGTTCGGCTCCACCACGGAGGTCGCGCGCCGGCTCGTCGTCACGGTCGTGGTGATCGTGCCCGTGTTCGTCTCCACGATGCGCGGCCTGCGTCAGGTGCAGCCCGTGCACGCCGAGCTGATGACGGCGCTGGCCGCCACGCCGTGGCAGCACGCACGGTTCGTCCGCTTGCCCGGTGCTGTGCCCTACATCATGACGGGCCTGCGGCTGGCCGCACCCGCCGCGGTGATCGCGGCGATCGTCGCGGAGTACTTCGGCGGCCTGCAGAACGGCTTGGGCAGCCGGATCTCCGCCGCCGCCGCCAACACCGCCTACGCGCGAGCGTGGGCCTTCGTCGCCGCCGCCATCGCTGTGGGGCTGCTGTTCCATCTCGCCGGGCTGCTCGCCGAGCGCCTGGTGACCCGCGGTCGGTCGTGATCGACAACCCCCGGAGGTCCTCATGAACGGACGAGCAACGGTCGCACGGCCGCCGTCTCGACGACTGCTGCGATCGCTCGCCGTGGTGGCTGCGCTCGCGCTCTCCGTCGCCGCGTGCACGACGACGGGGCCCGGCACCTCGACCGGTGACGGCCCGCAGCGGGTGACGTTGCAGCTGCAGTGGTCCACGCAGGGGCAGTTCGCCGGCTACCTGGCCGCCGTCGACCAGGGCTTCTACGCGAAGCGCGGGCTCGACGTGCAGATCAAGGAGGGCGGTGTCGACATCGTCCCGCAGACGGTGCTGGCACAGGGCCAGGCCGACTACGCGATCGCCTGGGTGCCGAAGGCGCTCGCCTCGCGGGAGCAGGGTGCCGCGATCACCGATGTCGCCCAGATCTTCCAGCGCTCGGGCACCTACCAGGTGGCGTTCGCGGACAAGGGCATCACGTCCGCGGCCGATCTCCGCGGCAAGCGGGTGGGCAACTGGGGCTTCGGCAACGAGTTCGAGCTCTTCGCGGGCATGACCGCGGCCGGGCTCACCCCTGCCAGTGACGTCACGCTGGTGCAGCAGCAGTTCGACATGCAGGCGCTGCTGTCCGGCGAGATCGACGCCGCGCAGGCCATGTCCTACAACGAGTACGCGCAGGTGCTCGAGGCGCAGAACCCGGCGACCGGTCAGCTCTACACGCCGGCGGACTTCTCGGTGATCAACTGGAACGACACCGGCACCGCGATGCTGCAGGACGCCATTTGGGCGAGCACGGAGCGGCTCTCCGACCCCGCCTACGAGGACACCACCACCCGTTTCATCGCCGGCTCGATCGAGGGCTGGGCGTACTGCCGGGAGAACGTCGAGTCGTGCCGCGACATCGTCGTCAAGGCGGGGTCGACGCTCGGTGCCAGCCATCAGCTGTGGCAGGTGAACGAGGTGAACAAGCTGATCTGGCCCTCGCCCGCCGCGGGCGCAGGCACGATCGACCCCGCGGCCTGGGAGCAGACGGTGCGGGTGGCGCGCACCGCCGTGAACGCCGACGGGCAGACCGTGCTCACGCGCGACCCCGACCCGGAGGCCTACACCAACACCTACGTCGAGCGGGCGGTCGGGATGTTGACGTCGGAGGGCGTCGACGTGGTGGGCGCCGGCTACACGCCCACCACGGTCACGCTCAACCCCGGGGGGTCGTGAGCGCGGGCGCCTCGGCGTCGGCGAGCCGCTCGTACCACGCGCCGTCGTCGACCGTCCGGTTCTCGCCGTAGCCGATCATGCCGTCCTGGTGGGCGCGGCCGACGAGGGTGAACCCGGCCCGCTCGGCGACGTGGCGGCTGGCCGTGTTCGACCACGCGGCGCCGATCTGCAACCGGTTCCGGCCGAGTCCACCGGCCGTCACGGGGGCGAACGCGTGGGCCACCACAAGGTCGACGGCCTCGCTGACGATCCCGCGGCCCCGCGCGTCCGGGTGCGCCCAGTAGCCGATCTCCCCGCCGGTGGGACTGAAGGGGTCGTCGAGCCCGAAGACGCCCACGTTGGCGAGCAGCCGGTCGTCGTCCCGGTCGGCCACCGCCCACGTCACCGTCTGTCCGAGCGACGCGCCGAGCTGCTTCCCGCGGACGAACTCCCGCGCCGCCTGCTCGGTGTACGGGTGAGGCAGCGCGGCCAGCCAGTAGCGCGACCGCTCGTCCGAGCAAGCCTCGACGATCCGCGGTACGTCGGCTTCGGTGAAGGCCCGCAACCGGACGCGCTCGCCGTCCAGCACGGGCACGGTCCACCAGGTCGTACGCGGTGACTGCGCATCGCCGGGGCGCAGCGAGGCGTACCAGCCGTCGTGCAGCAGCCCGCGCTGCGGCAGTGCCAGCGGCCGCTCGCCGTGGAAGGTGAAGCCACAGGCGTGGGCAACCCGCCAGGACGCGAGGTGCCCGGCGAAGGCCGACCAGTGCACCACCGGCAGCTCGGCCGTGTCGAACGCCCAGCGGGTGGCCAGCCGCACAGCACGCGTCATCAGGCCGCGCCGCCTGGCCCACGGTGCCGCGGCGAATCCGATCTCCGCAGGCGGGCCGGTGCGGATGTCGACGTTGCCGGCGAAGCGCGGCGCTCCTGCGTCGTCGGCCGCCTCGATCGCCCAGCCGAACGACGTGCCCTCGTGCCACCCGGCCGGCATCTTCTCGAGCACCCAGTCCTCGGCGTGGTGGTGCTCGTAGGGCGCCGGCACGGTCGTCCAGCGGACGGTCTCCGGGTCGGTCCCCATCGCGACCAGAGCCTGGATGTCGGCGGTGGTGTGGGGCCGCAGAGTGACGACGTCGTCGGTCAGGACCGGTGTGATGGGCACACGGCATGATCGCCGGGCCGGGAGGGCGGCGGCGAGCGGATTACACCGCACCTTCGCGCAGGTGCAGGCTCAGGTCGCGCTCGGTGATGCCTGCGAGGCCGTCGCGCTCGATCCGGCGGGCCAGCGCGTCTGCGTGGGCCAGCAGGCCGCGGACGTCCAGTCCGGCGGGCACCGGGCCCACCCAGCGGGCGAGGTTGCCCGCCCCGCGGTCGAGCAATGCGACCGCTCCGCGGGCGTTGCCGCGCTGGGCGTGGGTCAGACCGACGGCGAGCTGCGCGAGGGCGCGCCACAGCTCGCGGTCCGGCTCGTCGGCCGCCTTCCACGCACCTTCGAGCACCTCGTGCGCGGTGAACGGGCGGCCCGCGTCGAGGAGCTCCTGGGCCCGGGTCACAGCCTCGTCGGGCGTGAGGACCAGGTCGTCGGGCACCCGCTCGACACCCTCGGCGGCGCCGCGGGGGAGCGGGCGCCCGGACGCGTCACGGGGACGGGCGTTGCGGGCCCGTCCCGCGGCGTCACGGTCGCGCGGGGTGGTCACGAGATGAACGGTGCCACGTCGGAGCACCGGCCGGGGCCCGGGGGTGATACTCGGGTAGTGGATCAGCGCGCGATCGACCTGCTCACACGTCACCCTCTCGTCGACGGCCACAACGACCTGCCGTGGGCGCTGCGGCGCCTCGCCGGGCCCGACCCCGCCGACGCCGTCGCGGGCACCGACCTCACCGCCGGGCTGCCCCAGCTGCAGACGGACCTGCCGCGGCTGCGTGCCGGCCGGGTGGGCGTCCAGTTCTGGTCGGTGTACGTGCCGTGCTCGTTCGAGGGGGCCGACGCCGTCACGGCGGTGCTGGAGCAGGTGGAGCTGGTGCACCGGCTCACCGAGCGGTACCCGTCGGACCTCGGGGCGGCCACCACCGCCGACGACGCGGAAGCGGCCTTCGCGGCGGGGCAGGTGGCTTCGTTGATGGGCGCCGAGGGCGGCCACTGCATCGGCGACTCGCTCGGCGTGCTGCGGAGCCTGCGGCGCCTGGGCGTCCGTTATCTGACGCTCACCCACAACCTGAACACCGCCTGGGCCGACTCGGCCACCGACGAGCCGGTGCACGGCGGGCTCACCGACTTCGGGCGCGCCGTGGTGCGGGAGATGAACCGGATCGGGATGGTCGTCGACCTCTCCCACGTGGCGGCCACGACGATGCGCGACGCGCTCGCCACCACCACCGCCCCGGTGCTGTTCACCCATTCGTCGTGCCGCGCGGTCACCGACCACCCCCGCAACGTGCCCGACGACGTACTGGGCGCGCTCGCGGCGAACGGCGGGGTCTGCATGGTCACGTTCGTCCCGCGGTTCGTCTCGGCCGCCGCCGTGGAGTGGGACGCGCAGCTCCAGGACGCCATGGCCGCCGCCGGGCTGGACCACCGTGACCTGCGGGCCCGCGACAGGTTCGCCGCCGACTGGGACGGGCCTGCGAGCCCCGTCGCCACGCTCGACGACGTCGTCGCGCACGTGGAGCATGCCCGCGAGGTGGCGGGCATCGACCACATCGGCATCGGCGGGGACTTCGACGGCACCCGGGAGCTGCCGGTCGGGTTGGAGGACGTCTCCCGCTACCCGGCGCTGTTCGCCGCGCTGCTGGAGCGCGGCTGGAGCGAGGACGACTGCGCGAAGCTCGCAGGCCGCAACGCCCTGCGCGTGCTGCGGGCGGTCGACGACGTCTCGACGGCCTGACCCGGGCTTCTCAGCCGACCACCACGTCGATGTCCGGCGGCTCCGCCAGAGTCCGCGTGACGTAGCAGACGCGCTGGGCCGCCGCGATCACCGCGTCGAGTTCCGCACCGGGCGCGACGTCGGTGTGCACGACGATCCGGAACGCCGTGAATCGGGGGCCGTCGTAGGAGCCGGTCACCTCGACCCGCAGGTCGGTGACGGTGACCCCGCGCTTGGCCGCGCTGTGGGCAACCGCGAGGGTGAAGCAGGACGCGATCGAGGCGAGCAGCAGCTCGGTCGGCTGTGGGCCGCTCCCAGTACCGCCGAAGGTTTCCGGCTCGTCGGCGACCAGGGGAAAGCCGCCCGCGTCGACCTCCGCGCGCATGCCACCGGTCCACCGGGCGGTCACACTCCGCTGGACGGCTGTCATCCCTTCAGTCCGTCTGCAACACCGGTGCAACCGGAAACGGGCAGAGTGCTCCATATCACAGCGCCGAAGCGCGCAGCTTCGGCGGCGATGTCCGAAAACGCCGGGAGCATCCGATGACCGCTGTCGCTCACGCACCGCTCCGCTTGGTCACCTGCCGGCAGGGTTGCCCGGCCGATTCGCGCCGTGCGCATCACGACAGGTTGCTTCGCGTCGACAGAGATCCCGATGCGCTGCTGGAACTCGTCGAGCTCGCGGTGACATGGCACGAGCTCGACTACTCGCACGAGACGCTCGTGCCGCCGAGCGAGTGGTCCTGCTTCGTCGAGCGTCACGACTGGGAGCGCCCCGACCGGGCGGGGGCCGCCTTCATGCTCGCGCTGGACATCGTGCACCGGGGCGCGCGCCGCGCCCGGCCTGCACGTTCCGGCCCGGCAACGATGTTCGACGTGGTGCCGGGCTGAGCGACGGGGCCGGGTCACGTATCGGATAGTAGAATTCCGTTGCCGATCAGATCTAGGGTGGGGATCGTGCCCGTCGCCGACTTCCTCGATCTCGCGGCCCGCCCCGCCCGGCCCCGCACCGCCGGGCTCACTCACGTGCTCGATCCCGGTATCGGTCCGGGCGCGCTGGCGGACGTTCTGGCCGGGGCAGGCCACCTGATCGACATCTGGAAGGTCGGGTGGGGCACCGCCTACGTCGATGCGACCCTCGATGCGAAGGTGGCGGGGCTGTCCGCTGCCGGCATCGACCTCTGCCTGGGCGGCACGCTGCTGGAGATCGCCTGGGCACAGGGCCACACCGAGAAGTGCCTCGCCTGGGCCAAGGACGCCGGGTTCACCCTCGTCGAGGTCTCACGCGGAACCGTGCCGATGACCCTCGCCGAGAAGAGTGCCCTGATCGCCCGTGCCGCGCGCGACTTCGCCGTGCTCGCCGAGGTCGGGTCGAAAGCACCCGGTGAGATGCACCCGGCCCGCCACTGGCCCGCCGAGTGCTGTTCGGACCTGGACGCGGGCGCCTCGCTGGTGGTCACCGAGGGGCGCCAGAGCGGCACCGTCGGAACGTTCGACGAGCAGGGCCGGGTGCGGCCGGAGGTGGTGGAGTCCGTCGTCGCGGCCGTGGGCGTCGAGCGGGTGGTGTTCGAGGCGCCCCGGTCGACCCAGCAGGCCTGGTTCGTGCGCCGCTTCGGGCCGGAGGTCAACCTCGGGAACGTCGTTCCCGGCGACGTCCTGTCGGTCGAGACGCTGCGCCTCGGCCTGCGTTCGGACACGGCCGTGCTGGCGGTTCCTTCCCTGGCCGGTGCGGAGCCCGCGTGACCGACGGGCGGGAGCGGCCAGGGCCGAACTTCGTCCCCCTGCGCTACCGCGGGGTCTCGGTTGCGACGGTCCCGCCGGACGTCGCGCTCGACGAGGCTGCGTTGCGCGATCACTTCACAGGTCGCGACGCCTATCGCCGTACCCGGTTCGTCGTGGCGCGCCGCGATCCCGACACTCCGGGCCCGACCGCGCTGCTACGGATCGGCCGCGCCGCGGAAGGCCCCCTGTTCTCGCCGGTCGTCGCCGTGTCGATGCTCGCCGGACCGCAGGAGTGCGCCTACGTCGTCGAGCCCGACGCCGACACCGGCATCCCCTCCGTCCTGGCGGCGGTGGCGGCCGAGCGGGCGCCCGGGGTGTACGCGGTGGTGGTGCAGGGCCGGTACTCGCACGTCAACTTCATCATCGACCCGCAGCCGTTGCGCATCGCCGTGCGCGATGTCGTGCCGCCGGAACCCGCCAAGCTCGTGGACCAGGCCCGGCGGGTCGTCGCGGTCACGGAGGACCTCCCACCCGTCGAGATCGTGCCGGAGCCGGTGCGGTTGGCCGACCTGGCCGGGCAACGGCCGGCCGGTCACTACCTGCTGCCGTGCCGGGGCTCCGGTGCGGAGGTGCCGGGAGCGCAGGTGTCCTACCTCGACGAGCACCCGGAACGCGCGGACTGGACGTTGCTCGGGTGCACACGGTCGCAGCAGATCCACCGGCACTTCTACGGTGGCGACGTACCGACCGTCGACTTCTGCCCGAAGCAGACGCTGGCGGGCTCCCGCCCTCCGCAACCGGTCCTCGCCAAGTGCTGCCTGCAGGAGGAGCACATCGAGATCGGGGACGGCTGGGCGACGGTGCCGTGGGGGTCCTCGCTGGACCTGGTGCGTGAGGCGCTCCGCGGCCTCGCCGAGCGGGAGGCCCCGCCGTGGCGACCAGGCTGAGCTCGTCGCGCCTCTACGGGCACCTGTGGGGCACCGCGGAATCGGACGCCCTGTTCGACGAGCCGGCGATGCTCCAGACGTGGCTCGACATCCTCGCCGCGCTGGCTCGCGCCCAGGCCTCGCTCGGCATCGTCCCGGCCGCTGCGGCGCGGGAGATCGCGGCCCACGCGCGAGTGGAGGCGCTCGACCTGGAGTACGTGGCCGAGCAGACCAGGCTCACGTCGCACTCGACGCTCGGCCTGATCCGCGGCCTGCAGCGCGTGCTGCCGGAGGGTGCACGCGAGCACGTCTACGTGGGCGCGACCGTTCAGGACATCACCGACACGTGGTTCGGCACGCTGATGCGCGACGTCGGTGCGATCGTCTGGCGCGACCTGCGGGCCTGCGAGGCGCGGCTGCTGGAACTCGCGGCGCAGCACCGCGACACGATCATGGCCGGACGCACGCACGGGCAGCCCGGATCGCCGATCACGTTCGGCTTCAAGGTCGCGTCCTGGGCGGACGAGGTGCGCCGCCACGTCGACCGCATGCGTGAGGGACGGGACCGGTGGTGCGCCGGGCAGCTCGCGGGCGCGGTCGGGGCACTGGCGTTCTACGGGCCTGACGGGCCTGAGCTGCGGGCCCGGTTCTGCGCTGAAGTCGGTCTGCAGGATCCCGGGATCTCGTGGCTCACCGCGCGGGACCGCGTGGCCGAGTTCGGCACGGTGCTCGCGATGATCTGCGGGACCCTGGCGCGGATCGGCGTCGAGGTCTACGAGCTGTCCCGGCCGGAGATCGGCGAGCTGGCCGAGCCCACGCCCAGCGGTGCGGTCAGCAGCATCACGATGCCGCACAAGCGCAACCCGGAGGCGAGCGAGCATCTTGACACGCTCGCGCGGCTCGCGCGGGCCTCGTCCGCGGTGCTGGTGGAGGGCATGGTCGGCGGTCACGAGCGAGACGGGCGTTCGTGGAAGGCGGAGTGGATCGCGCTGCCGGAGGTCTGCCAGCTCACGGCGGTGGCGCTGCAACTGGCCCGGCGCCTGCTGGACGGGATCGAGGTGCATCCCGAGGCGATGGCCGCCGCCGTCGAACGGTTCGGCGGGCTCGGCTCCGAGCGGGTCCTCGCCGGCCTGACCACGCGCCTGGGCAGATACCGGGCCCAGCAGGCCCTGCACGAGGTGTTGCGCGAGGAGGGCACCACTGTCGTGGATCTGCCGGACGCCCTGGCTCGCCGGGGACTCGCCACCACGGAGGAGGTGCGGAGCTGGGGCACCTCGGCAGCCGTCGAGACGGCCGCGCGGATGGTCGACGGCGTGCTCGCCCGGGCTCACGCGGCGCGGGGGGCCGAACCGGAGATCTGGCGATGACCGCGCAGCCGGGAGAGGTACCGCAGCGGTTCCCGCTGGCCGTGCTGCCGACCCCGCTGGTGCGTGCGGAACGGCTGGAGGCCGTGCTGGGCTGCGGGACGCTGCTCGTGAAGCGGGACGACCTGAGCGGGTTCGGCGTCGCGGGCAACAAGGCGCGCGCCCTGGAGTACCTGGTCGGCGCGGCACTCGCGCAGGGCACCGAGGTGCTGGTCACCGGCGGAGGTCCCGGCTCGAACTTCGTGCCCGCCGCGGCGCTCGCGGCCCGGGCCGCGGGGCTGGACTGCGAGATCGTGCTCTGGGGCGACCCACACGGGGCGACCAACGTCGCGATCGCGGAGGCGGCGGGAGCGCGCATCCTCCCCACCGGCCGCTACGACCGCGAGGAGGTCGACGTGCTGGCCGCGCAACGGGCCGCAGAGCTGACGCTGGCCGGTCGGCCCGCCACCGCGGTACCCCGCGGCGGTTCCACGCCGATCGGGGCGCTCGGGTTCGCGGACGCGGCGGCCGAGCTGATGGGACAGCTCTCGGATGCGCCGCCACCCGTGGAGGTCGTGCTGCCTCTGGGCTCGGGCGGCAGCTGCGCGGGGTTGCTCGCGGGCCTCGCCGCCGCCGGTGCCACCTTCCCGGTCGTCGCGGTCTCGGTGAGCCGGCCTCCCGAGGACGTGCGGCGGACGGTACTGGCGATGGCCCGTGAGTGTGCGGCCTTGCGCGGCACGACGGCGCCCACGTCCGACCAGCTCGAACTGGTCGACGCGCGCGGGGAGGGCTTCGGCACGGCGACGGAACAGGAACGGCGACGTGCCCGGCTGGCTCTGCACACCGAGGGCCTGTTCCTCGACACCACCTACGGCGCGGAGGCGTTCAGCGTGGCGGTCGACCGGCTGCTGGGCAGGCCGCCGGGCCCCGTGGTGTGGTGGCACACCGGCGGGCTCGTGCCCGCTGTCGCTCACGTGACGGGCGCAGGGCCGTCCGGAGGTGCCCCGGCGCCCGCGATGGAACTCGACGGAGGAGCACGACGATGAGCACGTCCGCCCGCCCCGTCCGCCGGTCGCGCCCGGAGGGCTTCCCCGAGAACGGCCCGGCGCCCGAGCTGATCGAGTCGGGGTTCGCGCTGGAGAACGCCGACGCGGCCTTCCTGCACCACGGGCTCAACCTCGCCGACCTCGCGCACGTGCTCGACCTGGCCCGTCGCGGCATCATCCCGGCCGACGCACGGCGGGCGTTGCTGGCCGCGCTGCTCGACGTCGTCGAGATCGCGCCGGAGGACTTCCCCTACGACCCCGCGTACGGGGAGCCCTACAACTCACGCGAGCGCTATCTCGTGTCCCGGCTCGGCGACGTCGCAGGCTGGCTCCACGCCGGACGGCCCCGGCGGGAGGCGGCGCGGGTGGCGTTGCGGCTGCACCTGCGCGCGCAGCTCGCCGATCTCGTCCGGCTGACGGTCGGCACTGTTTCGGACATCGTCGACCGGGCCGAGGAGCACGCTGCCACGCTGCTGCCGGACCAGACCTACCTGCAGCAGGCGCAACCGTCGACGTTCGGGCACTACCTCCTCTCCTTCGCCTATCCCGCGGTGCGCGACGCCCGCCGCCTGCTCGACGAGCTGGACGGAATCGACACCAGCCCGGGCGGCGCAGGCTGCGTGAACGGCACCCGGCTGCTCGACGACCGCGATCCGGTGGCGGCCGCGCTGGGTTTCCGCGAGGTCATCGCGCACACCCGGGACGCGATGTGGCAGGTCGACGGCCTGATCCACATACTGGCGACGACGTCGAGCCTGCTCTCGAACTTCTCGAAGGTGGCAGAGGATCTGGAGATCTTCTCCTCGAGCGAGTTCGACTTCGTCGACCTCGACGACGCCTACAGCCGCTCCAGCATCCTCATGCCACAGAAGCGCAACCCCTACTCGCTGGCGATCATCCGGGGCGCGTCCGGCGTGGTCATCGGCAGGCTCACGGGCTTCCTGGCGGTGACCAAGAGCCCGTCCGCACGCAGCGACAACCTGATCTTCGCCTACGGCGAGGTGCCGCGCGCGCTCGACCTGAGCCAGCGCATCACCAGGCTGACCGGGGGAGTGATCCGCACGCTGCGGGTCAACCCGGAGCGGATGCGGGAGGAGCTCGACCGCGGCTACACGCAGGCCACGGACCTGGCCGAGCACCTGGTCGGGCTGGTCGGGGTGGACTACCGGACGGCGTACGTGGTGGTCGGCAACGCGGTGCGGCAGGCGTCACGCTCGGGCATCCCCGGCCACGCGATCACCGGGGCGATGCTCGACGAGGCCGCGGTGGCGCACACGGGCCGCGGCTGGGGGCTCGCGGACGTCGATCTGGCGGATGTCCTCGATCCGCGGTCGATCGTCGCGTCCCGGCAGGCCGAGGGCGGCGCCGCGCCGGCAGCGCTGGCCGCGATGATCGCCGGCCTGCGGGAGGTGCTCGTGGAGCTCGGGGCCGCCGCCGACCAGCGGACCGCGGGCTTCGCGGCGGCCGAGACGGCGCTCCTGGCGAGTGCGCGAGCTTCTGCGGCGGAACCGGCCGGCTGACCGCTCAGACGTCCGGCACGTCGACGGCGACGATCTCGGCCGTCGTCTCGCCGGAGTTGCGGCACCGATGTTCGAGCCACGAGGGGAAGTGCAGCGCCTCGCCCGCCGAAACGGTGTAGCGGGCCTCGGCGACCTCCACGTCGAGGCGACCCTCGAGGACCACGAGCAGGGTCTCGCCTGCCCGGCGCAGGCCGGGGCGCTCCTCGCCCGGTTCCAGCCGGGCGACGGTGCCGCTCGACCGGAAACGGTCGGGCGGGCCGGTGATGACGACGGGCCCCGTCCGGACGGCATCGCCGAACCGGGTGAGCACGGCGGCGTGCGTCGGCTCGCTGTCCTCGACGAAGAACCGCACCGGTACCGCGAGGGCTCCGGCGATCTTGAGCAGCGTGGTGACGGTGGGCACCATGTCGCCGCGTTCGACCTTGTGCACCGAGGCCGTGGACACGTCCGCCGCGTGCGCGAGCTGCTGGAGCGTCAGGCCGCGCTCCCGGCGCAGCGCGCGGACCTTCGGGCCGATGGAGCCCACCACGGCCTCCCACCCGGCTGACGCGTCCCGCGCGGTGTCGGGAGCGGCGAGCGGGTCGGTGGACATGGGTCCTCCAAGGTTTGACACGGCATTCCGTTTGAGTATCGTAGAATTTTGTTTCCCATAGTGCGTGCCGGTAGTGAAGCCTGTCCAGCAGGCGACCATGGTGAAAGGTTGCCACGTTGTCCCCAGCGCCGCGTAAGACGGTGATCATCGGTGGAGGAGCGGCCGGTCTCGGTGCTGCGGGTGGCGTGAAGGCCGCCGACCCGAGCGCCGACGTCGTGGTCTACACGGAGTACGAGGACGTCGCCTACAGCCCCTGCGGAATCCCCTACGTCCACGGTGGAGAGATCCCCGACTTCGAGCGGCTCTTCCTCGCGGGCAAGCAGGCCTACGTGGACGCCGGGATCGACGTGCACTACGAGACCGCGGTGACCGCCGTCGACACCGCCGCCCACACGGTCACCGTGGAGGGGGAGGGCACGGTCCCCTACGACACCCTGATCATCGCCACGGGCTGGAACTACGCCGACCCCGGCGTGCCCGGTGGTGACCTCGAAGGCCTGTACTACGTCAAGAACATCCGCAAGGCGATGGAGTGGGACAAGGTCATCTCCGAGACGAAGTCCGCCGTGGTCGTCGAGGCCGGGCCGCTCGGGCTGGAGATGGTGACGGCACTGGCGCACCGGGGAGTCGAGACCCACCTCATCGACCCGAACCCGTACGCGCTGGCCATGATGGCCGACCCGGACATCATGGCGCCGGTCGAGGACTCCTGGCGGGAGCTGGGCGCGCACCTGCACTTCAACACCACGCTGGAGGGCTTCGTCGGGAACGGGTCGGGCAAGGTGGCGGCCGTCGCCACCTCGGGCGGGGAGATCCCGGCCGACCTGGTCGTCATCGCGACCCACAAGGTGCCCAACAACGCCCTCGCCCACGCCGCCGGGCTCAAGATCGGCTCGACCGGCGGGATCATCGTCGACGAGCGCATGAAGACCTCCGCGCCGGACGTGTGGGCCGCGGGTGACGCCGTCGAGATCCCGCACGGACTCACCCGGACCCCGCTCCAGGGGCTCACCGGATCGCACGCCTACGCGCAGGGGAAGACGGCGGGAACGAACGCCGGTGGTGGCGACCGTGCCTACCGGGCGGTGTACGTGCCCTGGGCGACCCCGGCCGGGAAGTGGGTGATCGGTGGGGCCTCGTTCGGGGAGACGACCGCGACAGCGCTCGGGATCCCTTACGTCCTCGCGGTCGCCGAGGGGATCTCGCGGGCCCGCTACTACCCGGGCGTGCAGAAGGTGAAGATCAAGCTGCTGGCCGAGCCGGGCACGCTGCGCCTCATCGGCGCCCAGATGATCGGCGGCGGCGAGGGGATCAAGGAGCGAGCGGACTTCCTCGCCCAGGCCATCCGGTTCGGGATGACGCTGCACGACCTCGCCACGATGGAGAACGTCTACTCGCCCGCCATCGGTGCGCTGAACGAGCCCATCGTGCTCGCGGCCACCAACGGCCTCACCGCGGGGAGGTAGGCCTCGATGGCGTCCTTCTTCGGCTGGCTCCGTGAGAACTCCGAGCACTACCTGCTCGTGGCAGCACACCACAAGCTCGCCCGGACGCAGGGAGCACCGGCACCGCGGCCCCCTCAGGGGGCGAAGGAGTTCTTCTGGCTCCGGGTGTTCGCGCCGACGTACGCCGCCCTGCCCTGGCCGCTGCGCAACCGCATCATGCGCGCCATGCCGGGCAGCCACCGCCGGACGTGGGCGCCGCCGCCCCGTCCCCCAGGACCCGCGGTCTGACCGCGGAAGATCCACCGAGATTCAAAGGAGAACATCGTGGCCCAGATCGTCGGACAGCGTGCCCACCAGGGCGACGCCATCGTCGACTACGACGAAAAGCTCTTCGAGGACATCCAGGCCAACGAGGGCGAGAAGGCCTACGTCTTCATGCACACCGTTCCCTACGAGGGCTCGGTGGGCCTGGTCAACATGCTGACCACTACCCGTATCAACCGGAAGGGCTTCGACACCACGCTCGTGCTGTACGGGCCCGGCGTGCTGATGGCCTCGGCCACGCGCGGTTTCCCGACCGTCGGCGCGGAGGCCTTCCCTGGACACATGGCCTACAACAACCAGCTGCAGACCTTCCTGAAGGAGGGCGGCAAGGTCCTGGCCTGCCGGTTCGCGATGGCGGCTCTGTACGGCATGCGCGAGACCGACGTGATCGAGGGCGTCCAGCCGATCCACCCGCTCGACGTACTGGACTGCCAGCTCACGGCTCGCCGGGAAGGCGCGCTGGTCCTGCAGACCTGGACGCTGTAGCCCGGTCCCGCGCGCTCCGCGTACGGGCCGCGGCTCCGCGGCAGCCAGTTCGGACCGGGACCCGCCGCAGCCTGTGGCTGGTCCCGGTCGGCGAGGCAGAGGAGCAGGAGATGAACCCGTTCACGGTGACGCCGCCGCCCGACGGGGAACAACCGACCGTCGAAGTGGCGCGCCGCCGCGAACAGTGGCGGGCCGCCGGACAGTCGTTGTTCCCGACGCTCGTCGCCGACCCCGTCTCCTACGCGCGCGCCGTCGAGACGATCGGGGTGCTCGCCGCCGAGCTGGGGCGCCGCCGCGCCGGGCTGGAGGATCTCGCTCAGGTGATGGCCGACCCCGAGGGCTTCGTCGCCCAGGCCGGCCAGACGCCGCCGGGCCCCGTCCCGCTCTCGCTGCTCGTCGGGGTCGCGTGCGGGATGCGCGAGCGGGAGCTCATCGCGGAGCAGGTCCGTTGCGGCCATCGAGCCGCGATCGAGCGGGCCCGGGCGATCGGCAGCGAGTGGGCCGTGCTCAACGGACCGGAGTGCATCGAGGATCTGACGGGCGGGACGACCGGCGTCGGCAGCTGCACGCATCTGCACATCCCGTCGGGCACCGAGCTGCGGGCGACTCTCGACGCGTGGTCGCCCGAGCCGTACCGGGTGGATGTCATCGGACCGGCGGGCGTCTCGCCGGACGGCGGCTCGTTCACCCGCCGTGAGCCGTGGATCGAGCGGTTCCGGCGCTGCCGGGCCGAGATCGGCGGCGGGTCGTGACGGTCCGCGAAGACACGCGGCGGACCGGGCCGGTCCGCGGCCGGGAGACCTGCCGCATCGCGGTCGAGCCCGCTGAGCTGACGGCACACCACCTCGTCCGGGAAGCGGTGTTCGTGCACGAGCAGCGCCTCTTCCCCGGCTCGGACCGGGATGCCGTCGACGACGACCCCGCGACGCTGCACGTCCTCGGGTTCGTCGACGACCATGCTGCGGGCAGCGTGCGTCTCTACGAGCGCGGCCCGGGCGAGTGGAAGGGTGACCGCCTCGCGGTGCTCCCCGGCCGCAGGGCCGGCCACCTCGGCGCGACGCTCGTGCGGTTCGCGGTCGCGACGGCCCGTGAGCGCGGGGGCCACGTCATGATCGCCTACGTGCAGCAGCCCAACGAGCCCTTCTTCCGGCACCTGGGGTGGACGCGGGTCGGCGATCCGTTCGACTACGTCGGGCAGCCGCACGTCCGGATGGACATCGCCCTGCGCTGACGAGCTGCGGGACCCATCGGATCGGTGGGCACGTTCCTACGGTGCCGAGGTGCCTCAGCTCTCGGCGAGTGCCTTGATGCCGGCGAGGGTGGCGGCGATGTTCGTCCGGATGCAGCGCAGCCGCCCCTCATAGATCGACTCGATCTGCTCGGGATTCTGCCGGGCGACGATCGACGTGCCGGATTTCCCGGGCCCGACCAGCATCGAGTGGGTGATTCGGGTACCGCCACCGAGCATCGGTTGCAGGCGGAACGCCCAGCGGGCCGACGGGCTCTCGGGGTCTCCGACGCAGTAGCTGAACTCGTGCGGGGGCTCCCACCGCTCGACCTGGCAGGACGTGGTCCAGGACAGCCTGCCTTCCATCAGATGGTTGAGCGCCGGGTGCCCGGCGTCATCGCACGCGTTCGAGCCGTGAAAGCGCGCGCCCGGACCGGGTTGCTGATTCTCGTCCCAGATGGCGCCCGCGGCCTCGGAGCTGAACCGTGACGGCATCGAGATATCGCTGACCAGCGGCCACAGTCGTTCGGGCGGAGCGTGCACGTCGATATCGAGGCTCACCCCGCGTCCCTCACCGGGATGGGTTCGCTGCGGCTCAGGCACCGTGCTCGTGGTGAATCCCCATTGGTCGAAGAATGTGATCTCACCGGCCGGACGCCGGGGGGCGGGCCGGAAATCGCCGCCGGTCGTATAGGCCACCGGGAGCAACACGATCTGCGTGACGCCGTCCGGAATTCCCAACAGTTCGGCCACCTCCTGCGCGCGCTGCAGGTGCAGCGTCGTCCACGAGGTCCCGATACCGCGGGCCCGGGCGGCGAGGCAGAAGCTCCACGCCGCCTGGATCACCGAATCGAAGAGGCCGGGCCTACCGCTGCCGTCGTGCGTGCCGTAGATCGTGGCGATGACCAGTGCGGGCACCCGCTCGAGGTTCTCGGCGAGGTGGATCGCCGACTCGAACACCCGCCGGCGGCGCTCGTCCTCCTCTCCGGCCACCAACCCGGTGAGCAGGCCGGATCCGGCCTCTCGGTACAGCTGTGCGATGCGCTCCTTGGTGGCCAGGTCGCGCACGACGACCCACCGCCTGCTGGCCTGGTTGGAGCCGGACGGCGTCTGTTCGGCGAGGTCGATCAGTCGCAGCACCACGTCGTCGGGCAGCGGCCGGTCGAAGTCGAGGCGTTTTCGCACCGCCCGCGTGGTGCTGAGGAGGTGGTCGATCTGGTCGAGGTCGAAGGACGTCATCCGATCCACTCCCGAGGGGTGCTCAACTGGATGACCGCGACTCTGGCACTCCTGATCCGCCTCCTCAATGTGATCCGACCGCCTGCTCGATGATTGATCACGCATTTATTGCGTATAACGCGTGAAAAGGCGTTTTCTGGCGCCGGACGCGTCAGCGAAGGGGTCGCGGTGGTGTGACGAGCCGGCCCGAGGTGACGAAGGAGTGCCGCAGCGCTGTCGGTAGTGACCCGGCGATCCGGTCCCTGGCCCTCGTGCGGTCCTCGGGATGCCCGAGCTGCGCGATCAGAAGATCAGAACGCGTACCGGCCGCCAGCGCGGCCGCTTCGTGGGGTCTGTCCAGGTGGCTCAGGGCGAGCGCCTCGTACTTCGGCGATGAGCTGCTGCGGGCCAGCACCAGCAGCCGCTCCGCCTCCGTGCGGTCCCAGCGGGCCCGCATCTCCACCAGTCGCATGGCGGCCCGCGGCCGGAACGGCAGCGACCGCTCCAGCATCGGGGTGGCCGTCTCCACCGCCGCGGCGGCGTCGTCGGGGCGGCCGAGGAGCAGATCGCAGTCGGCCACCGCGAGCAGGGCGTGCAGTTCCTGCTCCAGCTCCAGCGCGCCCCCGCCCCGGTGCGCGAGCTCGACGCCCAGTGTCGCGTGCTCGCGGGCCCGGTCGACCTCGCCGAGCTCCTGCCAGATCCACGACGACGTCGTCTCGATCCCGGCCCGGTAGAAGCTGAGGTTCTCCGCGTCGATGAGCCGCCGGGCGCTGTCGAGCGCGCGCAGCGCCCCGGCGAACTCGCCGGAGTCGCCGCGCGCGAGCGCGGTGAAGAACAACGTCTGCAGCAGCGGCCGGAACTCCCCGTTGCGCCTGCAGAGGACCGCTGCCCTGGCCAGCACCTTCTTGGCCTCGTCGAACCGGTCCTGGTGCTGGAGCAGGGCACCCCGGTAGGCGAGCGCGACCGCCGTGATGGCGTTCTCGGGAGAGGCGCTGAGGACGTCGTCGTACGCCGCCGCTGCCGCGGCGTAGTCGCCGTCCCAGTGCCGGACCCGCCCGAGCAGCAACGTGGCGCTCGGCGCGGCCCCCGGTGCGGCCGCAGCGGACTCGGCGAGATGCGTGGCCTGCTCGGCGAAGTCGACGGCGACGGGCGCGTCGCGGGCGTAGAACGCCGTCCAGCCCAGCTGTTCCAGCGCTCGTGCTTCGAGTTCGAGGTCGCCGAGCTCGCGGGCCAGTTCGAGCGCCGTCTGGTGGTCGTCGTGGGCGTCGGCGTGCCGGCCGAGGTCGCGGCGCACCTGACCGCGCCGCAGGTGGGTGGTGATCTGCTGGGCGACATCGCTGCCGCGCCGGGCAGCTTCGACGGCCCGGTCGAGCAGGCGTTCGGCGTCGATGTGGGCGAAGGACATGTGGGCGGCACGGGCCGCCTCCAGCCAGGCGTCCGCCGCGCCGCGCGCGTCCCCCGCAGCCGTGAGCTGCTGGGCCGCGGCCTCGGGGCGGCCGGCGAGCAGGCGCGCCGCACGGCGGTGGCGGCTGACCCGGATCGGCTCGGGAACCGACTCGTAGGCGACGAGTCGCACGATGTCGTTGGCGAAGCGGAAGTTCTCGCCCTGCGTCGTGAGCAGCCCCGCCCGTATCGCCCGGGCGGCCCGGGCGGCGCACTCCTCCACGTCGAGCCCACCGAGGGCGGCCACGTCGTCGAGGGAGAAGCTGGTGCCGAGCAGCGCGCCGTGGGACAGCAGGTAGGCCACGGCGTCCCCGACGTGGTCGATGCGGGCGGCGACGGCGTCCTGCAGCGTCGGCGGCACGGTGGGCGGGTCGCCGGGTGCCCGCGATCCCGCTGGTAGGCGCAGCACCTCGGTGAGGAACAGCGGCGAGCCCCCGGTCCACGACCAGATGACATCCGGGTCGTTGCCGGGCGCGGAGCGTTCCACCAGCTCCGCGACGTCCGAGCGGGACAGCGGGCCGAGCCGCAGACACGTGGCGACATCGCGCAGCTGCGCGGTGACCACCGGGGTCTCCGTGGTGCGTTCGGTCAGCACGACCATCGTCCGGCTGCCCTGCCAGTGTCCGGCCAGGACGTGCAACGCCTCCATGGTCGACTGCCCGGCGTGCTGCATGTCCTCGACGATCAGCAGCACGGGCCGGCGCGCTCCCAGGCGGGCGACGAACTCGGCGAAGGCGTCGAGGCTGCGGCGGTGCTCGACCTCCGGCCCCGCGCGCTCGTACGGGACCGGGGTGACGAGATCGGCCAGCTCCGGCACGAGCTCGGTGAGCGTCCCCATCCTGCTGCCGGCGAGCTCCCGGATCTCCGCGGGCGGGATCCGGTGGATCACCGAGCGGACGAGGTCGACCAGCGGCTGCAGGTACAGCGACCGTTCCGCCTCGAAGCAGGCAGCTTCGAGGACGAGGGCTCCGGTGCGTCTGATGTCCGCGACGAGCGCCGCTACCAGCGCGCTCTTTCCGATGCCCGCCTCGCCCGTCACCACGGCCAGCGCGGGGCTGCCCGCCGCGGCCGCGGACCAGAGCCTGCGCAGGTGGGCCAGCTCCCCGGACCGGCCGGTGATGGTGGTGGCCGCGGCCTCTGCCTCCGCGGACGGCGTGAGCGGGCTGTCGTCGGCGCGCAGCACGGCGAGGTGCAGTGCCTGGGTGGCGGGGGAGGGGTCGATGCCCAGGTGCTCGGCGAGGGACTCACGCAGCGACCGGTAGGCCTGCAGTGCGCTGCCCGGACGGCCGGCGCGCTGGTGGGCCAGCATGACCGTGCGGCAGGCGTCCTCGTCGAACGGATCGACATGGAGTGCTGCACCGGCGACCTGAACCGCGGTGTTGAACGTCTCCAGCTCCAGCGCTGCCGCACTCCACACCGTGCGCGCGCGGCGCAACAATGTGCCGGCCGACATCCGCAGTTCCCGCACCCAGCGGTCCTCGCGTTCCCCGGCCATCGCCACGTCGGCGTCGAGGAGCTTGGCCGCCATCTCGGCGCTGGTGGAGCTGAGCGCGAAGCGGCCGTGGCCGAACTCGAACTCGGCCGTGGCGACGAGGTCCGCGGCCTCGTGCAGGTCGACGGACGCGGCGTCGGAGGGCATTCGATACCCGGCGGTCGAGCCCTCGATGAGCTCGCGTCCCAGCGCTGCACGCAGGCGGCTGATCAGCGCAGCGATGTTGCGCTCCGCCCGGGGCGGCGGACGGTCCTCCCAGAGGACGTCGATCAGCGCGTCGATGGTGACGAACTCGCCACGGCGCTGGGCGAGCACCGCCAGCACGCGCCGTGCCTTACCGGTGGGCGTGGTGACGGCCACCTCTCCCACGACGGTGAAGGAGCCGAGCAGGCAGAGCCGCAGGGGCGGACTCACCTCTGTGATTCTACTCGCACCCTTCCCTCGGGCCAGGTGAACTACCAGGCATATCTATTATGAGAGAAATCTGTCTCCTATTATAGAGAGCGTCGTCAACTTCCGGGAGGCTTCGGGCACATGCGGAAGACCGTCGTCGTCGCCCTCGGAGGCAACGCCATAACACGCAGCGGTGAGGCAGGAACCCATGCCGAGCAGGCTGCGAACGCCAGGCGCATGGCCGACTCGGTCTGCCGTGCACGGGACGCGGGCTGGAGCGTTGTCATCGTCCACGGCAACGGACCGCAGATCGGCAACCTCTCCATCCAGCAGGACGCGGGTGCGAGCCAGGTTCCCGGGCTGCCGCTGTTCTGTCTCGGCGCGATGACCGAGGGACAGCTCGGCAGCCTGCTGAGCCTCGCCCTGCGCGAGGCCGGCGGAGAACGGCTCCCCGGGATCGTCTCGGTCGTCACCCACACCGTCGTCGACGCCGGCGATCCGGCGTTCGCCCGGCCCACGAAGCCCATCGGCCCGTTCCTCGACGAGGACACCGCGCGCCGTCGGGCGCAGGAGATGGGCTGGACCGTCGGCGAGGACGCGGGCCGCGGCTACCGGCGGCTGGTCGCGTCGCCCGAGCCCCGCCGGATCGTCGAGCTCGACGACATCCGCTGCCTGGTCGACCACGGATCCGTCGTCGTCGCCGCCGGTGGCGGTGGGGTGCCGGTCGTCGAGGACGGGCACCTCCTGCGGGGGATCGACGCCGTGATCGACAAGGATCTCGCTGCCGAGCGGCTCGCCAGCGCGCTCAACGCGAATGCGTTGGTGCTGGTCACCGGAGTGCCGCGGGTGGTTCTCGACTTCGGCACGCCGGACGCGCGTGACGTGGCGGAGATGACGGTCGACGAAGCCGATGCCCACGCATCCGAAGGCCAGTTCCCGGAGGGGAGCATGGGCCCGAAGGTGCGGGCCGCGATCCGCTTCGTCACCAGCACGGGGGGCACCGCGATCATCACCGATCCCGAGCGGGTCTGCGCCTCGCTCGATCCCGGCGGCGGCCACGGGGCCACCGGCACCCGCATCGTCCCCAGCCTGTCCCGGCTCGGAGCCGCATCATGATCCACGCTCTGAAGCTCTACCCGGAGACCTACGTCGACTCGATCGTCCAGCTCTCGGGCACGCGCGCGCTGTTCGCGGTGGACGGCGTCGACTGGGCCAGCGCGGCGATGGCGACACCCGCGAACGTCGAGACGCTGCGCGGCGAGGGCTTCGACGACCCGGCGCTCGCCACCGGTGGCGCCAACGACCTCGTCATCGCGGTCCGGGCTGTCTCGCACGAGGTGGCGGACGCCGCCAGGGAGGCCGGGGAGAAGGCGATCTTCGCCGCGCCCGACGCGTCCGGCGCCGTCGGACAGCGACCTGCTCGCACGCTCGACGAGGCGTTGCGGTGCCAGCCCGCCAGCAGCGTCGCGATCGTGTCCGTGCCCGGCGACTATGCGGCCCTGGAGGCCCACAAGGCGCTGTCGGCCGGGCTGCACGTCCTCCTGTTCAGCGACAACGTCTCCGTCGAGGACGAGATCGTCCTCAAGGACCGCGCGCGGGATCTGGGCCTGCTCGTGATGGGCCCCGGCGCCGGCACGGCGATGCTCGGGCAGACCTGCCTCGGCTTCGCCAACGTCGTTCGCCAGGGACGCGTGGCTGTCGTCGCGGCCGCGGGCACCGGCGCTCAGGAGGCCGCGGCGTTGCTCGATCGCTGGGGCGTCGGGGTCGCCCATGTGATCGGCCTCGGCGGGCGTGATCTGAGCGCGCGGGTCCGCGGCCGCATGGCGATAGCGGCTGTGCGCGCCCTCGTCGCCGACGAGGCCACCGACGCCATCCTGCTCGTGTCGAAGCCGCCGGATGCCGAGGTGGCTCGCGAGGTCGTGGCGGCAGCCGCCGGGAAGCCGCTCGTCGCGGCACTGATCGGCGTCCACGACGACGTGAAGGTGCCGCCGGACGTGACGGTCACGCGGACGCTCGAGGCGGGCGCCGTGGCGGCGGTGCGGCTGATGGGCGGGCGGGAGCCCGACGTCTCGGCCGGGCTGGCGGAGCGGGTTCGCGTGGCGGCCGCCGATCTGCCCGGCCGGAGAACCCTCGTCCGCGGGCTCTTCTCCGGCGGAACGCTCTGCTACGAGTCGCTCGTCGTGCTGGCCGACGTCCTCGGCGATGTGTACTCCAACACCCCGCTGCGTCCGGAGCTCGGCCTGCCTGCGCCCGCGCAGGCGCACACCTGCCTCGACCTCGGCGAGGAGGAGTACACGAAGGGGCGGCCGCACCCCATGATCGATCCGCAGGCGCGGATCGAGCTGCTCCGTGAGCAGGGGGCGGATCCCACGGTGGCCGCGATCGTGCTCGACGTCGTGCTCGGGCACGGCGCCCATCCGGACCCGGCCGCCGAGCTGGCGCCGGTCTGCGCCGAGATCACCGCCGCCCGCGGCCCCTGCATCGTGGTGTACGTGCTGGGCACCGACCAGGACCCGCAGGGACTCGACCGCCAGCGGGACGCCTTCCGGCGGGCCGGATGCCTCGTGACCGAGACGGCCGCGCGCGCGTCACTCGCGGCCGCCGCGCTCGCCCGCCGCGAACCCGCGCTCGCCGAGAAGGCCCCCATGAGCGAGCTTGTGAGCGAATCGTTGTTGCAGCGCTTTCGCGAAGCGTCGGCCGAGCGTGGCGAGGGAGTGCGGTGAGCGCGCGGGTCGCCCTGGTCACGCACTCGGTGAAGCCTCGCGGGGGGTTCATCCACACGGTCGGTCTCGCCGAGGCACTGCACCGCGACGGGGTCGAGGTCCATCTCGTGGCGCTGGGCGACCCGGCGGCCGGCCTGCCCCTCGACGCCGCGGTGCCGCACACGGTCCTGCCGGGCCCGTCCCATGCGGGGACATCGCTGGAGGACCGGGTGTTCGTCGCCATCGACACCTTGGAGAAGGGGCTACAGGAACTGGCCGGCCGGTTCGACATCCTGCACACGCAGGACTGCATCGCCGCGCGTGCCGCCGCCCGGGTGCGGGACGCCGGTGCACCGGTGACCGTGGTGCGGACCGTCCACCACGTCGACGACTTCACCACCCGGGCCCTCATCGACTGCCAGCGTGCCGCGATCGCCGAACCCGACCGGGTGCTCGTCGTGAGCGAGCAGTGGCGCCGGATCCTGCTGGACGACCACGGGCGCTGCGCCACCGTGGTGCCGAACGGCGTGGACGTCGGCCGATTCCCGGCTCCCGCACCGCAGCGCCGGGCCGAGCTGCGGGGCCGGATCCCCGGCGGTCGTTTCCTGTTCCTCGGCGTCGGCGGGATCGAGCCCCGCAAGGGCACCCGGCACGCGTTCGAGGCCCTGGCGATGCTCAAGCGGCAGCGCGGCCCGGTCGCCTCGCTCGCCATCGTCGGCGGCCACTCGTTCCAGGACTACACGGCCTATCGGGACGCCGCGTTGGCGTCGCTGCCCGCACTGGGGCTCACCCTCGGCGAGGACGTCGTTCTGCTGGGCACGGTCTCCGACGCCGACCTCGCAGGCTGGTACCACACCGCCGACGCTCTCTGCTTCCCGTCGGTCAAGGAGGGCTGGGGCCTCGTCGTGCTGGAGGCCATGTCCGCCGGGATCCCCGTGATCGCCTCCGACCTACCGGTCTTCCAGGAGTACCTGGTCGACGGGGTCAGCGCGCTCCTGCCACGGGCCGGGGACCCTGCCGCGATCGCGACGGCGATGGAACGCCTGGTCGTCGACGACGCACTGCGGCGACGGCTGGTCGACGGCGGCAGGGTGGTGCTGCCGCGCTACACCTGGGCGGCCAGCGCGGCGCGCCACCGGGCCGTCTACGAGGAGCTGTGCTCCCCGGTCGCGGGCTGAGTCAGGCCACGGCGCACGAACGGGCCCGGGCCGCGGACGGTTGCGGTGTCGTCAGTGGCCGTGGCCGTGGCCGTGGCCGTGGCCGTGGCCGTGGCCGTGGCCCGCGGACGACGGCGCGTGGTCGTGACCGGCAGGCCGCGCGCCGAGCTCCTCGGCTCGGGTGTCGACCTCCTCCGCGGTGACGGTGCCGTCGGCGCCGAGGACGTCCTCCAGGGCTCCGAGCCAGTGCTCGTAGTAGCTCCACCCCACGCCGTCCGGATGCGCGGCTTCCCACGCGGCGATCCGCCGGATGAGCGCCGACTGGAACACCGGCCACGCGAAGGCACCGGTGTCGTGCAGGGTGACCACCATGCCGAACGCGCGTGACTCCCACGGCTGGGAGAAGACGAGCTCGCCGTTGGACCGGGGCGGCGCGGCCGGGCCGTCGTAGGGCAGCGGCGCGGTGGTCACGGAGCCATCACCGTGGCCACGCCGACCATGGCGTCGCGGGTGATGAGCGGCACCAACTCCTCCTCGGAGAGCTGCTCGGTGCCCGCCGGGCGCTCCGGCAGGACGAGCCAGCGCACCTCGGAACTCGAGTCGCGCACGGTGATCTCGACGTCGTCGGCGAGGTCGAGGCCCATCTCCGAGAGCACCACGCGCGGCTCGCGCACCATCCGCGCTCGATAGGCGGGGTCCTTGTACCAGGACGGTGGCAGCCCCAGCACCGGCCAGGGATAGCACGAGCAGAGCGTGCAGACCGTCACGTTGTGGCGGGTCGGCGTGTTCTCCACGACGACGATGTGCTCACCCTGCGGCCCGCCGAATCCCAGTTCCTTGATCGCGGCGGTGCCGTCGGCGAGCAGGCGTTCCTTGTACTCCGGGTCGGTCCAGGCCTTCGCGACGACCTTGGCGCCGTTGAGCGGGCCGACGTTCTTCTCGTAGTTGGCGATGAAGCCGTCCATCACGTCCGCGGTGACGAGACCTCGCTCGGTGAGCAGTTGCTCGAGGGCCTCGGTGCGCAGGGACGGGGGAAGGCGGTCGGCGGATGTGGTCATGAGGCGGGCTCCAGGTAGCTGTCGAAGAGCTCGATCGTGACGCCGAAGGGCTCGGCCTGCGCGCCCCACAGCTCGCGTGAGTCGAAGCGGACGGTGAAGACGTGCTGAGGGTTCTCCCCCTGGAAGTGGGCGTTGGTGTCGGGGAGCACGTGGCCGGGCTGCACGGCCTCGACGGTGCCGACGTGCCCGCGCACGTACCCCGCCAGCCTCGTGTGGCCGGCGGGGGAGATGTTGCGGGCCCGCACCCGGTCTCCCGGGACGAAGCGCGGTGGCTCGGGCACCTCGCGCAGAGAGCCGGGGCCGGTGGGGGAGTAGTCGGGCTTGGCGGGCTCGGGCACCGCGGGTTCCTCGACCTGCTCCCCGCGGATCTCGCGGGCGCGGGCGTCGACGGCGCCCGGGGCGAGGATCGCGCTGTCGACGAGCATGAGTTCGGCGGCGTTGAGCCAGCGCCCGTAGTAGCCGTCGTCCAGGTATGCGTGGCGGTCGAGGCGTTCCAGCGCGTGCCGGAAGGCGTCGATGTTGCGGCCCGAGACCCGGCCGATCGTCAGGAGCGTCAGTGCGAAGGCGCGTCCCTCCCACGGCTCGCCGAAGACCGGCTCGTCGCGCGCCGGCACCATGGCGGCTCCCCAGCCGTCGGTTCCACCCATGTCGGCGAGGCCGTCCATGAGGGCTCCTCTCGTCACGATGCAGGAAGGATTTTTACCATAGTGTATGGGGGCTCTCCTCAGTCGGCGAGCCGCTCCGCGAGGTCGAACAGCGCGTCGGTGAAGCAGTCCAGAGGTGCGGTGGCGACACCCGCTCCGACCTGACCGGTTCCCGCGCTCGCGTGCAGGATGCCGGTCGTGATCTTCGGGGTCACCCCGGTCTCCACGACCCGACGCACGTCGACCCCCAGCGGGGTGCCGGCGAACTCCATGGGGGGCAGGGTGAACCGGCTGCTCGTGCCCGCGCAGATCATCCGGAACCCCTCGGTCGCGGCGGCCGCGTCGGCCATGCTCCCGCCGAGGAACGCTGCGGCGGCCGCCGAACCGCCTGCCGCCGGTCCGCCCATCCCGGTCAGCTCCAGCACCGCGCTGTCGCCGATGTCGCGCGCGCTCGTCTGGGGGCCGAACCCGGAGTAGTACAGCGCCTCTCCCACCGGCGGCGCCTCGCAGATGTGCCACTGAGCCGACCCCGCGAGCTTGATCCCGAACGTGGTGCCGTTGCGCGACATCGTGGTGACGATGCTCGAGCCCTGCACCTGCTCCGCGTGCAGTTGCAGCGACTTGGCCGCGGCCATCGCGAGGTTGAGGAAGAACAGGTGGTTCCCCGACAGGAAGCCGGCGAAGGGCTCGCGCAGCCCCTCGGGGAGCGCGGCGATGTGCGGCAGCCAGGTGCGGGTGAGCAGGTTGGTGGCGGCCTGCGTGCGCATGTGGAGGTCGTCCCCCATCGTGATGCCCTGGCTCGCCATCGCGAGGACGTCGAGGGGGCCGGCGGCCGACAGGATCGTGGCGAGTGCCGGCCCGGCGACGTCGGCGAGGAAACGGAGCCGGGCGATCGCCGTGTCCGTGTCGCGGCCGAACCAGGGGACCTCTCCCGGTCCCTGGTTGACGGGGGAGAAGGCCTGCGTGCCGCCTTCGGCGTTCGTCACGACGAACACCGGCTGGGACGGGCCGACCGCGCTCGCCATCGGGACGACGGTGTCGTGATGGTTGGCGGCATCGAGGGCGATCTCCCCGCGCTCGAGCAGGGCGTGGGCCGCGGCGACGTCGGTGGCCCAGCCTTCCGCCACGGTGGCCGCGCGCATGGACCGTTGCATCGGGTCGCAGGCCTGGGCGTAGGCGATCGGTGGTCCGCAGTGCAGCAGGGTGCGGCCGCTGTAGCCCGGGACGTCCCCGATCGTCGCCATCCGGACCAGCTGGGGAGAACCCTCGTCCAGCCGGCGCACGACCTCGCGGTTGGCGGCGTCGATCGTGCCGGCATGCGTGCCGTCCAGCAGCGTCAGGGCGCGGACCGCTGCGGGGTCGCCACCGGCGGGGATCCGCCAGTCGACCTGCTGGACCGGTCGATCCTGGTCGCGGATCGCATCGCCGAACATCGGCAGCCCGATGTTCACCACCGCGATCGTGTCGGGAAGGGTCAGCTCCGTCATCGCAGCTCTCCCGTTGTCCACGGTGTGTGACCGGGCATGTTTCTACTATAGTAGAAAGATGGTCGAAGCTCCGAACGACGCGGCATCGGGCCGGACCGAGCCGACCGGCATCGCGGGTGTGGCCCAGCTGATCATGGATCTCCAGGCGGTCGGCCTGCGGATCGACACGGAGCTCGAGACGACCCGCCGGGGTGGAGCGGGACCCTCGGACTCCGGAATGTTGTGGATCGAGGGCGTGCCCGTGACGGTGCCCCCGAGCTCGACCTCGCCCTACCGGCTCCGCGCCGACGACGACGGGCAGAGCATCTACCGCGACGGCGTCAAGCTCGCGTCCGTGTCCGGAACCAGCCGCCCGCGGTTCTACGACCTGACCACCGCCGACGGGATCCCGTACCACCAGATCGCGCTCCTGCACCTGGACTCGCTGGCCTCCACCGTCGTGCAGGTCTGCAACTACTGGGGCAACAGCGACCAGTGCGGCTTCTGCGGCATCGAGCTCTCCCTCGACGCCGGTCGCACGATCGCGAAGAAGACACCGGAGATGCTCGCCGAGGTCGCCGTCGCGGCGAAGGAACTCGACGGCGCGGTCGACGCGACCCTCACCACCGGCTCGTCCGCAGCACCCGACCGGGGTGCGCTCTACGTCTCCCGGTGCGGGCAGGCGGTGAAGGAGGCGACCGGACTGCCGGTCGAGGTGCAGTTCGAGCCGCCCCGGCGCCTGGAGATCCTGGAGCAGGTCCATGACACCGGGGTCGACTCGGTGGGCATCCACGTCGAGACGTTCGACCCGGCGGTGCTGCAGCGCGTCGCCCCGGGCAAGTTCCGCACCGGTATCGAGACGTACTTCCGCACCTGGGAACGCGCCGTGCAGCTCTTCGGCGAGGGACGGGTCTCCACCTACGTCATCCTCGGCATGGGAGAGGACCCGGAGCTCACCGTCGAGATGTGCAAGCGTGCGGTGGACATCGGGGTGTACCCCTTCGTCGTGCCGTTCCGGCCGGTCGCAGGCTCGCTCATGGCGGACCTGCCTGCGCCGTCGCGTGAGTACACGGAGCCGATCTACCGCAAGGTCGCCGCGTTCCTCAGCGAACGGGGGCTCGGGGCGGACACCGCCGTGGCGGGTTGCGCCCGCTGTCAGGCATGTTCGGCGCTGAATCTCGTGCAGCAGGCCGGTGCGGCCTCGCCCTGCGGATCGGCAGGACACAGCGCGGCCGCGCCGCCGCTGCTGCAGATCGGGCGCCGCCCGGCCTGAGCACCACGACCGGTGGTGCCGACGCTCTGTGCCCCCGGTGCGACTCGAACGCACACTGAACGGGACTTGAATCCGTCGCCTCTGCCAATTGGGCTACGGGGGCATGTTGGTGGGCTGATCGTAGCTGGCACCTCTTGGACGGGGCTCAAATCCCTCGCCTCGGCCAATTGGGCTACGGGGGCATGTTGGTGGGCTGATCGTAGCTGGCGCCTCTTGGACGGGGCTCAAATCCCTCGCCTCGGCCAATTGGGCTACGGGGGCATGTTGGTGGGCTGATCGTAGCTGGCGCCTCCTGGACGGGACTCAAATCCCTCGCCGCTGCCAATTGGGCTACGGGGGCAGGTTCGTGAGGAGATCGTAGCCGGAGCCGTCGGACGCCCCCGGTCCGCCCCTGTCCAGTGTCCGCCGAGATCACAGCCTTGTTCCGCGGCCGGCCGGTACCCTGAAGGCTTCTGGTCAGACCCTCCGGCAAAGGAGACAAGCCTCGTGGCGCAGCAGGTTTCAGAGCAGGACACGTCCGCGGGCGAGGCCGCCCCGGGCGTCGGCCTGCGGGTGCTCGTGGTGGAGGACGAGGCGTTGATCCGCCTCGACCTCGCCGAGATGCTCACCGAGGAGGGCTACGTCATCGCGGGCGAGGCGGGCGACGGCGAGCAGGCCGTCACCCTGGCGCGCGAGCTGCACCCGGATCTCGTGATCATGGACGTCAAGATGCCGAAGGTCGACGGCATCACGGCCGCGGCGTCCATCGTCGAGGAGCGGATCGCCCCTGTGGTCATGCTCACAGCGTTCAGCCAGCGCGACCTCATCGAGCAGGCGCGCGACGCCGGCGCCATGGCCTACCTCGTCAAGCCGTTCGCGCGCCACGAGCTCGTGCCGGCCATCGAGCTGGCCGTCTCCCGGTTCGCCGAGAAGCGTGCGCTGGAGGACGAGGTCGCCACGCTCACCGAGCGGCTCGAGACCCGCAAGGTCGTCGACCGGGCGAAGGGGCTGCTGATGACCCGTCAGGGCATGTCGGAGCCCGAAGCGTTCCGCTGGATCCAGCGCACCGCGATGGATCGCCGCACCACGATGAAGGCCGTCGCCGAGGCCGTCGTGGAAGGACTTGCTGCCCCGAAGTCCTGATACACCCTCCGCTGCACGATCGTCACGATCCGCGTTATCACATTGCGGTCCGGTAAAGGACATGGCGCGGATGGTGACGTCGTCTCGGGCTGTCCTTTACCGTCCGCGACGTCTCCCGGCAACTGGGAGTCACGGGCGTGGGCTCGCCTGGGGCACATCGCGCAGTACGGAAGGACAAAAAGCATGACTCGGAGGCGGACAATCGTCACCGCCGCGATCCTCGCCGGGGCTCTCGGGCTCACGGCTTGTGGAACGAACCGCGAGGAAGCGACGGGTACCGGCGGCGGGGCGGCCTGCGACACGAGCAAGGGCACGCTGATCATCGGAATGATCGCGCCCCTCTCGGGTGGCTTGTCCGCTCTCGGTCTCGGTATGAAGAACTCGGCCGACCTCGCCGTGGACCAGGCCAACCAGAAATGCACCGTGCCGGGCTACCAGCTGGCGTTCCAGCCGGAGGATGACCAGGCCACCCCGCAGATCGCAGGTCAGGCCGCCACGAAGCTGGCCTCGGACCCCAGCGTCGTCGGTGTGGTCGGCACGCTGAACTCCTCCACCGCGCAGGTGGTTCAGCCGATCCTCAGCGAGCGCGACATCCCGATGATCTCGCCTGCCAACACCGGGCCGGCGCTGACCATGGGTGAGAACGCCGCCACTGCGCCGAGCCGGCAGTTCGACAACTACTTCCGGGTCGCCACCACCGACCTGATCCAGGGCCCGTTCGCGGCGAACTACCTGGTGCAGACCGCGGGCAAGAAGAACATCGCCGTGATCGACGACGGCAAGACCTACGGCGCCGGGCTCGCGGAGCAGTTCTCGCAGCAGGCCACCAAGCTGGGGGCCACGGTCGTCGCCCGCGAGAAGGTCGGTGAGCGCGACACCGACTTCTCCGGTGTGATCACCCGGATCCGCGCGCTCAACCCGGACGCCGTCTACTACGGCGGTGAGTACCCGGTGGCCGGACCGCTGTCGGCGCAGCTAGCGGCCGCCGGTCTCAACGTCCCGCTGATGGGCGGCGACGGCATCGTGGACGCTCAGTTCGTCGCGCTCGGTGGGCGTGCGGGTGACCTCGCCACCAACGTCGGCGCGCCGGCCGCTTCTCTGCCCAGCGCGCAGCAGTTCATCAAGGACTACGACGCCGCGAACTACCCGGAGGAGTTCAGCGCCTACGGCGCCTTCACCTACGACTCCACCAACGTGATCATCGCCGCGCTCGCCAAGGCGCTCGCCAACGGTGACTACAGCGAGGCCAAGCGGGCCGACATCGTGAAGGCCGTGCAGGACACCCAGATCGACGGTGCCGGCGGGCCGATCTCCTTCGACCAGTACGGCGACACCACCAACAAGGTGCTGACGGTGTACACGGTCGAGGGCGACAACTTCGCACCGGTCGAGGGGTCCACCGGCAGCTTCACGGGCTGACCGACATTCATATCGGCACGACAAGCCGGGGGCGGGGCGACACTCCGCCCCCGGCTCACGTGGAGGGACCACCCGTTTGCTGTCCACGCTGTTGTCCCAGATCGTCAACGGCCTGGTGCTCGGCTCCCTGATCGGGCTGATCGCACTGGGTTACACGATGGTCTACGGGATCATTCAGTTGATCAATTTTGCGCACGGTGAGATCTTCATGGTCGGCGCCTATGGTGGCCTGGCCATGTTCACCTATCTGCTCCCCACGTTCGTACAGCAGCAGTGGTACCTGGCGTTGCCGCTGTTGTTGATCGCAGGTGCCGCTGTCGCGGTCTGCGTGGCGATTGCGATGGAACGGTTCGCCTACCGGCCGCTGCGCAACGCGCCCCGGTTGGCTCCGCTGATCACCGCACTCGGTGTCTCGGTGGCGTTGCAGGAGGCGGTTCGCGTCTTCTACCCGGGCGCCACGGCGGCGATCCCGTTCCCCAACATCTTCGTTCCGGGTACATGGATGATCCCGATCGGTGACGGCGTCCCGATCAAGTACTCGGGACTCCTGCTGATCGTGGTGTCGCTGACACTGGCGATCGGGCTCCAGCTGTTCATCGACCGGTCACGGATGGGGCGCGCGATGCGTGCCACCTCCCAGGACCGTGACATCGCCCGGCTCATGGGCATCGACCCCGACCGCGTCATCGTTCTGACGTTCGTCCTCGGCGCTGCGCTGGCCGGTATCGGCGGCGTGCTCTACGGCGGTTACCTCAACAACATCAACATCGACATGGGCTTCCAGAACGGCATCTTCGCGTTCACCGCGGCGGTGCTGGGCGGGATCGGCAGCGTCCGCGGCGCGGTCGTCGGCGGTCTGGCGATCGGGCTGATCAAGTCGCTCGGTGGCCAGTACCTGCCCGGCGGATCCGCGTACGACTACGTGTGGATCTTCGTGGTGCTGATCGCGGTGTTGGTGTTCCGGCCGCAGGGCTTCTTCGGGGAGACGGAACGGGTGCGGGCATGACCACTCTCGAGAAGCCTCCGCCTGCCCCCGCCATGCCTCCACCTTCACCGAACTCCCGGCTCGCCCCGCTCGCGCGCTACACCACCGCGCTGCGGATCGCCGGTGGGCTGCTCACCCTTGTCGGCGCGCTGCTGCCGTGGGCCACGTTCGTACTGAACGAGGGTCCGTATCCGGAGAAGTCGACCCTGGAGTTCTTCTCCGCCCCGTTCGCCGTCACCGGCTTCCGGCTGCACCTGGTCCTGTTCGGGATCGCCGCGATCGTGATCGCACTGGTCGCGGTGCCCGGGCGGGAGCGCATCCTGCGCGCCGTCGGCTGGGGTGTGGTCGCGGTCGCCGTGGTCAACGGCCTCTACATCGCGGTGGAGGGCGGCGGCCTCGGCGCGATCACCGCCGCCGACGGGGTGGCGTTCGGCGCGGTCGTGGCGCTGATCGGCGGTGTGCTGCTCGTCCTCGGCGCCACTGCGGGCGGGCTGACGCCCGTACCGGTGTGGAAGTGGCGGTTCAACCGCTATCTCGAGTGGCTGATCCTCCTGGTCACCTACGCGCTGCTGCTCCTGCTCGTGTCGGCGGTGCTCACCAGTGGTGGCCAGGGCAGCGCCGCCAACGTCTACGCCGGGGCGGTGTTCCTGTCGTTCCTCGGTGCAGTGGGCGGGCTGCTCGGGGCGCTGCACGCCTCCGGGCTGCTCACCTGGATCGGGGCGGTGTCCGAGCGGCACCGCGTGTTCAGCGTGATCGTGCTGCTCGCCGCCGCACTGCTGCTTCCCCTGACCGGGGCCGGCAGCGAGTACTGGATGACCGTGGCGGCGAACATCGGCGTCTACGCGGCCACCGCCATCGGGCTCAACATCGTGGTCGGCCTCGCCGGCCTGCTGGACCTGGGGTACGTGGCGTTCCTGGGTATCGGGGCGTTCGTCGCCGCGAACTTCTCGGGCGCTGCTGCGTCGCAGATCGGGATCGAGCTGCCGTTCCCGCTGGTGATGGTGATCTCGGCGGTGGTCGCAGGGATCTTCGGCGCGATCGTCGGCTCGCCGACGCTGCGGGTGCGCGGGGACTACCTGGCGATCGTGACGCTGGCGTTCGGCGAGATCTTCGTACGCAGCGCGCAGAACAACATCGGTGGCTTGACCGGTGGGTCGAACGCGATCCCGGGGATCCCGCCGGTGTCGTTGTTCGGCACCGACTTCAACGACGCAGTGCAGATCGGCGGGTTGCAGTTGGCACCCGGCGTCTTGTACTACGTGCTGATCGTGTTGATCGTGGCCGCGGTCATGCTGGTGTTCGCGAACCTGAAGAACTCACGGTTGGGCCGCGCCTGGATCGCGATCCGGGAGGACGAGGACGCTGCCCGGGCGATGGGCATCCGCACCGGGCCGATCAAGATCCTCGCGTTCCTCATCGGCGCGACGCTCGCCGGGTTCGCGGGTGCGTTCTTCGCGCACAAGACCGCCACGGTGTCCTACGAGAGCTTCCGGTTCCTGGAGTCGGTCACGCTGCTGGCCGCTGTCATCCTCGGTGGCATGGGCACGATCCCCGGCGCGGTGCTCGGCGCGTCGATTCTGTTCGTCCTGCCGGAGAAGCTGCGCGAGTTCTCCGACTACCGGCTGCTGCTGTTCGGCATCGCCCTGATTCTCATCATGCGTTTCCGGCCTCAGGGGCTGGTGCCCGACCGGCACCGCCGGGCCGAGTTGGCGCCGGAGAGCGAACCTGTGACGGCGCCGATATCCACCGCGGACGGCGGGAACACGAAGGCGGGTTCGTCATGACCGAGTCGATGACGAGGTCCACACCGCGGCATGCCAAGTCGGAGCCGGTCATCCTGCAGGCCGACGGGGTGACGATGCAGTTCGGCGGCCTCCGGGCGCTGAACGACGTGTCGTTCGGTCTCGCCGAGGGCGAGATCATCGGGCTGATCGGCCCGAACGGCGCAGGCAAGACCACCCTGTTCAACTGCCTCACCGGCCTCTACGCGCCCACGTCGGGCTCGGTGTCGATGCGGGGCAGGACGCTCCCGCAGGATCCTGCCAAGGTCACCGAGCAGGGCGTCGCCCGCACGTTCCAGAACATCCGGCTGTTCCCGAGCATGACCGCGCAGGAGAACGTGCTGGTCGGGCGGCACGTGCGGATGCGGCAGAACCCGTTGTCGTCGCTGCTGCACGGCCCGGGGTTCCGCCGCAGCGAGGCCGAGGCGGCGGCGCGCACGGAGAAGCTGCTGGAGTTCGTCGGGCTCACGCGGTTCTCCGACGAGCTGGCCCGCAACCTTCCCTACGGCGACCAGCGCCGCCTGGAGATCGCCCGTGCGCTGGCCACGGACCCGTCGGTGCTGCTGCTCGACGAGCCGACCGCCGGAATGAACGCGCAGGAGACAGAGGCCACCCGGCAGTTGATCTTCGCGATCCGGGATCTGGGTGTATCAGTGGTGGTGATCGAACACGACACCAAGTTCATCTTCACCCTGTGCGACCGGGTGCTGGTGCTCGTTCAGGGCGAGCTGCTGGTCGAGGGCTCCCCGGACGAGGTCCGCGGCGACCCGCGGGTGGTGGAGGCGTACCTAGGGGCGCCGCCGGACGAGGTCGAGGCCCAACTCCACCGTGGGGAGCAGCAGTGAGTTTTCTCGAGGTTCGTGATCTCACCGTGGCCTACGGGGCGATCCAGGCGGTGCGGGGGGTGTCCTTCTCCCTGGAGCGCGGCCAGATCGTCTCGCTGATCGGCAGCAACGGAGCAGGCAAGACCACCACCCTGCGGACGATCTCCGGATTGTTGCGCCCTGAGTCGGGGGAGATCCTGCTCGACGGCGAGCCGATCCATCGGTTGCCTGCGCACGAGATCCTGGCCCGGGGTGTGGCCCACAGCCCGGAGGGGCGGCGGTTGTTCGCGCGGATGACGGTGGAGGAGAACCTGCTCCTCGGCGCCTACACCCGCCGCGACGAGGCCGGCATCGCGGAGGACCTGGACCGCATCTACACGCTGTTCCCGGTTCTCGGGGAGCGACGGGCGAACAAGGCGGGGCTGTTCTCGGGTGGAGAGCAGCAGATGCTGGCGATCGGACGGGCACTGATGTCGCGGCCGAAGCTCTTGATGTTGGACGAGCCCTCGATGGGGCTCTCGCCGATCATGACGCAGAAGATCTTCGCGACGGTGCGGGACCTGCAGGCCGAGGGCACCACGGTGCTGCTGGTCGAGCAGAACGCCCTCGCCGCGCTGGCGTTGTCCGACCAGGCGTACGTGATCGACCTGGGCCGCACCACACTGTCGGGCACCGGCGCCGAACTCCTCGCCGACTCCCGGGTGCAGGAGGCCTACCTCGGCGAAGGCGTCGCCAGCTGACCCATTGCGACAGCAGGCCCTCGCTCAGGGCCTGCTGTCGCGGTGCAGGCAGGTGAGCTTCGCGGTGCAGATGCGCCTGCCGCTCTCGTCCGTGATGACGATCTCGCTGGTCGAGGTGCTGCGACCGACGTGAATCGGGCGCGCGACACCGGTGACGAGGCCGTCCTTGGCTGCGGCGTGATGGGTGCAGGCCAGCTCGAGCCCGACGGGAAACCGGTCGGGCAGCACGTGCAGCGCCGAGAGTGTGGAGCCGAGCGACTCCGCGAGCACCGCGCTCGCGCCGCCGTGCAGCAGGCCGAACGGCTGGCGGTTGCCTGCGACCGGGAGGGTGCCGACGACCTCGTCGAGGCCCACCTTCACCAGCTCGATCCCCATGCGCTCGGCGAGCTGCTCGACGGTGGAGAGCGGCGGGAGTTCCTCGGGAGCTATCGGCACGATCGGCACCTTAGGACAGGTCGCCGACGAGCCGGGGAGGCCTGGCTCACGCCCGGTCGACCCACACGGCGCCGGCGTCGAGCAGCTCCCCGTGACACTCGTCCGACAGGTCCGAACGAGGGGGCGTTCTCGTCCGTGCGGGCCTGCCGGCGGGGGTCAGGGTTTGTGGCACACGAAGACCGCGGTTCCGGGGAACAGGGCGCCCCGCAGGGGGGACCATTGGCCCCACACCGTCTCCCGGCCCTCCGGCCACTCCGGCTCGACGATGTCGTCGAGGAGGAGCCCGGCGGCCACGACGTCGCGGACGCGGTCGCCGAGCGTCCGGTGGTGCTCGACGTAGGTGGCCCGGCCCGCGCCGTCCACCTCGAGGTAGGGGGTGCGGTCGAAGTACGACTGCTGCACGGTGAGGCCGTCGGGCCCCGGGTCGTCGGAGAACATCCAGCGCATGGGGTGGTTCACGGCGAACACCCAGCGTCCGCCCGGCCGCAGCACCCGGGCGACCTCGCGCATCACCCGCTCCGGCTCCGCCACGAACGGCACCGCGCCGAACGCGGAGCAGGCCACGTCGAAGGACCCGTCGGCGAAGGGCAGCCGCTCGGCGCCTGCCTGTACGAGCGGCACCGGTGTGCCGGTGGCCGCCCCGAGTTGGACGGCGTGGCGCAGCATCGCGCCGGACAGGTCCAGCGCCACCGGCCTCGCCCCGGCGCGGGCGAGCCAGCGGGAGCACGGAGCGGATCCGCACCCGACCTCCAGCACCCGTGCCCCCTCGACGTCGCCGAGCAGGTGGGCGTCGGCCTCGCGCAGGCCCTCGGGGCACCAGACGAAATCGACGTCACCGATGTCCTGTCCGTGCTCGGCCAGATAGTCTTCGGCGTCGGCGTCCCACCACATCCGGCTTGCCCGTTGTGATTCCGCCGCGCCGACGGGACGCCGCGCCACTCCGGCCGTTCCCAGCCGCTCCTCCGCGCTCACCGGTGCATCGTGGCAGTTGAGCGGGGCCCACCCGCATTGCCGTGCTGATCGGGTCGCGCGTAGCATGGTAGGAGCGAAGTGGTCAACGTCGCGGGTTCAGCGCGCGCTTCGACCGGCCACGTCACGCACGTTCTTCAGAAACGATCCATGAGCAAGGGTGACAGCACCACGTCACGAGACACACTCCACCTGGTCAGCACCACCATTCCATCCATAACCGGAGCACCCCACTACATGTCCACCGACACCACCGCCGCCCCGACCACAACGCCGCAGGTCGCCGTCAACGACATCGGGTCGGAGGAGGACTTTCTCGCCGCTATCGACCAGACGATCAAGTACTTCAACGATGGCGACATTGTCGAGGGCACCATCGTCAAGGTCGATCGCGACGAGGTCCTGCTCGATATCGGCTACAAGACCGAGGGCGTCATCCCCTCTCGGGAGCTCTCGATCAAGCATGACGTCGACCCCGCGGAGGTCGTGTCGGTCGGTGAGTACGTCGAGGCCCTCGTCCTTCAGAAGGAGGACAAGGAAGGCCGCCTGATCCTGTCCAAGAAGCGTGCGCAGTACGAGCGCGCTTGGGGCACGATCGAGGCCCTCAAGGAGGCCGACGAGCCCGTCGAGGGCACGGTCATCGAGGTCGTCAAGGGCGGCCTGATCCTGGACATCGGGCTCCGCGGCTTCCTCCCGGCCTCGCTGGTCGAGATGCGCCGGGTGCGCGACCTCCAGCCGTACGTCGGCCGCAAGATCGAGGCCAAGATCATCGAGCTGGACAAGAACCGCAACAACGTGGTGCTGTCCCGCCGGGCGTGGCTGGAGCAGACCCAGTCCGAGGTTCGCAGCGAGTTCCTCAACCAGCTGGCCCGTGGCCAGGTGCGCAAGGGTGTCGTCTCCTCGGTGGTCAACTTCGGTGCGTTCGTCGACCTGGGCGGGGTCGACGGTCTGGTGCACGTCTCCGAGCTGTCCTGGAAGCACATCGACCACCCGAGCGAGGTCGTCGAGGTGGGCCAGGAGGTCACCGTCGAGGTTCTCGACGTCGACCTGGACCGCGAGCGTGTCTCCCTGTCGCTGAAGGCGACGCAGGAGGACCCGTGGCGGCTCTACGCCCGCACCCACGCGATCGGCCAGATCGTGCCGGGCAAGGTCACCAAGCTCGTTCCCTTCGGTGCGTTCGTCCGCGTCGAGGAGGGCATCGAGGGCTTGGTGCACATCTCCGAGCTGGCCGAGCGCCACGTGGAGATCCCGGAGCAGGTCGTGCAGGTCGGCGACGACTGCATGGTCAAGGTCATCGACATCGACCTCGACCGGCGGCGCATCTCGCTGTCGCTCAAGCAGGCCAACGAGGGCATGACGGTCGACACCGAGTTCGACCCCACCCGCTACGGCATGGCCGCCGAGTACGACGACCAGGGCAACTACATCTACCCCGAGGGCTTCGACGTCGAGAGCGGCGAGTGGCAGGAGGGCTTCGAGGCTCAGCGCGAGGCCTGGGAGAAGGAGTACGCCGAGGCGCACGCCCGCTACGAGCAGCACATCACGCAGATCAAGAAGTCGGCCGAGGCCGAGGCCGAGGCGGCTGCCGACGGCGGCGGCACCAACTACTCCTCGCAGGGTGGCGGTGAGCCGGCCGAGTCCGGTGGGTCGCTCGCCAGTGACGAGCAGCTGGCGGCGCTGCGGGAGAAGCTCTCCGGCGGAGCCTGATCGCCCAGCGTTAGATCGAACGGAACAGCCCCGGTGACCGTCCGTCACCGGGGCTGTTCCATGTCTTCAGCCGATCAGTCACGGTTGGGACGCGTTGGCCGCCGAATGGGGGTTCCAGCGCGAGGTCCGGGTGATTTCGCCCTACCGTAGTTCCATGCGGGGGGCAGACCGGCGGTACGGACGTCTCGGCGCCGGTCTGGCCGCCGCGGTCATCACGCTGACCGCGTGCAGCACGTCCTCCGCCGAACGCACCGAGGTGCCGACGTTTCCCTCGGATGCCCAGGTGATGGCCACGGCGGTGCCCGGCGCGGACCAGGGCGTCCTTCCCGACGACTGCACCCGGATCCTCACGGTCGGAGACCTCGAGGCGGTGCTCGGTCTGCCGCTCGGCTCGGTGGACGTGCGTACCACGAGAGGTGTTCCGGAGCCGTCGGTCAGCCGCACGGAACGCGTGGCCTGCTCGTACAACGGCACGGCGGGCGGTCCGGCTCGCGGTCGCACCCTGCTCAGCGTCAACTCGTCGGCCTACGCCGATCCGGACGCCTCCGCCAAGCAGTGGCGCGTGAACGCCGACGCCGAGGACGGCGATCGTCGCGAACTGCCCATCGGCAGCGCGTCCGCCGTGCTCGTCGAACGCCCGGACGAGGCCGTTCTCATGGTGGTCAACGGGGTCACCAACCTGACGCTCGTGCTTCCGAACCAGCAACTGCCGGATGATCGTCCACGTGGGGACGCGCTGGTCGACCTCGCGCTGCGCGTGCTCCCGGCGGTGAGCACGTCCGCGACCGCACCGCCGCCGGCGTCAGCGCCGACGGCCACCGCGGCGGGCAACGCGGCCGGCCCGCAGGGTGCTTCGTCCTGACCGGGTAGCGTGGCCGCCGTGCTGCGGGTGGGGCTGACCGGCGGGATCGGTTCTGGCAAGTCGACGGCGGCCCGGCGGCTGGTGGGGCGCGGAGCGGTGCTGGTCGACTCCGATCTCCTCGCCCGCGAGGTCGTGGCCGCGGGCACCGAGGGACTCGCGAAGATCGTCGCGGAGTTCGGCGACGACATGCTGGCCGAGGACGGGGGCCTGGACAGGGCGGCACTCGCGTCAGTGGTCTTCCATGACCCTGCCGCGCGTGAGCGGCTCAATGGGATCGTGCACCCGAGGGTCCGGCAGCGATCCGAGGAGCTGATCGCGGCGGCGCCGGCCGACGCGGTGGTGGTGCAGGACGTCCCGCTGCTCGTCGAGGGCCGGATGGCACCGCTGTTCCCGCTGGTCGTGGTGGTTCACGCCGATCCGGAGGAGCGGGTCCGGCGGCTCGTGGAGCTTCGTGGCATGCCGGAGTCCGACGCGCGTGCCCGCATCGCCGCCCAGGCCGACGACGCCGCGCGCCGGGCAGCCGCGGACGTGTGGCTCGACAACAGCGGCGATCCGGCCGACCTCGAGGCCGCCGTCGACCGGCTCTGGAGCGAGCGACTCGTCCCGTTCGAGGAGAACCTGCGGTTGCGGCGCACGGTGAAGGCCGGCGCGCCCCGGCTCGTCGCGCCCCGCCCGGAGTGGGCGGCCGAGGGTGCGCGGCTGTGCGCGCGGGTGGCGGCAGCCGCGGGGGAGCGCGGCCGTGGGGTCGCGCACACCGGATCGACCGCGGTGCCCGGCCTGCCTGCCAAGGACGTGATCGATCTGCAGCTCGGCGTGGAGTCGCTCGCGGACGCCGACGCCGTGCGGGATGCGTTGCAGGACGTGGGCTTCCCGTGGCGCCCCGACATCGACCGCGACAACGCCAAGCCGCCGGGCTCACCTGCATGGCCGAAGCGCTACCACGGCTCGGCCGACCCTGGGCAGGTCGTCCACCTGCACGTTCGCGAGGTCGGTTCGCCCGGCTGGCGTTATGCGCTGCTCTTCCGCGACTGGCTGCGGGCCGATGCCGCGGCCCGCGAGGAGTACCTGGCGGTCAAGCGTGAAGCCGAGGCGCGATACGGGGGCGACGCCGACGCGCGCCGCTACGTCGAGGTCAAGGAGCCATGGTTCGACGCGGCCGCTCCACGAGCTGACGCATGGGCCGCATCCTCGGGCTGGGTTCCCTCGTTGGAGTGATCGGTTGCTCCGTCGTAACGGTGCGCCACCGTGACACGATGGAGGGACAGGAAAATCCACATCCGGGTGACCAGCTCGGCTCCGGCGGGCGGGGGGACGTGACGGTGGGCACACCGGTCGATCATCCTCCGGGCTCCGACGACGGCAGCGCGCACGTGCAGTCCAGGTCAGGTTCCACGCAGGTCGTGCGCCACGGTCCCGTGGCGACCCCTGCGCAGCTGCGGGTCGACTTCGGGGCGCATCTCGAGGCCAACTACCAGCGTCTCGTCGCCCAGCTCTACGCGATCACCCTCGACCCGGGTGAGGCTCACGACGCTGTCCAGGACGCGTACTCGCGGGCCTGGCGGAACTGGGCGGTGATCGGCCGCTCGCCGGATCCGAGCGCATGGATCCGGAGGGTGGCGGTCCGATCCACGATCCGGAGCTGGCGACGCATGCTGGCCCGCATCGGCATCGGCAGGCCCCGCTCGGTCGGCGAGGGCGTCGACGCACGTACCGCCGCCATGCTCAAGGCGCTCGGGAGGCTGACGGCAGCCGAGCGGCGGGCCGTCGTCCTGTCCCACATGGCCGGGGTGTCGCTTGCCGAGATCTCCGCAGTGGAGCAGGTCTCGATGGGGTCGGTCCAGGCGAGGCTGGCCCGCGCACGGTTGGTTGTCACCGAGGGAATGGCAGACGTCCTTCCCGAGGTACTGGGAGGTGCGGTCGGCGACACCGTGAGCGCCGGCACGAGTGGCGACACCGCTTTCGACACCTTCGGATCCGAGGGGCACGGATCCCAAGGTCATGGCGCGGGGTACGGGGACTACCGGCCCGGCGATTTCGCGTCCGACGCGTACGACGCCGTGTACGGCGGCTCGGAGCGCCGGACCGGCAGAGACGACCAGAGGGGAGAACAGCGGTGACCGAGGAGTTCGACCGAGTGACGCGGGAGTTCAGGCGGCTCGACGATCAGCTCGCCGCCGCCGTCACCCTGCCCGCAGTGGATTCCGTGATCCGCCGGGCCGGCACGCTCAACCGTGCCAGCACGGCCGCTGCCGCCGCAGTGCTCACGGTCGGTGCGCTCGGCGCCACCACGGCGATCCTCCAGGTCGCGGCACCGGCGTCCTCGGCCGACGCCGCCACCGTCGCCCCTGGCTCCGCGCCGGTCGGCAGCCAGGGCGATGTCGGCACCGAACCGGTCATCTCGCCCGACTCGCCGCAGCCCGTCTCCCACCCGGACGACAACGCGGGCGTCCCTGCCCCGGCCGGTTCGGACGACAGGTTCCGCCGACCCAACGAGGTCGCCCCGCACGAGCAGCCGCCCGTCGTCCCGGGTGCGCCGCCGCCCGTGGTTGTTCCGCCGGGTCCGGCCGGGCCGCCGCCTCCGCCCCCGCCGCCGCCTCCCCCGCCGCCGCCCACCACGTCGCCGGAGCCGTCTCCGACGCGGGAGCCGACCCGGCCGCCGTGGACGCCTCCGCCGCCCACCACAGAGCGACCGGACCCGACGACGACGACCCGGCCGCCGACGACGCGGCCCACGCCGCCGACGACGACGACTCGGCCGACGGAACCACCGTCCACGGAGCCCAGCACTCCGGATGACCCGCCGTCATCCTCGAACAACGCCAGTCCGTCCACCCCGCCCAAGACGACGTCGCCGTCATCCACGTCGCCGACGTCGGACTCCAGTACCAGTCCGGCTGCTGCCTCGACCTCGGGCATCGCCTAGGCCGAGGCAGCGGAGCAGGCGCCCGGACCCCCGCTCGCCCGGGGGTCCGGGCGCTGGTGTCGCACGTGATGGCGAGGTGCCGGACGCCCGAAGCAGGCTTCACGGCCTCTTGTCGTGGCGGCGTTTCCAGGTGAGCGCGATCCCGCGCTCCGCGAGCCAGGCGTCGAGGTCGTGGCCGTGCGAGGCGAGGCCGTCCACCGCGCGGAAGGCGCGGTCCAGTGCCGTCTCGGCTGCATGCGGCTCGAGCAGCCCGAGCGCCACGGCGGTGACGAACTCGTCGATGTCCACCACCAGCGCGCTGCGCCGCTGCTGTACCACCACGTCGAGGTAGTGGTCGGTGAGCGTCCACCGCTCGCCGTCACGCACGATCTCGCACACGTCGAGATAGAAGTCCTGGTCGCGGTGGTGGCCGGGGTTCCACCACCAGTCGGTGACGCACAGGCCGAGGTCCGGAAGGAGCCACGACTCCATCCAGTGGGCAGTGGGCCGGTCGATCATGGGTCTGCTCATGTAGAGCCCGTATGGCGTGACCCGGTACTCGTCGACCGCGCGCGCAACACCCTTGGTGTCGATGTTGATGCGGGCCGGGACGTCGAAGGTGGCGATCTTCGGCGGATGCACCGCCCCGATCCTGTCAGGTCCTGCCGATGTTCGCTGCGCGCTCGGTGTCGATGCCCGATTCGCCGCTGCTCCTCGGGCAGGTTCCGCGAAGTGTCGGTGGGGGCTCGTACCCTGGAACCGTGGCATTCGCGACAGAGGTTCCCGGCAGCGCAGCGAAGCAGGACGTGCCGGTCGCCCACTCAGAGTTCCGTCCGGTGGGGGAGATCCCTCGCACCGGCGGACGGTTCGAGGTCGTCAGCGAGTTCGAGCCCGCAGGCGACCAGCCGGCTGCGATCGACGAGCTGGAGAAGCGCATCACGGCGGGCGAGCAGGATGTCGTGTTGCTCGGCGCCACGGGCACGGGCAAGTCGGCCACCACGGCCTGGCTGATCGAGCGGCTGCAGCGGCCCACGCTGGTGATGGCGCCCAACAAGACCCTCGCGGCGCAGCTGGCCAACGAGCTGCGCGAGATGCTGCCCAACAACGCGGTCGAGTACTTCGTCTCGTACTACGACTACTACCAACCCGAGGCGTACATCGCGCAGACCGACACCTACATCGAGAAGGACTCCTCGATCAACGAGGACGTCGAGCGGTTGCGCCACTCGGCCACGAGCAACCTGCTCTCCCGGCGCGACGTCGTCGTGGTGGCCTCGGTGTCTTGCATCTACGGTCTCGGCACCCCGCAGTCCTACCTCGACCGGTCGGTGCAGGTCGAGGTCGGCGGCAGCGTCGATCGCGACCAGCTGCTGCGTGCGCTCGTCGACGTCCAGTACACGCGCAACGACCTGGCGTTCAACCGCGGCACCTTCCGGGTCCGCGGCGACACGGTGGAGATCATCCCGGCCTACGAGGAGCTCGCGATCCGCATCGAGTTCTTCGGCGACGAGATCGAGGCGCTCTACTACCTCCACCCGCTCACCGGCGACGTCATCCGTCAGGTCGACGACGTCCGCATCTTCCCGGCCACCCACTACGTCGCAGGCCCCGACCGCATGGAGCGCGCCGTCCACGACATCGAGCAGGAGCTGGAGGAGCGGCTCGCCGATCTGGAGCGCCAGGGCAAGCTGCTCGAGGCGCAGCGTCTGCGGATGCGCACGCAGTACGACATCGAGATGATTCGTCAGGTCGGGTTCTGCTCGGGCATCGAGAACTACTCGCGCCACATCGACGGCCGTGGCCCCGGTTCGGCGCCCGCCACCCTCATCGACTACTTCCCCGACGACTTCCTCCTGGTCATCGACGAGTCGCACCAGACGGTCCCGCAGATCGGCGGGATGTACGAGGGCGACATGTCGCGCAAGCGCAACCTCGTCGAGTACGGGTTCCGGCTGCCGTCCGCGGTCGACAACCGGCCGCTGACGTGGGAGGAGTTCGCCGACCGCATCGGCCAGACCGTCTACCTGTCGGCCACGCCGGGCCCGTACGAGCTCAGCCGCACGAGCGGGGAGTTCGTCGAGCAGGTCATCCGGCCCACCGGCCTGGTCGACCCGAAGGTCGTCGTGAAGCCGACGAAGGGCCAGATCGACGACCTGGTCCACGAGATCCGCAGCCGTTCCGAGCGCGATGAGCGCGTGCTCGTCACCACGCTCACCAAGAAGATGGCTGAGGACCTCACCGACTACCTGCTCGAGCTGGGCATCCGGGTGCGCTACCTGCATTCGGAGGTCGACACGCTGCGGCGTGTCGAGCTGCTGCGCCAGTTGCGGCTCGGCGAGTTCGACGTGCTCGTCGGCATCAACCTGCTCCGGGAGGGCCTGGACCTGCCGGAGGTGTCGCTGGTCGCGATTCTCGACGCCGACAAGGAGGGTTTCCTCCGCTCCGGCACCTCGCTGATCCAGACCATCGGCCGTGCGGCGCGCAACGTGTCGGGCGAGGTGCACATGTACGCCGACAAGGTCACCGACTCGATGCAGTACGCCATCGACGAGACCGACCGGCGCCGGGCCAAGCAGATCGCCTACAACGAGGAGCGCGGGCTCGACCCACAGCCGCTGCGCAAGAAGATCGCCGACATCCTCGACCAGGTGTACCGGGAGGCCGAGGACTCCGAGGTACCGGTGGGTGGATCCGGGCGCAACCAGTCCCGGGGCAAGCGCGCGGCGGGGGAGCCGGGCCGGGTCAACGCGAGCTCGGGGGTGGTCGCCGGCCGCGACACGTCCACGATGCCCCGCGCCGAGCTCGCCGACCTGGTGCAGCAGCTGTCCGACCAGATGCTCGCCGCGGCGCGCGACCTGCAGTTCGAGCTGGCGGCCCGCCTCCGCGACGAGATCGCCGACCTCAAGAAGGAACTGCGCGGGATGGACGCCGCCGGCATCCGGTGACGCCCCGCCCGCGCGCGGAGTCCGCGCCGGAGCGCACACGCCGGTGGCACGCCGGCCCACGTTCTGCGGTGTGCCGCGCCGGCCGGCCGGGGTGCGGGCCGGTCTCCGTGTCCGGTCTCTCCGGAGGGGGGCTCGGTGGTGGTGGTCGGGCGGGAGCTACCGTGGCGGGCGATCTATCGGCTGAGGAGAGGGCAGCAGCGTGACGGTTGTCGGCGCATCCACCGCCCGCACCTCGACCGAGCAGCGGATCCTCGATCTGCTCCGCACACCGCGGCGCGTACTGCTGGTCACCGTTCCGCTCCTGGCCCTGGTGCTGGTCGGGGTCGTGATCTACACCGGCGGCCGGCACATCGACCTGCAGGTGTACCGCTTCGGGGTGCAGGCGTGGCTGTCCGGCGGTGGTCTCTACGGGCCGCTGCCCCAGACCGCCGCCCACATCGCGCTCCCGTTCATCTACCCGCCGTTCGCCGCGCTGGCGATGATTCCGCTGGCCGTCGTGCCGTGGGTGGTGGCCTGGACGGGGCTGCTCGCGCTCTCGACGTTGTCGCTCGGCGCCACCCTCTACGTGGTCGCGCGCCGGTTGTGGGAAGCCGGCGGGCGGGCCGGGGCCTTGTCGGTGGCGTCGATCGCGCTGCCGCTGGCGCTTGCCGTGGAGCCGGGCAAGATCATCGACTTCAACGCCCCGGACGCATCGCCGCGGCCGCCGCTGAGCCTCGAGCCGGTGTCCCAGACCATCCAGTTCGGGCAGATCAACCTGCTGCTCATGGCGCTGGTGGCGATCGACTGCCTGGTGGCGCGGCCGCGCTGGCCGCGCGGCATGCTCGTCGGGATCGCTGCCGCCATCAAGCTGACGCCCGCAGCGTTCGTCCTGTACTTCCTGTTGCGCCGTGACTACCGCGCCGCTGCCACCGCGGCCGTGTCCGGTGCGGTCGCCACCGCTATCGGGTTCGTCGTGGCGCCCGGCCAGTCGTGGACGTTCTGGCTGGACAATCCGGCGGGCGGGGTCAGCGGTTCGCCGTTCTTCACGAACCAGACGTTCGAGGCCGTGCTCGTGCGGGCGCACGTCGACGGCTCCGCGCGCACCATCTGCTGGCTGTTGCTGTCCGCCGGGCTGCTCGCACTCGCGGTGCCGGCGATACGGCGTGGTTCCGCGCCGCTTGCGCTCGTCGCCACGGCTGGTGTGGCGCTGCTGGTGTCGCCCACCTCCTGGTCGCACCACTGGGTGTGGGTGGCGCCTGCGTTGCTGGTCGCCGCTGCCACGGCGTGGCGGGCGCGGTCGCGGGCGTGGACGGCGGTCACCGTCGCGATGGGGGCGGTGTTCGTGATCGCGCCCCATCAGCAGGGCCTTCCCCGGGCCGACAACCGGGAGCTGGCGTGGACGCCGCTCCAGCAGGTGATCGGCAGCACCTATGTCTGGTTCACGGTGTTGCTGTTCGTGTTGCTGTGGCTCGCACTGCGGTCGCGGTCGGCGTCCGAGCGCTGGCCGTGAACCACGAGGAGCTGGTCGCCTACTGCCTGGCCAAGCCAGGAGCCACCCCCGACGAGCCGTGGGAGGGCGACCTCGTGGCGAAGGTGGGCGGCAAGATCTTCGCATTCCTCGGAACGGGCGGGCTCGGCGTCAAATGTGGCCGGGATGCCGACGAGGCCGCCGAGCTGCGCCACCGCTACCCCGGCGCCGCCTCGGTGATGCCTTACATCGGGCGGCACGGCTGGAACACCGTGGCGATCGACGGCACGGTCCCCGACGACGAGCTGATCGAGCTCGTCGACGACTCCTACGCAGCGGTCGTCGCGAAGCTGCCCAAACGGCTGCGCCCGCAGATCGCCTGATCGCGAGGACCACCACATTCGCTGGTCTTCGTCGTCCGCAACGCGGAACGTGACATAGTGACCGCCCGCGACCGCCTACTCGCCGCCGTCGTCGCCGTGTTGTGGGGCGCGAACTTCCTCGCCATCCACGTGGGGTTGGAGCACTACCCGCCGCTCCTGCTCGCAGCATTGCGGTTCGCGGTGCTCGCCATCCCAACGGTGCTGCTGGTGCCTCGTCCGCGGGTTCCGCTGCGGTGGCTGATCGGTTACGGGCTCGGCTTCGGCACGGTGCAGTTCCTGTTCCTGTTCGTGGCGATGGACGTCGGTATGCCCACCGGGCTCGCATCCCTGGTGCTGCAGGCGTCGGCTCCGTTCACCGTGCTGCTCGGGGCGGTGCTGCTGCGGGAACGGATGAGCGCCCGGCAGGTCGTGGGGATCACCCTCGCGGTGGTCGGTCTCCTCGCCATCGCCGTGGCGCAGGCGCAGGCCGCGGCGCTGATCCCGCTGGTACTCACGCTGATCGGCGCGTTGGGCTGGGCGTTCGGCAACCTCGCCGCCCGCCTCGCCGACCCGCCGAACCCGCTGCACCTGACGCTCTGGATGTCCGTGGTGCCGCCGCTCCCGCTGCTCGCGGCCTCGTTGCTGACGGAAGGGCCGGTCGCGGACTGGGCGGCCCTGCGCGGCGCCGTCACCCTTCAGGGGGTGCCCGGGGTGCTGTCGATCGCCTACCTCGCCATCCTCGCCACCGTGCTCGGCTCCGGCATCTGGACGACGCTGATGCGCCGCTACCCGGCCGGCGTCGTCGCGCCGTACTCGTTGCTGGTGCCGGTGGTCGGGATCGCGCTTGCCGCAGCCGCGCTGGGCGAGCGGCCCAGCGCGGTGGAGCTGGTGGCGGGGGTGGTGATCGTCGGGGGTGTGCTGCTCGGGACGCCCCGGCCGGTGAGCACTCCCGTCACCGTGGACGTGGGGGAGAGCGGGAGCACGCCGGCGCGGACGTAGCGGCTCCTAGCTCGTGACGTCCTTACGACGGAACTGCCACACCGCCAGCGCGCTGAGCACGGCCGCGTAGCAGAGGGCGGAGAAGACGCCGCGGGTCATGCCGGCCCAGTCGATCTGCTCCGAGAGCAGCCCCACCCACGCGCTGTCGTAATGGGTGGGCAGGTAGTCGCGCAGATCCTCCAGCGCGGTGATCTGGTCGAGGATCTGGGAGACGATCGACACGGTCACCGCGCCGCCCACCGCCCCGAGCGGGGCGTCGGTGCTCACGGACAGCAGCAAGGCGAGCGCGGCCACCCAGCTCAGCTGCACCGCGATGTAGAGGGCTGCGAGGAGCACCCGCCCCACACCGGTCCAGAAGGTCAGGGACTCGCCCGTGGGGCTCACCAGATTCCCGGTGCCGTACGCCAGTGCGCCGACCGCCAGGGACACCACGGGGAGCAGCAGCAGCGCCGCCACCGACAGCGCCGCCGAAACGATCGCCTTCTGCCGCAGCAGCCTGGCTCGAGGGATCGGCGCCGCGAGCAGGTAGCGCAGGCTCGACCAGGACGCTTCCGCTGCCACCGTGTCGCCGAAGAACAGCGCCACCACCACGACCAGGAGGAACGACGACGACGCGAACAGCGCGAACACCGCGAAGTTGCTCCCGCTGCCCTTCGCCAGGTCCACGAGGTTCAGCGAGCCGGTGGTGGTGCCGTCGTCGGCCAGTTCGAACGCGATCCAGAGAATCACCGGGAGCAGGCCGACCAGCGCGAACGTCACCTGCGTGCGGCGGCGCAGCAGCTGACGCCGCAGCTCGACGCGCAGTGGCAGCGTGCGGCCGGGGCGGTACCGGGCGGGCCGGACGTCGTCGGCGAGTGCGCCGACGGTGCCCGTCGTGGTGGACGGACCGTCGTTCAGCGTCACGGCGCACCATCCATTTTTCCGGCGTCCTCTCCGACGAGCTGCAGGAATGCGTCCTCGAGGCGCCGGCGCGGCCCTGCGGACGTGACGTCCACCCCGCCCTCGACGAGCGCCCGCACGGCGGAGGCGCGCGGAGTGCCGTTGAGCTCGGCATGCACCGAGCTGCCCTCGATCGCCACGGCGTGCACTCCGGTGAGCGCGTTGAGCACGGCGGCGGCCTGGTCCGGGGCGTCGACGCCGAACGTGGCCGCTCCACCGCCGGCAATGATGTCGTCGACGGTGCCGTCGGCGACGACCTGACCTTGATGCATCACGACGACGTGGCTGCACGTCTGCTCCACCTCGGCGAGCAGGTGGCTCGAGACCAGCACCGTGCGCCCGCCTGCGGCGTAGCGGTGCAGCACCTCGCGCATCGCGTGGATCTGGGGCGGGTCGAGCCCGTTGGTGGGCTCGTCGAGGACGAGCAACTCCGGGAGGCCCAGCATGGCCTGCGCGATCGCCAGGCGTTGCCGCATGCCCTGGCTGTAGGTGCCCACCCGGCGCTGCACCGACGCCCCGAGCCCCGCGATCTGCAGGGCCTCGTCGAGGTGCGCCTCCTCCGCCGGACGCCCGGTGGCGGCCCAGTAGAGGCGCAGGTTGTCCAGGCCCGAGAGGTGGGGCAGGAACCCCGGCCCCTCGACGAAAGCGCCGATCCGCGCGAGCACCGGCGCGCCCGGCCCGACCGGCTGCCCGAAGGCCGTGATCGTCCCGGCGCTCGGCCTGATCAGGCCCATGAGCATTCGCAGCACCGTGGTCTTCCCGGCGCCGTTGGGGCCGAGCAGGCCCAGCACCATCCCCGCGCGGACGGTGAACGAGACGCCCTTCACCGCGCTGAACCCGCCTCGGTAGGTCTTGGCGAGGTCGCGGACCTCCAGCGGCGGGGCGGCGGGGTCGGCTGCTGCCTCGGCGCCCGCCGCTGCCCGGCGTCCGATCAGCCGCGAGGCACCCCAGGCCAGCAGAGCCAGCGCCAGCACCGCCCCGATGCCGATCAGCGGCACGAGTGGCACGGTGCTCGCGGTGACGGCCTCGCCCGGCACCACCGGCACCGTGAGGGCGTCGTCACCGGTGAGGCCGATCTGCCAGACCGCAGGCTCGGTGGGACCCGCGAAGGCCTGGTCGGTGGTGCTGACCGCCACCACGAGGTGGTTTCCCGCTTCCACCGGAGCCACGACGCCGGGCAGGGCGACGCTGACCCGTGCCGCCGAGCCGTCGGCCGGGACGGGCACCCGGATCGGGGCGACCGCGCTGCCGAGCAGCGTGCGCAGCCCGTCGGGGGACACCTCGAAGGTCTTCGCGAAGAGCACGGCCTCGGCGGGCGCAGGCTGGCCGGGCACGCGCGACACCGAAACGTCGACCCGGGGTACGCCCGCGACCAACGTGGGCGACTCGAGCGCCGCGGTGCGGAACTGAGCGGTCTGCCCGGGAACCTCCGCCGTGACGGCCGAGAGCCTGCCGGCCAGTGAGCCCAGTGACGATCCGACGCCCGGCAGGGACGTGATCGCGGCGGGGTTGCCGCCTGCCGGGTTGACGACGGGCTGGGCAGAGCCCTCCAGCGCGAGCCGGTGCGTCTCCACCGCCGCGGCTCCCGAGATGCCCGGGTAGGCGGTTGCCTCGACGGTGCGGCTGTTGGGCGCGCTGCCGCCCGTGCGCACGCCGCTCTGGACCGTGTAGGCGAATCCGGTGCCCGGGTCGGGGCCGGTGTGGGCGAGGTGGAAGGTGAGCCAGTCGTCGATCGCCTCGCGCACGGAATCGCCGGGAGCGCCGCCGTCGTGGCCGCCCCCGTACCAGAGGACCTTCACCGGGGTGCCGTTCGCGGCGATCTGGCGCGCGTTGGCGTCGGCCTGGTCGAGCCCGAAGAGCGTGTCCTGCTCGCCCTGCACCAGAAGGGTCGGCGCGGTGATCCGGTCGGTCACCGTCGACGGCGACGAGCGCTGCAGCAGGGCGGCGACGGCGGGAGAGAGCCTGCCGGTCGTGGCGACGTCCGTGTAGGCGGCGCAGAGCTCCGCGGTGAACCTCCCGCAGGGAACCGGGGCGCCCGGCGTGGCGGTGGGGGGAGCGGCGCCTGCCGACGAGCCCGGACCCGGGGGCGACGCGTCGGCCGGAGCCGGGCTGCCACCGAGTGCCGCTCCGGTCGGGTTCGCCGGGTCGTCGGACGAGGAGGCGCCCGCGGAGAAGAGCAGTCCGGCCCAGCCGCGCTTGAACACCCCGTCGGATCCGGACGCGCCGTGGGCCGGCGTGTCGACGGGGAGGGCGGCGGTGGTCGCGGCGTTCGGGAAGAGAGCCTGGCCCAGGTCGTTCCAGGTGATCACCGGAGCGATGGCGTCGACTCGCCGGTCGTATCCGGCGAGGAGTAGCGCCAGCGCGCCGCCGTAGGAACCGCCCGTGACACCGACCCGCGGATCCCCGGGGCCGTCCTGCGTCACCTCCGGGCGGGCGGCCAGCCAGTCGATCAGCGCCCGTGCGTCGGCGACCTCGTGGTCGGGGGCGTCCAGCGAGATCTGGCCGGTGCTCGCCCCGAAGCCGCGGGCCGACCAGGCCAGCACGACGAAACCGCTGTCGGCCAGGTCGCGGGCGTCGGCGTCGACCGCGACCTTGCTGCCGCCGAACCCGTGCGCGACCAGCACGGCCGGGGCGGGGGTGGTGGCGGGCAGGTAGAGCGTTGTGTCGAGGCTCACGGGGCCGGTGGTGCCCGGGCCGCCGGGCACCTCGATGCGCTGCTCCTGCGTGCGGACCGACGATTCCGGCGTTGCGTACGCGGTGGCCGTCGGAACCAGCAGCGCGGCCGTGGCGAGCGTGAGTACCGCGGCGAGCGCGCGCAGGGTTCGGTGCACAGGACGACGTTATGCGAAGGTCGGGAACGACCCCTCAGCCGTCTCTCAGTGACGAACCGGGTCGTCGTCGCGTGGGCGGAGCGTCAGCTCAGAGCACGTCGTCGAAGTGCTCGACATGCGGGTTGCCGGCGAAGTAGGGGCTGATGAGCTGGCGCCACCGCGTGTAGTTCTCCGACTTCCGGAAGCCCTCCGTATGGGCCTCGATGCTGTCCCACTCCACCAGCAGGACGAAGCGGGTGGGCGTTTCCGCGCTGCGGGTGAGCCGCGCCTCGCGGAATCCGGGCGTGTCCGACACGAACTTGACGCCCTCACGCACCGCATCGGTGAACTGCTCCTCGGTGCCCGGCTGGACGGCGAAGTCGGCGATCTCCAAGACCATGACGGCATCCTCGCACGGCTTCCGGCACGCGGAGGAATGCGAAAGGTCCTTTGCGGGCACATCTCCGCATGGACCACTTCACGATCGCAAGGGTCGCCGAGCGCAGCGCCGACTTCCGCCGCGTCCTGTGGACCGGCGAGCACACCCAGCTCGTCATCATGACGATCCCGCCGGGCGGGGAGATCGGCGAGGAGGTGCACGACGGCATCGACCAGATCCTCACCTTCGTCAGCGGCACCGGCGAGGCCAGGGTGAGCGGTGAGACGAAGACCGTGAACGAGGGCGACCTCGTCGTCGTGCCGTCGGGCACGAAGCACAACTTCGTCAACACCGGCCCCAACCCGCTGGTTCTCTACACCGTCTACGGGCCGCCCGAGCACGCCGACGGCGTTGTGCACCGCACGAAGGACGAGGCCGACAAGGCCGAGGCGGAGGGCAGGGACGAGCCACCCACGCACTGACCCCGCGACTCGCCCGCTTCACGCGCGCGAGTCGTGCGGACGCCCGCCGGCCGCTCCGCTACTGCCGGCGGGCGCGGGCGCGCCGCTTCCCCTCGTGCATCGCCTGCACACGGGCGATCGGGATGGTGTGCCCCTCCTCGACCAGGTCGGCGGGCAGCACCTGCGGCGCGGGCATCCGCTCGTGCCACGGATCGCCGTCGCCGAGACGTGCGATCGCGGTGTGGACGGTGAAGTCCGCAGGCGCGACGTCGTCGAGCTCGTCCCACGTCACGGGGAACGAGACGGGGACGCCGGGCCGCGCCCGCGGGCTGTACGCCGAGACGATCGTGCCGCCGCCGGAGCGGGTGGAGTCGACGAAGACGCGGCCGCCGCGGTCCTCCTTGATGTACGCCGTGGTGGCCACGTCCGGGTCGAGCCGGGCCGCCCGCGCCGCGAGGGCGCGGGTGGCCGCCGCAGCGTCCTCGAACCCCGTGTGCTCGTCGAGCGGCACACACACGTGCAGCCCCTTCGCGCCGCTGGTCTTCACCACTCCGGCGAGCCCGGAGTCGGCCAGTGCCTGCCGGACGAGCCGGGCGGTGCGCACGACGTGCGGGAACGAGTCGCCTTCGGGGGGATCGAGGTCGAGCACCAGGTACGTGGGGTGGCTCTCTCCGACGCGGAACAGCGTGGGGTGGTACTCCACGGCCCGCTGGTTGGCGAACCAGAGCAGCGTGCGGCGGTCGTTGCACAGCGCGTAGGACACCTCCCGATGCGACGCCTCGGCCCACACGCTGGTGGTCCGGACGTAGTCAGGGGTGTACTTCGGCACGTTCTTCTGCATGAACGGCTGCTGGCCGGGCCGCACGCGGATCACCGACAGCGGCCGGTCGCGAAGCTCGGGCAGGATGCGCTCGCGAACGGCGTCGAGGTAGTCGATCAGATCGCGTTTGGTGGCCCCGGCCCCGTCGAACAGTGGCTTGTCGAGGCTTGTGAGCTCCACGTCGTCGCGGATCTCGTCGGGCTTCGCGGGACTCATGCGGGCACATCGGGCGTGGTCGGCGACACCGTCACCTCCTACCACGTGAGCTGGGCCACGGCCAGGCCGTGAGCGGTCAGCGCCCCGGTCGGGCGCGTTCGCCGGGCCCGAGATGGTGCAGCTCCACCGCGGCGAGCCCACCGTCGGTGGCTTCGGCCGTCATCCACGTGAACGTCGGCTGCCGGCGCCGGTCGGTGGGGGAGCCGGGGTTGAGCAGGCGCAGACCGCCGGGCGCAGTGGTGTCCCAGGGGATGTGGCTGTGCCCGAACACCAGCACGTCGGCGTCCGGGTAGGCGGCGGCGCAGCGGCGCTCCCGTCCGGCGGCGGCGCCGGTCTCGTGCACCACCGCGAACCTGGCTCCGCCGAGCTCGACCTTCGCCACCTCGGGGAGCCGGGCACGCAGCGCGGCGCCATCGTTGTTGCCGTACACGCCGACGACCCGCTTCGCGCGGGCCTCGAGCGCGTCGAGCAGATCCACCGACACCCAGTCGCCCGCGTGGATCACCACGTCGGCGGCGTCCACCGCGTCCCACACCGGTGCGGGCATGTCCTTCGCCCGCACCGGGAGGTGGGTGTCGGAGATCAGCAGCAGTCGCAGGTCAGCTCACGCCCACCAGGTCGACGACGAAGATCAAGGTCTCGCCCGGCTTGATCGCACCACCCGCTCCGCGGTCGCCGTAGCCCAGGTGCGGCGGGATCACGAGCCGGCGGCGTCCGCCGACCTTCATCCCGGTCACCCCACGGTCCCATCCCGCGATGACGCGGCCGGCGCCCAGCGGGAACCGGAACGTCGAGCCGCGGTTCCACGAGGCGTCGAACTCCTCTCCCGTGGAATGCGCCACCCCGACGTAGTGCACCTCGACGGTGTTGCCAGGGGTGGCCTCGGCGCCGTCTCCGGTCTGGATGTCCTCGACGACCAAGTCGGTGGGCGCGGGGCCGTCGACGGGGTCGATCTCGGGTCGTTGCAGTGCCACTTCGGCTCCTCCGATTCGTGTGGTCGTCAGACTGCCAGAGCCTGTGACACCAGGTAGACAGGAGGTATGACCAGCTCATACGGCGCTGGTCCCACCACGGGGCGAGCCGACCTCACCGCGGAAGAACCCGATCCGCGGCGGTGGAAGGCGCTCTCGGTCACCCTCGTCGCCGGGTTCATGAGCCTGCTCGACGTCAGCATCGTGTCCGTCGCGCTGCCCTCGTTGCAGCGCGACCTGGGCACGACCCCCGCCCAGGTGCAGTGGGTGGTCTCCGGGTACGCGCTGACGTTCGGGCTCGCGCTGGTGCCTGCCGGCCGATTGGGCGACGCCATCGGCCGCCGCCGGATGTTCATGATCGCGCTCGCGGGCTTCGTCCTGTTCAGTGCGTTGGCGGGTGCCGCACCGAACGCGACGTGGCTCGTGTTCGCGCGGCTGGCCCAGGGGATCGCGGCGGGTGCGCTCGCCCCGCAGAACTCGGCGCTCATCCAGCAGATGTTCCGGGGTGCGGAGCGCGGGCGGGCGTTCGGCTTCTTCGGCGCCACGGTCGGGATCTCGACGGCGGTGGGGCCTATCATCGGCGGCCTGATCCTGGCGCTCGCCGAGGGTCCCGACGGGTGGCGCTGGATCTTCTACGTCAACGTGCCGATCGGCGTGGTCGCCCTGCTGCTCGCGGCCCGGTTCATCCCGCACAGCCGCCGCAGGTCGCGCGGTCACATCGACGTGGTCGGCACCGGGTTGCTCGGTGGCGTGGTGCTCGCCCTCCTGCTGCCACTGGTCGAGGCCGGGGCGGGCGGGCTCGCGCGGCTGTGGTGGCTCTTCCCCGTCGCCGCGGCGCTGGCGGTGGGGTTCGTCCTCTGGGAACGGCGCGAGGAGCGCCGCGGCAAGGAGCCGCTGCTCGACATCGGGCTGGTCATGTGCACGCCCGGCTACGCGACGGGGGTCGCGCTCGCAACCGTCTACTTCATCGGCTTCAGCGGGATCTGGCTCGTCTTCGCGCTCTACTTCCAGGCCGGCCTCGGCTACACGCCGCTGCAGTCAGGGCTCGCGGTCACCCCGTTCGCGCTCGGGTCGGCGACGTCCGCTGTGGTGGGCGGTCGGCTGGTCGCACGGCTCGGGCGCCTGCTGACGGTGATGGGCCTGACTCTGGTCGTCATCGGCGTCACGGCGGCAGGTGTCGTGCTGTGGCTCGCCCCGCCGCACATGGCGGGGTTGTTCGTGGCGCTCCCGCTGCTGGTGGGTGGCATCGGCGGCGGGTGGGTGATCGCACCCAACACCACGATGACCCTGCGCTTCGTGCCGGTCTCCATCGCAGGCTCGGCAGGTGGGGCGCTACAGACCGGGCAGCGGATCGGCGCTGCCGTCGGCACCGCCACGCTGACCGGCATCTTCTACAGCGTGCTGGCGAGCAGCGGGGGCGACTTCCGCAAGGCGGTGGCGTTCGCGGTCGGTGTGGCGAGCGTGGTCGAGGTCGTGGCGCTGCTCGTCGGCATCCTCGAATGGCGGACGGACCGCAAGCGGGCAGGCCTCGCGCAGTCGCGCGTCGAACTGCCGTGTCCGGAGCTGCACTGACACCCGTCAGGCGACTCCGAGCGCGTCCTTGAGGAACCGCACCTGCAGCAGGAGCAGGTTCTCCGCCACCACTTCCTGCGGCGTCATGTGCGTGACGCCGGAGAGCGGCAGCACGCTGTGCGGCCTGCCCGCGGCCAGCAGCGCCGAGCTCAGCCGCAGGGTGTGGGCGGCCACGACGTTGTCGTCGGCGAGCCCGTGCACCAGCATCAGCGGCCGGGTGAGCCGTGGTGCGTCCTCGACGACCGACGAACGCGCGTACGTGTCCGGCTCCTCCTCGGGGTGGCCGAGGTAGCGCTCCGTGTAGTGCGTGTCGTAGAGGGTCCAGTCGGTGACGGGCGCGCCCGCGACAGCGGCGTGGAAGACGTCGGGACGGCGCAGCACGGCGAGTGCGGCCAGGTACCCGCCGAAGGACCAGCCCCGGATGCCCACGCGCGTGAGGTCCAGGTCGGGGTTCTGCTCCGCGACGGCGTGCAGGGCTTCGATCTGGTCCTCCAGCACCGGGCCTGCCAGGTCGCCGCGCACCGCGCGCTCGAACTCCGGGCCCCGCCCGGGCGTGCCGCGGCCGTCGACGACGACCACCGCGAAGCCCTGGTCGGCGAACCACTGGCTGGTCAGGTGCGTTCCTCGGGCGGCGAGCACCCGCTGGGCGTGCGGGCCGCCGTACGGGTCCATGAGGACGGGCAGGCGCGTGCCGGGCTCGTGCCCCGCAGGCAGGATCAGGGCCGTCCGCAGCTCGCGCGCGCCCGCGGTCATCAGCGTGACCCGTGGCTCCAGACCGGGCAGCTCGGCCAACGACACGATGGTCCGCTCGGCGCCGTTTCTGTGGACGGTGGTGGTGGTGCCGTCGGCGTCGAGGCTCTGGCGCGCGACGACGAGCGTGCCGGCCACGAGCCGTCCCGAGTGCACGCCCGGGTGCGGGGTGAGTTCTTCCTGCCCGTCCGGTCCCCAGGTCCACAGCCCGATCGACGTCGGGTCCTCGCCTGCCCGGAAGAGCACCACGTCGCCGTCGACGTCCAGCACGTCGCGCACCTGCAGCGAGGGCGGGGTGACCGCCTCGCCGTCGACGACGAGCCTGCGCGCGCCGTCGACGTCCGCCACCGTCACCAGCGCGCCGGATGCCGTGTGGGCGGGAACGCCGGGCACGATCTCCACCCAGGCGGGGTCGGTCTGCTCGTGCACGTCCGAGGTCGCGCCGGTGGCCGGGTCGACGCGCAGCACCCGCAGGGCGCGCTGGTCCCGGGGCTGGACGACGATGAGCAGGTCGTGGGCGTCCCACACCGCGTGCACGAGGTACTCGTCGCGGACGTCGTCCCAGCTCACGTCCGTGCTGGTGCCGTCGAGCGTGCGGATCTGCAGTGACACGCGGGCGTTGGCCGTGCCTGCGGCGGGATAGGAGACGACGGCCGGGGTGCGGTCGGGGTTTGCCGGGTCCGCGATGTGCCAGCGGCGGACGGGCGCGTCGTCCACCCGCGCGACGAGGAGCGCATCGCCCTCGGGCGACCACCAGTACCCGCGCATCCGGCCCATCTCCTCGGCCGCCACGAAGTCGGCCAGGCCGAACGTCACGTCCTCGCCGTCGGGAGTGGCGACGGTCGAGGTGGTGCGCGCCGTGAGGTCGTGGACGTGGAGCGCGCCGCCGCTGACGTAGGCCACGAGCCGGCCCGTCGGGTCGGGCCGCGGGTCGATCACCCCGCCGGGTGTCTCCACCAGTCGGGGGGTGAGCCCTGCGGCGAACTCGGTGACGTAGAGCTGTCCGGACAGGGTGAAGGCCGCCATCGTGACGGGACGGTCGGTCGCATAGGCCACCACTCCGCCTGCCTGTTCGCGGCTGCGCTCCCGCCGGGCCCGTTCCTCCGGAGGCAGATCCTCGGCGGAGCTGTCGTCCAGCTCGCGCGGGTCGGCGACCAGGCGCTCGTCCCCCGTCTCGAGGTCCAGGGTCCACAGGCGCGTCACCGGGTCGGTGCCGCCGCGGCTGCGTAGGAACACGACCCGGCCGCCGTCGGGGGAGACCGTGATGCTGCGGGGGGCACCGAGGGTGAACCGCCGGGTACGGGCCTGCCTGCGGGGGAAGCTGTCCGTCACGATGGATCAGTCTGCCTGTCGACCGTTCGGGGCGGGCACCTGACCTGCCCGGCATCCTCCGGGCCCCCTTGGCCGGGCCCGTGGCCGGGCGTGCTCGACTTGTTCCATGAAACGTTCCCTCCTCACGGCCGCCGCCGTCGTCGCCGTGGCCGTCGTCGCCGCCTGCGGCTCGCCCACCGCGCCGGAGGCACCGCCCGCGGCGCCCGCCTCGAGCGCGCCCCCGGCGGCCTCGGCCCCCGCTCCCGCGCCCGGCGTCCCGGCGCTCACCGGCAACCCGACCGACCTGACGGCGGCCACCCAGGCACAGGCCGGCACCGGCCAGCCGCCGTCGAAGCTCGTGACGCAGGACATCGTGGTGGGCAGCGGGCCCGCCGCCACGCCCGCCGACACCGTCGACGTGCAGTACACCGGCACCCTCTACTCCAACGGCACCGTGTTCGACAGCTCCTGGTCACGCGGTGAGCCCGCCACATTCCCCCTCAACGGCGTGGTGCCGGGCTTCGCGCAGGGCATCGAGGGGATGCAGGTCGGCGGCCGGCGCGTACTCGTGATCCCGCCCGACCTGGGCTACGGCAACCGCTCCTCCGGCCCGATCCCCGGCGGCTCGACGCTGGTGTTCGTCGTGGACCTCGTCGGCATCAACACCTGACGCGACCGGCACAGCCGGTCAGTTGACGCAGTGGATCCCGTCGGCCGTGATGGACTCGGGCGGGGTCGTGGCGGGCGTCCTGCGTGATCCCCCTGACGGACCGGTGGGCGCTCCCTCGGCGGACAGGCCGGAGCCCGACGGGCCCGAGCCGGACGGTCCGGTCGATATCGGTGTCCGGCTCTCGTGCCCCGCGATCACCGACCGCACGAACGCGCGCACCGCGGCCTGGTCGATCTGGATGGCGATGCCGTCGTACGGGGTCCGCAGGTCCGGGCGCCCTGTGGGGATCGTGAGGAAGCGCAGGTCGTTGCCCTGCAGGCCCGCGAACTGCGCGAGCGCCTGCTCGACGTTCCATCCGTCGTCGAGCACGACGTTTCTGTTCACCACGGCGACCAGCTGGGCGAGCCGCACCGGGTTGGTGAGCGTGCCCGTCGAGATCAGCCGGTCCGCCAGACCTGCGGCGAAGGCCTGCTGGCGGGCGATGCGGTCGAGGTCGCCGTCCTGCAGGCCGTGGCGCTGCCGGACGAACGCGAGGGCGGTTGCTCCGTTGACCGTCTGCGGGCCTGCTGGGAGGTCGATGCCGGAGTAGGAGTCGTGCACGGGCTTGTTCAGGCAGACCGGGACACCGCCGAGGGCCTCGGTGAGCTGCACGAACCCGACGAAGTTGATCTCGGCGAAGTGGTCGATCTGCACCCCGGTGAGCTGCTCGACCGTGGCCACGAGCGTCGCGCGCCCCGCCTCACGGCCGCGCCGGTCGAGCTCGGGCCCGGTGATGCCCTGCGCGGTGAGCGTGTCCTCGGCGCTCTTCAATCCGGCCTCGTACGCCGAGTTGATCTTGTGCATCCCCCGCCCACCTGCGATCGGGACGTAGGAGTCGCGGGGGATCGAGATCGCCTCGGCGGGCTGGTTGGGATCCGCCGGCACGTGCAACAGGATGATCGTGTCGGTGTCCAGCTGGCCGGCGTCCGGGCCCACGTGCAGGGCGTTGAACAGCTCGGGAGGCAGCGGGTTGCCCGCGGAGTCGGTGCGGGCGTCGAGACCCACCAGCAAGGCGTTGTACGCCTGGCCGGGAGGGGTCGGCGCCGCGTCGGGGATCGCCGCCCTGCTGGTGACCGCCGTGTCGAGCTGCTGCTGCAGCGACCACGCGAGGCCTGCCACGGCCAGCGCCAGGACGGACGTGAGCGCCACCAGCGTGCGTACGCCCAGACGAAGGGCCCGTCTCGCGTCCATCGTTCTCCGGTCGACTGCGCCAGGGCCGGGCCGCGGCGCGACCGCCTGGGATTTCAACGGCCGCCGTCGCGACCCCGATCCACCATAACCGCGCTTCTCCGCAAGGCGTTCGAGAAGCGACGACGAAGCGAATTGTCGGTGGGACGGGTCGGAGCCCGCCGGCCGGGGCCGAAACAACCTCTGATCCGGCGCCCTGGACGTCTCCCACTACGCCGAACAGGCGCACGGATGCGTCGTCACGCCCGCCCGCTGTACGGCGACGGCAGGAAGGTCGACGCCCGCGGCGACCACGCGGTGACCGAGTGGCGGCGTGGCTGCGCCGCGCGCCGCGGCCACCGCCCGTCGCCACCAGATCAGCTTCTCCCTCGACGAGCATCCCGTCGCGATCTTCCGCTGGGCAGGCCGCCTGCCCGATGAACGGCACGCTCGTCCGGTCGTTTCGAACCAGGGGCCGCTCGTGCGATCCAGGATGCCGCTCGCGTCTCGGAGCGGTTCGATCATGTCCTGAACTGCAACCATTCTCGTCCCAGCGACACAGGAGCGTGTGATGCCTTCTCGCCTGAACCCCTACCTCAACTTCACCGGCGATGCGCGGCAGGCCATGGAGTTCTACAACAACGTCTTCGGCGGCACTTTGACGCTGCACACCTACGGGGAGTCCGGCGCGGCGGACTACCAAGAGGCCGACAAGATCATGCACGGCCAGCTCGAGACCGACAGCGGATTCACGCTCATGGCTGCTGACTCCCCGCAGGGAATGGAGCACACCATCGGGAATGCCATCACTGTGAGCCTGAGCGGCGACGACGCCGGCGAGCTGCGCGGCTACTGGGAGAAGCTGTCCGACAGCGGCACCGTGTCGGTCCCACTGGAGAAGCAGATGTGGGGCGACGAGTTCGGTGCGTGCGTCGACCGGTTCGGAGTTCCCTGGATGGTCAACATCGTTCAGCCGCGCTGACAATCCCCGAGGCGCTCGTAGCGCCTCGCGTTACGTGGGGCCACACTGAGGCCATGAAGGTCATCACCCAGCGAGAGTTGCGAAACAACTCCGCCGCCGTCCTGGACTCTGTCGAGGCGGGTGAGACCTACTACCTCACCCGCAATGGGGTCGTGGTCGCCGAGCTGCGTCCGGTTCCACGTCGGCGGGCCCTCATTGCAGAGGAACTCGTCGAACAGCATCGGAGACTTCCGCACGTCGACGCCCGGATGATGCGTCAGGAAGCGGACGAGTTCTTCGGTACGGAGATCTCGGCGATCACGACCTCGCCGTATGGACCTCATGATCGCCGCGATCGCTTCCTCGCGTGACCTTCCCCTCTACACCCGCAACGGTGGCGACTTCGCACACCTGCACGACGCGCTTGACGTCGTGTCCGTCTGATCCGGCTACTGATCCGCGAGGCGGTGCAGCAGCCAGCCCTGGGATGTCCGGATGAGGGCGAAGCGCCGGTCGTCGTCCCTGCCGTGCAGGGTGAGGAGAATCCGCCGCTCGGAGCGGTCGTGCTCTTCCCACCAGCCGATGTCGGCTATCGACTTGTTCTCGTCCTCGTAGGTGAGGTGGTCGAGTTCGTGGTCGGGCACCGCGACGGCCAGCCGCTTCTCCCCGGGCACCTCGGGCAGCCCTCTCGGCACCGCCCACGAGCGCAGCACGCCGTCCTCTTCCAGGCGCAGGTCGAAGTGGTGGCGCGGCCGCCGGTGCTCGTGCAGGACGAAGGCCGGCCGCCGGTGCTCGTTCGTCACCACCCGCAGGCCCGTGACTCCGGAGGACTCGGCCGCTCGGTGCCCACCGTTGTGTCGTCGCCGTGGCCGGAGTACACCCACGTCTCGTCGGGCAGCCCGTAGCGGGTGCATCTGCGCTGAGCAGGAGTGCGGTCCCACGCGGGACGTAACAGAGACAACGGCCCCCCTCGTCACGGTCATCGTCGCCATGCCCAGGATGCCAAATCTGCTGCGCGTCCCTGACGCGCACGCGCGCACCGGGCTACCGCTGCAGCGTGGGGTCGACCTGCTCGAGTGGCATCGGACTCACAGCGAAGTATCCCGCGAACGGGCGCTCCTGGGCCGCGATCATGATGATCGCCGCCGTCGCCGCCAAGGCGAAGAGCGTCATCGCGATCGCCGCTCCGCGTCGGTTGCCGCTGTGGACGAACGCGATCGCGAACAGGGTGAGGATCGCCAGGGCGGCCACGGCTCCCCACTTCGCTTCGTTGACGGAGGATTCGCTCACGATGATGCGCTGGCGCCGGGCGTCCAGCGCTTGCTCGACCGATGTGACGATCTCCTGCTGGGCGATCGTCTGGCCGGGGGTCTCGGGACGCAGGCCGAGCGTCATCGCCTGGAGATCCGCGAGCGGCTGTGACACGACGGACAGCGTCGCTCCCTGCTCGGCCATCTGTGGCCATTCCGTCGTGACCGCGTTCTCGATGTGGCGGTGAACGAGGCTGCGCGCCTGCGCCTCCGGCTCACCCGGGAACTCGGAGGACAGCAGGACGACCGCGCGCAGCGAGCTCGCTTCCTGGCTGACCGCGGTCGTGGCGCTGTCTCCCGAACTCCAGACCTGCGCGGCCAGAAACCCCACCAGTAACGCGAACACGATTCCCAGCGGCGGGAGCAGCCCGGGTGAGATCGACGCGAACGCGCGGCCGCGCTCCCCGGTCGAGAGCGAGATCACCACCGCGTAGATCGCCGCCGTGATGAGAACAGCGACCCCGAACACGAACGCGGCCAACCAGAACAAAGGAAGGCCGTGTAGCCAGTTCGGCATCCGTGAATCGTCCTCGCCGACGACGCCGGATTCAAGGCGGAAACGCACCCTGGCCGGTGGTGCGAGATCGAAATTCTTCCTGCGATCCCGTGCAGGTCTTCGGCCGTGTGCAGATGATGTCGCGAGACGTTGTCGGATCGGAGATCGAGTGTCCGGTTACTCGGGGTCTTTGCTGCTGCTCTTGACGGTCTCTTCAGCTGTGCGGAGGATTGCGGGTCCGCTGAGGAGAGGAGAAGTCCATGAGCCACGTTCGCATCGGCGTCTACGATCTGATCGGCGGGACAGCCGAGGAAGTCGGTGACCGTGCTCAGAAGGGAATGCTGAGGGTGTTCCAGGCGCAGCCTGGATTCAAGGCGTACGGGCTGGCCGAGACTCAAGAGGGCAAACTGATCTCGGTGAGCCTGTGGGACTCGGGCGAGCAGGCCAAGCAAGCCACCGAGCTGGCCGCCTCCTGGGTCAGCGAGAACGTAGCCGATCGAATTCGGCTTGAAAGCACTCAGGTCGGAGACTTCATGTTCTTCGAGAGTGCATGACAACCTGCGCGAGGATTCCCGCTCGCCCGCTTCGCGACCTGACTTCCGCGGAGACGACTACCAACCGCGCTCGCGCCACTCACCGAGGTGCGGGCGCTCCCGGCCGAGAGTGGTGTCGTCACCGTGGCCGGGGTACACCCACGTCTCGTCGGGCAGCGGGCCGAACACCCGCTCCTCCAGGTCGTTGATGAGCGACGTGAACTCCGCCGGTCCGGCCGTCTTGCCGGGCCCGCCGGGGAACAGGGAGTCGCCGGTGAAGATGTGCGGGTGGTCGGCGCCGCGGTAGACGAGCGCGATCGATCCCGGCGTGTGGCCGCGCAGGTGCACGACCTCCAGTTCGATCTCCCCGAAACGCACGGTGTCGCCCTGCTCCACCAGCTCGTCCATCGGGATGGGCAGCTCGGGGGCGTCCAGCGGGTGGGCGATCTGGCGGGTCTGGAACATGCCCGCGACGGCGCCGAGGGCCTGCCAGTGGTCGGCGTGGCGGTGGGTGGTGACCAGGTGCTGCAGCTCGGGCCGGGTGGAGGAGGCGCCGACGAGATCCGCCAGCCGGTCGGGCTCGTTGGCCGCGTCGATCAGCAGGGCCTCGTTCGTGGCCCGGCATACGAGCAGGTAGGCGTTGTTGTCCATCGGGCCGACGGAGAGCTTGGTGATGCTCAAGGCGTCGAGGTCGCGCCGGATCGCTGCGCCGCCGGGGTCGGTGTGACCTGAGTAGCTGTCGAGGACGTCCACCGCGACAGCCTAGCCAGCGAACTCCCCGTCACGATTGAGTCGCGAGCACGTGCCCGGTTCACCCGAATCGTTGACATTGAGAAGGTCGCTCGACAACGATCCGTCGACATCGCACCCAGGCTGCGGCCCGGTCGACGAGGAGCGTTCTGAGATGGTGCAACACCCCATGGTCAACCGGCGACGGTTCCTCGGTCTCCTGGGTGCGGCCGGCGCACTGCCGGTGCTGTCGGCGTGCGGAAGCAGCGTCGGGGGCGGCGGGTCCACCGCCGGCGGAGGCGGCACGGTGAAGGTCGGTCTCGTCGTCCCGCAGTCGGGGGTCTACGCCGCGCTCGGCACCGACATGCAGCGCGGCTGGGATCTCTGGCTGGCCGACCACGGGCAGAAGTTCGGGAACTACACCGTGGAGACCGTCGTCGCCGACGAGGGCGAGACGCCACAGACGGGCGTGCCCGCCGTGCAGAAGGTGCTGCAGAGCGACGGGGTCGACGTGGTGGTCGGGCTGGTCAACTCCGCCACCGCGCTGGGCGTGCGCGACGCGCTCACCGAGTCGAAGAAGCTGCTGATCGTCACGAACGCAGGCGCCGAGGACGTCACGGGCAAGGCCCGCACGCCCTACATCTGGCGCAGCTCCTTCACCAACGGCCAGATCGCGGCCGCGATGGGCACGCACCTCGCCCAGTCGGGCTTCTCCGAGGGCGTCTACGCCATCGCCCCCGACTACGCGGCCGGCACCGAGGTCATCACCGCCTTCACGAAGGCGTTCGAGACCGGCGGCGGGCGGGTGGTCGGGCAGGCGAAGACGCCGTTCGGCACCACGTCCGACTACCAGCCGTTCCTCACCGGCATCCAGAGCTCCGGGGCACGCGCCACGTTCTGCTTCTTCTCGGGTGCCGAGGCCATCAGCTTCGTGAAGCAGTACGCGCAGTTCGGGCTCTCGTCGACGATCCCGCTGTACGGCTCGGGCTTCCTCACCGAGGGCAACGTGCTGCCGCAGCAGGGCGACGCGGCGGTGGGCGTGCAGACGACGCTGCACTACACCGACCAGCTCGACAACCCGGCCAACACCGCGTTCGTGCAGGCCTACAGCGCGAAGTACGGCGAGAACCCCAGCTGCTTCTCGGTGCAGACCTGGGACGCCGCCAACGTCCTCAACCGGGCACTCACCTCGGCCACGGGCGTCGACGGCGACGCACTCGCCGCCGCGCTGGGTGGCATCGGCACCGTCGACGACAGCCCGCGCGGGCCGTGGACCTTCGACAACCAGACCCCACGGCAGAACATCTACCTGCGCCGGGTGGACAACGCCGGGGGCACGCTGGTGAACGCGGTGGTGCAGGACCTCGGCCCGCAGAGCCAGCCGGCGGCCTGATGCTCGTCAGTGTCCTCAACGGCCTCGCGATCGGGTCGCTGCTCTTCATCCTGGCCGTGGGGCTCTCGATCGTGTTCGGGATGATGGACGTCCTCAACCTCGCGCACGGCGCGCTGTTCCTCGGGGGCGCCTATCTCGGCGCCGCCTTCGCCGGGAGCTGGGGTGGGTTTCTCGCCGCGCTCGCGCTGGCCGCGGTCGGCGGCCTCGCCGCGGGTGCGCTGCTGTCGCTCATGACCGAGCCGCTGCGCAAACGCTCGCACCTCGACCAGGCCCTGCTTACGCTCGGCGTGGCGTTCGTCGTGGCCGAGCTGCTGATCATCGCGTTCGGGGACGACCCGCTGTCGGTGGCCGCGCCGCCCGCGCTCGACGGCTCGGTGTCGATCCTCGGAGCGACCTACCCCACGTACCGGCTGGTGCTGATCGGGGTGGGCGCGGTGCTGGCCCTGGCCGTGTACCTCGTCGTGGAACGGACGCGGGTGGGCGCGCTCGTGCGGGCCACGGTGGCCGACCGCGAGATGGTGGCCGCGCTCGGCGTCGACAACCGGATGGTGCAGGCCACGGTGTTCGCCGTCGGCTCGCTGCTCGCCGCCACGGCCGGAGTGCTCGGCGGCCCGATCTACGGCGCGCGCCCGGGGCTCGATGCGACGGTTCTCATCCTGGCGCTGGTCGTCGTCGTGATCGGCGGGCTCGGCTCGGTGCGCGGAGCGCTCGTCGGGGCGCTGATCATCGGGCAGGTCGACACGCTGGGCCGCTTGCTGCTCCCGGACTTCGCCTCCTTCATCCTGTTCGCCGCGCTCGCGCTGGTGCTCGTGCTGCGCCCGCACGGCCTGTTCGGGAGTCCGGCATCGGCGGGCGCGCGATGACCGCGCTGGACGCGCCCGCGGTGCCCGGAGGAGCGGCCGCGATGTCCCCACGGGTGCCCCGGGGCCGGGGCGGGCTCGTGGCGGCGGCGGTGCTCGTCGTGCTCGCCGCGGCTCCGCTGTTCCTCGCCCCGTTCGCCACCACCACGCTCACCCGCATCCTGGTGTTCGCGCTCTTCGCCGTGAGCCTGGACCTGCTCGTCGGCGTCACGGGCCTTCCCTCACTCGGTCACGCCGCCTACTTCGGCGCAGGCGCGTACGCCGCAGGCTGGGTGTCGATCAACGTCACCGCTGCGGCGCCGGTGCCGCTGCTGGTCGGAGCGGCCGTCGGCGCCGTCGCCGCCGCGCTGACCGGATGGATCACCGTGCGCACCGGCGGGGTCTTCTTCCTCATGCTCACCCTCGCCATCGGCGAGATGGTGCAACAGGTGGCCAACACCTGGGAGGGCGTCACCGGCGGGGCCAACGGGCTCACCGGCGTCCCGTCCGTGCGGGTCGCGGGAGCGCCTCTCGCGAACCCGGGCTTCCTGTACTGGTACGTGCTCGCCGTCTTCGTACTGGGCTTCGTGCTCGTCTGGCTCGTGGCGCGCTCGCCGTTCGGCGCGGCGCTGCGCGGAATCCGCGACAACGAGCCGCGCATGCGTGCCGTCGGCTACCCGACGGCGCTGTACAAGTACGGAGTCTTCGTGGTGGCAGGCGCCGTTGCGGGCCTGGCAGGCTCGTTGCTGGTGGCACAGCAACGACTCGTGACGCCGGCCGATCTCGGGTTCCTCACCGCCTCGTTCGCGTTGCTGGCCGTGATCATCGGCGGGGCGGGCTCGCTGTGGGGCGCGTGCATCGGTGCGGCGCTGGTGATCCTGATCCGGGACGCGCTCGGGCCCAGCCTCGACGGTCACGGCACCCTGGTGCTCGGAGCGGTGTTCGTGCTGGTGGTCTACCTGCTGCCGCGGGGCGCTGCGGGCCTGCAGCTGTGGCGACGGCGAGGTTCGTCGTGACCGTCCTGCGGTGCACCGGGTTGACCAGGTCGTTCGGCGCCCTGAAGGCGGTCGACGGCGTGGACCTGGCGGTTGCCCCCGGTGCCCGGCACGCCCTGATCGGACCCAACGGCGCCGGCAAGTCCACGCTGTTCAAGCTGGTCACAGGCACGATGCGGGCGGATGCGGGCCGCGTCGAGCTCGCGGGCAGCGATGTCACGCGGCTGTCCGAGGTGAAGCGCTGCCGGCTCGGGATGAGCCAGACGATGCAGCACGCGAGCCTGTTCGCCTCGATGACGGCGGCCGAGACGGTCGCGCTGGCCGTGCAGCGCCACGACAACGGGCGGATCTCCCTGCTGCCGCGCAGGCAGCCCCGGGTGGTCGCGCGGGCGGAGGAGCTGCTGTCCGACGTCGGCCTCGCCGGTCGTGGTGGCGTGCGCGTCCCCGCGCTGTCGCACGGCGAGCGCAAGCAGTTGGAGGTGGCGCTGGCGCTGGCCTGCCGCCCGTCGCTGTTGCTGCTCGACGAGCCCGCGGCCGGGATGTCGCCCGGTGAGAGCGCGCGGTTGGTCGAGCTGCTGCGCAGGCTGCCGCCGGAGATCACCGTGCTGTTCGTGGAGCACGACCTCGACCTGGTGTTCTCGCTGGCGGACGCGGTGACGGTGCTGCACCTCGGGCGCGTGCTGCTCTCCGGCACCCCCGACGACGTCCGGGCGAGCGACGCCGTTCGCGAGGCCTACCTGGGCACCGGTCGGCGCGAGGAGCTGTTCCTGTCATGAGCTTCCTCGAGGTACGTGGCCTCGTCTCCGGGTACGACAGGGGCAGGGTGCTGCACGGCGTCGATCTCACCCTCGACGCCGGTGCCGTGCTCGGGCTGCTGGGCCGCAACGGCGTCGGCAAGTCCACCTTGATCATGACGCTGGCAGGGCTCGTCCCGGTGACCGAGGGATCGGTGCGCCTCGACGGGGCCGAGCTGGCCGGGAAGCGGCCCGACCTGGTCGCCAGGGCCGGGGTGGCGCTGGTGCCGCAAGGGCGCCGGGTGTGGGCGACGCTCACGGTGGCCGAGCACCTCGCGCTGGCGCGTTCACGGTCGCGACCCGGCACCTGGACCGTCGACGCCGTGCTCGACCTGCTGCCCCGGCTCGCCGAGCGCCGCCGCCACTACGCAGGGCAGCTCTCCGGCGGGGAGCAGCAGATGCTCGCCGTGGCCCGGGCCCTGCTCACCAACCCGCGGCTGGTGCTGCTCGACGAGCCGTCCGACGGGCTCGCCCCGGCCATCGTCGACCAGCTCGCCGGTGTGGTCACCACCATGCGCGCCGAGGGTGTGACCGTCGTGCTGGTGGAGCAGGACTTGCACCTGGCCTTCAGCGTGGCGGACGAGATCGCCGTGATGGAGAAGGGCGCGCTCGTGCACCGCGTGCCGACCGCCGAGTTCCGTCGCGATCCCGGCACCGCGCACCGGCTCCTCGGAGTGGCCTGAGCCGCAGGAACGCCCTGCTCGTCGCGATCATCCGATGCGGCCTCAGGTCGACCCCGACGACGGGGCCGTTCCACAGGACAGGGCCGCTCCCGAGGACGATGCTGTCTGCGTGGACAGTGCCGCGTCGGGCCGTGCCGATTCCGAAGGCGCCGATTCCGAAGGCGCCGATTCCTCCGAGGAGACCGACTCGGGCGACGGTGCCGTCGAGCACGAACCGGACTACCGGTTCACCCTCGCCAACGAGCGCACCTTCCTCGCCTGGATCCGATCGTCACTGTCGTTGCTGGCGGCGGGGATCGCGGTGGTGCAACTGGTGCCCGCGTTCCCGCTGCCGGGGGTGCGCACCATCACGGGCGGGCTCCTGGTCGTCCTCGCGGTGCTGTGCGCCGCGAACGGTGTGCTGCGCTGGCAGCGGGTCGAGTACGCGATGCGCCGCGACGGTGCACTCCCACGGCAGCGGGCCCCGTGGGTGCTCGCCGTCGGCCTCGTCGTGCTGGCGCTGCTGGGATTGGCGTTGGTGATCGTCAAAGGGGTCGACGGATGAGGCCCCTACGTCCCGGTCCGCCCCCGGGAACCCCCGGGCTCCAGCCCGAGCGGACGAGGCTCGCCTGGAACCGCACGGCGCTCGGTGTGCTGGCCAACGGGGCGCTGCTCTCGGTGCGCGAGATCGGTGCGACGGGACCGACCGTCGCGATGGTGCCCGTCACCATGGCGATGCTCATCGCGCTGGTCACGGTCGCGGTAGGCAGGCACCGGGCGACCGTCCTGCGCCGTTCCCCGCTCCCGGCCCGCGTGGCCCCCGTCGTCTCGGTGCCGGTGGTCGGCTGGTCGGTGGTGGCACTGGCCCTCGTCACCGGCGTCGTCCTGCTCTGACGACGGGTGCCGGTGGGCCTCCGGGTCAGGACGCGCCGGTGGTGAGCTCCGTGCGGATCGTCAGTGCGTCGCGCAGCAGGACCGTGACCGGGGTGTGGTCGACCACCGAGGCGAGCTGCTCGCGCAGGTCCGGACTGACCTCGGCTTCGACGGTGACCCGGCGGTCCATCATCGGTGGCGACCCCGTGCGGAACCCGACGTGCACCGTCACCTCGCCTGGCTCGATATCCCAGAGCTGCAAGAACGTGCGGACCGACATCGCCGTGCAGGCCGACAGCGACCCGGCGAGCAGGCCGAACGGCGTGGCGCCCGCCGGTTCCGGCCCGAGATCGGCGGGGATCTCGCAGCTCAGCTCGAGCCCGTTGACCGTGACGCCGGCGGCCCGGCCGTCCCCGGTGGGCAGATGAGCGGTGGACCAGACGTTGGACTCTCCCACCCGATCGAGCGTAACCGTCGTCGCGGGCTGATCGGCCACACCCGGCCCGTGTCGTTCGAGCTCGGCGACGCCGTGCTGGAGGCGGTCCTCGACCCCCGCTGTACGGCCGTTCGAACGTCTGTGCGACCCTCGTTGCGGCGGTTCGGCTCGCCCGGCCCGCCGCCCGCCGGGCGAGCTAGCTGCCGGAACAGAACTGTCGGCGGCCGCGCTTAGCATGGATGAGGGCACACTGTCATGCCCCGGCCGTGTCGAGTCTGCTCGTGTCAGGCCCAGCTCGTGCCAGACCTTGCTCGTTGCCAGACCTGTTCGCCGTTCGGATTCACAGGAGGCTCCCCACCGTGGCCGACCGCAGCATTGATGGGCGTTCCGCCGACGCCGTGCGCCGTGTCGACGCTCCCCGTCTCGTTGTCCGCGGGGCCCGTGAGCACAACCTGCGCGGTGTCGATCTCGACCTGCCGCGCGACAGCCTCGTCGTCTTCACCGGGCTGTCCGGGTCGGGCAAGTCGAGCCTGGCGTTCGACACGATCTTCGCCGAGGGCCAGCGCCGGTACGTCGAGTCGCTGTCGGCGTACGCGCGGCAGTTCCTCGGCCAGATGGACAAGCCCGACGTCGACTTCATCGAGGGGCTCTCGCCCGCGGTGTCGATCGACCAGAAGTCCACCAACCGCAACCCACGGTCCACGGTCGGCACCATCACCGAGGTCTACGACTACCTGCGCCTGCTCTACGCACGGGCGGGCGTTCCGCACTGCCCGGTCTGCGGCCACGTCATCGAGAAGCAGACACCGCAGCAGATCGTCGACCAGGTGCTCGCGATGGAGGAGGGCAGCCGGTTCCAGGTGCTGGCGCCGGTCGTGCGCACCCGCAAGGGCGAGTTCGTCGACCTGTTCTCCACACTGCAGACGCAGGGCTACTCCCGTGTGATGGTCGACGGCACGGTGCACACGCTCACCGACCCTCCCACGCTCAAGAAGCAGGAGAAGCACGACATCTCCGTGGTGGTCGACCGGCTCACCGTCAAGGATTCGGCCAAGCAGCGGCTCACCGACTCGGTGGAGACCGCGCTGCGGCTGGCCGACGGCCTGGTCGTGCTCGACTTCGTCGATCTCCCCGACGACGACCCCCACCGCGAGCGCCGCTTCTCCGAGCGGATGGCCTGCCCCAACGGCCACCCGCTGAGCCTCGACGACCTCGAGCCCCGCACGTTCTCCTTCAACTCGCCCTACGGCGCGTGCCCCGAGTGCCACGGCATCGGGATCAAGAAGGAGGTCGACCCTGAGCTCGTCGTGCCCGACCACGAGGCGAGCCTCGCCGACGGCGCGATCGCTCCCTGGTCCGGCGGGCAGTCCGCGGAGTACTTCGGGCGCCTGCTGGACGGGCTGGCCAAGGCGATCGGGTTCCGGCTGGACACACCGTGGCGCAAGCTGCCCGCGGCCGCCCAGAAGGCGATCCTCCACGGCAGCACCGACCAGGTGCACGTCCGTTACCGCAACCGCTACGGCCGGGAGCGCTCCTACTACGCCAGCTACGAGGGCGTCATCCCGTTCCTCGAGCGCCGCCTCGACCAGACGGAGTCCGACTCGCAGCGGGAGCGCTACGAGGGATACATGCGCGACGTGCCGTGTCCTGCCTGCCAGGGGGCGCGGCTCAAGCCCGAGGTCCTGGCCGTCACCCTCGCCCATCGCGACCAGGGCGAGCGCTCGATCGCCGAGGTGTCGGCGATGTCGGTGTCGGAGTGCTCCGCGTTCCTCGACGGGATGGTGCTCGACGCCCGGCAGACCATGATCGCCGGCCGCATCCTCAAGGAGGTGCAGGCGCGGCTGGGCTTCCTGCTCGACGTCGGGCTCCACTATCTGTCTCTCGACCGCGCCGCCGGCTCACTCTCCGGCGGCGAGGCCCAGCGCATCCGGTTGGCCACGCAGATCGGCTCCGGGCTGGTGGGCGTGCTGTACGTGCTCGACGAGCCGTCCATCGGGCTTCACCAGCGCGACAACCGGCGCCTGATCCAGACGCTCGTCCGGCTGCGTGACCTGGGCAACACCCTGATCGTCGTCGAGCACGACGAGGACACCATCCGCGCGTCCGACTGGGCCGTCGACATCGGTCCGGGCGCGGGCGAGCACGGCGGTGAGATCGTCTACAGCGGGCCGGTTCCGGGGCTGGAGTCCCACGACACCTCGCTCACCGGGGCGTACCTGTCGGGCCGTCGCTCGATCCCGGTGCCCGACATCCGCCGGCCGGTCAACAAGAAGCGCCGGCTCACGGTGGTCGGTGCGCGCGAGCACAACCTGCGTGGCATCGACGTCGACATCCCGCTCGGCTGCCTCGTGTCGGTCACCGGGGTGTCGGGGTCGGGCAAGTCCACGCTGATCAACGACATTCTCGCCACTGTCCTGGCCAACAAGCTCAACAAGGCCCGGCAGGTCCCCGGCCGCCACACCCGGATCACGGGTCTCGACGAGCTCGACAAGCTGGTGCGGGTCGACCAGTCGCCGATCGGGCGCACCCCGCGGTCCAACCCGGCCACCTACACGGGCGTGTGGGACCAGATCCGCAAGCTGTTCGCGGCCACCACCGAGGCCAAGGTGCGCGGATACCAGCCCGGCCGGTTCTCGTTCAACGTCAAGGGCGGCCGCTGCGAGGCATGCTCCGGCGACGGCACGATCAAGATCGAGATGAACTTCCTGCCCGACGTCTATGTGCCGTGCGAGGTCTGCAAGGGCGCCCGGTACAACCGCGAGACGCTCGAGGTGCACTACAAGGGCAAGACGGTCGCCGAGGTGCTGGACATGCCGATCGAGGAGGCGGCCGAGTTCTTCGCGCCGATCAACTCGATCGCGCGCTACCTGCGCACGCTGGTCGACGTCGGGCTCGGCTACGTCCGGCTGGGCCAGCCGGCACCCACGCTCTCGGGTGGCGAGGCGCAGCGCGTCAAGCTCGCGTCGGAGCTGCAGAAGCGCTCCAACGGCCGCACCGTCTACATCCTCGACGAGCCCACCACGGGCCTGCACTTCGAGGACATCCGCAAGCTGCTCCAGGTGATCAACGGTCTGGTCGACAAGGGCAACTCGGTGATCGTGATCGAGCACAACCTCGACGTGATCAAGACCTCCGACTGGATCATCGACATGGGGCCGGAGGGTGGCTCGGGCGGCGGCACGGTGGTGGCGCAGGGCACACCGGAGCAGGTGGCGGCCAGCCCCGAGAGCTACACGGGCCAGTTCCTCGTCGGTCTCGTCACTCCGGAGGAGCCGGCGGTGGCCCCGGTGGCCGTCCGGCGGCGCCGCAAGGCTGCTGCGGCCGGCTGACCACCGGGGTTCCGGCTCACGTCAGGCGGTAGAAGCGGAAGAAGGCGTCGTCGATCGGGAGGACCTCGATGTCGGCGTACCCGGCCTCCTGGGCGTACCGGCGCAGGGTGTCCGGACGCATCACGGTGCCGGTGCCCACCGACGGCGCGTGCGCCAGCCCGTCCGGCAGGCAGCACGTGATGCTCCAGCCGTACATGAGCTGCTCGGTCTCGTCGCCGGGTGCGTGGAATCGCTCCGCCACGCGCTCGTCCACCACCAGCACGATCCCGTCGGGCGCGGCGATGCGGCGCATCGTCTCGAGCACGCCGACCGGGGCCGGCATGTCGTGGATGCACTCGAACGCGGTCACGAGGTCGTAGCGTCCGTCCGCGGTGGCGGCGTCGGCGCAGTGGAACCGCACGCGGTCCGCCACCCCGGCGTCGTTCGCGTTGCGCCGGGCCGCGTCGATCGAGGGTTCGTCCACGTCGTAGCCGTCCACGGTCACGTCGGGATGAGCGAGCGCGAGGCCGATGGACGACCAGCCGTACCCGCAGCCGACGTCGGCGATCCGGCCGCCCCGCTCCAGCACGTCCCGGATGGCGGGCACCGACGGGAAGTACTCGCGGGGGAGCGCCCCGAGGAACAGCGGGCGGTTGGCAGCGGCCTGAGCCTCGCGGGCGTCGGTGCCGAACTGGGCCCACGACACCCCGCCGCCGGACCGGTACGCGTCGACCAGCGCGTCCATGTGCTGCCCCATGCCGCCCACCATCCGGGCCAGCGGCAGCACGTGGTTCGGGCTGAGTACGTCGGTGAGCACCTCGGCGTGGGCGCTCGGCAGCCGGAAGCGCCGCTGATCGGGTGCTGCGGTGGCGTCGTCGACGGTGAGGACGCCGGCCACGGCCTGGTGTTCCAGCCACTCCCGCGCGTACCGCTCCGCTGTTCCGGTGCGGGCGGCCAGTTCGGGCGGGGTGAGCGGTCCCTCGGCGAGAGCCCGGTAGAAGCCGAGCCGATCACCCAGGTATGCAGCCTGGACGAGCTGGGCGCCGAGCACGGCGCCGAACAGACGCTCGACGAAGGCCTCGGTGGTCGACTCGGTATCGGTGGGCCTGGCTGTCGTCTCGGTCATCGGTGCTCCCTGGTGGATGCGGTGTGTCCGACGGCGACGCTGGGAGCGCGCCCTGTCGCATTGTTGTCAGCGCCCTGTCACTGCACCGACGGCCGCAGTGAGACCGGCGCGGATACCCATGGTATTTCCACTCGTGAGCTCTGCACGGTACTGCCAGTACCCGCACTCGTGATGATCGTCGGAGAAACCGTCCGGTACGGTGATCATCGTGACGTCGGACGCATCGCAGACGCCCGTCGACAACGCGCCTGTCCACGAGGTGGCGCCACAAATCCTCTGGCTCGCTCGTCGTGGCGAGAGGCTCGCGTGCGGCGGGATGTCACCGCAGTCGTGACGTCGTTTTCTCCGGGAGGAGAGTCCGCCAGGGGAGCCACGGCCCGGCGAATCGTGCTCGGCGCCCAGCTGCGACGGTTGCGAGAGTCGTCCGACATCTCGCGAGCCGACGCCGGGTACGCCATCCGCTCGTCGGAATCGAAGGTGTCGCGCATCGAGCTCGGCCGCGTCGCCCTCAAGGTGCGGGACATCTCCGATCTGCTCACCCTGTACGGAATTGCCGACGCCGCAGAGCGCGAGTCGTTCCTCGAGATGGTGGAGCAGGCGAACGAGCCGGGCTGGTGGCGCCGCTACAGCGACGTGATGCCCGGCTGGTTCCACGACTTCGTGGGTCTGGAGGAGTCCGCGTCGCGGATCCAGAGCTACGAGCTGCAGTTCGTGCCCGGCCTGCTGCAGACCGAGGCGTATGCACGCGCGATCGCCACCCGCGGGCGCGTCGGCTCCGCGTCGGAGGAAGGCGAGCGGCGGATCGCGCTGCGCATGCGGCGGCAGAAGATTCTCGGCGGCATGCACCCGCCGAAACTGTGGGTGGTGCTGGACGAGTCCGTTCTCCACCGGCCGATCGGCGGCCGAATGGTGATGCGGGAACAGCTCGATCGGCTGATCGAGCTCACGAAGCTGCCGAACATCACCATTCAGGTCGTGCCGTGGCAGTTGAGCGGATACGGCGCCGAAGGATCGTTCACGGTGCTGAGGTTCGCCGAGGCGGAGCTGCCGGACGTGGTGTACGTCGAGCATCTCAGTGGCGCGCTCTATCTCGACCGCCAGGACGAGATCGAGTTGTACGGAAGGGCCGTTGACCGCCTGACGGTGGACGCACTCACTCCCGACGAATCGCGACAATTGCTGGCGAAGGTGCTGACCGACCTCTGAGTGGCGGGAACGCCCTGGTCAGAAGGTGATCACGCGGGACGGAACTCTCCGTGCTCGACCCCGCCCAGGAAAGCGAGCCATTCGGCCCGGGTGAAGACGAGTGCGGGGCCGCTGGGGTGTCGTGAGTTGCGGACCGCGAACTCGCCGGTGTCGAGTGCGGCAACTTCGACACAGTTGCCCATTGCGCCGCTTCTGCTGCTCTTGCGCCAGACGGCGCCTCGAAGCAGTGCTGCTGAACCGCCCTCGTGATTCGTGTCGGGCACGTCATCATCCTCGCTCGTGCTGAGTTGGTGGCGCTCGTTCTGCACGAACCTTATCAGTTGCACCTGCACGTGCATTTGCACGGGTTGATGGGTCGGACTGCGCCTCATCGCTGCCGAGATGTCCGAATCGCGGTGATTCTGCAACAGTTTTTGCTGGTCAGCGCCGTGCGGCTCGGGATAGGGCTGTCCGGGCGGCTCGAGGAGGCCAAGCCTTCACCTCACGGTTCGTACAGGTGCACGTGCAGGCGGCTCTTGCATCTGCACCGATCGTTCGGCACGCTAAGGGGGTGCAGGGCAACTCGACGTCAACAACCCGTACCTCGGGCGACGCCGGGACGGGTGCGCGCAGAGGGAACGAAGCGGACTCTTCGCTGCGCCTCGTCAGCGGCCTGCGTGCATTGTTCCGCCGTGGAAATCATCGGCGCGGTGACGACCCGCGGCGCCAGTGGTGCATGACCGGGCACGCCTGAGCGATCCGATTCGGCGGGAGTGAGCCGCTTCGTCGCGCGGCCCTGTTCGAGCCCCGGCTCTCGGCCTCGCAGCGTTTCGTTCGCACCGAAACCGCAGGACAACGCCCGGATGGAGGGCGCCGGAGGCTGGGCCGCCATCGTCTTGCGGCGCACGCCCTATGATCGATATCAGCCTGCGTGCAGCTCGTCTCGACGTGGCGCCGGCGCCCCCGCGGGGGATTGACATCCCGCGCTCCTCAACCGTTACCGGGTGCGGGCACGGAGCGTGGCCGCGGGCTGCTATCCTGCGGAATGCGACCACCCTGTCGCGCGTTGCACAAGGCGTCAGGGCGATCAAGTGGAGCCCCGCTCCCACCCGCCGCCTCAGGCGTCCGGGTCCGGTCCGTCGATGAGCCACAGGCTCGTCGGGTGTGATCGTCGGGTTCAGGTCTCCGCTCCGTCGCACTACACGACGTCGATACGAGGAGACCCCATCAGCACAGAGACGCGCATCAACGACCGCATCCGAGTTCCCGAGGTCCGCCTGGTCGGACCCAACGGCGAACAGGTCGGCATCGTGCGTATCGAGGACGCCCTGCGGCTCGCGCAGGAGGCAGAGCTCGACCTTGTCGAGGTCGCGGCTCAGGCCCGCCCGCCGGTCTGCAAGCTCATGGACTACGGCAAGTTCAAGTACGAGAGCGCGCAGAAGGCCCGGGAGTCCCGCCGTAACCAGCAGCTCACCACGATCAAGGAGCAGAAGCTCCGGCCGAAGATCGACACCCACGACTACGAGACCAAGAAGCGCAATGTCGTGCGCTTCCTCGAGGGTGGCAACAAGGTGAAGGTCACCATCATGTTCCGCGGACGCGAGCAGTCCCGCCCCGAGCTGGGGTTCCGGCTGCTGCAGCGCCTCGCCGAGGACGTGGCGGAGCTGGGCACGGTCGAGGCTGCTCCCAAGCAGGACGGCCGCAACATGACGATGGTGATCGCTCCGAACAAGAAGCCGGCATCCCGCCCGCGCCCCGTCGCCCAGGCGGACGCACAGCAGGCCTGACGGCAGCAACGCCAGCACGACCAAACTGACGCCTCGCCCCCGAGGCGTCACCGGTGAACGGAACTGTCATGCCCAAGAACAAGACGCACAGTGGGATGTCCAAGCGGGTCAAGGTGACCGGCCGGGGCAAGATCCTGCGCCAGCAGACCGGCCTGCGGCACCGCCTCGAGGTCAAGTCGAGCAAGGAGACGCGTGACCTCTCGCGCGTCGTGCCTGTGAACAAGGCCGACGTCAAGCGCGTCAAGAAGCTGCTCGGCCGCTGACGCGGGCGCTCGCCCCCCTTCCCCGCCTGACCAAGACGTAAGGACACCCCCATGGCACGCGTGAAGCGCGCGGTCAACGCTCAGAAGAAGCGCCGCACCACCCTTGAGCTGGCCAGCGGCTACCGCGGACAGCGCTCGCGGCTGTACCGCAAGGCGAAGGAGCAGATGCTCCACTCGCTGAACTACGCCTACCGCGACCGTCGCGCCAAGAAGGGCGACTTCCGGCAGCTGTGGATCACCCGTATCAACGCGGCCGCCCGCGCCAACGGCATGACCTACAACCGCTTCATCCAGGGCCTCAAGGCCGCCGGCGTCGAGGTGGACCGCAAGATCCTCTCGGAGCTCGCCATCAGCGACCCGGCCGCCTTCACCGCCCTCGTCGAGCTGGCCAAGGCCAACGTGCCGGCCCAGAGCGGCCCGCAGGACGGGACCGCGGCCTGAGCCGTCCGTCAGGCACGGCCGTGACCGAACCGCCCGGTACACCGATCCGAGCGTCAGCGGAGATCGCGTTGACGCAGCGCACGCCGCGCGTCGTCGCAGCACGCAAGCTGCTCCGCCGCGCGGGACGCGATCGGGCCGGGCGGTTTCTCGTGGAAGGCGCACAGGCCGTCCGCGAGGCGCTGGAGTGGTCGGGCGCAGGATCGGGCCGGGTTCACGAGCTGTTCGTCACCGACGCGGCCGCGGCCCGTCACCCTGAGCTGGTCTCGGCGGCGCAGGCCGCCGGAGCCCGCCTCAGCCCGGTCCCCGAACCCGTCGCCGAGTCGCTGTCCGACACCGTCACCCCGCAAGGGCTGGTGGCCGTGTGCGACCTGCTCGACGTTCCGCTCGCCACCGCGCTGTCGAACGGGCCCGAGCTGGTCGCCGTGTGCGCCGACATCGCCGATCCCGGCAACGCGGGCACCGTCATCCGGGTGGCCGACGCGGCGGGCGCCGGTGCCGTGCTGCTCGCGGGGGAGACGGTCGACCCGCACAACGGAAAGGCCGTCCGGGCCTCCACGGGCAGCGTGTTCCACCTGCCCATCGCGCGCGACCGTGACGCCGACGCCGTGCTGGACGCCTGCCGCGCGGCCGGGCTCACGCTGCTCGTAGCCGACGGCCGCGGCGAGCTCGACCTGCACGATCCTGCCGCCGACGCTGTGCTCGCGGGGCCCGTCGCCTGGATATTCGGTGGCGAGGCACACGGCGTCCCGGCCACCGTTGCGGAGCGGGCCGACCACCGCGTCCGGGTGCCGATCCACGGCAGGGCGGAGAGCCTGAACCTCGCCACGGCCGCGGCGGTGTGTCTGTACGCGAGCGTGGCGGCACGACGTCGTCGAAGCCCGTCGGCGGCGGCCGTCGGAGAGCCGTCCCCGACCGGACCTTAGGATCGAGCCACCATGAGTGAGAGCACGGACGTGATGAGCCCGCTTGACCCGGATTCGCTGGACGCCGCCGTCGACGCGGCGGTCCAGGCTTTCGCGGGGGCCTCCGACCTGGCCGCGCTCGCCGCCGTCAAGCCGGCCCACCTGGGCGATCGCGCCCCGCTGCTGCTGGCGCGCCGCGAGCTCGGCTCGCTGCCCGGGCCGGAGCGTGCCGAGGCCGGCAAACGCGTCAACGCCGCCCGTCAGCGGGCGCAGGAGGCGTTCGACGTCCGCCGGGAGACGCTGGTCGCCGAGCGCGACGCGCGCGTGCTCGCCGAGGAGACCGTCGACGTCACGCTGCCGTGGGACCGCATCCCGCGCGGCGCGCGCCACCCGCTCACGCAGATCTCCGAGCAGATCGCGGACGTCTTCGTCGCGATGGGCTGGGAGGTCGCGGAGGGGCCCGAGGTCGAGTCGTCGTGGCTGAACTTCGACGCGCTGAACTTCGGCAAGGACCACCCTGCGCGCACCATGCAGGACACCTTCTACCTCGCCGGATCAGCAGCGGACGACTCCGAGAGCTCCGGCATGGTGCTGCGCACCCACACCTCACCGGTGCAGGTGCGGGCGCTGCTGCAGCGTGAGCTGCCCGTCTTCGTCGTCTGCCCGGGTCGTACCTTCCGCACCGACGCCCTCGACTCCACCCACACCCCGGTGTTCCATCAGGTGGAGGGCCTCGCCGTCGACAAGGGCATCACGATGGCGCACCTCAAGGGCACCCTCGACGCCTTCGCCCGCGCGATGTTCGGCGCCACGTCGCGCACTCGGCTGCGCCCGTCGTTCTTCCCGTTCACCGAGCCGTCCGCCGAGGTGGACGTGTGGTTCCCGGAGAAGAAGGGCGGGGCGGGCTGGGTGGAGTGGGGCGGCTGCGGCATGGTCAACCCCAACGTGCTGCGCGCCTGCGGCGTCGACCCCGATGTCTACTCCGGCTTCGCGTTCGGCATGGGCCTGGAGCGCACGCTGCAGTTCCGCAACGGCATCCCCGACATGCGCGACATGGTCGAGGGCGACGTCCGGTTCAGCCGCGCGTTCGGCGTCTGAGTCCGGCATCTGATCCCCCAGGAGCAACCCCGTGCGCGTTTCCCAGTCCTGGCTCGCCGAGATGCTCGGCGCCGGCAACGTCCCACCGGCAGATGACACCGCCGAGGCGTTCGTCCGTGTCGGCCTCGAGATCGAGGACATCCACCGGGCACCCGACCTCACCGGTCCGGTCGTCGTCGGCCGCGTGCTGGAGTTCGAGGTGCTCGCCGGGCTGAAGAAGCCGATCCGGTGGTGCCAGGTCGACGTGGGGGAGCCTGAGCCGCGGGGGATCATCTGCGGCGCGAGCAACTTCGCGGTCGGCGACCTGGTGGTCGTCGCGCTGCCGGGGACCATGCTCCCCGGCGGCTTCGAGATCTCGGCCCGCAAGACCTACGGCCACATCTCCGACGGCATGATCTCCTCGGCACGGGAGTTGGGCATCGGCGCCGACCACGCCGGCATCCTGGTGCTCCCGGAGGGCACCGCGGCGCCCGGCGACGACGCTCGCCGCCTGCTGGGTCTCTCGCCCGACGACCCGGACGACGTGATCGAGCTGAACATCACGCCCGACCGCGGCTACTGCTTCTCCGTGCGCGGGCTGGGCCGCGAGCTCGCCTGTTCGCTGGACGTCGGCTACACCGACCCGGCTGCCCGGGTCGAGGTCCCGCCGGCCCAGGGCGAGGCCTGGCCGGTCGTGCTCGCCGACTCGGCGTGCCCGCGGTTCGTCGCCAGCCGGGTGGACGGGGTCGACCCCGCCGCTGCCGCGCCGTGGTGGATGCAGCGGCGCCTGCTGGCCGCGGGCATGCGGCCCATCTCGCTGATCGTCGACGTCACCAACTACGTGATGCTCGAGCTGGGGCAGCCGCTGCACGCCTACGACGCCGCCCGGGTGACCGGCCCGATCGTCGTGCGGCGGGCCCGGGCGGGGGAGAAGCTGCGCACCCTCGACGACGTCGAGCGCACCCTGAACCCCGACGACCTCCTGATCACCGACGACTCCGGCCCGATCGGGCTGGCCGGTGTGATGGGCGGGGCGTCCACCGAGATCGCGGGCCCGAACGAGAACGGCCGGATCGACGTGCTGATCGAGGCCGCGCACTTCGACCCCGCCGTGATCGCGCGGGCCGCGCGCCGCCACAAGCTGCCCAGCGAGGCGTCCCGGCGCTTCGAGCGGGTGGTCGACCCGCTGCTGCCGCCCGTGGCCGCCGAGCGCGCCGCGCAACTGCTCGTCGAGCACGGCGGTGGCACGATCGTCCCCGGCCGCACCGACGCCGGCGCCGCACCGCGGTCCGTCCCCGTCGAGATGGCACTGGAGCTGCCCGACCACGTCGCCGGCATCGCCTACCCGCCCGGCGCCACCGTGCGCAGGCTCACGCAGATCGGCTGCAGCGTCGAGCTCATCACGGGCGACGACGGCCGCGGGCACGTGGTGGCCCTGCCGCCGTCCTGGCGACCCGACCTCGTCCAGCCTGCCGACCTCGTCGAGGAGGTGCTGCGGCTCGAAGGGCTTGACGTGATCCCGTCGGTGCTGCCCGCCGCCCCACCCGGGCGCGGGCTGACCCCGGCCCAGCTGCGCCGTCGTGTCGTCTCGCGTGCGCTGGCCGAGGACGGGTACGTCGAGGTGCTGCCGTTCCCGTTCGTCGACCCGGCCGTCTGGGACGCGTTCGGTCTTGCGGCCGACGACGTCCGCCGCCGCACCGTGCACGTGCTCAACCCGCTCGACGCCGAGCGTGCAGAGCTCGCCGGCACACTGCTCCCGGGCTTGCTCGACGCGCTGATCCGCAACCGCTCCCGTGGCGCAGCCGACCTCGCGCTCTACCACATCGGCCAGGTCGTCCTGCCGCACGCGAAGCCCGTGCCGATGCCCGATCCCGCTGTCGACGCCCGCCCCTCCGACGCGGAGCTTGCACAGATCGAGGCCGCCTTGCCCGCCCAGCCCGTGCACGTCGGGGTGGTGCTGGCCGGCGACCGCGAGGCGCGAGGCTGGTGGGGCGAGGGCCGGGCCGCGAACTGGGCCGACGCCGTGGAGGCCGGACGCCTGGTAGGGCAGGCCGCAGGCGTGGAGCTGCGCGTCACGGCGGCGTCGCTCCCTCCGTTCCACCCCGGCCGTTGCGCCGCGCTGCGCGTGGGCGACTGGATCGTCGGGCACGCGGGGGAGCTGCACCCCAAGGTCGTGGAGGCCCTCGGGCTGCCGGAGCGCACCTGTGCCATGGAGCTCGACCTCGACCTCCTCCCGCTGGACGACCGGCGCCCGGCGCCGCAGGTGTCGCCGTACCCGCCGATCGCGGTGGACGTCGCGCTCGTGGCCGACGCGTCCGTGCCTGCCGCGGAGCTGGCCGACGCGCTCACCGACGGAGGCGGCGAGCTGCTCGAGGACGTCCGGCTCTTCGACGTCTACACGGGCGAGCAGGTGGGGGCGGGCCGCCGCTCGCTGGCGTTCACCCTCCGTTTCCGCGCCCCCGACCGCACGCTGACGAGCGAGGAGGCCAACGCCGCTCGCGACTCCGCCGTGGCCGTGGCCGCCGAGCGGCACATGGCGACCCTGCGCTGACTCCGCGTCAGGCAGGCAGGCGGGAGAGCGCGGCCGCGGCCGCGCTGCGCCAGGCGTCGTCGGAGGGCGCACGGCCGGCCACGAGGATCGTCACCAGGTAGCGGGGGCTCGCCAGTTGCATCGTGGGCCCGGTGGCGGTGTCGATCACCGCGGCCGCATCGCCGACGTCCGGCAGGTCGCGGCGCCCCGCCGGCCCGGCCCGGACGTAGTCGGCGGGAGTGCCCGAGCGCACGGTGTAGACGTTGATCATGGCGATCGGCTCCGTGCCGTCGATGGCGACGCAGGCGGCGCTGCGGGATCCGTCCTCGCGCTGGACCGAGCCCTGCACCGGCGGCCGCACCGTGGAACCCACCAGCTCGCCGAACTCGGCGGCGTTGAGCAGGCATTCGTCCGGGAGCGGATCGACGTCCAGGCCGCTGCGCGGACCGCGAGGCGTGGCGGGGGTGGCGGGCTCGGGCGAGGTGGCCCGCTGTGGTGCCGCTGCTGCCGGGGCCGTGGGCGCCCCATTGCCCGGGACGGAGACGGTGCAGCCAGTGGCCACAAGGGCGAGTACGACAACAGCCGGTCCGAGCCACGCGCGCAGCACGAGGGGCGACAGTAGCCGGACGGATCGCTGTCACGGGGCGGTTCGGAGCTTTCCGCCGCCGACGGCCTCGGGATGCTTGCGCCGGTAGTCGTGACCTACCGGCCACGGTATGACCGCAAACGTCAGAGATGGAACGGATCGATCTCCAGTCCGAGCAGTGCCTGTCCGGCACCTCGCCACCGGCCCCGCGAGAACGCGATGTGCTGGCCGGCGACATTGACGTCGCGCCAGCAGCGCTGGATGACGTCACCTGCGAGTGCAGAGGACACCCCGGCTGTCTCGAACGCCAGATTGACCGCCTGTACCGCACTGCGCGTCGCGAACTGTGCAGCCAGGGCGTACTCCGTGCGCAGCGGCAGCGGCACCTCAACTCCCGATTGCACTGCAGACCACGTCCGCTCGGTGACGTCGAGCAGGAAGCTGCGGCCGGCCCGCAGTGCGGCCTCCGCCTCGGCCAGTCGGACCTGTACGTCCTGGTCCTGGACCAGCGGCGCCATCTCGCGGGTCTTGTGCCGGCAGAGCTCGGTCAGCTCGTCGAGCGCGCGCCGCGCCACCCCGAGGGGAATGCCGACGAGCAGCGAACGGACAGCGGTGAAGAATGGCACGCGGTACAGAGCTCCGCCGGCCCGCGGTGGCTCGTAAAACGGCATCAGCGTCCGTTCGGCCGGCACGAACACGCCCTCGGCGAGCACGTCGTGGCTGCCGGAGCCGCGCAGGCCGGCCGCATCATTCCACGTCGGCAGGACTTGCAGCTCCGTGGCCGGGAGCACCGCCCAGCGCATCATCGGGCGCTCGCCCAAGGTCCGCGGCACCCCGTCCGGGCCCACGACGACGACGCCCACCGAGATCATCGTTGCGTGCGGGGCACCGCTCACGAAGGACCATCGACCGGAGACCCGATATCCGCCGTCCTCCTCGACAGCCTGCCCGGTCGGGGCGAACGACGACGAGACCGGTTGCCCGGGCCTCCCGTCGAGCAGCCGGGCCGCGACGCTCTGATCCAGCCAGGCGAAGAACATCGAGCTGTTCCCGGTCATGGCCGCCCACGCCGCGGAACCGTCAGCGTGGGCGAGGGTCTCGGCCGTCCGGACCAGGGTCGCGGGATCGGCCTCGAAGCCGCCGAGGCTGAGCGGGAGCCCGAGCCGAAACATGCCGGCCGCCTCGAGCAGTTCGACGACGTCGGCAGGCAGCGTGCCGATGGCGGACGCCTCGGGTGCGCGTGCGCTCAGATGGGGAGCCAGTGCGGCTGCAGCCGCTGGCAGCTCAACGTGAACCGACTCGCCGACGACGTCCGACAGTGTTTCCGACGCCGTCATCGCTTCCTCTGCTGTCACGACTTCCTCCTGGCGTAGCCCCGGCGAGGCTCTCGGACTCCCGCACGTCCCACACATGCGATTGGTTCGATAGATCCCAGGCGATCAATCTCACTTTCCCGGGTTGCGTGCGCGAGTTGTCCGGTGGCGGCCGGGTGGGGCGTCAGCTCGTGGCCGGGGCCACCACTGCCTCGCGGCGGGCCACCTCCGCACGAACCCGCGGCGCCACCTCGGTGCCCAGCAGCTCGATGGCCCGCAGCACGTCCCGGTGCGGGACGCTGCCGATCGCGACCTGGATCGCCGTTCGCTGGTGCCCGAACAGCTCGTGCTGGAAGAGGATCTTCTCGGCCACCTGCTCGGGCGAGCCCACGACGTACGCCCCTCGCAGCGCGACCTGCGCGTCGAACGCGGCGCGGTTGGTCGGTCCCCAGCCGCGCTCGCGCCCGATCCGGTTCATGACCTCCGAGTGCGCCGGGTAGTAGATGTCCCCCGCGGCCTGCGACGTCTCGGCGACGAAGCCGTGGAGGTTGAGGCTGACCGGCAGCGACCCGTGGCCGCTGCGCGTCAGGGCCTCCCGGTACAGCTGGGCGAGCGGCACGAACCGCTCCGGCTCACCACCGATGATCGCGAGCGCCAGCGGCAGCCCGAGCGCCCCGGCCCGCACGACCGAGTGCGGGTTGCCTCCGACGGCCACCCAGATCGGCAGCGGGTCCTGCACCGGCCGCGGGTACACCGGCTGGTCGTGCAGCGGCGCGCGCAGCCGTCCCGACCAGGTGACCCGTTCCGCGTCACGGATGGCCAGCAGCAGGTCGAGCTTCTCGGCGAATAGCTCGTCGTAGTCGGCGAGGTCGTAGCCGAAGAGAGGGAAGGACTCGGTGAACGACCCGCGCCCGGCCATGATCTCGGCGCGGCCTGCAGAGAGCAGATCCAGCGTCGAGAACTGCTGGAACACCCGCACCGGGTCGTCGGAGCTCAGCACGGTGACGGCGCTGGTCAGCCGGATCCGGGAGCTGCGTTCGGCGCCGGCCGCAAGGATCATCGCCGGAGCGGATGCGGCGTAGTCGGGGCGATGATGCTCGCCGACGCCGAAGATCTCCAGGCCGACCTCGTCGGCCAGCGTGATCTCCTCGACCACCTCGCGTACCCGCTGCGTCGGCCCGACGCCACGGGGGTCGAGGCTGACGTCGGCGAAGGTGTGCACTCCGATTTCCACGCCGCCACCAACTCCGGTGCGTGGTTCGTCATTCCCCGAGATGCTTGAGCGCTTCCCGGCGGGAGAGCGGCGAGAGCCCGGGGTGGTCGGCGACGAACTCGCGTACCCAGTCCGGGTCGACTCGGGTGTGCCGGCGCAGCGCCCACCCGATGCCTTTGCGCAGGAAGAAGTCGGGATCGCCGAGGTTGGCCTCGACGGCGTAGCGCAAGAGGTCGAGGTCGGTGGCCGCGCCCGAGCCGAGCTGGCTGATCACCGCCGTGCGGCGCAGCCACCTGTCCTCGTCGGTGGCCCACGCGCGCAGCACCGGCGTGAGCTGCGCCGGGTGGGCTCGCAACAGCGGCCCGATCCGCCTGCTCGTGATGTCGTCGGTGAAGTCCCACCACGCTCCCGTGACGATCCAGTCCCGCAGCAGCGGCACCCACGAGGGGTCGGGCCAGCGCCGGTAGCGGCTGTGGTCGACGAGGGCGAGCGCGAGATAGCGCTCCTCGCGGAAGCGGGCGCCGGTCCACAGCTCCTCGGCCGCCGAACGCAGCGCTGCCGCGTCCGGAAGCGGGCACTCGGCCACCAGCATGCGCACCAGCTGGATCCGCGCGGGTTTGGGCACTCCCCGGAACGGCATCTCCGACTTCATGTAGCGCTGCATCTGCGGTGCGGCGACAGGATCGGCCAGCTCGGCGAGGCCGATGCGGGCGCGCTCGACGATCGGCAGCACGCCCGTGCCGCTACGGGGCCCGTGGTCAGTCACGATCGGTCGTTCCGGTGGCCCGGCCGAACGTCCGCGCCCAGCCGTGAACGTGGTCGAGCAGCTCGGGCGGCGACAGCACGGTGAAGTCGGCGCCCAGCGATCCCAGCGCCATCGCCGGCCAGTCCAGCGAGTCGGCCCGCATCCGCAGCAGGCACCGGCCGTCGCCGGCCTCCTCCACGTCGGCCCACCTGCCGAGGTGCTGCCGGACCACCGTCGCCGGTGCGGCGACCAGCACCTCGACGGCATGGGAGGTTGGCAGGTTGCCCAGACCCGCCCGGACGAACGCCGCTGCGTCCTCGGCGGGGAGCTCGCGCGGCCGGAACCGGGCCCCCGTATTGCGTGGCCGGTCGAGGCGGTCCAGGCGGAAGCTGCGCCAGTCGTGCCGGGTGAGGTCGTAGGCGACCAGGTACCAGCGCCGGCCCAGCGGGACGAGTCGCAGGGGCTCCACGTGCCGATCGGTCCGTTCGCCGCCTGCCGCGGTGTAGCCGAACTCGAGCCGTTCGGTGTCGCGACAGGCCTGGGCGAGCACGGTGAGCACGCCGGGGTCGACGCTGGGACCCGTGCCGTTCCATCCGGCGGGCACGGTCATGGCCCGCAGGGCCTCCATCCGCCGGCGCAGCCGGGGCGGCATCACCTGGACCACCTTGGCCAGGGCGCGCACGGACGACTCGGCGATTCCCGCGACGCCGCCCTGCGCGGCGGCCTGCAGTCCGACGGCGAGGGCGACGGCCTCTTCGTCGTCGAGCACCAGCGGGGGCAGCGCGGCGCCCGCGGCCAGCTGGTAGCCACCGTCCACCCCGCGGTTCGCCTCGACGGGGTAGCCCAGCTCGCGCAGCCGGTCGATGTCGCGGCGCAGCGTCCGCACGGAGACGTCGAGCCGCTCCGCCAGCTCGGTGCCCGGCCAGTACCGGTGGGTCTGCAGGAGCGAGAGCAGCCGCAGCGTCCGCGAGCTCGTGTTGGCCATGGTGGAGATTCTCCGGCAATTGAGGTCAGAAAGTGGCATGAATGGTCGTACCGTACTTCTCGACGGACCCCCGAGACCGAAGGACGACACCGATGACCAGCACGGAAGCGACCACCATCGACGAGCGCACCGACCTGCTGGAGGTCCTGGCGACGCGTCGTCAGTTCCTCCGCTACACGGTGCAGGGACTCACCGACGACCAGGCGCGGCAGCGCACCACGGCCAGCGCGCTGTGCCTCGGTGGCCTGGTGAAGCACGTCGCCGAGGTCGAGCGCGGATGGGCGGACTTCATCGTCGAAGGCCCGTCCGCCGTCGCCGGTGGTGGCTGGGACGGCGAGGAGCCGACGCAGGAAGTGATCGACTCGTGGTCGGCGAAGTTCCAGCTGCTCCCCGACGAGACCCTCGCCGGTGTGCTCGCCGAGTACGAGGAGGTGGCGCGCCGTACCGATGAGCTGGTGCGCACCCTCCCGGACCTCGGGGTCTCCCACCCGCTCCCCGAGGCTCCGTGGTTCGAGAAGGGCAAGCGCTGGTCGTTCCGGCAGGTGTTCCTGCACATCATCGCGGAGACCACCCAGCACGCCGGGCACGCCGACATCATCAGGGAGTCCCTGGACGGGCAGAAGACGATGGGGTGATTGCCGCCGTGATCCGAACTCGATTGCATTGACTTGCGCTCTCGTGCATAGTCATTCACGTGAAGCGGATCGCGGTGGCAGGTGCGAGCGGGTACGCGGGAGGGGAGCTGCTCCGGCTCCTCCTCGCTCACCCGGAGGTCGAGATCGGCACGTTGACGGCAGGCGAGAGTGCGGGCACGCCACTCGGCGTGCACCAGCCGCACCTGCTGCCGCTGGCGGACCGAGTGCTGGAGGAGACGTCGCCGGAGACCCTCGCGGGCCACGACGTCGTGTTCCTCGCGCTCCCGCACGGCCGCTCGGCCGAGGTGGCCGCGCAGCTCGGCGACGACACGCTCGTCATCGACTGTGGTGCCGACCACCGGCTCTCCGACCAGGCGGCCTGGGTCCGCTGGTACGGGGGTGAGCACGCCGGGAGCTGGCCTTACGGGCTGCCCGAGCTCCCCGGCGCCCGCGACGCGCTGCGTGGCACTCGCCGCGTCGCCGTGCCGGGCTGCTACCCCACGGTGGCCACGCTCGCCCTCTTCCCGGCGCTGGCCGCCGGCCTCGTGGCGCCCGACGTGGTGGTCACCGCCGTTTCCGGCACGTCCGGTGCCGGGAAGTCGCCGAAGCCGCACCTGCACGGTGCCGAGGTGATGGGCGCCCTCTCGGCGTACAAGGTGGGTGGTGCGCACCGGCACACGCCGGAGATGGTGCAGAACCTGTCCGGCGCGGCGGGCGTTCCCGTCACGGTGAGCTTCACGCCAGTGCTCGCCCCCCTGCCGCGCGGCATCCTGGCCACGTGCACCGCGCCGCTGACCGGTGACGGAACCGGCATCCGGGAGGCGTACGAGAAGGCCTACGCCGACGAGCCGTTCATCGCGTTGCTCCCCGAGGGCAGCTGGCCGACCACGGCGGCCACGCTGGGGGCGAACACCGCGCAGGTGCAGGTCACCGTGGATCCCGACGCGCAGCGGCTCGTCGCCGTCGCCGCGATCGACAACCTGACGAAGGGCACGGCCGGCGGTGCCGTGCAGAGCATGAACCTGGCCCTCGGACTTCCCGAGACCATGGGGCTGCCGCTCACGGGGGTGGCGCCGTGAGCCAGGGCGTCGTCGCCCCGAAGGGGTTCCGCGCGGCAGGCGTGACCGCCGGCCTGAAGACCAGCGGAGCCTCCGACCTCGCGCTCGTGGTCAACGACGGGCCGCGGTTCGACGCGGCCGGGGTGTTCACGCGTAACAAGGTCAAGGCCGCGCCGGTGCTGTGGTCGCAGCAGGTGCTCACCACCGGACAGCTGCGCGCGGTGGTGCTCAACTCCGGTGGTGCCAACGCGTGCACCGGCCCGGAAGGTTTCCAGACCGCGCACGCCACCGCGGAGAAGGCCGCCGAGTTGCTCGGCTGCGGCGCCATCGAGGTCGCGGTGTGCTCCACCGGCCTGATCGGCCGGCAGTTGCCGCGTGACCTCGTGCTGGCCGGGGTGGAGAAAGCCGCCGCGGGGCTGGCCGACAGCGCCGCGGCCGGTCTGGCCGCCGCCACCGCGATCATGACCACCGACACCGTCGCAAAGCAGGCGGTGCACAACGACCAGGCCGGCTGGAGCATCGGCGGCACCACCAAGGGCGCCGGAATGATCGCGCCGTCGATGGCCACGATGCTGAGCGTCCTGACCACCGACGCGGTGCTCGAGCCCGCCGCGCTCGACTCCGCGCTGCGCGCCGCCGTGCGCGTCAGCTTCGACCGCCTGGACGTCGACGGCTCGATGTCCACCAACGACACCGTGCTGCTGCTCGCCTCCGGAGCGTCGGGCATCACCCCTGCGGCCGACGAGTTCACGGCCGCGCTCACCGCGGTCTGTCAGGACCTCGCTCGCCAGATGCAGGCCGACGCGGAGGGCGTCACCAAGCGGATCACGGTGCGGGTCACGGGCGCAGCCGACGAGGACGACGCCGTCACGATCGCGCGGACGGTGGCCCGGGACAGCCTGGTCAAGACCGCGATCTTCGGCTCGGACGCCAACTGGGGCCGGATCGCGGCTGCCGTCGGCTACTCCGACGCGGAGGTCGACCCGGACCGGCTGGACGTCACGATCAACGATGCGCTGCTGTGCAAGGGCGGTGTCGCAGCGGGTGGCCGCACGGACGCCGATCTGTCCGGCAAGGACGTCCTCGTCGAGATCGAACTGGGGATCGGCGCGGGAACCGCAGAGATCCGCACCACGGACCTGTCGCACGGCTACGTGGAGGAGAACAGTGCCTACCCCACCTGAGGGCTCCTCCCCGGCCCCCGACGCCGCGGGCGACGACGAGGGGTCCACGGCCATGCGTCTGAAACGGGCGACCGAGAAGGCCGGCGTGCTGGCCGAGGCATTGCCGTGGCTGCAGCGATTCCACGACCAGATCGTCGTGGTGAAGTACGGCGGCAACGCCATGATCGACGACGACCTCAAGCAGGCGTTCGCGCAGGACATGATGTTCCTGCGGCTCGCAGGCATCCACCCGGTCGTGGTGCACGGCGGCGGGCCGCAGATCACCTCGATGCTGAGCCGCCTGGGCATGCAGGCCGAGTTCCGCGGCGGCCTGCGCGTCACCACTCCGGAGACGATCGACGTCGTCCGGATGGTGCTGGTCGGGCAGGTCGGCCGGGAGCTCGTCGGGCTGATCAACCAGCACGGCCCCTACGCCGTGGGCCTGTCGGGGGAGGACGCCGGACTCTTCCGGGCTGAGCGGCGCACCGCGCTCGTCGGAGGGGAGCCGGTCGACATCGGCCTCGTCGGCGACGTCGTGGAGGTCAACCCCGACGCGGTGCTCGACATCGTCGAGGCGGGCCGGATCCCGGTGGTGGCGGGTGTCGCACCCGACGAGAACGGCACCGTGTACAACATCAACGCCGACAGCGCGGCCGCCGCGCTCGCGTCCGCTCTCGGTGCAGCGAAGCTCGTGGTGCTCACCGACGTCGAGGGTCTGTATGCGAACTACCCGGACCCGGAGTCCGTGATCAGCGCGCTCACGGCCGATGAGCTGGAGCCGCTGCTCCCGGAACTCGAGAGTGGGATGGCGCCGAAGATGGAGGCTTGCCTGCGTGCCGTGCGCGGCGGGGTCGGGCGAGCGCACGTGATCGACGGGCGGGTGCCGCATTCGGTGCTGCTCGAGGTGTTCACCAGTGAGGGAGTGGGAACGATGGTGATCCCGTGAACGAGGGCAACGTGACGAAGAACGACTTCGCAGGCCGCTGGCAGGCGTCCCTGATGAACAACTACGGCGTGCCGCCGCTCTCGCTCGTGCGCGGTGCGGGCGCCGAGGTCTGGGACGCCGACGGCCGCCGCTACCTCGACCTCGTGGGCGGCATCGCCGTCAACTCCCTCGGGCACGCGCACCCGGCCGTGGTCGAGGCCGTCACCACGCAGCTGTCCACGCTGGGCCACACCTCGAACCTGTACATCACCGAGCCCGGGCTGGAGCTCGCGGAGAAGCTCAAGGAGCTTCTGGAGCAGCCCGACGCGCGAGTGCTCTTCTGCAACTCCGGCACCGAGGCGGTCGAGGCGGCGTTCAAGATCGCCCGGCGCACCGGAAGGCCGAATCTGGTGGCGGCCGAGAACGCCTTCCACGGACGCACGATGGGCGCGCTGGCCCTCACCGGTCAGCCGGCCAAGCGCACGCCGTTCGAGCCGATGCCGCCCGGGGTCTCGCACGTGCCCTACGGGGACGTCGCTGCACTGGACGCGGCAGTCGGTCCCGACACCGCGGCCGTGGTCCTCGAGCCGATCATGGGCGAGGCGGGCGCGATCACCCCGCCGGAGGGCTACCTCAGGGCCGCGCGGGAGATCACCGCCGCACGCGGCGCCCTGCTCGTGCTCGACGAGGTGCAGACCGGGATCGGCCGTACCGGCACCTGGTTCGCCCACCAGCACGAGGGCATCGTCCCGGACGTCGTGACCTTGGCGAAGGGCCTCGGTGGAGGGCTTCCGATCGGGGCGTGCATCGGGATCGGGGCGGCGGCGTCGTTGCTCGAGCCCGGGCAGCACGGCACGACGTTCGGGGGCAACCCGGTGTGCTGCGCCGCTGCGGTGGCCGTGCTGCGCACCATCGCCGCCGACGGGCTGCTGGAGCACGTCACGCTGGTCGGCAAGGGCATCGCCACGGGCATCGAGGAGCTGCACCACCCGCTGGTGCGCGAGGTGAGCGGGGCGGGCCTGCTCATCGGCATCGGTCTCACCGCTCCCGTGTCGGGCGCTGTCGCCGCCGCGGCGCGCGACGCGGGCTTCCTGGTCAACAACGCGGTTCCCGACCGGATCCGGCTGGTCCCGCCGTTGATCATCACCGAGGAGCAGGCCGGGGAGTTCCTCTCCGCACTCCCGTCGTTCCTGGACGCCGGCCGTGGTTAGGCACTTTCTGCGCGACGACGACCTCACCCCCGACGAGCAGCGGGAGGTGCTGGACCTCGCCGACACGATGAAGGCCGACCGGTACGCGCACCGGCCGCTCGCCGGTCCGCGCCCGGTCGCCGTGCTGTTCGACAAGCCGTCCACCCGCACCCGGCTGTCGTTCGAAGCCGGGATCGCGCAGCTGGGCGGGCATCCGCTGATCGTCGACGCCCGGTCCAGCCAGATGGGGCGCGGCGAGACGATCAGCGACACCGCGCGGATGCTCTCCCGCTACGTCGACGCGATCGTCTGGCGGACGGGCGACCAGTCGCGGATCGAGGAGATGGCGGCCGCCGCGAATGTGCCGGTGGTCAACGCGCTGACCGACCAGTTCCACCCCTGCCAGGTGCTGGCCGACCTGCAGACGATCCGGGAGCACTTCGGCCGGCTCGCCGGGCTGACCCTGACCTACCTGGGCGACGGCGCCAACAACATGTCCCATTCGTTGCTGCTCGGCGGTGCCACCGCCGGGCTGCACGTGCGGGTGTGTGCGCCGGAGGGCTTCCAGCCGGACGCCGGGGTGCTCCGCGATGCGACGACCCGCGCGGCCGCCACCGGTGGTGGGGTGGAGGTGATCACCGACGTCGACAAGGCCGTCGAGGGCGCGGACGTGATCGTGACGGACACCTGGGTGTCGATGGGGCAGGAGGACGACGGCCTGGACCGTGCGGCACCGTTCCGCGCGCTCCAGGTGAACGCCGCGCTCGTGCGCCGCGCCGCGCCCGGTGCGATCGTGATGCACTGCCTGCCGGCCCACCGCGGCGACGAGATCACCGACGAGGTGATCGACGGCCCCGCGAGCGTGGTGTGGGACGAGGCGGAGAACCGGCTGCACGCGCAGAAAGCGCTGCTCACTTGGCTGATGCGGCGCTGACCTGATTGCAGCGCTGATCGAGGTGACCACCAGCAAGCGAATGACCGAGGCGAGACGATGACAGGGACGACAGGAGCGAGCCGATGACAGCGGTGGGCGACGACTCCGTGACGTCGGGCGCGCCCGCACCGGGGCCCGGCCGGACGCGGGCCGGGCGCCAGGCCCGGATCGTCGAACTGATCACCCAGCAGGCGGTGCACAGCCAGCCCGAGCTGCTGGCGCTGCTGGAAGCCGAGGGCATTGGCACTACGCAGGCCACACTGTCGCGCGACCTCGACGAGCTCGGCGCCGTGAAGCTCCGGGGAGCCGACGGCGGCACGCCTGTCTACGTGATCCCGGACGACGGCAGCCCGGTGCGCGGAATCGAGGGTGGCACCGCCCGGCTGGCCCGGTTGCTGGGGGACCTGCTGGTCTCCGCGGACGCGAGCGGGAACCTCGCCGTGCTGCGCACACCGCCGGGGGGAGCGCACTATCTGGCCAGTGCCCTGGACCGGGCCGCCCTACACGACGTCGTCGGCACGATCGCCGGGGACGACACCCTGCTGGTGGTCGCCCGCGAGCCCCTCACCGGCGCCCAACTCGTCGCGCGCCTGCGCGAACTCTGACCCCGCGCGAATCGACAAGGAGCAACCAACTCGTGAGCAAGGTCCTGACCTCCCTTCCCAAGGGCGAGCGCATCGGCATCGCCTTCTCCGGGGGCCTCGACACCTCCGTGGCGGTCGCCTGGATGCGCGACAAGGGCGGGATCCCGTGCACCTACACCGCTGACCTCGGTCAGTACGACGAGCAGGACATGTCCGGCGTGCCCGCGCGCGCCAAGCAGTACGGCGCCGAGATCGCCCGCGTGCTCGACATCAGGCCGCAGTTGGTCGAGGAGGGCCTGGCCGCGCTGGCGTGCGGCGCGTTCCACATCCGGTCCGGGGGCCGGACGTACTTCAACACCACCCCGTTGGGCCGCGCCGTCACCGGGACGTTGCTGGTACGGGCGATGCAGGCCGACGACGTCAACATCTGGGGCGACGGCTCGACCTTCAAGGGCAACGACATCGAGCGGTTCTACCGCTACGGCCTGCTGGCCAACCCCGAGCTGCGTATCTACAAGCCGTGGCTCGACGCCGACTTCGTCCATGAGCTGGGCGGACGCCACGAGATGAGCAGGTGGCTCACCGCCCACGGGCTGCCCTACCGGGATGCGGCCGAGAAGGCGTACTCCACCGACGCCAACATCTGGGGTGCCACTCACGAGGCCAAGACGCTGGAGAACCTCGACGTGTCCCTGGAGACGATCGAGCCGATCATGGGGGTGAGGTTCTGGGACCCCTCGGTCGAGATCGAGACCGAGGACGTCACGGTCACCTTCGAGGCCGGGTATCCGGTGGCGATCAACGGAACGCGGTACGACGACAAGGTCGCCCTCGTCCTCGAGGCCAATGCCATCGGCGGACGCCACGGCCTGGGCATGTCCGACCAGATCGAGAACCGGATCATCGAGGCGAAGTCGCGCGGCATCTACGAGGCGCCCGGGATGGCGCTGCTCTTCGCCGCCTACGAGCGGCTGCTCAACGCCATCCACAACGAGGACACGGTCGCCAACTACCACAACGAGGGTCGCAAGCTGGGCCGGCTGCTCTACGAGGGGCGCTGGCTGGACCCGCAGGCTCTGATGGTGCGTGAGTCGGTCCAGCGCTGGGTCGCCTCGCTCGTGACCGGCACAGTCACGCTGCGGCTGCGTCGCGGCGACGACTACACGATCCTCGACACCGAGGGGCCGGGCTTCTCCTACCACCCCGACCGGCTCTCCATGGAGCGGGTCGAGAACGCCGCCTTCGGGCCGACCGACCGGATCGGCCAGCTCACCATGCGCAACCTCGACATCGCCGACTCCCGCGCCAAGCTGGAGGCTTACGCCGTGCAGCCGCACGAGCAGGGGACGGTGCTCGTCGAGCACGGCACTCTCTTCGGTGAGCTGCCTGTGGGCGGCTTCGACCGGATCGCGGCAACCGACGAGTCCGGTGAGCGCGACTCCGGAACGTCTCTCGACGCCGCCGCTCTGGAAGCTGGTAACGACTGATGGCGGGCTCCCGGTTGTGGGGCGGCCGGTTCGCGTCCGGCCCGGCCGACGCGCTGGCCGCCCTGTCGAAGTCCACGCACTTCGACTGGCGCCTCGCGCCGTACGACCTGCGTGGTTCGATGGCGCACGCCCGCGTCCTGCACCGCGCCGGCCTGCTCACCGAGAACGAGCTGGGCGGCATGCTGGACGCTCTGGCCAAGCTGGAGGCCGACGTCGAGTCGGGCGCGTTCGGACCCGCACCCGACGACGAGGACGTGCACTCGGCGCTGGAGCGGGGCCTCATCGAGCGGGCCGGGGTGGAGCTGGGCGGCAAGCTGCGCGCCGGCCGGTCGCGCAACGACCAGGTCGCCACGCTGTTCCGGATGTGGCTGCGCGATGCCGCCCGCCGGGTGGGTGCCGGCGTGCTGGACGTCGTGGACGCGCTGGTCGCGCAGGCGGACGCGCACCCGGACGCCCCGATGCCCGGGCGTACGCACCTTCAGCACGCACAGCCCGTTCTGCTCGCCCACCATCTCGCCGCCCACGCCCACGCGCTGCTGCGTGACGTCGACCGGCTGCGGGACTGGGACCGTCGTGCCGCGGTGTCCCCGTACGGATCGGGTGCGTTGGCCGGTTCCTCGCTCGGGCTCGATCCGGAGGCCGTGGCCGCAGAGCTGGGCTTCGACTCCTCCAGCGCGAACTCCATCGACGGCACGGCGTCGCGCGACTTCGCCGCCGAGGCCGCGTTCGTCCTCGCGATGATCGCGGTGGATCTCTCCCGGATCGCCGAGGAGGTGATCATCTGGGCCACCGCGGAGTTCTCGTACGTCACCCTCGATGACGCCTTCTCCACCGGCAGCTCGATCATGCCGCAGAAGAAGAACCCCGACGTCGCGGAGCTGGCCCGGGGCAAGGCGGGCCGGCTGATCGGCAACCTGTCCGGGCTCCTCGCCACTCTGAAGGCGATGCCGCTCGCCTACAACCGTGACCTGCAGGAGGATAAGGAGCCGCTGTTCGACTCGGTCGAGCAGCTGGAGCTGTTGCTCCCCGCGGTCGCCGGGATGGTCGCCACCCTGACCTTCCACACCGACCGGCTCGCCGAGCTGGCCCCGGCGGGGTTCACCCTCGCCACCGACGTGGCCGAGTGGCTCGTGCGGGCAGGCGTCCCGTTCCGTACCGCGCACGAGGCGGCAGGCGCATGCGTCCGGGCCGCGGAGGGCCGGGGCGTCGGGCTCGCCGACCTCACCGACGCGGAGCTGGCCGCCGTGCACCCGGCGCTCACCCCGGAGGTCCGGGAGGTGCTCACGGTCGCGGGCTCGATAGCCTCCCGCAACGCCCGTGGTGGGACGGCAGGGGAGCGCGTCACCGAGCAGCTCGACGAGGTGCGTGCCGCCGCGGCCGCCGCCCGGGAAGCCCTGGCGGCAGTCGTGACGAGCGCTCCCGCTCCGGGCGCCGAGACCGGAGGACCAGCATGACCTCGCCTGCCGACCTGGAGTCGCCGCTGCTCGACCTCGACGCGGCCCGTGCCGCGTACGACGAGTTCCGCGCCCAGGGCCTGTCACTCGACCTCACCCGCGGAAAGCCGTCGAGCGCCCAGCTCGATCTCGCCAACCCCATGCTGAGCCTTCCTGGCGAGCAGTTCCGATCCGCCGACGGCATCGACACCCGCAACTACCAGGGCCTGCAGGGCCTCCGGGAGCTCCGGGAGCTGTTCTCGCCGTTCCTGAAGGTGCCGGTCGAGCAGCTGATCGCGTTCGGCAACTCGAGCCTGGAGCTCATGCACGACACGGTCGTGCACGCTCTGCTCAGCCCGCTCCCCGGGGCCGAGCGCCGTTGGGTGGACGACGAGCGGGTGAGGTTCCTCGCCCCGACACCGGGCTACGACCGGCACTTCGCCCTGTGCGAACGCCTCGGCGTCGAGCTGGTGCAGGTGCCGATGACGCCGGACGGCCCCGACATGGACGTGGTCGAGGAGGTCGTGGCCGCGGACCCGTCCGTCAAGGGCATCTGGTGCGTGCCGAAGTACTCCAACCCCGACGGCGCCGTCTACTCCGACGAGACGGTGCGCAGGCTCGCATCGATGCCGACGGCCGCGCCGGACTTCCGCATCTTCTGGGACAACGCCTACGCGGTGCACCACCTCACGGACGAGGAGGTGGAGATCGCCGACGTGCTGACGCTGGCGGCGCAGGCGGGTCACGCCGACCGCCCCTTCGTGTTCGGATCCACGTCCAAGATCACGCTCGCTGGAGCGGGCGTCGCCTTCCTCGGGGCATCGCCTGCCAACGTCTCGTGGTGGCTGGCGCTCACCGGCAAGCGCACGATCGGGCCGGACAAGACCAACCACCTGCGGCACGTCATGTTCCTGCGGGACGCCGACGGCCTGCGGGAACACATGCGCCGTCACCGCGAGCTGATCGCCCCGAAGTTCGCCGGCGTCGACCGCATCCTGACCGAGCGCCTCGGGTCGGTGCCCGGCGTGCGCTGGTCACGGCCTGCCGGCGGTTACTTCGTGACGCTGATCGTGCCGGACGGCACCGCGGCCGAGATCGTGCGGCTGGCGGGCGAGGCGGGGATCGCGCTCACCCCGGCCGGCGCCACACACCCCTACGGCGTCGATCCCGAGGACCGCACGATCCGGCTCGCCCCGACGTTCCCGGAGCTCGCCGAGGTGGAGCGAGCCATGTACGGGGTCACCGACTGCGTCCGCCTCGCGCTGGCACAGCGGGGAGCGTCGACGGCATCGTGACGTTGCTGGACCGCGAGGAACTCGCGGACGACGTCCTCCGCGCGGCAGTGCGGTTGCTCGGGTGCACGGTCGAGGCCGACACCCCGGAAGGCACGGTCGCCGTGCGGCTCGTGGAGGTGGAGGCCTACCGCGGCGCCGACGACGCGGCCTCGCACAGCTTCCGGGGCCGCACCCCACGCAACGGTGTGATGTTCGGGCCGGCCGGGCACCTGTACGTCTATTTCATCTACGGGATGTACTTCTGCGCCAACATCACCTGCCTGCGTGACGGGGAGGCGGGTGCGGTGCTGTTGCGCGGCGGCGAAGTGGTCTCGGATCTGGCCACCGCCCATGTCCGCCGCCCCACCGCGCGGCGCCCGGCCGACCTGGCGCGTGGGCCGGCCCGGCTCGCGTCCCTGCTGGGGCTCGGTCGTGAGGACAACGGTGTGGACGTCACCGATGCGGGCTCGCGCGTTCGGCTGCTGGCCGCGCCGCCCGTGGACCCGGCGCTCGTCCGCTCCGGGCCCCGTGTCGGGGTGGCGGCCGCCCACGATCTCCCGTGGCGGTTCTGGCTGGACGGATCGCCGGGCGTGAGCCCGTATCGCCCCGGTCGCGGCGCACCTGTGGGACAGCTCAAGCCAAGGAAGTAGCTTAGGCTAACCTCTCTTCCCGTGACCGTTTTGCGTCTTCGGGCCTGGCGCACGCTCGCGCCCCTCCTCGCCGCCGCTGTCCTGCTCACCGCTTGCGCAGGCGAGGGAACGAGCGCCGGCACCGCGCAACCGTCATCGACGGGGAATGCGGCGCTCCCGGTGACGATCGAGCACGCCCTCGGCGCCACCGTGGTGCCCGCCGAGCCGCAGCGTGTCGTCTCGCTCGGCTTCAGCGACCAGGACGCGATCCTCGCGCTCGGGGTGATCCCCGTCGCGATTCGCGAGTTCACCGGCAACAAGCCCTCGGCGACCTGGCCGTGGGCCGCCGATCGGCTGCAGGGTCAGCAGCCGGAGGTGCTCGCCGGAGATATCGATCCGGAGAAGATCGCGGCGCTCCGGCCGGACCTGATCGTGGCCGTGTCGGCCGGGCTCGACCAGGAGCACTACGACGTCTTCTCCCGGATCGCCCCGACGATCACCCAGCCCGTCGGGTTCTCGGCCTATCAGACCCCCTGGCAGGACGCGACACGGCTGATCGGCAGAGCCCTCGGACGCGCCGGTGAGGCCGAGCGCCTGGTGACGGATCTCGACGCGCGGTTCGTGGCGGTGCGCGCGCAGTACCCGCAGTTCGCCGGCAAGCAGGCGGCGCTCGCTGCAGCCGGCTTCACCGGTACGGGCGGCTACTTCGTCTGGAACTCGAAGGACAATCGCGGACGCTTCCTGAGCTCGCTCGGCTTCACGGTGCCCGCGCAGTTCGACCAGCTCGCAGGGGAGCGGTTCTACGCAGAGATCAGCACCGAGCAGCTCAGCCTGCTCGACCAGAACGACCTGGTGGGATGGATCACCATCCCCGGCACCGAGAACTCCGGCCTCGACCAGCAGCCCGGCTACCCCGCGCTGCGCGTCGGCCGGGAGGGCCGTGTGGTCGGCCTCACCGAGGAGCAGGGCGTCGCGTTGTCGTTCAGCAGCGTGCTGAGCCTGCCCGCGCTGCTCGACGAACTCCCCGCCGAGTTCGCCGCGCACCTGGGCACCTGAAAACCCCTGGCCGCCGTGGGGGAGGATCGGTGTCGTGGGCATGGACATCCTCGACGAGCTGGAGTGGCGCGGCCTGATCGCGCAGAGCACCGACCTGGACGCCTTGCGGCGTGACCTGGCCGAGGGAGTGCTCACGCTCTATGCGGGCTTCGACCCCACGGCCCCGAGCCTGCACGCCGGAAACCTCGTGCCGCTGCTGACGTTGCGGCGTTTCCAGCAGGCCGGAGCCCGGCCGATCGTCCTCGCCGGCGGTGCCACCGGCATGATCGGAGATCCGCGAGAAGTCGGCGAACGGTCCCTCAACAGCGCCGAGACGGTCACAGGCTGGGCCGAACGCATCCGTGGACAGCTCGAGCGGTTCGTCGAGTTCGATGACTCGCCGACTGGCGCGCTGGTCGTCAACAACCTGGAGTGGACCGGGCCGCAGTCCGTGCTCGAGTTCCTGCGGGACATCGGCAAGCACTTCTCGATCAACGTGATGCTCGGCCGGGAGACGGTCAAACGCCGCCTCGCCACCGACGGCATGTCGTACACCGAGTTCAGCTACCTGCTGCTGCAGAGCCAGGACTACCTGCACCTCTTCCGGCGCCACGGCTGCCGGCTGCAGGTCGGCGGATCGGACCAGTGGGGCAACATCGTCGGCGGCGTCGAGCTCGTGCGGCGGGTGGAGGGCGAGACGGTCCACGCGCTCACCACGCCACTCGTCACCGACAGCGAGGGACGCAAGTTCGGCAAGTCCACCGGTGGCGGGAGCATCTGGCTCGACCCGGAGCTCACCTCGCCGTACGCCTGGTTCCAGTACTTCCTCAACGTGTCGGACGCCGACGTCGGCCGGTACCTGCGGCTCTTCACGTTCCTCCCACGGGAGGAGATCGAGGAGCTGGAGAAAACCGTCGCCGAACGGCCCCAACTACGCGCCGGACAGCGCCGGCTGGCCGAGGAGCTGACCACCCTCGTGCACGGCCGGCGCAACACCGACCAGGTCATCGCGGCGAGCAGCGCGCTGTTCGGCCGCGGTGACCTGCGGGATCTCGATTCGTCCACCTTGGACGCCGCGCTCGCCGAGGTCCCCACCACCACCGTCCGGCTCGAGGAACGGCCGACGGTCGTCGATCTGCTGGTTGCCACGGGTCTGGTGGAGAGCCGCAGTGCCGCTCGGCGCACCGTCGGCGAGGGCGGCGCCTACGTCAACAACGCCAAGGTGCCCGACGAGCAGTGGACGCCCGAGGAACAGGACCTGCTCCCCGGCGGTTGGCTCGTCCTGCGGCGGGGGAAGCGCAACCTCGCGGGCGCGCGGGCGGTTCCGGCCTGAGCGGCATCGAGCACCTCTGACCTGCGAGATCGTCCAACGACCTCGTCGGCGATGGGGGTTGGCCCACCATCAGCGGCTGGCGTGACGGGACGTGCGTGCGGGCTCGGGTTCGGCCTCGCTGGAGCGGGCCTGACCCGGAGCCTGCGCCTCGCGACGCCGTCGCCCGGCCCGGCGTTGGTCGGCTCGGTCAGTTCGTCGTTGCGAGGCCTGACTTGCCGGAAGGTTCGACCACCCGCCGGGGAAGAGATGCGTCGCCCGGCCTCGGGCCGATGCCGGGACGCACCCCGGGTGATCCCGCGTGTGGCCCGCTCCGGCGAGCCTGACATGCGGCGACACCGACGCGACCAGAACGACACGCGCGGGCCCTGCGTCGCTGCGAGCCCGACGCCACGTGGTTGGCAATGCGTCGGACGAGCTTCGCTCTCCGAGGTGGGCCTGACCAGCGGCGATCGGCTGGGCACAACCTGCGTCGCCGCGGTGTCGAGACCCGTGGTACCGCGTGACACGTCCCGCATGCGGCGTCCCGGCTCGAGAAGTTGGATGCGGGCCGGCACGCGAGGACAGCGAGGACGACTCGCTGGGAACACGCACCGCGTCCCGGGCGTTGGGAGAGTGGCAGGTGCGGGAAGCGGGCGCCTCGCATGGTTCACGGGTGGTTCGAGCTCCTTCGGCCGGAAACAGCACTTGACCTGCGAGAACGCCGAAGAGGGACCCCCGATTTGACTATGCTTCCGGCACCTGTGTAACTTTCTCCTCGTCGCCACGGCGGGCAGCACGACAGACCGGGACGGAGATCCTCCGGCCCAGAGTCAGCCCCCCGAGCAGGCGGCCACCTAGGAAGGCCTTGCACCACTCGGTGTAGACTTCCGAGCTGTGGGCCTGGTGGAGTTTGACTCCACGGTCAGGACCATGTACCGTAGAAAAGTTGCTCCGGCGCTGGTCGGGCAACACAGACGAGAACACAGCCCCGGCTCACTGCTTTACCGCAGTGGATGGTGTGCGGGTGTCTTTTGAGAACTCAACAGTGTGTCGAGCTTTATCATGAATTGGTTTTATGCCAGTTTGTTT
>NZ_JAKXMK010000033.1 GCF_022524485.1 Pseudonocardia alaniniphila
GTGAACCACAACCACACCGCGATCCACCACGCGAACACCGACGGCTGAATGATCGCCATCACCGTCACGACAACGGATCCGACCCAGACGACGAACATGACCGGGTTGCGCAACTGCGTGCGCGGGTCGAGCTTGCGGAACGCCTCCGGCAACGACTCCCACAGTTGCTGGGGGCTGAACGCTCCCGCCTTGACGGCCTGCGGCGCGTGCGACGCCGCTGCGGGAGCCTTTTTCTCCTGAAGTCCGAGGGTCATGAAAGAGCCTCCGCGATGGGCCCGAGAGCAAGGGCCGGGAAGAAGGTGAGGGCCGCTACGAGGATCAAGGTGCCGCCGACCATCACCGCGAACAGCGTTCCGTCAGTGGGCAACGTGCCTGTGCCGGCCTCCACCCGCTTCTGCTTCGCGAGCGAGCTGGCGAGCACGAGCACGGCGAGGATCGGCACGAACCGGCCGAAGAGCATCGCCAGGCCGAGCGTGACCTGGAAGAAGTCGCTCGTGACCGTGAGGCCGCCGAACGCGCTCCCGTTGTTGTTCGATGCCGATGCGTAGGCGTAGAGCACCTCGGAGAAGCCGTGCGCGCCGTCGTTGCCCAAGGCACCGAGCGTGCTCGGGAGGGCGATGGCCAGGCCGGCCCCGATCAGGACGAGCGCCGGCATCGTGAGCAGCGAGATCGACGCCGCCGTCACCTGCACCCGGCCGATCTTCTTGCCCAGGTACTCCGGTGTGCGCCCGACCATCAGGCCTGCCAGGAACACCGCGATGATCGCGATGATGAGGATGCTGTAGAGGCCGGTGCCGGTACCACCGGGCGCCACCTCACCGAGCAGCATGTTGAGGATCGTCAACCCGCCGGCACCGCCGGTGAAGCTGTCGTGCCACGAGTTGACCGCACCGGTCGACGTGCCGGTCGTCGATATCCCGAAGATGATCGAGCTCGGTATCCCGAACCGGACCTCCTTGCCCTCCAAGGCCGCCCCGGCGGCCTGCGCAGCCGGCCCGTTGGGGTGTGCCTCGGACGCCCAGGCGAGTGCGATGAAGACGAGCCAGACCGCGCCCATGACGGCGACGAGCACCGTGCCCTGCCGGGTGTTGCGGACCATGGTCCCGAACGTGCGGGTGAGGGCCACCGGGATCACGAGCTCGAGGAAGATCTCGACGAAGTTGCTCAACCCGTTGGGGTTCTCGAACGGGTGGGCGGAGTTGGCGTTGAAGATGCCGCCGCCGTTCGTGCCCAGCTCCTTGATCGACTCCTGCGACGCCGCGGGCGCCAGCGCGAGCGTGTGCTGTGTGCCGTCGACGGCGGTGACGTCGACACCGGACTTGAACGACATCACCACGCCCGTGGCGATCAGGATGATCGCGAAGACGAAGGAGATCGGCAGCATCAGCCGGATGACGCAGCGGGTCAGGTCGACCCAGAAGTTGCCCAGCCGGTCGGTGTTGTAGCGGACGAACCCGCGGATCAGCGCAATTGCGACCACGATGCCGACCGCTGCGGACACCACGTTCTGCACGGTCAGGCCGGCCATCTGCACGGTGTTGCCGAGCGTGGTCTCCGGGACGTAGGACTGCCAGTTCGTGTTGGTGACGAACGAGATCGCGGTGTTGAACGCGACCGCGGCCGGCACCGGATCGTGCCCGAACGCCATCGGGAGGAATGTCTGGAGCCGCTGCAGCAGGTACAGCAGGATCACGCCGACGAAGGAGAAGCCCAGCCCGCCTGCCGCGTAGGTGCTCCATCGCTGCTCGGCGTTCGGGTCCACCCGGAGTATCCGATACAGGGCCAGCTCGACGCCGGAGTGCTTGTCGCTCGTGAAGATCCGCGCCATGTAGTCGCCGAGCGGCTTGTACACGATCGCGAGGACCACGAGCAGCGCGACGACCGTGAGGATGCCGGCGAGAGTGTCGCTCATGAATTCACCCCCGCCCGGGGGTTCTCGTCAGTGCGCATCAGAAGCGCTCCGGACGCAGGAGGGCCACGAACAGATAGATGAGCAGGCCCAGCGCGATGAGCCCGCCGACGATGTATGCGGCGGCGTTCACAGGGACTCGAGCCCCCTCGCGATAAGGGCGAGGACCGCGAAACCTGCGATCACCAGCACCACGTAGGCCAGGTCGGCCATCGTTTCTCCTCCACCAGGACACACCGGTCCGCCGAGCCGACGGACCGGTGCGCGAGCATCGTCGGAGTCCGCTGGGCATAGCGGACCGCGAACGCCGCGTTGACGCCTTTGGCCTGCGACGTTGACGCGTTCCTGACGCGCTGGTGGTGGCGCTCACGCGCGCGGGAAGAGTGGGCCGTGCCGGCGCCCCCGACGCATACCGGCACGGCCCGGGCACAACCGGCCGCTAGCTGCGGCGACCGGCCGGAGCTGACCGCACACACCTGGTGGCCACCGCGCACACGTCATGCCCTGTGTGCGGCGGCCACGAGGTGTGCGCCGTGAGGGTTCAGCCTGTGGGGGTGGGGGGCGCCGTCGGTGGGGTCGGCGGGGTCGGCGGGGCCGGCGGTGTGGTGGGCGGCGGCACCGTCACCTGGCCGGTGGCCGACGGCGTCTCGGAGGGCACCGCCACCACAAGTGGGCCGGGCGGGATGGTCACGCAATCGCCGGTACGGGGGTCGTAGTCCACGGTTCCACGCGGGTACGGGCGGGCCGCGCTCGCCCCGGGCGCCGAGAACCGGTGCTCGTCCTCGCACGAGGAACTGGTGGTCGTGTCGATCGGGCGCCCGTTCTGGTCGAACAGGTAGACGCCGGTGAGCGGGTTGCCCGCGGCGTCGACGGGCCGGATGTCGAGGATCTGCCGGTCCATGTCCTGCCACAGGCCCGGTTGCTGGTATCTCTGCACCGAGCCGCTCGACGACGACGAGGAGCCGAACAGAGCGGAGCTGGCCAGCAGCAGCAGGAGCAGCGCGGCCGCGAGACCGTTCAGCGGGACCACCGCGCAGAGCCAGCGCCGGTCACGACGGGTGCGGTGCCCCAGCCAGATCGACAGCGGCACGGTCACCAGCGACAGCAGAACCACCAGTGCGAGCTCCGCACCCACCATGATCTCGTCCACCAGCACCGCGGCGACCACTCCCCTGGCGACCCACCACGCGGGCTGCAGGGCCGCCAGGAAGTCCGTGACGGACCGGGCAGCCGTTCCGGGGGCCGGCATGGCGGCGGCCAGCCGGCGCACCGCCGGAAGAGCGGTCAGCGAGGGCAGCTCCGGGCCGTCCCTGGTGACGAGCGGGAGCCCGGCGAGGGCGAGGAGCATCCCGAACAGGACGACCTCGGGGGCGCTCCCCGCGACCCCGAGCATGATCAGCACGGTGGATGCGACGAGCCCGGCGATCGCGAGCCGTGCCGCACCAGACCTCGACCGCTCCGGCGGCGCTCCGGACGCCGGCGGGTATCCGGCGGCGGCCCGCAGCTCGCCCGCGTAGGCCGCCGGGGTGCCGAGCCGATCCACCAGCGCGGCAAGGCTCGCCTCGCTCCCCAACTCGGCGGTCAGGTCGGCGAGGTGCGCGCGGGCGTCGTCGAGGATGTCGGCGAGCTCCGGTGCCGGCAGGTCCGCCAGCGCGGACCGGATACCGGCCAGGTACTCCTCCACCGGCCCGGCCAGTACCCGAACGTTGGGCACGCTCGCTGTTTCGCTGTGCTTGACGTCATCGTTGCCGCCGGTCACGCGACCTCCTCGCTCACGCTCGTCGGCTGCGTTCGCGCCGGTGCCGACCTGAACGGTGAGCTCTCGAGCTCGCTCACGCTGCCCCCACCAGTCCTTCCATCGTCTCGGCGAACGACCGCCAGGTCTTCACCAGCTCCCGGAGCCGGTCCCGGCCCGGCCCGTTCACGCTGTAGTACTTGCGGTGCGGCCCCTCCTCGCTCGGCACGACGTACGAGGTGAGCAGCCCCGCGTTGTAGAGCCGGCGCAGCGTTCCGTAGACGGAGGCGTCGCCCACCTCCTGCAGTCCGGCCGCGCGCAGCCCGCGCACCACCTCGTAGCCGTAGCCGTCCGCGCGGTCCAGCACCGCGAGCACGGCGAGGTCGAGCACCCCCTTGAGCAGTTGGCTCGTGTCCACACCTCCCCCTCCCCTGGTCGACGCGCCCGGCCGGTCGTGCGGGCCGGCTTGCGCACGGCACAGTACTACGCACCGCGCAGTAGTACGACAACCGCATGACAGGTGCGTCAGAGCTCGCCTCGGCCACGTCAGGAGGGCGTCAACGATTCTTCAGCGCCGGATGCCGCGCTGGATCGTCGAAGGCGTGCTCGCACCCCGGCCCACCACAGGCGACACCGCTCCCGCGCAGCCCCTGATGTCCGGCCCGGTCGGTGGCGTTCTGGGTCTCCCCGCCGGGGCCGTCGCCGCCATCGCCGCGTGGGCGTTCGCCGGCGACCACACGATGGGGCTCGTGTTCGCCGCCGCGGCGGCCGTCACCCTCGCGGCGATGACCACCACGGTCGGTGCCGTCGTCACCGCGAGCCTCAGCTGGGCCTGCTACGACGGATTCGTCCTCCACCGCTTCGGCACCCTCGAAGGCGGCCGGGGCGACCTCATCGCGCTCGGCATCGTCGTGGGAGCAGCCCTTACCGCACGAGCGGCCGCCGCCGTCGTGCAGCACATACGGACGACGGAAAGTCGACGCGACTACCCTGCGGATGTGCCTCCGGAGGCACGGCCGCGCATCCGGAGCATGACCGGGTAGCCGCACCTGACGGGAGTACGGATGTCGGTCGTCGACAACGCCATCTACATCGACGGCCGGCGGGCCGTCGATCCGACGTCGCTCGACCACACCTTCGAGGAACTCCGCCAGTGCCCCGATCAGGGGCGCAGCTTCTGCTGGATCGGGCTCCTGCGGCCGAGCAAGCAGGAGATCGAGGCGGTCGCCGAGGAGTTCGGCCTGCACCCCCTCGCCGTCGAGGACACCATCACCGCCCACCAGCGGCCGAAGCTGGACCTCTACGGCGATGTCGTGTTCGTGGTGCTGCGCCCCGCCCGGTACGTCGACCCCGTCGAGGTCGTGGAGATCGGCGAGGTGCACCTGTTCATCGGTCCCGACTTCGTGATCACCGTCCGGCACGCCGAGGAGCCCGACCTCGCCGCGGTCCGCAAGCGGCTGGAGGGCGACCCGGAGCTCCTCGACAACGGCCCGTACGCCGTGCTCTACGCGGTGCTGGACAAGGTCGTCGACGACTACTTCCCGGTGCTCGACGGCTTGCAGGACGACATCGACGGCATCGAGGTGCAGGTCTTCGGCGGTGACCCCGGGGTCTCGAAGCGGATCTACCAGCTGAGCCGCGAGGTGATCGAGTTCCAGCGCGCGGTCGAGCCGTTGCGGGAGGTCTTCGTCGAGCTGCGCGACCGGCTGAAGGCCACGGCGAGCCAGTCCGACCTGGAGCTGCGCCGGTCGCTGCGTGACGTGTCCGACCACGCCATACGCGTGATGGAGCGCGTCCAGTCCTTCCGCGACCTGCTCTCCAACATCGTCCAGGTCAACGCCGCGCTCGTCGCACAACGACAGAACGAGGAGATGGCCCGTCTGACCGAGGCGGGCTTCGACCAGAACGAGCAGGTCAAGCGCATCTCGTCGTGGGCGGCGATCCTCTTCGCCCCCACGCTGGTCGCCTCGATCTACGGTATGAACTTCACCCACATGCCCGAGCTCGCGTGGACCTACGGCTACCCGTTCGCGATCGGGCTGATGCTGCTGTGCGGGATGATCCTCTACACGATCTTCAAACGGGCCGGCTGGCTCTGAACCGCCCGTAGGGCCCCCGAGTGGCCCGAACCACTCGGCGCTATGGCGGCGTCAGGACACGGCCGGTGGCCGTCAACGCCGCGGTGACTCCCTGTTCCGTTCGGTCCGATCGCGGGAGAACGGAGACCTCGGCGGTCTGCCGGCCGCCGTCGCCTCCGGAGACCGCCGGATCTAGGAGAACAGGTGACTCTCGCCGATCTCATCCCGTCACTTCGCACGTCGCTCTCATCCCGACTGGCCCCGGGCCTGTGGCCGGAGACTGCCCGAGCGACGTGTGACGGGCAGCTGCTCGTGGGCGGGGTGGACCTCGCCCAGTTGGCCGCGCAGTTCGGCACGCCCGTCCTGGCCATCGACGCCACGGACGTCCGCTCCCGCTGCCGGGCCTACCGGGAGTCGCTCCCGGGAGTGGAGATCGCCTACGCCGCGAAGGCGTTCCTCTGCCGGGCCATGGCCCGGCTGGTCGACCAGGAAGGCCTGGCGATGGACGTGTGCTCCGGTGGCGAGGTCGCCGTGGCCGCGGCCGCCGGCTTTCCCGGAGCGCGGATGGTGATGCACGGCAACGTCAAGACCACCGAGGACCTCAAGACGGCCATGGCCACGGGCGTCGGCCGCATCGTGATCGACTCTCTCGAGGAGATCGCCCCGCTGGCAGCCCTCGTGCCGACCCGCCAGCAGGTGCTGCTGCGGGTCGTCCCCGGGGTCGATGCCGGCACGCACGCCGGGCTCACCACCGGCACCGAGGACCAGAAGTTCGGGCTCTCCATCGCGACCGGTGCAGCGGCGGAGGCCGTGCGTGGCGTGCTCGCCCGGCCCGAGCTGGAACTGGTCGGCCTGCACTGCCATCTCGGCTCCCAGGTGCGCTCGATCAGCCGGTACGTGGAGGCCTCGGAGCGCATGGTCGCCTTTCTCGCCGAGATCGCACGCGAGCACGGCATCGAGCTGCCGCAGCTGGACATCGGCGGCGGCCACGGGGTGGCGTACGCGCCCGAGGAGGAGTCGATGGACCTCGCCGCGTTCGGACGCACCGTGCCGGCCGCGATCGCCGAGGCCTGCCAGTGGCACGGCCTGCGGATGCCCCGCCTGACCGTCGAGCCCGGCCGGGCGCTCATCGCCCGCGCGGGCGTCACGGTGTACCGGGTCGCGGCCGTCAAGCACGGGGTGCGCCGCACGTTCGTGGCCGTGGACGGCGGGATGAGCGACAACCCGCGGCCCGCGCTCTACGGCGCGCGCTACCACGTGCGGCGCTTCGGCAGGCCCGAACGCGTGCCGTCCCGGCCGGTCACGGTCGTCGGACGGCACTGCGAGTCGTCGGACGTGCTCGCCGAGGAGGCAATGCTCCCCGAGGACATCGCTGCGGGTGATCTCCTTGCCGTGCCCTGCAGCGGCGCGTACCACTCCTCGCTCTCCTCGACCTACAACCAGATCGGCCGGCCGCCGGTCGTCGCGGTGGCCAGTGGCGCGGCCGTGCCGATGCTGCGCCGGGAGACGTTGGAGGATCTGATGCTGCGCGACGCGGGTTGAGGAGCGGTCCGGCGGATCAGGCGTGCGGATGACGCGGTCGTGGCTGGCAGCGCGGGCAGCTGAACGAGCTGCGGTTCATGAACGGGTCGCGCCGGATGGGCGTGCCGCAGCGGCGGCACGCCCGGTCCTCCTGTCCGTAGACGTCGAGCGAACGGTCGAAGTAACCGGACGCCCCGTTCACGTTCACGTAGAGCGCGTCGAACGACGTGCCACCGGCCGCGAGCGCCGCCGCCATCACCTCGGTGGCGGCGGTGAGCACCTCACGGCCCTGCTTGCGGGTGAGCGCCTCGGTGGGGCGGGCCCAGTGCAGCCGTGCCCGCCAGAGCGCCTCGTCGGCGTAGATGTTGCCGATGCCCGACACCACCGTCTGGTCCAGCAGCGCGCGCTTGAGCCCGGTGCGCCGCCGCCGGATGGCCGCGACGGCGTCGTCGAGGTCGAATGCCGGGTCCATCGGGTCGCGGGCGATGTGCGCGATCGGTTCGGGCAGCAGGCCACCCCCGGCCGCAGGCACCAGCGGGTGCACCGACAGGCCGCCGAACGTCCGCTGGTCGACGAAACGCAGCTCCGTGCCGCCGTCGGCGAAGCGGAACCGGATGCGCAGGTGCTTCTCGTCGGGCCGGTCCTCGACGGTCACGAGCATCTGCCCGCTCATGCCGAGGTGGGCGAGCACGGCGTCGTCCCCCTCCGCGCCGCCGTCGAGGTCGAGCCACAGGTACTTGCCCCGGCGGCGGACGCCGGTGATTGCGCGCCCGGCGAGGCGGGCGGCGAAGTCGTCGCCGCCTGCCACGTGCCGACGCACCGCGCGGGGATGGGCGACCGTGACCGCGGCGATCTTGCGGTCGAGAACGTGGTCGGCGAGGCCGCGACGGACGACCTCGACCTCCGGGAGCTCCGGCACGGCCGGGCGTCAGGCGGGGCCGGACGCGGCGGGCTCGCTGCCCGCCGCGGCTTCGGCCGTGAGAGTGCGCCACGCGAGCTCGGCCGCCTTCTGCTCGGCCTCCTTCTTCGTGCGCCCTTCGCCCGACCCGAGCTCTCGGTTCGCCACGACCGCGGTGGCCGTGAAGATCTTGAGGTGGTCCGGGCCGTCCTCGGCGATCCGGTACTCGGGGACGCCGAGCTCGGCCGCCGCGGTGAGCTCCTGAAGGCTCGTCTTCCAGTCCAGCCCTGCCCCGAGCAACGGCGCGCTGCGCATCAGACCGTCGAAGAGGCGGTCGACGAGCCCACGGGCCGTCTCGAGCCCGTGCTCGAGGTACACAGCGCCGATCAGGGCCTCCGTGGCGTCGGCGAGGATGCTCGCCTTCGTGCGCCCACCCGTCAGCTCCTCGCCGCGGCCCAGGTAGAGGTGCGCACCGAGCCCGCCGTCGCCGAGGGTGGCCGCCACGCCGGCGAGCGCGTGCATGTTGACGACGCTCGCGCGCAGCTTGGCCAGCTGCCCTTCGGGCAGGTCCGGGTGATCGCAGTAGAGCCGCTCGGTGACGATGATGCTGAGCACGGAGTCGCCGAGGAACTCCAGGCGCTCGTTGGTGGGCAGCCCGCCGTTCTCGTACGCGTAGGACCGGTGGGTGAGCGCCAGAGTGAGTAGATCGTGGGCGATCTCGACTCCGAGGGACGCGAGAAGGGGCCCGCGGTCCTCCACGGGCCCCTGTAGGCCTCGCGCTACCACTGCGTCGTCGCCGATTCCGTGCTCCCGGCGATCAGGCCGGAGTGACGACCTGGCGGCCGTCATAGGTGCCACAGGTGGGGCAGGCGACGTGCGGGGGCTTGACGGCCCGGCAGGCGCGGTTCGAGCAGGCGACGAGCGTGGGTGCAGTGGCCTTCCACTGCGACCGGCGCGAGCGCGTGTTCGACCGCGACATCCGGCGCTTCGGAACAGCCACGGTGAATCTCCTAGCAGTACTCGAGGGATCAGTCTGCGGACAGGCGCTCACGCAGAGCGGCCCACCGAGGATCCAGTGTCTCATGCCCGTGGCCGGGCGCGAGGTCGGCCCGCTTCTCCCCACAGTCGGGGCAGAGGCCGAGGCAGTCAGGGCTGCACAGCGGGGCGAGAGGCAGGGCGAGCACGACCGCGTCGCGCACGGTCTGCTCGACGTCGACCATCTCGTCGACGACCCTCGGCAGCTCGTCCTCGTCGGTGGTCTCGTCGGTGACGCTGTCGGGGTAAGCGAACAGCTCCGAGAGCTCGACGTCGATCTCGTCGGTGAGCGCGTCGAGGCAGCGGGCGCACTCGCCCGTGAGGGGCGCGTGCACGCTGCCCGAGACGTAGACCCCTTCGGTGACCGACTCGAGCCGGACGTCCAGCTCGATGGGTTCCCCCGCCGGCACGGCGATGGTCTCCAAGCCGAGCGCGGCTGGGTCCGCCGGAGCCGGGACGGTGCGCTGGTAGCTGCGCATGTTCCCTGGACGCCGCCCGAGCTCACGGGTGCTGAAGACCCAGGGGCTTGCCGGATCGGGGTGGCCGGGGACGGGGTGGTGCGTACTCACCCCACCAGAGTAGTAGCCCGCGACGATGCGGGCACCGCGCCGGGAAGTCGTCGGTCAGCCCGGTGTGACCTGGAACTCCGCCGTGCCGTCCCCGGCACGCATGACCTCGATCACGGCGGTGCCGACGGTGGCGCTCGAGCCGGGGGCGATCGTCACCGTGGCCCCGTCGGCCGTGAACGTGACACCGGCGTCCTCGACCGCCTCGACTGCGATGACCGGGCTCGAGCCGCAGGAGAACGTGGTGTGCCCGTTCACGGTGCTCGAGCGCGAGCTCGTGCCCGAGCTGCTGATCGACGTGCCGCCGGGCGTCACCCTCAGGCGACAGAACCCCGAGGACGCCCGCGGCACGACCGACGGCGAGGCGCTCTGTGGGGACGGCGCTGCCTGGCCCGACGCGCCCGGGCGCGACGTGGGCTCACCGGCGATGCTCGTGGTGCAACCCGCAACGACGAGCATCGGCAGCGTGACGGCGACCAGCACGGAGCCGAGCACCCGCTGGCGCGTACGGAGGAGCTTCACGGTCCGGATCGTGCCGTTGATCCGGGTTGCTTGGCGAGCCCTGTGCGACGACCGGCCGTGCGCATGCCGCGACCAGGCTTTTCCGCTCGGTAATCGTCCGGCAGGCTGATCACGTGCGTGTACTTGTGGTCGAGGACGACGACGGGGTCGCCGACGCGGTGCTCGAAGCGCTGGCGGCGCACGGGCACACCGCGGTCCGGGCGGCCCGCGCAGCCGAGGTCTGGGGCAACGCCCACGACGCGGACGTCGTCCTGCTCGATCTCGGCCTCCCCGACGCCGACGGGCTCGACGTGCTGCGCAGGCTGCGGCGCATCACCTCCACGCCGGTGCTCGTGCTCACCGCCCGCGGCACCGAGCGGGACGTGGTGCGGGGGCTGCGGCTGGGCGCCGACGACTACGTGGTGAAGCCGGTGCGGTTGCGCGAGCTGCTGGCGCGCATGGAGGCGGTGGCGCGCAGGGCCCGTGCGGGGCGCGCCGACGACGACGCCCCGGCGGACGTCGTGGAGATCGAGGACCTGCACATCGACCTGGGCGCCCGGCGGACCACCGTCGGTGGGAACGAGATCACCCTGACCGCGAAGGAGTTCGAGATCCTCGCCGCGCTCGCCCGCAGGCCGGGAGCCGCCGTCAGTCGTCAGCAACTGCTCGACGAGGTCTGGGGTGACGCCTACCTGGCGGTTTCGCGCTCGCTCGACGTGCACCTCGCGGCGCTGCGGGCCAAGCTCGGGCGCCCCGGCCTGCTGACGACGATCCGCGGGTTCGGCTTCCGGCTCGGCGGCTGAGGACAGCCGGTGCGCCGTCGCCTGCTGCTGGTCCTCTCGGCCTTCTCGGTAGCCACCGTCGCGGCCTTCGCGCTGCCGCTGCTCGACAGCACGGCGGCCGAGCGCACGCAGCGGTTCGTGCTCGCCCGCACCGCCGACATGGACCGCTTCGCCGCGTACGCCCAGCAGGCGGACCAGGACACGGGCACGGCGCTCGCGGAGGAGGTTCGGGCGCACAGCGTGCTCTACGGCGAAGGGGTCGTGGTCGTGGACCGGAGCGGCCGTCCGATCGTCGAAGCCGGTCTGGACGTCGACGATCCCGGGGTGCTCGCGGCCGTCGACGCCGCCCTGCGCAACCAGCCGGCCGCCCGGCCGGAGCGACTCGGGCCGGGGTCCGACGAGCCGGTGCTGTTCGCGCGTCCGGTCGGAACCGGCACGCAGGTGGAAGGTGCGGTCGTATTGCGGGCCTCGCCCGCCGGGGCCGCGGCCGACATCGCCACCGCCTGGACGGCCATCCTGCTGGGTGCGCTGGCTGCGGCCGTGGCGTTCGCCGCGCTGGCGCTGGTGGTGGCCCGCTGGGTGCTCCGGCCGGTCGCCGAGCTGGCGGGAGGGGTGCGCGCGGTCGCCGAGGGGCACCCCGGAGCGCACGTGTCGCCGCGCGGCGGCCCGTCGGAGCTGCGCGAGCTGGCCACGGCGTTCAACCGGATGTCCGACGTCGTCTCCACCAGTGCCGAGCAGCAACGCCGGCTCGTCGCGGACACCTCGCACCAGCTGCGCAACCCGCTCGCTGCGCTCCGGCTGCGGGTCGACGCCCTGGACGCGCACGTCCCGGACGACGGCCGCCGGACCTACCGCTCGACGCTCGCGGAGGTGGAGCGGCTGGAGTCGCTCCTCGACGGGATGCTCGACCTCGCCTCGGCGGAGAGCCGGGCCACCGACCTCGCGGCGGGCGACGCCGGCGGCGAGCAGGCGGACATCGGAACGGTCGTGGCCGAGCAGGTCGAGCTGTGGGCACCGGTGGCCGAACGCGCCGGGGTGCGGCTCGTCGTCACCGACGGGCCTGCGGCCGAGGTGGCGTGCTCCGCGTCGGAGCTGGCCCAGCTGCTCGACGTGCTGCTGGACAACGCCGTGAAGCATGCGGGGGCCACGGCCACCGCCCGGGTCGGCTGGACCGCGGCCGGGACGCCTGGAGCACGGCGGGTCCGGCTCGAGGTCCGCGACGACGGACCGGGGCTGCCTGCCGAGGATCTCGGCCGCGCCACGCAGCGCTTCTGGCGTTCGGCGCAGGCGAACGGGAGCCGCGGGTCGGGGCTGGGGCTCGCGATCGCGGAACGCCTCGCGACCGCACGAGGTGGGGCGCTGCGGCTCGCACCCGCGCCCGGCGGAGGTCTGGCCGTCACCGTGGAGTTGCCGTGCCTGTGACCCTCTCGCGCCGGACGCTCCTGCGCGCAGCACCGCTGGCTCTGGCGTTCGTCGCCGCGGGCTGCAGCGGCGACGGAGAGCCGCCGGTCGTGGTGGCCGCAGGCGAGCCCGGAGGCTTCTACGTGGAGTTCGGCGAGCTGCTCGTCCGGCAGTTGCAGGCCGCCGGGATCTCCGCGCGCGTGATGGAGACGGGGGGCAGCGTCGACAACGCCCGCCACGTCGAGGACGGCACGGCTGCCCTCGGGCTCGCGCTCAGCGACATCGCCGTGGCCGCCCTGCGGGGCGAGGCGCCGTTCGCCCAGGTGGTGGCCCTGCGGGCGATCGGGCGCGTCTACGAGAACTACATGCAGGTCGTGGTGCGCGCCGAGGACTCGATCGCGGACGTCGCCGACCTGGCGGGGCGGCAGGTCTCGCTCGGCGCGCTCGGATCCGGCGCCGCCGTGTTCGGCGACCGGCTGCTCGCCGCGGCAGGGATCACCGCTCCGGTCACCCGGCGGCCGCTGCGCGAGGCCGTCACGGCGCTGGACTCGGGGGCGACGGACGCACTGCTGTGGTCCGGCGGCGTGCCGACGCCCGCACTCGACGAGCTGGCGGCCCGCCGTCCGATCCGGCTGATCCCGCTGGTCGGGCTCCTGCCGCAGCTGCGCGCCCGCCACGGGGAGGTCTACGGGCCGGTCGCGGTGCCCGCCGGCGTGTACGGGACGAGCACGCGGGTGCCCACCGTCGGCGTCGCGAACCTCCTCGTCGCGGGTGCCTCTCTGCCCGACGATGTGGCAGGCGCGGTCGCGCGCACCCTCGTGGGCTCCGCACCCGACCTGGTGCCCTCGGCGGCCCTGGGCACCCAGTACCTGGACCAGCGATCGCTCATCGGCACCGGGGACGTCCCGCTGCACCCCGGCGCCGCGGCCGCCTACCGCGACCTGCACGGCTGAGCGACCAGTCTCCTAAGCGTTGGTAAAGATCTCATCCGAGGTACTGCTCCACGTTGTGATCGCTTTTACCTTGCCTGCGACACCTCTGGCAGAACGAGGAGCGGGGAGCAGATGACAACGACGTCACCGGTAGGAGAGCTCGGTCCACCGGTCGGATTCAAGGCGAAGGTCAAGCAGGTCGGGCCGGGGCTGCTCGCCGCGGCCACCGGTGTGGGTGCGGGCGACCTGGTCGCCACGATGGTGGCGGGCGCCGAGTACGGGATGGTGCTCCTGTGGGCGGCGGTGCTCGGCACGGGTCTCAAGCTCGCGCTGGCCGAGGGCGTGGGCCGGTGGCATCTCGCGACCGGCACCACCCTGCTCGACGGGTGGCGCAGGCTCGGGTACTGGGCCACCGTCTTCTTCGGCGCCTACATCATCATCTGGGGCTTCGTCTACGGCGCCACGGCGATGTCCGCGGTCGGCCTGCCACTCAACGCCCTGTTCGGCGGGCTGCCCGTGCGGTACTGGGCGATGATCGCCGGTGTCGTCGGCCTCGTTCTCGTGTGGGCGCAGCGCTACCACGTCTTCGAGAAGTTCATGACCGTGCTCGTCCTGATCAAGTTCGTGTCGGTCGTCTCGGTCGCGCTGCTCGTCTCCCCGAACCTCGGTGAGGTGTTCAGCGGGCTGGTGCCGCGGCTGCCCGAGGGCTCCGTGGTCAACGTGCTCGGCCTGATCGGCGGGGTCGGCGGCACGATCACGATGGCCGCATACGGCTACTGGATGATCGCCAAGGGCTGGAAGGGCACTCGCTGGCTGTCGATGATGCGGCTGGACAACACCGTCGGCTACGTCATGACCGGCATCTTCGTGATCGCGATGCTGATCGTCGGCGCGGAGATGCTGCGGGGCCAGAACCTCACGTCGAGCGACTCGGGCCTGCTCACCCTCGGCACCGCGCTCGGTGAGACCTACGGCGACTGGGCCCGGATCATGTTCCTCATCGGGTTCCTCGCCGTCACCTCGTCCTCGCTGCTGGGCGTCTGGAACGGCGTGAGCCTGCTGTTCACCGACTGGACCCGCACGATCCGCCTGCCGCACGGCAGAAAGGCCGAGGCGGAGCTCGAGGCGGCGGAGGCCGAGACGGCCACGGACGCCACCACGGACCCGACCGGCACTGCCACCGGGTACGAGGCCGCGGTCGCCGAGCGCAGCCTCCCGTTCCGCGGGTACCTGCTCTGGCTGACCATCCCGCCGATGGCGCTGCTCTTCCTCGACAGGCCGTTCGGGCTCACGCTGGTCTACGGGGTGCTCGGCTCGGCGTTCATGCCCTTCCTGGGCATCACGCTGATGCTGCTGCTCAACTCCAAGCGGGTCGTGGGCGACGGCCGTTCCGGGTGGGTGTCCAACGTGCTGCTCACCGGGGCGTCGGCGCTGTTCGTCGTCCTGCTGGTGATCGACCTGATCGATCGCTTCGGCTGATCCTCGGCGGGGCGCCACGTGCCCGGACGGCACGGGGCGCCCCGCCTCCACCTGCGGCACGAAGGGACGGGGTGTGGACTCGGTCATCGAGTTCCGGGTGCTGGGACCGCTCGAGGTCGTCCGCGACGGAGTCGTCCTCCGGTTGGGCGCGGGCAAGCTGCGGGTGGTCCTCGCCGCGCTGCTCCTCCAGGCGAACCGTCCCGTCTCGATCGACGACCTGGTCGACAAGCTGTGGGACGGGGACGCGCCCGGCGACGCCCGCGGCACCGTCCAGAAGTACGTGATGCGGATCCGGCGCCTGCTCGGGGGCGGCGCCGAGGACTCCGCCGTGCGGACCGAGCCGGACGGCTACCGGATCACGATCCCGGCGTGCCGTCTCGACCTCCACCGGTTCTCCTCGCTCGGCGCGCAGGCGGCCCGGGCCGCTGCCGCAGGCGACGACGTCGCCGAGTCCGCGCTGCTGACCGACGCGCTCTCGCTGTGGCGTGACGTGCCGCCACTGTCCGATGTCCCGTCCCCGCCCCTGCAGCGCGACGAGGTGGCCGGGTTGGTCGAGCGCTACCTGCAGGCGCTCGACCGGCGGATCGAGCTCGACCTGGCCCTCGGCCGACACGCCGAGGTGCTCGGCGAACTGGCCGCCCTCGTTCGCCGGTACCCGGAGCGGGAGCGCTTCTGGGCACACCGCATGCGGGCGCTGCACCGTGCGGGCCGCCAGGGTGAGGCGCTCGCGGCCTACCGCGAGGTCGCGAGCCTGCTGGCCGAGGAGCTCGGCATCGACCCGGGGGCCGACCTGCGTGCCGCCCACCGTGAGGTCCTCGGCGCGCCTGCCCCTCCCGCGCCCGTCGCGGCGCCCGTGGCGCTTCCGCCTGCCGCCCGCCCGCCGCGCCAGCTCCCCATGGCCGACTCCGGGTTCGCCGGGCGGGAGGCCGAGCTCGCCGCGATCGTCGACGCTCTCGGGCAGACGGGGCCTCGCAGCGGCGCACCGGTCGTGATCACCGGCATGGCCGGAGTCGGCAAGACGGCGCTGGCCGTACGGGCCGCCCATGACGTGGCCGACCGCTTCCCCGACGGACAGCTGTTCGCCGACCTGCGCGGCCACTCCCCCGCTGCGCCGAGAGCCGTGCCGGACGTGCTGGCACGGTTCGTCCGGACGCTCGGACTGCCGGCCGACGCGCTGCCGTCCGACGAGGACGAACTGGTGGCCGCGTACCGGTCGCTGCTCGCGGGCCGTCGCATGCTGGTCGTTCTCGACGGCGCGGTGTCGGCCGAGCAGGTACGGCCGCTGCTGCCCGGGTCCGGGTGCGGAGTCCTCGTCACGAGCCGGGCCGACCTCGCCGGGCTCGCCGTCTCCCCCGGCTCGCACCGGATCGTGCTCGACGTCCTGTCCGCTGCCGACGGGCGCGCGTTGCTCGCGGGCGTGCTCGGCGCGCCGCGAGTGGCCGCGGAACCGGCCGCGGCCGACGAGCTGGTGCAGCTGTGCGGCGGGTCGGCGCTCGCGCTCCGCGTGGCCGCCGCTCAGCTGGTGCTGCACCCGCAGCGCGGGATCGCCGAGCACGTCGAGCGGCTGAGCGGCGGAGACCTTCTGGCAGCCCTGCGCCTGGACGGCGACGCCGCCACCGACATGGTGGCCGCGCTCGACCTGTCCTACCGCACGCTCGACCCGGAACACCGGCGGCTTCTGCGGCTGCTCGGCCTGCTCCCCGGCGTGACCGACGAGGGGTTCACCGCGGCGGCAGCGGCCGCCGCCACCGGGATGGGCCGCGCCGCGGTGGCGGCCGGGCTCGAAGCGCTGGCCGCGGTGAGCCTGCTCGACCGCCGCCCGTGTGCGCGCTACCGCATGCACGTCCTCGTCCGCCGGTACGCAGCGAGCCAGGCGGAGACCGAGGAGCCCTCGGAAGCACGCGACCGCGCCCACCCGCCCGCCGGCGGCCCCGTCATCGTCGGGCACCCGTTGCCTCGCTTCGCGCGGATCTCCACCTCCTGATCTCCGCGAGATCCGGGTTTCGGCCCCGCGAAGGTCCGAAACCCCGATCTCGTCGATCATGACTCACGCAGGGCCCCGGCGCGCCGGCAGCGGGCCGGCCTCTAGCTCGGCGACGGCGTCGAGCCCGGCGAGCACGACCTCACGCGTGGCCGACGTCTCCGTGTTGGTCGGGGCGCCGAGCAGCACCACGAGCTCCTCGACGGCCGCCCGGTACCGGGGTGCGTCGATGCCCGAGGGATCGGCCAGCTCCGCGAGCAGCCGCCGCGTGTCCTGCGTGAGGGAGTAGACGGCCTCGGGAGCGCGCCCGGGGGCGCCCCAGTCGATCTCACGGTGTACGAGGTGGCGGCGGTGCAGCACGGCGAGCCGGCCCATGACGCCGTGTTCCCGCAGCTGCTGCGTCCGGGCCAGCCACGCGGCCGGCACGGGGCGGTCGGCGGTGGCCAGCGCGAGCAGGGTGCCGCGCAACGAGTCCGCGGGGACGTGGGGGCCCCGGCCCAGCGGACCGGCTTCCAGCTCCTGAACGGCAGCGAGGGCCTGGATCAGCTCGGGGGTCCTCGGTGAGCCGGGCAGGAGGTTGACGTTCTGCGCGAGCAGCGGAGCGAGTCGCTCGGCAGCGGCGCGGTAGTCGGGGTCTGCGATCCGGGCGGGCTCCGCGAGGTCGGCCAGCAGCAACCGGGTCACGGCGGGCACGGAGTAGAGCTTGCGACCCGCGGCACCACGACGGATGCGCAGCAGCCCCCAATCGGCCAGCACGTGCAGCCGGTGGCGCATCTGCGGCACGGGGAGCATGCCGGTCGCCTCGGTCAGCTCCTCTGCGCCGATCCCATCGGGCGCGGCGGCGACCGCCTCGATCGTCGCCCACACCGAGTCGCCCGGCCTGTGCAGCCGCTGCGCCGAAAGCGGCCCGCCCGGAAGCGCGCGGATCACGTCGAGGACGTCCGCGAGCTCCCGCGTCCCACGCTGTTCCGGCCGCAGCCCCGCCGAGCGGGCCAGCAGCTCGGTCAGGTGCGCTGCCGCTACCCGGTAGCCCGGGTCGGTGATCGCCTCGGGATCGTCCAGGTCCTGCAGGAGCCGGCGGGTGTGCGCAGGCAGCCCGTACCGCCTGAGTGCCGGTCCCCGCGTCCCGCCCGACAGGACGACGACCAGGTCCCACTCGGTGAGCGTGAAGACCCGCCCCCGCACAGCCGTCTCGGCGGTGCCGGTGGCCGCCGCGACCTCCGCGACCGTCGCCCCGCCGGGCGCATCCAGGGCGTCGAGCGTGGCGCGTAGCGACTCCGGCCGGGGGCCGAGGCGCTGATCGCGCAGTGGGCTGTAGGGCAGTGCGCGGACCGCTTCCACGGCCTCGGTGACCTTCTGCCGCGACCCCGGGCCGAGTTTCGCCGCCGGGGTGTTCAGCAGCTCGGCAAGCGCCCGCAACCGAGCCTTGCTCGCCTCCGCGACGAAGGAGGACGGATCGTCCAACGCGGCCAGCAGCCGCCGCACCGGCTCGGGCAACCGGTACACCCGGCTGCCCGAGCGCGCACCCCGGCCCGCGCCCGACACCCGCTCCACCAGGTCCCACCCCAGCAGGAGCCGCAGCCGCTGCCGCATCGGCACCATGCCAAGACCCGGCGGCAGGGCGGCCAGCTCCTCTGCCGTGATGCCGGCCTCGCCCGCCGCCCCGATCGCGTCGAGCGTGCCCCGGTAGGACGTCATCGGCGCAGGGCCGCGCGAGGGCAGCGGGCTCGCGGCGAGAACGCGGATCGCGCCGACCAGCGCCACGAACTCGCTCGCCTGCGCCGTTCCGGGCTTCAACGGCGCCGGTGAGCCCAGCCGGAGGGCCAGCTCCTCCAGCGCGGCCACGTAGTCGGGTTCCCGCAGCGCCTCCCGACCGTCCACATCAGACAGCAGGCGGCGGGTGCGCTCGGGCACCGAGTAGGCGAACCGCGTGGTCGTGTGGTGCCGCGCACCGGCAGGGAGCCGCTCCAGCAGCCCCGCCGCGTAGAGCGTCGCCAGGCGCTGGCCCAGCACGGTGCTCACGACCCCGGTGACGGCCGCCGCGATCTCGCCGACCGTCATGACGCCGGTCCGGTCCATCACGTCGAGCATGTGCCGCACCGAGTTCTCCTGCGTCACCGGTGACGCCGGCAACGGGCTCCCGGGCAGGTTGCGTATCGCCGTGAGGACCGCGTCGGTCCGCTGCCTCCACCCGTCCCTGCCGCGGTCGATCGGCCTGTCGAGCCGCGCGGCCAGCTCGTCGAGCAGCACCAGGTACCGCGGGTAGGGCTGGAGCGAACGGCCGTCGACGTCGCGGAGCAATGCACGCGTGTGGCCCGGCAGGCTGTAGCGGTACTCGCGGGACCGGATCCCCGAGGTCGGGTCGATCCATCGATCGACCAGACCCCATCGGTGCAGCGCGTGGAGCCTGGTGACGAGGGCCCATGGCCTCCCGGACGTGGCCGCCGCGAGCTGGGCGAGCGTGCCGCCGGCACCGGCGGCGATCACGTCGAGCAACTGCCTCGTGCTCACCCTCGGCGCCGCCGGCAACGCACTCTCCGGCAGGTCCCGCACGGCCTGGAGCGCGTCCTCGATCCTCCGGGTCGCCACCACGCCGACCTGGAGGCTCGCGGGCCGGTCGAACCATCCGGCGAGCGCGTCGAGGGCCGCCCGGTGGGGCCGGTCGAGCACGCTGACCCGGTGGTCGAGGTCGTGCAGGAGCCGGCGCGTGTGCTCCGGCATCCGGTAGAGCGAGGTCCCGTCGGAGGCGTGCTGCATCTCCAGCAACCCCCAATCGGCGAACCGCGCCAGGCGCAGCTTGACCGCACCGGCGTGCTGCCGCGCGAGATCGTCGCCTCCGACGAACCCGCCCGCGGCGGCGACGGCGTCCAGGGTGCCCCGCAGTGAGGTCTCGCGGGTCACCACCGGGATGCCCGCGGAATCGATCTCGCCGCGGTCGAGCAGCCGGGCGATCGAGTCGATCAGCGCGTCCATCGGGAACCGGTCACGGCCCGGGTTGCGCCGCAGCAGCAGGGCGGCACGGTGCAGCGCTTCCCGGTCGTGGGGATCCGCCACGGTGCCCGGGTCACGCAGGGCCGCGAGGAAGTCCCTCCCGAGCTCCGTCAGCTCGTAGGTGAACTTCGTCCGGCTGGGACTCGCCGACTCCGGGTCGGGCGCGTACCCCCACCCCGGCTCGGCCAGGATCAGGAATCCGCCGCCCGTGATGCTCTCGTCCAACCGCTGGACCCGCCGGGTGACCGTCACCATCCGCGGCCCGATCCGGTGCACCGTCGCTCCGCGGACGAGATCCGCGCTCGTGCCGAGAACGCGGGCGATCTCGCTGCTCCCCGACCCGGGAACCGCCCCGATCGCGAGCAGCAGATCCAGGTAGCTCACCGGTGGGGGCTCGTACAGCTCGTGCACCCGCCCATCGGTCTCCAACGGACTTTCGGGGGTCTCCCGCAACCGCGCCACCGACGTGGCCAGCTCTGCCAGCGAGGGCCTCGACAGCCCTTCGCTCATGAGGAGCTCCGCCAGATCCAGCAGTGCCTCTCGATAGGCGGGCTCGACGATCTCCGCGGGGTCGGTCAGCGCGTCCATCAGCGCGAGCACCGACGTGCGCAGCAGGTAGCTGTCCCCACCTCCCGCCCTGTGCGTGATCTGGACCAGTCCCAGGGTGGTGAGCCGGCGCGCCGTGTGACGCACGCTGCCCACCGGCAGATCGAGCATCCGCGCGAGGCCGACCGTGTTGACGCCGGGAGAACGGCGGACGGCCAGCAGCACGGCCCCGTAGCTGGTCGGCCCGGGCTCCCACAACCCGCCACGGTCCGCGTCCGGGTGCAGCGGGCTGCCCTCGATCGTCCGCAGCCGGGTCACCACCGCGCCGAGCCGGTCCGCCGCCCCGTCCGCCGCGGAAGGCACCTGGCGCAGCAGGCCGAGCAGGGCGTCCAGCTCCCGCCGGTAGTCCTGCTCCTCGATCTCGTCCCGGTAGGCGAGATCGCCGAGCACCCTGCGGACGGGGACGGCGAGCAGGTGCCGGACCCCGTCCTGCACGTCGAGCTGGACCAGGCCCGCCGCCCGCAACACGGAGATCGCCGCGGTCACGTCCGACGCGGCACCGCCCGGCAGCGCTGACGACAGCTCTCCCGCGCCGACCCCGGCCGGGGTGGTCCCCACCGTGTGCAGCAGGTCCAGGTAGGTGGGCGCCCCGGCGCCCGCCTGAACCCCCAGCTCCGGCAGGGCGGTGAGGAGCGTCAGCAGCCGGGCCATCTGATCAGCGGTGCTCTCCTGCCACAGCGCCGGGCGCGTGGAGAGCACCGCGGCGGTCTCGTCCAGCAGAGCGCGCACCGGCCCGTCCGCAAGGCCGTCCCGGGCGGCCACACGTTCGAGCAGCGCGATCACGCGGTCCACGGGACCGTAGGTGTCACCGCTCCGGCCTGCCCGCAGCAGCCCCGACGCCACCAGCCGGTCGAGCACCATCCGGGCCTGCTCGGCCGACCCCGGCAGCACCGTCCGCCGCAGCAGCGCCGATGCCGTGCCCGGGCCGGCCGCCACCTGTGACAGCAGGGTGCGCAGTGCCGGCAGCCGGGTGGCCTCGGCGCGATCGAGCCGTTCCGCCGCAGCGATCTCGTCGCGCCGCACCCTCGCGATCGTCACCCGCGCGACGAGCACCGCGTGCTGCACGGCCGCCGCGGACCGGTCGGGACCGCCGTCGAGGCCGGCAGCGAGATGGGCGTCGAGATCGGCGTCGAGGTCCGGGCTCAGCAGCCGGCCACGGATCAGCCGGTCGATCTCGGCGCGGACGTGCCGCAATGTCACGGTCCATCGCCTGCCGTGCACGTCCACCACGCGGACGGCGAGCAGCTCGGCGCGCAGCCGCTCCAGCCCCATCCCCTCCAGTTCGGACCGCAGCGGCCCCCAGTCCGCGACGATCGTCCCGCCCTCGCGCGACGCCGGCTGCTCCCCCAGCCACAGCGCGAACCTCAGGGCCAGCCACCGTTGCTCACCCGGCGAGAGCGGGCCGGTCGTGACCCCGTAGCCCACTCGCGGTCGGACCAGGGCGAGCAGGGCGGTCGCCGCCGGCAGCGGCATCGCCTGCGCCGCGTCCTCGGTGGCCCGCTCCAGGCGTGCCCGCTCCCGGTCGGCCAGCTGCTGTCGCCACGGCTCCGGCAGCAGCACCAGGCGCGCGAGCACCTCCGCGTCGACGAAGACCGCTGCCCGCCCCGGCTCCGCGGGGTCCGGTGCCACGAACTCGACCACGGCGAACCGTTGCGGCAGAGCGGCGTTCCACCCCGGCACCGCGTACAGCCGCGGCGCGAACTCCGCCCACGCCCCGCCCGGATCCGCCAGTCGGTACGCCCGGTGCTCCCGCCCGACCTCGCGCAGCGAGTCCCGCATCCCGTCGAGCACATGCAGGACCTGCGCGTACTCGGTGTCGTCCAGCCGGGTGGGCACGCCGGTGTTCCGGACGACGGCGACCGCGCCGCCCGGGGGCGGGCCGCGCAGCCGTCCCGCCTCGACGAGCCACCGCTGCAGCGCGACCAGCCGGTCTGCAACCGGTCCCGGGTCGTGCAGGGTGAGCAGCCGGGCGTCGGCGAGCGTCTCCGTGACGACGTCGGCCAGGCCGGCGACCGCTCCCGGCGGGAGGGCGAGCTCGCTATGCCGGACGATCAGCCGCTCGACCCGGGCGAGCCCCCACTGCGCCGCGGCCGGCGCGGGCCCACCGCGCCAGCGGGCGGGAACCTCACCCTGCTCGCGGCTGGTACCGAGCACGAGGTCGAAGGCATCGTCGATCAACTCGACGAGCTCGGCCTGCGCCGGCCCGTCCCCGAGCCGACCGGACAACGGTGCGAGCACCGCCAGGAGCTGGTCGAACAGCCGCCGGTGCTCCGACCGGCGCAGATCCACTGCCATGGGTAACGGCGCCGGGAGCCGGCCTGCCGCGCTCACGAGCGAGTCGATGAAGCCGGACGGGAGATCGTCGGCGGTGGTGGCCTGCTCCGCGCGGGCGGCGAGCAGCGTCCAGAGCCGATCGGTCGCCGTGACGGCCCGTGCCTCGGCGTCGCTGATTCCGGCAGCGAACGGCTCGGGGTGACGTCGGGTGAGGAACCCGGCGAACGACGCGGCCTCGCGGGCCTGTTCGACGAGTTCGGCGATCTCGCGCGGCCGATCGCCCGTCAGCGCGCCCGCCCTGTCCAGCGCTACCCGGGCGCGGTCGAGGCTCCGCTCCGCGGCGGCCGCCAGGGCCGGGCTGTCGCCCCACCGAACCGGCACGACATCCGCGTGCCTTCTCGTCGGAGCCGGGTCGTCGGGCGACCAGGTCGCGGCGAGGTAGGCGCGGACGGCCGGGGCGCCCACCACCAGCGCCGCCCGGGCCTGCGTGCCGTCCTGGCCGAGGACGCTGATCGTGATGCTGTGCGCGACGCCCACGAGCCGCTCATGCACGCCCTGACCAGCGAGGACGGGGCCACCCGAGCTGCCGAGTGCGACCCACGGGCTTCCGGCGATCACCAGGTCCCACCGGTCGGCCCCGGGTGTGGCGGACCACCGCCCCGGTGCCGCGATCCCACCCGCGACGACGGGCCGCGGCTCCGCCGTCCGGTTGTCCCAGACCGCGTCGGGTCCGTCCACAGGGAACGACTGGTGCGGCAGGCCGACGAGGGTGACCGGGCTGCCCTCGACCGATGTAGTTCCCGGCACCACCGGAACGAGCGTGACCTGCGGGTGCTCGTCGGTGCTGATGCGCACCAGCGCGAGGTCGAGATCCGCGACGGAGCCGAGCAGCTCCTCGCGTGGCATGGCGGCTGCCTCGGCGTCGATGCCCGCCAGCGCGTCGGCGATGCGCCCGGGGGCGGGTGCGGGGAGCACGCTGCCGCTCCAGGCCTGACGGCCCAGCTCCACCCGCACGCGAACCGCGCCGTCCACCACGTGCCGGTTGGTGAGCACGTCCGCGGTGCCCCCGGCCACACGGACGACCACTCCGGAGCTCCGGCTCCTGCTGATGATCTTGTCGGCATGGACCACCGTCATGCTGCTCAGTGCCGCTGGAGGGGCCCCCAGCTCGGGCGCGACGAGCGCGGTGCGGCCGTGGACGTCCACCACGGATCGGAACGCGACGGGCCGGGCCGGCAGGTGGGCGCCGACCACCGGGGCCAGCGGGGTGAGATCGGGTAGCGGGGGAAGCTGTGCGTGCGGCAGGCGCTCGTGCTGGGGCAGGCGGCCGTTGGCCAGCTCCGCGAGCTCGTGCCGCATCAGGGCACGCAGGGCGTCCGGACCGAGCACGCCGGAGCGGAGCGCGGCCAGTGTGCGGGCGTCCGTGTAGAGCCAGCCGTCCCAGCCGGCGTAGACGACGAGGTCGGCAGGGCCGCTCGCACCGCGGACGGCTTCGCCGAACCCGTCGGCGCCGCGGATCCCGCGAGCGCCGGAGGCTGCGGCTTCCCCGGGCTCGAACCGGGCGAGACGGTCGAGGCCCGCGGGGTCCACCGCGTCCGTCCACGCCATGCCGTCGATGACCTGGACGACGATCTCGCGCTCGTCGTCCGGCAGGTCGCGGTGGGAGATCAGCGCAGGGCCGCCGCCCCGATGCCGGGGTGGCGGGCCGCGGGTGGGGGCGGAGGCGAGAAGGCCGGCGAGCCGGCGGAGAGTGGCCAGCAGTGCCCGCCCGATCGCACGAGGGCCACCGAGCACGGCCGCGACGCCGGCACCGACCGCCGCGGCACGGGCCCAGAGCGGCAGCGCGTCGAACGTGGCTCCCGGCGCGATGACGGCGGGCAGGGCCGACGCTCCCGACCGGCCGGGCGGCCCGTGGGGGTCCCACTCGACCGTGTGGTCGGCCGTGAACAGCCGGATGTGGTCGAACGCGCCGGGGTGGGCGTCGCGCACCCGCTGGAGCACCTGGCCCAGCTGCTCCGCCGTGACGGGCGAGCGGACCCAGATCACCGCCCGCCCCAGCGGCGTCAGCTCACCTGCCGCCGCGACGGCCCGCTCGGCCAGCCCGTCGTCCGGCGGCCCGGCCACCGCGCCCACCATCGTGGGGATGCCGTCCACCCAGGTCAGCCCCGACGCGTGCACCTCCACCGCGACGCCGGTCCTGCGCAGCTGCGCCGCTACCTCGGTCGCCGACACGACACCCGGCTCGGCGACGTCCGGGGCCGCCTCGGGAGCGGCGGGCGCCGGGTGCCGGGGCAGCAGCGGGCGCAACGCCGAGAGCACCCGTCGGGGATCGACAGCGTGCAGGTCCGGCGTCCATGGATCACCGGCGCCGCGCGCGTCCTGCGGCCGCAGGCTGATCTCCCAGCGGCCCTGCCCCCACAGGCCGGCGCGCCAGCCGTGAACCTGCACCGGCAGACTCGCCTCGACGAGCGCCCGCAGCTGCCCGTCGCTCGCCAGCCGGAGCTCCCGCTGCCCGGGCGGCCCGGCCTGGTGAGCCCACGCATCCGCCAGGGCCAGCGCCTGATCGGCGAACACCGGAAGGTGGGCGCCGGGCGGCCGCGGATCGCCGGGATACCGCGCGGCGGCGCTGCGTGCGGCTCGCTCCAGGTCCTGCACCAGGGCCTCGGGGAGGCGCCCGGCACGCACCATCTCCTGCACCCGGGACAGCCGAGCCGCGACCATCCTGTGCAGCACCCCGCCCGGCACCCCGGCCAGCAGCCACTCCCGGAGCCGTCCGACGTGCTCCAGCTGGGCCAGCACGTCCGCGGGCGTGAGCCGGCCGTAGATCTCCGGGCGCGACCCGATGCGCAGCCCCCGCTCGACCGGACGCGCGTCCCGTCCGATCGGTAGCGACTGGTCGAAGTCGAACGACCACACCAGCCCGTCCGCGGTGCGCAGCCGGTCGTCCTCCGTGGCTCGCATCAGATCCGCGTCCTGCAGGAGCCCGGCGAGGACGAACTGGCCCGCCACCTGGTCCCGCTGCGCTCCGCTCCCCGGCGCATCCAGCTCGACAGCGGTCCCGTCGAGGAACCCGCGCATGACCAGGACGTCCCCGGCCTCCACCACCGTGCTGCCGGTCTCGTCGTGGAGATCCTCCGACGCCATCGCCGGCCAGGACGGCGCCGTCGGCACCCCCACCCGCCGGGACAGCTCGGCCCCTGCCACCGCACGCAGGAGCACCCCCGGGTCGTGCGCCCAGTGCATCGCTGCCATCAGGGCGCCGCCGGCGTCGCGCAGGAGCAGCACCTTCGGCCGCCCGCCCCGGACCGTCTCCCCCGTCAACCGCCGGACGAACGACGCGCCCTCCAGCCGCCGCAGCGGGATCCCGGGCACATCGGTGACGGCTTCCGTGCCCACGTTCGCGGGATCGCCGTGGCGCAGGCGAAGCAGCACGTGCTCCTCCAGCGCGACCCGCAGCTCCTCGTCGAGGCCGCGGAGGTGGCCGAACATCTCCGTGTCCGCGAGCACCCGGCTCCGCTCCCGGTCCAGGACGTACACGACCGCGATCCCGTCCGAGCCGGGCTCACGGGCCAGCTCGGCGTTCAGCCCGTCGACGAGCGCGAAGTCCAGGCCCTCGGTCACCCACAGACCCCGTGGTCCTGCCACCTCCAGCAGCGACTGCCGCGCCGGGTGCACCGCTCCCCGCTCGTCGAGCGTCCGGACGGCCTCCCGCACCGCCCTACCCGCTGCACCGTCCGTCGTGTCCACGAACCGGCCCGCCGTCGCACCGCTCGTGCCGATGCCCACGAGATGCACGGGGCCCGCCGCAACGGTGCGCCTGGCACCCAGCAGCTCCGCGACGATGGCAGCGGCGTCCGCGTCGTGGCCGGCATGTGCTTCTCCGCTCAGGTGATGGCGCACCTCGTGATCGACCAGCCGCGCGAACCACTCCGGCCGCAACCGCCCGGCCGCGAGATGATCCGCCACCTCGGTCGCCATCGCCTCCGTCATCACCACCACGCCGGGGGCGGCCGCGGGCATCGAGGGGTCCCGCCACCCGAACGCCACGAGCCGCTCCAGCACGCCCGCCGACGACTGCGCCGACGACTGGGGCAGCGACGCCGCGTCCAGCACCAGCACCGGGGGCGCGTCGGGCGGTCCGCGGGGCATACCCGCGACCACCCGCTCCAGCGGACGCAGGTGATCCGCGACGGTGGGCAGCAGCCGCAGCAGGTCCCGCCGCTCGCCCTCGGTCAGCCCGCCGATCGCCACCGGACCGCCGTCCGGAGCGCCGGACCGCGCCACGTTCAGCGGGACGACCACGGCGGTCTTGTCGTCGTGGCCGCCCCTGGCGGTGGCGGCGTCGGCCAGCTGCCGGGCACCGAGCCCGGGGTCACGCAGCGCCGCCGGCGCGTCGATCGCCGCGGCGAGGTCGGCCGGGGTCGCGAACAGGTCCGACACCCCGTCCGTGACCAGCACCAGCAGCGCCTCACCGGTCACCGCCACCGTCGCGGTTCGCGGTTGCGGCGCCGGGCTCTCCCCGAGCCAGTGGGTGCTGACCGACGCGGGCCGCCATGGGGCGGATCCCTCGGCGGTCTGGGCGCTGGCCATGTTGTCGTCGGTCGTCAGCAACTCGGCGGTGCCGTCCGGGCGCACCAGGTAGGCCCGGCTGTCGCCCACGCCGACCAGCACCACCTCCGTGCCGGTGCCGGTACGGGTCGCGACCGCCGCCAAGTAGCTGGTCGAGTCGGCGTCGAGGACGTCGGGTGCCGGCGTGGTGGCGCCTGCGGCGGCGGCGTACACGGCCCGGCCGACCTGCAGCCCGGGGGCCGTCGCCTGCTGCGCGCGGGCCGCCGTGATCCCGGCCTCGACCGCCACCACCGACGCGGGAACCGCCGCGCCCCAGCCGGCCACCTCGTCGGCGACCATCGCCACCATCCGGCCCGGCGACGTCGCGCCTCGCCAGGCATCGCCGTTCACCCTTCCGGGGCTCCCGGACTCGCTCACCGCACCGAGTGCCCCCGAGCCCTGGGTGACGGCACGGCGCGACGGAGGTTCGGCAGCGAGCGCAACGACGTCGCTCGCTCCGAGACCGGTCAGTGACTCCACGACCGACTTCTCGCTCTGGCGGTTCTTCCGGATGACCGCGGCGATCTCGTCGTGCAGCGCCTCCAGCCGCGCGATGCGCGCCGCCAGCAGGTCCCGGGGGTCGAGCGGCGCACCCGCGACCGTGAACATCGCGCTGTACCAGGGCCCTGTCACGGGCACCCGGCCACCCGCCTGCAGCTCCCGCAACCGTGCCAGCTCCGCCGCCACGTCGACGTAGAGGGACCGCTGGATCTCCAGCTCCGCGCGGTAGCGCCCGAGGATCCGCCGGCGGTGGCTGATCTGGTGGCGCTCGCCCCGGGCGGCGAACCACGCCGGAGCTCGCTCGACGTACTCGCGCACCGGCCGCGGTAGCAACCGGCCTGCGACACGCCAGACCCTGATGAGGCCCGCGCGGACCTTCCGACCCGTGCCCTTGATCATGTCGAGCTCGTGGACCCGCCCGTCCCGGCGGGTGATCACCACCTTCTGCAACGAGCCGCGGTACTCCATCCAGTTCGGCAGCACGGGGTCCGCCGGCCCTACCCCGACCCCGAACTGGGTCTGGGAGAGGAAATCGAACGGCTTCCAGGTCCACGGCGACAGGTCGTGGTTCAGCGCCCAGTACTTCAGCCGGCGCATCGGGTGGAAGCCGATCACCCGCGGCGCCTCCACCGTCTGTTCCAGCGCCCGGCCGGGAACGTCGAAATGCAGGATGAACGGCTCGATCCGGAACCAGCCGCGGAGGGCGATCAGCAGCCCCACCCGGCCCACCGGGAACGCCCCGAGCACACGGATCTTCTTGGCGGCGGCCTTCGTCAGGGGTTCGGCCTGGTCGAGCACACTGAGGGCGCCGTAGTTCCCGGTGATCATCTTGATCGACACGTCCAGGAACGCGTCCGCCAATCCCGGCAGCGGCACGGGCACGACGGCCGACGCCCAGATCCACTGGCCCCCGGTCGTCGCGGCCCGGTTGTAGATCGAGCGTGCGACGATCTCCCGGATCCGGCTGATCCGCTCCCGCAGCGGCAACCGCCGCCCCTCGACGGGCGCGAGCGAGTCCTTGCGCACCAGCTTGATGTGCAACAGCTGGTAGACCAGCTCCCCGGCCGGACCGAGCCACTCCTGCACCCAGGTCGGGTAGAGGCGGTGCTCGACGCCGACCTTCAGCCGCTTCGGCTGCGCAGCCGCCTGCTCCAGCACCCACGCAGGCGGCGACCACACGAACCGCAACCCGGACAGCAGCCCGTCCCACCAGGCGCGCACGCTCCGGCCGACCGAACCCGCACGGGCCCACATCCGCGCCGCGACCGCCCGGGCAGCTGCGGTCATGAACGCCGGCGACCCGACGGCGGCGCGAACACCGAACCTCGACACGGCCCCCGCGGTGGCCGGTGGACCACGCGCGGGCGCGGTGAGTACCAGCGCCTCGACGGCGGCCACCGCCGCGTCGACCCGCCCCGCCAACGCCCGCGCCGGCACGGACCCCGAGCCGTCCCGGACCGCGTCCAGCATGCCGCCGAGCCGGTTCAGCTCGCCCGTCAGCGAGGTGGCCGTGGCGACCTGCACGGCGTCCCACCGCAACCGCGACGCCCCGGCGAGGCGGTTGCTCGCCCCCTGCACCAGCGACCTCATCGCCCCGGCCGCCCGCCGGTCCCGCAGCTCGGCGAGCCGACGCATCGGCCATCCCGCCCACCGAAGAACGCGGCCGAGCCCCGCGACAACCCACCCCAGCCCGCGCCTCGTCGCGGCCCGCGCCAGGTCGGCGCGCACGATGCCCGCGCGCCACAACGCCCGTGCTCCTGCTTCGGCCCGCCGCGCATCCAGCAACCCGGCGACGACGGCGGCGGCATCCTCGTCGTGCCCGCCGTGGATCCGCCCGCTCAGGTGATGCCGCATCTCGTGATCGATCAGCCGCTCGAACCACTCCGGCTGCAACCGCCCGGCCGCGAGATGGCCCGCGACCTCGGCCGCCATCCCCGCCGTCATCACGACCACGCCGGCAGCAGCCACCGCCACAGCGGGATCGCGCCACCCGAACGCCACGAGCCGGTCCAGCACACCTGCCGACCCCGCCAGCACCGAGGCACGCACCGCATCGACGTCCAGCACCATCACAGCGGGCGATCCCGGCGGTCCACGCGGCATCCCCGCGACCACCCGCTCCAGCGGACGCAGGTGCCCGGCCACCGTCGGCAGCAGCCGCAGCAGGTCCAGCCGCTCGCTCTCGGACAGCCCGCCGATCGCCACCGGACCCCCGTCCGGAGCGGGGACCGGCCGCTGCCCGTTCAGGGGGACGACGACGGCGGTCTTGTCGTCGCGCCCGCCCAAGGCGGTGGCCGCGGCGGTGAGCTGCCGGGCAGCCTGCGCGGGATTGCTTAGACCGGCGGACACGTCGATCACCGCGGCGAGGTCGGCCGGGGTCGGGAAGAGGTCCGAGACACCGTCGGTGACCAGGATCAGCAGACCCGGTCCGGTCACCGACACCGTGGTCGTCCCCGGCTGGGGCGCCGGGCTCTCGCCGAGCCAGCGGGTGCTCACCGACGTGGGCCGCGACGGTGCCGGGCCCTCGGCGGACTGGGCCGTGGCCATGTTGTCGTCCGTGGTGAGCAGCTCCGCCGTGCCGTCCGACCGCACGAGGTACGCCCGGCTGTCGCCTACCCCGACCAGCACGACCTCGGTGCCTGTGTCGCTGCGCGTGGCGACCGCGGTCAGGTAGCTGGTCGAGTCCGGGTCCAGGACGTCCGGGGCGGGTGTGGTGGCGGCAGCGGCCGCGTCGTAGACGGCCCGGCCGACCTGCGGCCCGGGCGCCGTGGGCGACTGCGAGCGGGCGGCGGTGATCCCGGCCTCGACCGCCACCACCGACGCCGGAACCGCGGCCTGCGAGCCTGCCACCTGGTCGGCGACCATCGCGACCACGCGGCCGGACACCGTCGTCCCCCGCCAGGCGTCGCCGCTGGCCACGTCGGGGCGCCCGGGCTCCGTCACGGCCCCCAGCGCGCCCGAGCCGACCGCGAGGGCGCGCTGTGTCGGCGCTCCCTCGACCCGCGCCGGGTCGCCGATGGACACACCGAGCGCCGTCAGCGACTCGACCACCGACTTCTCGAGCTGGCGGTTCTTCCGGATGACCGCGGCGATCTCGTCGCGCAGCGCCTCCAGCCGCGCGATGCGCGCCGCCAGCAGGTCACGGGGGTCGAGCGGAACACCGGCGACGGTGAACATCGAGCTGTACCACGGCACCGTCACCGCCACCCGGCCACCGGTCTGCAGCTCCCGCAACCGCGCCAGCTCCGCCGCCACCTCGACGTACAGAGCCCGCTGGATCTCCAGCTCCGCGCGGATCCGCCCGAGGATCCGCTGCCGGTGACGCACCTGGTGCCGCTCACCCCGCACGGCGAACCGTGCCGGAGTGCCCGCGAGGTGCTCACGGAGCGGCCGCGGCAGCAGCCGGCCACCGGTGCGCAGCATCGCCATGACCACTCGCCGCAGCCCCTTGCCCGGGTCCTTGATCATGTTGATCGACACGACCTGCCCGTTGCGGCGGTTGATCTTCACGCTCTGCAGCGAGCCGCGGTACTCCAGCCAGTTCGGCAACACCGTGCTCGCCGGCCCCACGCCGAGCCCGAACTGGGACTGGGAGATGAAGTCGAAGACGTTCCAGGTCCAGAGCCCGAGATCGTGGTTCAGCGCCCAGTTAACCACCCGGCGCACCGGGTGGAACCCGACCATCCACGGCGCTCGCGCCGTCTGCTCCAGCGCCCGGCCGGGCACGTCGAAGTGCAGCAGGAACGGCTCGATCCGGAACGAGCGTCCCACCGCGATCACGAGCGACACCCGGACCACCGGGAAGGCCCCGAGCACCCTGGTCTTCTTCGTTGTCTTCTGCGACATCTCGGCCTGGTCGAGCACCGTGAGCACGCCGATGTTCCCCGCGCTCACCTTGATCGACACGTCGAGCAGCCCGTCCGCCCAGCCCGGCAGCGGCAGCTTCCACACCACGGGCGGCAGGTACACGTGCGGCGCGCCGCCCGTTCCCGCCCGGTTGTAGATCGCCCGCGCGACGATCTCCCGGATGCGGCTGATCCGCTCCCGCAGCGTCAACCGCCGCCCCTCGACGGGCGCGAGCTTGTCGCTGCGCACCAGCTTGACGTGCAGCAGCTGGTAGACGAACTCCCCGACCGGGCCGAGCCACTCCTGCAACCACGTCGGGTAGAGGCGGTGCTCGACAGCGACCGTCACCCGCTTCGGCTGCGCAGCCGCCTGCTCCAGCACCCATGCCGGCGGGGACCACACGAACCGCAACCCGGACGTCAGCTCACCCCACCCGGCGCGCACGCTCCGGCCGGCCGACTCTGCAGCGGCCCGCGTCCGCGCCGCGGCGTCCCGCACGCCCCGGCGTATGTGAGAGAACCGGCCGACTGCCGGAGGTGACGTGCCGGACGCGGTAGCGCCGGATCGATGCCGGATCTTGTTGCCCGCGACCCGGCGGGGTGATCCCGCCGCGCTCGGACCTGGCGTCCTGACCTGCGCAGGACCAGCACTGGGCGCCGGCGGCCCGGAACCGGAGCCGCCCGCCTGGGAGGGCCGGGCGGGTCCGGGGGCCTGACCGGAGCCAGGCTGCCGGGGTCCACCACGCGACTCGTAGATCGTGGTCACCGAGGCCGGGTGATCCAGCGATCGCCGGTGCTCGGCCACCGCCGGTCCCTCGCTCACCCGCACGAAGCCGGCTGCCAGCACATCAGCCTCGCTCAGGCGCATGGCCGGGTTCTGTGGGCTCGCCGTGACCACCAGGCGCCCGCCCGGCCCGAGAACCCTGGCCGTTTCCGGGGACACCGGCTGGAACCCGGACGGGTTCACCGCGTGAACCTCCGCGAACGTGCTCGACCGGAACGGCAGCCGGGCTGCGTCCGCGATCACGTCGACACCCGGAAGGGCGCGACGATCCACGGTGACGCTGCCGGGCACCGGGTCGGCAACTGCGCCGAGGTACAGCCGCTGCCCGCCCGGCCCGACAGGCCCCGGGCCCACCACGGCCGGTGGGGAAACGCCCGACGCGGTGTCGCCGGGTCGAGGCCGCGGCGCGCTCGCCTCCGTCGAACGAACCGGTTCAGCCGCACCACGACGGCCGCCTGCGACGGGTTCCGGGCCGGTAGCAGTCGCCGTCCCGGCGCCGTCACCGGACACCGCGGCGGTCCCGGCAGGAGCCGGTGCCGAGGCAGCCTGGGCCGACGGCGCGGGCCGCGGGAGCTCGGGTGCGACGTGACGCAGGGCAGCCCGCAGGGCGCGCTTGGCAGACCGGCTCCAGTCGAGATGGTGACGCCCGGCGAACTCCCCGATCGCGCGCGCCGGCCCGCCCGGGCCCGGCAGGTGCCCGGCCTGCAGCAACGTGCGGATCTCCGCCGCACCCACGGCATTCTCGGCGGCGAGCCCGTACAGGTCGGCGAGAATCTCGGCAGGCGGGTTCGCCTGCTGGAGCCGATCGAGCTGGTGTCGGGCGGCATCGTCCACGAGAGCCGCCACGGCGTCAGCGGCCGCGCCCGGGGGAAGGGTCGGCACGAGGCCGTCGAGCCGAGCGAGGGTGCGAGCGAGCTCGCGGGCCTCGTAGCTGTGGCCCACCCCGCCGTCGAGTGCGGCCAGCCGCCGGGAGAGCCTGCTGACCTCGGTGGCGGTGTGCGAGAGCGTCGGGCTCGTGTCAGTGGCACCCTCCTGGATCGCCATGAGCCGTTCCAGCAGGTAGACGGCCTGGTCGGCAGAATTGGCGGCCCACACCGCGCCGCCCCAGCGCCGACCGGCGAGCTGGTCGACGGCCTCCGCGCCGCGGGAGAGCCGCGAGAGGGTCTCGGCGGCACCGGCGTAGTCACCGGCCGCTGCCTGGTCCCGGGCGAGCGTCACGACGCCGGTCGTCACGCCCAACTGCTGGGCCGCGATTCGATCGAACTCCGCAGATGCTGCCTGCGCCCCCTCGGCTGCCCGTGGCTCGACCGCCGGTTCGACGAGATCGCGGTAGTCCTGAAGCGCCTGGGACACCGCGGTCTCCACCCGGCACAGCTGCGAGCATTCGTCGAGGAGCCTGCTGGTGGCTTCGGCACCGCCGAAGCGAGCGACGGCGCTGCGGGCGGCGGCGAGCTCCTGCCGCAGCCCTTCGATCCTTCCGATGGTCGCGTCGACCAGTCCGTCACGCGGGGTCGCAGCGGTATCGATGGCGGTTGCCGACCGTGACAGTGCCAAGGCCGGGGTTGTGCTGTCCACCGCCTGGACCACCTCGGTCTCCGGCCCGACCTTGCCTCGCACCACCCCCGTGAGCCGGCGCGCGCCTGCCTTCTCCGCGCGCGCCACAGCTGCATCGACGAGGCGGTTCACGGCGCGGGCCGGGAGCGGGGACGTCGAGGCGCCATAGGTCTTCTCGAGCCGGGCGAGCGCCCGCCAGTCGGCGTATCGGGCCAGGATCGGGTCGTCGAGGGAGAGCACCTCACCGGCCGAGCCGGGGCTGCCCTGGCGACCGGCCCTGCCGAAACCTTGCCTGGTGGCTCGGAACGACTCGAACGCGCTGGCCGTGGTGACCCGCAGACCGCCCGCTTCGGTCACGACCCGCTGGGCGGCCAGGTCGACCGGTCCACCCTTGCCCCGGCCGCCGAGAATGATGTCGGTGCCGCGACCGATGATGTTGGTCGCCACAGTGACGGCGTACGGTCGTCCGGCCGCCGCCACCACCGCGTCCTCGAAGACGATCCGCTCGTCGAGGGCGTTCAGCACCTGCACCGTCACCCCGCGTTCGCGCAGGATCGCGGCGAACGCCTCGGCCTGGGCAGGCGTGCGCATGATCAGCAGCTCGGGAGCCGGGTTGTCCTTGCGCATCACCACCTCTGTGGCGAGGGCGTCGTGCAGGGCCCGCTCACTGGCGTACACCTGGCGCTGCCGGACGTTCAGCCGGCTGGGCAGGTTCGGCTCGATCCGCACCACGTCCATCCGGAAGAGGTTGCGGAACAGGCCGCGCGCCTCCCACGCCGTGCCGGTCATGCCTGCCGCGTTGCGGTAGTTGCGCAGGTACTGCACAACGGTGGCCTGGGCGATGGTCTGCTGCGGGCGTCCGATCGGCAGCTTGTGCTTGGCTTCGAGCGCCTCGTGCAGCCCCTGGCTCCAGCGCTGCCCGTTCTTCGCCCGGCCGTTCGGGTTGTCCAGGACCTCGATCCGGACGCGATCCGCGATCTTGTAATCCCAGCCCGGCTGCATCCCTTCCGCCCGCTTGGCGTTGGCCAGGTCGATGCGCTGCTGGTCGGACAACACCTGACCGGTGCGCTGCTCGATGCGGCTCGCCTGCCGGCTGCTGATCGTGACCGGCCGGCCGGTGCGGACGCTGTACTCGCCTCGCTCCAGACCACGAGCGAGGTCGCGGGCCCAGACCAACTCGGCGCGGCGCGCGCTCGCCTGGACGGCCTCGGCGAGCCGGTGCGGGCTCGCACCCCAGTCGAGCATGACCATGTCGGCCTCGTCGACCAGGGCGAAGGCGTGCCCACGCTGCACCCGCTCACCGGCGGGCCTGCGCTGGTCCTCGAGGAAGTCGAAGATCAGGTCGGTGGCCGATCCGACGGTGATGTCGGCCTCGTACGCGCTCCGTGCCCCCGGCGTGCCGCGGCTGCGCAGGCGAACGGTGAGGCCGAGCTCGGAGGCGATCCCCTGGTAGGCCGCAACCGTATCTCCGGCCAGCTGTGTGTTGCTGGTCATCACGTGCACGCCGCGACCGTCGGCTCCCGCAACACGGTTCTCGAAGCCGCGCTTCATCGCCGGGAGCATCCCGGTGAAGGTCTTGCCCTCACCGGTCAACATCTCGACGACGGTGCCGCGCGCCGTGCCGCCACGCGTCAGCGCGAACCGGATCCGGGTGGACAACCGGCCGCCGCCGTCCATGGCGATGGCACCGGCGAGCTGCACGTCGTGCAGGCGCTTGCCGTGGGTGAGCCGGATCTGCTCCGCGATCAGGGCGAAGGACTCGACCCTGTTGAGCCGCTCGCCTGCCTCTACGCGTTCACGCAGAGCCTGGATGCTCGCCTCGTCGGACCACAGCGTCTTGATCGCGCTGATCTCGGGCCGGTAGGCCCGCGTGCTGCGCTCCTTCGTCAGCTCGTGCTTGGCCGCGTCTACTCGTGCCTGTGCCTCCGTGACGGGTCGGTCGTACCGGGGACGCGCATCCAGAAGCTCCCTGCGACGGCCGTGGTCGGTCGTGCGCGCGAGCTCGTCCTCCAGCCGCGCCAGGATCTCGGTGCGCGCCGCCTTCGCCGCGCGCAGTTCCTTCGTGGCATCAGCCAGCGTCGTCCTGAGCCCGCGCGGATCAGGAGCCTCCGCGCCGGTCGGCCGGGCGGACGACGTCTTCTCCTTGCCGCGAACCCACGGCTCGGAACGAGGTGTGGTGTCGTCGGCCGCGCGGACCGGCGGGTCGCCGCTGCGCACCTTGCCGTCGTGCTTACGTGCCCCCACGGACGACGCCGTGTCGACCGCCCCCGCCTCGTCGGGCGACCGGAGCGGCTCCGGGTCGGGGCCTCTCACAACTGTGGGGCCGCCACCGTCTCCGACAGGCGTCCTGGGACGACCGCCGCTCGCCGTCGACCCGGTGGGCAGTGCCTGGTCGTTGCTCGGCCGGCCCGGGCCCGACGGAGCGGGACGCGGCGATTCGCCAGGTGCTCCTCCGCTGCCCGAGGACCGCGCCGCGGCAGGCGACCCGCCACCGGCGCTCGCCCGCGACGTTCCCGCACCGGCACGCGACGGCCCGGGCCCGGCGCCCGACCTCTCACCGCTGATGGCCCGCGAACCCTGCGTCAGCGCGCCCGGCCCGTCGCCGGTCGCGCTTCCCCTCGCCGACGGCGGTTCACCTGCGTGGCGCTGTACCCACGCCGTCCCGTTCCCGTCCCGGACGATCTCGGTCCGCGGCGTTGCACTGCCGGATGCGCTCTCGCGGCCGGAACCGGACTCGCTCGCCCGGTGGATGTCGGTCTTCTTGACCCCCAGCTGCCTGGCGAGGGCGGCGGCGGTCATCGGCTTGTCGCCGTTCGCCGCCAGCGTCGCATCGATGCGCTCGGCCAGCGAGGCGCCGCCCGCGGCCCCGTCGGTCGTCGGTGAGGGGGCCGGCCTGCCGGCGGCTGCTGACGGGGCACCGCCTGCGGTTGTGCCCGTCTCCGGCGTGGCCGGACCGTGCTGTGCCGCGGGGTTCGCAACACCCGGTGCGGCCGGAGCACCCCGGCCGGCGGCGCCCGGCGCGTCCGCCACACCGGCCGCCCCACGCTGCCCGGCAGTGCCGACAGCCGCCGCAGCCGTACCGTGCTGACCGGCCGCCTCGGTCACGGCAGCCGGCCCGGGCCGGCCGGCGTCGGCCGTCGCCGCCGCCACGATCGTGGCGGGCGGCGCGAGCCGACCGGGGCCGTTCGTGCGGGCAGTGGCGCGTGCGGCCTTCTTCGCGTCCTTCGCTGCGACCTTGGCCGTCACCCTGGCGCGGTGGTCGCGGACGATCTGCAGCGACTCGTCGAGGCCCGCTCGCCTTGTGGCGAGAACCGGGTCGTCGACCTTCCCCCGGCTGGCCTTCGCGATGCGCACGGTGTGGGCAGCCTCGATCGCCTGGGGGGTCGCGGCGCGGCTGACGCCCAGGTTCTTGTACGCGCCGGGCATCCTGATCGAACCGACAAGCCCGTGCCGGGCGATCATGCGGGCGGATTCGGCGCTGCGCCCGAGGCCGCCTGCGACGCGCCGCAGGCCCGTGGTGGCACTGAGCCAGAGCGGAGCGGTTGGCCGGTTCGCGATGGCGCCTGCCAGCGCGCGCATCCCGGCTGCGGTGCTTCCGGCCTGCGCCACCCGCGCCGCCGGCGCTGTCACGGCACGAACGGCGGCGGAGCCGGCACGCACCGGCAGGCCCACGGCGTAGTACGGAGCCGACGCCAGGTGCACCGGCACGCTCGCGATCTTGCGCGCGGTCTCGAGCCGACTCGCCCGGTTCTCGAACCGCACCGCGGCGGTTCGCAGAGCCGAGCGCTGCGCCACGGTGGCCGCGGTCCGTGGGAGGTTCGCGGCGGTCGCGCGCGCGGCGGCGCCACGGGCTGCCGCCCCGACGGCGCCGCCCCGCAGACCTGCGGCGACGCCGCCGGCAACGATCAGGACCGGGAGGCCGTCCTCCATCAAGGACTCGACGGGCCGGTCGTGGTAGTCCCGGGACGCGTCACCGTCACCGAACCACCGGTTCCACGAGTTGGTGACCGGGGTGACCAGCATGCCGCCGGTCAGGGGGTGCAGCCGCGTGTAGTACTCCACATCGGACTCGCCGGTGCGCTGTGGCGGAGCGGCGGAGCGTGTGGGGTCCCGCTCGGACAGGAAGGGCGCGAAGGCAGCAGTGCCCGGGGTGAGCGACGCCGCGGTGCCGAGCACGCCTTCGTATTTGATCTTGTTGGCGATCTCGACCCCGCCGCCACCGATGACCGTGCCGGGCAGCGTGAGGATCCCCATCCCCAGGGTGACCGCGCCGCGGCCCAGGTTGCGGCCGAAGCTCTCGTGGCCGACGCCGAACTCGCGGTTGTACTTGCGCACCGCCTCGGACTGCAGCAGCTGCGCGCCTTCGAGCATGAAGCGGAAGAAGCCCCCGACGCTCTTCGGATCCTCCTCGTTCACGACGTCCCGGAGCTTGTCCATCTCCGAGTCGGACAGGGTCGACCCGAGATCCTTGATGAGCCCGGCCTGGTTGATCTGCCGGAAGTAGTTGTCCATGGCCTCGTCGTGGCCGGCCTCGCTCTCCTTGCCGGCGAGCAGCTGGACGGCCTCGTCCGCCGTGCGCGGTGTGCCGGCGAGCCGGGCCACCTCCGTGAGGTCCGCCGGATCGCCGTAGACCCAGGTGGCGGCCAGGTCCGAGATCTGGTCCGGTGTGTAGTCGCTCCCGTCCTTGTTGACGAACGGGCTGTTCGAGGTCTCCACCAGTTTCTTAAAGTACGAGTAGCCGGCGGCCGAGCGCATGGCCAGCGCCAGGTCCGGTGCACCGGACGACGGCAGCGCCATGTCGTGCAGCCTGCTGCTGGGGAGGCGGGGAGCCTCGATGGAGGCGTCGTAGCCCAGACGAGCGGCCTCGCTGAACGCCACCAGCTTCCGTGCCGCCGCGACGTCCGCATCCGTCTTCAGCTCGGGCAGCGCGTCCACGACGCCCTGGACCGCCTCGAGGTTCGCCTGCGCCACCCGCATGTTGCCGGCGTAGTTCGGGTCGTTCGCCAGGCCCGCGGCCGCGATGTCGTAGGTGCGCAGTACTTCCTGGGACGCGTCGAGCCTGCCCATGATCGGGCGCTGGTCGTCCTCCAGGTCGCCGGAGAGACGCTCGATCTCCTTGCGCTCGGCCTCGAGCGCAGCCCGGTTCCCGCCGAGCCCGAGGTTGTAGTTCGTGACCGCCCGCTCGTACGCGTCCTGCCGGCGCTGCAGGGCGTCCTCACGGGGCTGCAGCGCGTTCAGGTCACCGATCGCCCGCGCAGACGCCGCCTGCTGGTCCAGGAGCTTGTTCTTCGCCGTGGTCCTGTCCTGATCGGACGGCTTCCAGCCCGCCTCGTAGGGCCGGCCCAGGAGGGAGGCCACGAGCCGCGGGTCCTCCGCGAGCTGCCGCTCGACGTCCTCGGTCGACGGGCGCTGGGTGCCGTTGACCTTCATGAGCACTTCCAGCGCGTCGCCGGTCCGCCCGGCCCGCTCCATCGTCTTGGCCGGGAGGCCGTCCACCTTCCGGGCGAGCTCCCGCGCCTCCGCATGGGTGATCCCGCCTTGCTTGGCCCGCTCGAAGGCCTCGGCCACCGGCGCGAGCTGGTGGTTGCCGGTCTCCGCCATCCATCGGACGTGGCCCTGTCCGGCGGTGAACCGGAACGCCGCGCGTGCGCGGTCGACGAGCGAGGTGGAGCCGCCGCTCGCGACCGGCCCGATGAAGCCCGGCGGGCGCTGCGGTGGGCCACCCCGCATCCCGAGCGCAGCCGTGACGTCCTGCGAGGGCTCGACCCACTTCAGCCTGCGCTCGACGGGGTCGGATCCGCTGCAGCCGCCCTCGAACGTGCCGCCCTTGCCGCCGACACACGACTGACCGCGGTTGTATCCGTCGGCTTCGGAGTAGAGCAGCGCCATCCGGCCGCCCTCGCCCGCTGTCTGGATCCAGTCCCCGTAGGCGTCGGTGCCCCGGGCGAAGCCGTCGCCCGAGGTGAAGGCGACCGCCCCGCCGCCGCTGCCGTCGGCGTTGCGGAGGAACTGGGCGAACTCGACGGCACCCTTCGCGTGGATGTCGATCGAGGCACGCTGCACGTCGCTCTGCCCCTTCCACGGGGCCCCGGTCGCCGTGCAGGAGTCGCCTGCGTTGCTGATCGAGCAGGTGGCGAGGCCGCCCATCCCGGCCCGGGTGGGCATGTACTCCGCACCCTCGCAGCCCCAGCAGGCGAGCGAGGCGCCCTCGGCCGTGCGGATCGTGCCGTAGCCGTTGGTGACCTTGATGTATCCGCCCAGCCCTGACGCGTTTCGCGTGAGGATCTCGACGCGATCCGCTGTGCCCGTGCCGCCGACACCGAAGAACGTGTCACCCTCGGCCGAGGTGAAGTGGCCCGCGCCGGTGAAGGTGATCCTGGCCGGGTTGCCGTTGCCGTCGCGGCCGGTGATCTCACCCCAGGCGCCCTCGACGGTCAGGTGGTCCACACCGGCCTTACCCGGCAGCTTCGCTCCCGTGTAGACGCACCCGCCGTTGCAGGTGGACGTGAAGGGCGAGCCGGCGGGGTTGCTCAGCCGGAAGGTGTTGAGCGGGTTGTCCGACGTCGCCCGCCGGGTGTACCGGACCGTCTCGCCGGTGCGCCCGTTGGTGACGCTTCCGCTGCCACGGACCCAGCCGCCCCCGTTCCCCTGCACATCCCGGGCCAGGCGGACGCCGTCCGAACCGGTGGCGCTGTCGCGCTTGTCGGACCCGGGATCGGTCGGCATGGACCCGGAGAAGCCGTCGGCCGGGTCGTAGCCGACCCGCTCACCGCCCTCGACGGACTCGTCCACGCCGTTCTTGCACGGCGCCGGGCAGGTGCCCCCTCGAACCTTCTCGCCCTTCGGCTTGATCTTCCACACGACGTTGCCGTCGGCGTCACGCTCGATCTGCACGGCCCGGTCGTCGGGGCCCAGCTCCTCGATCGGGATGGGCTTCCCGTTCTTGTCGACGGGCTGACCCGAGCCCGGCTGTACATACTTCTCGAAGGAGTTGCCACCGGAGTGCTCGACGCAGCTACCGGTGCCGGTGCACCAGCCCCGCCCACCGCCGTTCGGGCCGGGCACCGCTTCGGCGCGCGCACCGCAGGTGCCTCCCGAGGACCCGCCTCCCACGCACTTGGCGTGGCCCCACGCCTCCCAGTAACCGCCGCGCTCCGGATCCTCGGCGCGGGCGTGCATCTCGGCCTCCGCCGAGAAGCTCGTGGTGCAGTTCGCGGCGCCGGAGCAGGACGCGGACGCCTGCGCGAAACCCGGTCCCGCGACGGCCTGGGCCGAGACTCCGACACCGCCCCCGCCCATACCGCCACCACCGGAGCCGTGGGCGTAGGCCTGCGCCTCGCTGTGGCTGCCGTGCGGCCCCTTCCACGAGTCGGATGCGGAGGCCGTGGCCGAGTAGGAGTGGCTGCAGCTGGTGCCGGGTGTGCCGGTGCACGACGCCGAGGCCTGCGCGAACCCGGGACCCGCGACGGCCCGCGCGCTGACGGCGACCCCACCACCGCCCATACCCCCACCGCCCGACCCGCGAGCCGACGCCGATGCCGACGAACCGGCGGCGGAGGCGGATGCCGAGACGGCGGCCGAGTAGGAGTGGCTGCAGGTCGTGCCGGCGGTACCGAGGCACGACGCCGAGGCCTGCGCGAAGCCCGGTCCGGCGGCTGCGGCGGCGGTGGTCAGCACCTGGCCCGCGCCGAACGTGCCCCGACCGAAACCGGTGGCCGTGGCGTGGGCAGCGCCGCCCGCCGAATCGCTGCTGTGGGCCCGGTAGGAGTAGCGGCAACCGGAGCCCGCGCTGCCCTGGCAGGCCGCAGCGGCCATGGCGAACTCATCGCTGGTCTGAGCCGCCGCGCTGGTGGCGCACCAGCCGCTGCCGGCGCCGCCGGCGGACCCGCAACCGGCGTCGGCGCTGGCCTGGTGGCCGCCGGTGCTGCTCTGCGCGCTGGACCGGGCGGCGATGCGATGGGTGCACGCCGACCCCTCGGTGCCGGCGCAGCTCGCGGACACCTCGGCGCCGGTCTCGGTCGCCCCGACCCGGCTGGAGCTGCCGCACATGCCGTTCGGGCCTGCGGTGCAGTCGGTGCGGCTGGATGCGGTGTGAACGGCGTTCCCACCTGCGTAGCGGGCGTTGCCCTGGGTGTGGGTGGTGCAGCCGGTCCCGGCGCAACTGGCGGTGACCTCGGCGACGTCGCGGGCGGCGAACCCGCCGGTCGCGGACTGGCAGGCACCTGCCGTCGCGCAGGACCCCGTGGCCAGGGCTCGCACGTTCATCGCGCCGACCGCCTCGGTGCGCGACGAGGTGCTGGTGGCGCAGCCCGTCGCGGTGCCGTTGTCGCAGGTGGCGCCGACCGAGGCGCTGGTCGTGGCGAACCGGGCGGCCGGGTCGCGATCCGTGCCGACCGTCGCCGACGTGCCGGCGGAGATCTGAGCCTGGCAGGCGGTGGTGCCGTCGCACCCGGTCTCGCCGTCGGCGCTGCTGCGGCTCTGGCGGCCCTGGGGGCCGGCGCTCACGTCCGCGGTGCCGGTCATCCGGCCGGTGCATCCGGCCTCCGGGCAGGTCAGCATCGAGCTGGTCTGCCCGCTACCCGAGTAACCCGGGTTCGTCTTCCCGCCCTGCGCCACGCCCGCGTTCCGGACCACGCCGGCAGTCGCATCGCTGCTGACCGCGCACCCGCTCGCCGCGGACGTGCACGTCGCCTCCGTACTGGAGACGCCGGGCGAGCCCGAGGTGCGGCCCGTGGTCGTGGCGGTACAGCCCGCGCCTGCGCAGAGCGCGGCCGCGGAGGAATCCGACAACGTCGCCGGGGCGTTCTCGACCGGCTTCGCCGCCAGTTCGGCTGCGTCGACGGCCGCCTTCTGCGCCGCCTCGGCGACCGTGGCCGCGTCGGTGGCTGCCTTCTTCTGCTCGGTGGTCGCGCCGGGCTCGGCCGCGACCTGTGCTGCCAGCTCGGCCTGCCGGCGGGCCTCGGTGGCCTGCTGGCCGGCCTGCTCGGCAGCGCTGTTCTGCTGCTCCGCGACGATGTCGGCCACAACCTGGCCGGACCCCGCACTGGAGCTGGTCTGCGCCTGGCAGGCACTGGGGCCGCCGGCACAGCGTGCAGTCGTGGTGGAGACGCCCTCCGGCGGCCCCCGGGCCCCACCGGCCCCGGCCAGCGTGCTGGGGCCGTCGCTGCCGGAGGCCGAGCTGCCGGCGGTACTGCGGCAGTCCGCGGCGTTGCCGTCGCAGTCCAGTGTGGCCGACGCCATCGTCCAACTGGACGCGCCCTGCACCGTCGGCCCACCGGAGTTCGCCGACGAGCCCGGCGCAGTCGGGGCCGGCGGGGTGGCCGGCTGGTCCTGACCCGGCACCTGGACCGGCTGGTCGTCCGCCGGAGCCTGCTCGTCAGCGGATCCCGTGGTGCCGGAGCTGATCGAGGCGTTCGAGGTCGAGCGTGCCTGCACCAGCGGAGCGATGACGTTCGCGTCCGGACCCGACGACGCTCCCGAGTTGGTCACCGCCTGGCAGACGCCACCCGACACACCCTCACAGGAACCCTCGCTGTACGAGCCGCGTGGGTCGGGCGACACCGACGGGTCCGTGGCGGTCGCAGCGCTCGACACGCGACCTGTGCAGGCCTCCTGTCCCTCACAGGACAGGGCGGCCCCGGCCGCGGAGGCCGCCGAGGGGCCTGCCGTCAACCGCGCGGTGTTCACCTGCGACCGCTCGGCCGTGACCGGTGCGGCCGCCTCCCGGCTCGTGGGCCCATTGGCCTGCGGCTGCCCGCTCAGGGCGAGCGCAGCGCCCGAGCCCGTCGACGCGTTCGAGACGGACTGCACATCGCAGCCGCCGGTCCCCGCCGTGCAGCTCGCCGTGCCGGTCGACGTCCGCGGCTTCCCGCCCGCGACCGCGCCGTCCCACGCGCTCGAACCGGTGTGGACCGTGCCCGAGCAATTCACACCCGACGGGCAGACGAGGCTCGCGCTCGACGAGGACGTGGACGTGGGTCCGCTGGTCGGCTGACCCGCCACCGGGCGCCCGGTCGCGGGGTCGACCACCACGAAGTCGGGGGCCGACGAACCGGACGAGCTGGTCTGCGCGTCGCAGCCGCCACCCGTGACGATGCAGTCCGCACTCGCCGACGATCCGCGGGAGTGGGGCGACACCGCAGTGTCCCGCGCACTCGTCGACGAGCTCGCGGTTCCCCCGCAGTCACCCGCACCGCCGGAGCACTGAACGGAGGCGCCCGCGTTCGAGACGCTCACCGGACCCGTCACCGCACCCGCGGCGCCGACCCCGGCAGCGGGCGCCCGGTCGCTCACGGTGGTGTCCGACTGCGCCGAGCACCCTGCGCCGGCGCCGCGTGCGGTGCAGTTCGACGAGCCCGTGCTGTCGCGCAGCCCGGTGACGTCCCCCGACGCCGAACCGGACGTCGTGCTCGCGGCCGCGCCCCGGCAGTCCGCACCGGCGCACTCGACCTGCGCACCGGCCCGGCTCGATGCACTCAGCTCCCGAGCCGCCGGCGCAACGGCGCCGACCGTGTCGAACCCCGTCCTGGCGGAGCCCGGGGCTGCGCCGTCACTCACATCCGAGACGGACTCGGCGCTGCACGCACCGGCGGACGCCTCGCACGTCGACGAGCCCTTCGTCTCCCGCACCGGCGCTGCGCCACCCGCGGTCGCGACCGCGCCGGTGACGCGCCCCGTCGTCGCCGTGGTGCCCTTGCCGGAGCACGCCGTGGAGTCCCCGCAGTCCACCCGCGTGCCCGACGAGCTGGATGCCGTGGCCACGCCATCGGTCAGCACCGCCGGCCGCACAGCGCCGTCGGCGTCCGAGCCGACCCATCGGTCGTCATACTCCTCGATCGGGTTGTCGATCTCGGTGCTGCTGTTCGCCCCGCACGCCCCACCGGAGACATCGCAGCCGGCCGACCCGGTGCTCGTGCGCGCCGCACCGTCGCGCAGCCCACTCGCCGTCCCGCCGGTCCTGCTCGCGCCCGTACCGGTGCACCCGGCAGCGCCGTCGCAGTCCACGTCGGCGGTGGCCGCGCTGCTCCCGCTGACGTCGGCGGTGCCGTCGGCGCGCGACTCGCTGTGCGTGCGGCAACCCCCGCCGGTGGCGGTGCAGTTCGCGGAGGCGTTCGTGGCGGCCTCCGGCGTGCCGGTCGGCACCGGATCCGCGGCCGCACCCGCAGCCGCGCTCGCGTCACGAGGCCCGGCCTTGCGTCCGGCGTCCGTGCTGCTGGTCGAACGGCCTGTGCAGGCGGCATCGCAGGTGACCTCGGCACCCGCCACGACCGCGTCACCACCCGAGCGCGCTCCCCGGTGCCCGACGTCCGCGCCGTCCCCGAGGTCCACCGTGCTCGACGTGCCGCAGCCACTCGCCGACTCGCAGTGCGCCGACCCGCTCCCCTGACCCCGCGACTCACCGCCGGTGGCAACCGGCTCGGTGCTGACGGCCCGATTCGCACCGGCCCCCCGCCCAGCGGTGGCCGGCTGCGCCTCGTCCCGATCGGACCGGGACCCGGTGCTGCTGCTGTCACACACGCCGCCGTCGGTGCGGCACTGCGCTTGCGCGCCGGAGGAGTACGCGTAACCGGTCACGTCGCACCGGCCGGTGCACGACGCCGAGGCCGACGTCTTCCGCTCCGCTCCACCCACGGACTGAGCGTCCATGCCGCTGGGACCCGACGACTCGCTGCGGCACGACCCACCACCCGTGGCGCACGCAGACTCTCCGCCTGCCGAGCTCGCCCGGCTGCTCAGGCCACACCCGCTCGCATCCCCCGAGCACCTCGCCGACGCCGTGGCCACCTCACCGTCGGCATCGCGATGGGAAACGCTGCTACCACAACCCTGATCGGCACCGGACAACGTGCACGACGCCGAGCCCTTCGACTCCCCCGACGAGGTCTGCACCCCACACCCGGACGACACCCCGGCCAACGCCACACACCGGTCGGAGTCCTTCTGCCCGTCCGCGCCCCGGCTCACCGAACCGCACGCAACGAACACCCCGCTCGACCCGCACCCGGCCGCCGACCCCTCACCACGACTCCGGGACGGAACCGCATCCGACACCTCGTTGTCGGTGGCGGCCATCAACTCATCGGTGGCCTCGTACACCTCATCGCGCTGCGCCTCGACCTTCGCGACGTTCTGCGCGTGCGCCTTCTTCGTGACCGTGCCCGCGGCGACCTTCTTCTCCTCCGCCGCCAGCTGCTTCTCCCGCGCGGTCAACTCGCGGTGGCCGTCCACGACCTCATCGACCAGCTCAGCCCGCTCCGGCGACAGCTCCGCGCGATCCGCCGCGACCTGCTTCGCCAACTGCTGGTGCTTCTTCTCGTCCTTCGCATACGCGGCCTTGGTCACCTCACCCGAAGCGACCTTCTTCTTCTCCGCCGCCAACGCCGCCTTGCTCTGATCAACCTTGATCCGGCCCTCGAGCACCCGCTCGGTCCGCTCCGCGGAATCGTCGTACTCCTGCCACTGCCCGAACCGGCCCGTCGAATACCGGTCGCCGGCCTCGTCCGAGGGAGGACCACGAGACCCCGTCGCCGACAACGTCCGCGACCGCAACGACGCCGCCTCCGCGAGCGCGCCCTCCCGAACCGCCTGGATTGCACGCGCGGCCCGGACGGCGACCGCCTCATCCGCCGCTGCGCCGGCCTTCTTCTTACCGGCCTTCTCCGCTGTCTTCAGAGCGGCCTTTCCGTCGGCCTGGTCGAGCGCCTTCTCGGCAATCTTCACGAGAGCAGCGGTACGACCCGCCTTGTCAGCGGCGGCGCCGGGCACCGTCCCCGCGGTCTCGGCCAGGGCTTTGCGAACCGCAGGTGACGCCTTGTCGAGAGCGGCGCGGACGGCCTTCTCGTCGGCAACACCGGATTCCTTGCCGGCAATCTTCGCGAGGTCCTTCGTGGCGGCACGTGCCTTGTCGGCGGCAGTAACGGGGGTCTTCTCGGTGGCCTTCTTCCCGACGGCCTTCGTGCCGGCGACCGTTGCCAATGCCGCGTCGAGCTCGGCGCCGGCCGTCCTCGTGGCCTGCTTCGCGGCAACGCCCGTGACGGCGGCGCGCACCTTGTCCGCGATCTTCCGCGTTTCTGCCGCGCCGAGCTTCGTCGCGCGCTGCTCGCCTGCCTTTTCGCCGAGCGTTGTCAGCGCCTGGCGGGCGATCCGCATGCCGGCCGAATCACCGGTGGTCGCGCGCGCCTTTGCTGCGGCGGAATCCTTGCCGGCCGCGGTGGTCTTCTTCAGCTTCTCGCGAGTCGCGACAACTGTGGTGTCCCGCCGATCGCTCACGTTCTGCGCCTCGGTGTTCTTCCCACCGGGCGTCGCTCCCGAGCGCGCGGAGGTCTTCTTCTTCGATTCGGCCTTCTCGGAGTCGGCCTTCTTCGCGGCAGACGTCGTCCGCTTCGCGGGCTCGCCCGACTTCTCGTCATACGACGGGGCGCTCATCGTCGCCGCGGCCGGCCGGCTGCCGCCCGTGGCACTCGGCTTCTCCGACTTGTCGCTGCGCTTCCCCGACTCGCGCTTCGCAGCCGCCTTCTTATCAGCCGACGTCTTCTTCTCCGACGCCGCCTTCTTCTCGGAGGCCTTCTCCGACGCCGCCTTGTTCGCCGACGCCTTGCTCCCGGACGCTACCTTCTCGGTCGTCTTCTTCTCCGAGCTCGCCTTCTCGGAGGTGGCCTTCTTCTCGCTCGCCGCCTTGGAAGTGGTCTTCTTCTCCGAGGTCTTCGTCTCGGTAACCGCCTTCTTCCCGGCGGTCGTCTTCTTCTCAGTCGTCGCCTTCTTCTCGGTCGCCGACTTGGTGCCGGTCTTCTTCTCGGTGCTCTTCTTCTCGGTGCTCTTCTTCTCCGATGCACCGGAATCCGAGCCACCGCTCTTTCCACCTGCGGGCCTGCTGCTACCTCCCTTCAGCACGCCCTGCCCCGCAACCACCGGGACCGCCACCGCAGCCGACGCGGGCGAGGCAGCCAGGAAGGCCGCCCCCACCCACAGCACGACGACAGCGCCCGCCAGCCCGAGGACCCAACGCATCACCCACAGCAACCGCTCCAGCGGCGACAGTCGCAGCCGCACGACGGCGTCCGAGCGCACGGCGAGGCCAGCAGCCTCACCATCGCGCACAGACACCGGACTCATGACGGAAGCTCCAGACGACTCGCCGGACGAATCGGGACAAGGTGACAGAACCGAGTGGCAGTCACGGACACGGCCCGCGGACCACCACGGAGACATGCAGGGACATGCAGAACGACGGGCTCCGCACGTCGCGCCTGAGGCAGCGACCCACAACCGGACGGTCGAACTCACGCCCAGCAGCCCTTGCGACCCCGCCACCCGGCCCGTTGCGTTACGTCAGCAACCAGCGAGGACAGCGCCACAGCCCCGACCTTGACGATCAAGGCGAACATCAGGTTAACAGAAACCCTCCGAAGTTGACCAGATCGATGACGGGAGTTCATCTCCGGCGGGGGTGGCAACACCTCGTCGACGGCTACGCAGGGTGACGCTCACGCCTGGTTCCGCGAGCCGGCTCGGCGAGCCTCCGGACTACCGCGTCCGTGCGGCAGGCGGCCCAGGGCGCCTCGGACGAGCTGAGCACAACAACAGGTGCTCGATCCGCCCGACAGTCCCCCGCGAACGGCGGACTTCGGAGCCGGGATCGGCGCCCCGGGACAACGCCGATCCGGCGGAACGACAATTGTTCCGGAGCCACGCAGGGCAGTCGGCGGCCCGCGCATCCACCGATCCGTGGGACACCTCATCAGGGTCTGTCGGGCTGTTCCGTCCTTTGAAATATTGCCGTGGCCAGCCCTGGGAGGCCCGATGACCAGCACCACGACAGTGTCCGGACCGGTCGACGATGTGGGCACGAGCGCCCAGAACTGGTCGATGGTCAGTGATGTCACCGCGCAGAATCGTGCATGGACCGGAGCCGTTCCCGCACTCATTCGGTTCCACGGGGTGCTCTACCTCTTCTATCGGGGTACGTCCGACCGCGGAACGGTGTACTACTGCACCTCGCGTGATGGGTCCCGGTGGTCGGCGCGGATCAGGATGATCGAGCGGCCCGGTGAAGCGCAGGCTGCCGCCGAGGTGGTGCCGATCGTCTTCCAGGACGCGTTGTACGTGTTCTTCCGCGACAAGACCGATCCCGGCATGATCAAGGTCTGTCACACCGTGGACGGGCACGAATGGTCACCGCTCTCCACGATCACCACGCAGGCCGCGCGCAGTTCGAGCAGACCCGTCCCGATGGAGCACGGCGGCTCGCTGTACGTCTTCTACCGCGGCGACAGCGCCACGAGAGGGCTGCGAATCTGTGTGAGCAGCACCGGCTCGGCCTGGACCGCCCCCGTGGATCTCGAACACATGACCGGAACGATGGCGGACGCGCCGGTTCCGGTGGTGCACGGCGATCGCCTTGTGGTGGCATTCCGCCCCGGCCAGTCTCCCGCCACCCTGCTCACTCTCGTCAGCGACAACAGTGCCGGATGGCGTTACGGCGGGACGATCACCAGCGCGTCCTTCGACACCGCCTCGAATCCCGCGCTGATCAGCTACCGGGGAATGCTCTATGCGTTCTACACCGATCACGTGGACGAGGGCGCGTTGCTGGTGGCCCAGAGCCTCGACGGGCTCGCCTGGTACGGGTGGAGATCGATCAACGGCCACAACCGCAGCCGCGAGACGCCGGTACCCGCTGTGCACGACGACGGGCTGTTCCTGTTCTTCCGGGACGAATCGGACCCGACCCTGATCAACGTCTGCACGAAGAACGACAACGACAGTTGGAACAGGTACACGTCGATCTCCGCGCGTAACCACGCCGCCGCCGACGGCGCGCTGCAGGTGGTTTCCGACGAGTTCGGCATCGATGTCGGTTTCCGCTCCACGGACCACGACGGCACCGGTCTCGCCACATTCCATGCCACCACGCCCGAGTGGTGGTCCCCCCGGCTCATCGACGTGCCCGCCGCCGTGGCCGCGGTGTCCCCGACCGGTGTCTTCAAACACTGCGTCGTAGGTGACGTCACCCAGAACACCTACGACCGCATCCGGGCGATCCTGCCCTACCGCGACTGGTTCCTGCTGCCGCGCCACCGCGCGCTCGAGGCCCGCGGCCAGATGGACATCGCCGACCGCGACCGTGACCGGGAGGCCCGGGCCGTCACCCTGCCCGAGGACGGGCTGAACCATCCGGGCGGCGGTCAGGTGATCGGCGACTACCTCGCCCTGTCACTCGAGGGCACAGGCGGGCGCCACGGTTGCGTCCGCTTCTACGATCTCTCCGCCCTGACCGACACCACGGAGCCGGCTCTGCTGGACCTGCGGGTCGACGTCGGACGGGCCGTGAACGCCGTAGGCATCACCGACGTCGGGTCGGGGGCGAACCGGCACTACGTGATCGCCGTGTACGGCGAGGGCGAGGTGTCGGTGTACGAGTCGAACCCGCTGCCGCTCGCCGACCCGCGGTGCCGCTTCACGTTCCGCTTCTCCTGCCGGACGACCGGACAACCGGCACCCGATCACATCTCCCTGCTCACCGACATCCACGGCGACGTGTGGTTGCTCGGCCTCGGCTCGCACGAGTCGGCGGGGCCCACGGACTCGTCGCCGATCCGCTTCGAGGACTGGGTGACGCTCTACAAGCTCGATCTGGCGGGCCGGCACATGGCGCTCTGGAGCAGGGAGCTGGTGCGCGTGCAGGCACCCGAGCGTTTCCTGATCCACTTCCGGTTCGGCGCGGGCCTGGAAGTGAACGACCCCGGTTCGGTGCGCCTGTTCGCCTCCGATCGCAACGTCGACAGCGCGAACCGGAACTGGCGGTTGGCCTACAACGAGTTCGGGCCGCGCGTCTGACGGTTGCCGCTGGTCACCGTGATCGGGGATCGGCTGCCACAGGATCGGCAGGCGCGGGCTCGCGGGGATTCGCGGTGCCGAAGTCGTCGGCCACGAGTGCGGTGAGCTCGAGAACAGCGTCGACGGTGCTGCGACGTAGTGCATCCATGTCGATCCGGCCGCCGGTGGCGAGATGCGGGTCGTGGGGCAGATCGATCACGGCCCGGCAGCGCGCCGCGAAGTGCGCGCGCAGCCGGGTGGTGTCCACCTCCTTGCTCGTGCGGTCGCCGGCGAGCGCCACGACGGCGTTGCCGACGAGGTCGCGGTGGCCGTGCGCCACCAGCCAGTCGAGCGTCTTGCTGGCCCGGCTGGCGCTGTCGAGCGTGAGCGCGCCCACCACCACCAGGGTGTCGGTCCGCGCGAGGATCCCGTCCATCGCCGAGTGCAGGATGCCGGTGCCGGAGTCGGTGACGACGATGTTGTAGAAGCGCCGGAGCACGCGGCACACCTGCTCGTACTCCGCGCGGTTGAAGGCCTCGCTCCGGGCGGGATCCTGCTCCGAGGCCAGCACCTGCAGCCGGCCCGCGAGACTCGTGAACCGGGCGACGTCCGGAAGCGCCCGCACGCCGTCGATGTGCTCGATCAGCTCGCGCACCGTGACGCCGGGCTCGCCGGTCAGGCGGTCGGCGAGCGTTCCCGCGTCGGGATCGGCATCGAGCGCGACGACGCGGTCGCCTCGGTGCTCGGCGAGCGTCAGACCGAGCAGGGCCGCGACCGTCGTCTTGCCCACCCCACCCTTGATGGAGGAGACCGCGATCTGGTGCGGCCCGTCCAGTGGCCGGCGGATGCGCAGCGTCAGGCCCTGCCGGTGGCGTTCGGCAGGGCCGGCGCCAGGATTGATCACCCCGCCGCTGAGGGTGTGAACCGCCCGCCTCCAGCCTGCGGTGGGTGGGTCGGAGCGGCGCCGGACGATCGTGTCGTCCGTCAGTTGCGCCGCGCTCCCAGCGGTGCGCTCGTCCGCAGCCGGACCCTCTCCCGGACCGCTCGGGGTGCGGGCGGGCTCGACCACCGGCTCCTCGGACGATGACGGCTCGTTCCCGGCCTCGGTGTGTGGCAACGGCTCCGGATCGGCCGGCACGTCCGGCGCATGATCGGTGTCCGATGACACGAAGGCTCGCTTGGGCATGTTCCCCCCACCTGCACGGCGACGGCCGATGCTGGAACCGGACAGTCGGCCGGATGCTACGAGATCGAGAGATCCCGCATGATCACCGCCGACGGGATCCTACGCACGTTCGCTCAGCAGACGGTGATCACCGGGAGAACCATCCGTACACCCTCGTACGTTCAGAAATCGCAATATATCCGGGGATCATGGCCCAATCCGGGCATATCATGATCATGTGGATGGTCGGCGCGTAACGCCGAAGGGCGATCGCGGCGATGAGTGATCGGTTGCGGTTCGGGCTCGCCGGTCATTGCGCGCTCACCCCGGCACACCGACGACGGCACGGCCGTCGCGGCATCGTGCTGGCATCGGCGTGGCAATACCGTCGGCCACACTCGCGATCATGGGGCGTCGTGTGCTGGGAGGGCCACAGCGAGGCCTGCGTGTGCAGTGGTGGAGATGCAAGGGGGCAGGCGCGCTTGCGGGTTGTGCCCGGAAGTGTTCCGGCCGCCGGCTGGGCGACACGGTGAGACGCGTGAGCATCGCGCAGGCGTGAACTCGCCAGGGGGGACGACATGACCGAGGAGCCGACCGCCTGCGCCCTACCCGGGTGCAGCGCCACGATCGAACAGCCGCAGGACGGCGGGCCGCCCCGGCGCTACTGCTCGCCCGCCCACCGGGCGGCCGCACGCAAGCAACGCCACGTGGCCGCCCAGACCGAGGCCGAGGAAGCAGGCCCGGCAGCACCCGCGGCCCTGACCGTCCCTACGGCACCGGCAGAGTCGACCGAGCCGGCAGCGGCCGAGCCTCTTCCACCGAGTCGCCCCTCCGCGAAGCCGTGGAGCGCTGCCGCCAGCTGGCTGATCACACCGACGCCGGCGCCACCGCCACGACCCGTCCGCCCGGCGGGGGAGAACCGCGGCACCGCGCGGAGCGCCGGTGAGCGCAAGCGCGCCGCCGTGCTGCTACGTCAGCGAGCAGTCGCGAGCATCGCGGTCGCGAGCCTGATCGCCGGAGGCGGCGGGTACCTGCTGACGCAGACGCCGGTTCCGGTCGCCCCACCGCCGCCTCCGCCCGCCGCACCCCAGCCCTCGGCGGACCCTGCGCAGTGGGCAGCCAGGGCAGAGATCGTTCTCGCCTCGATCAACAAGCAGCTCGACACGGTCGCGGTCACCGAGGCGAGCTGGAACCGGCTCCCCGAGGCTCAGCGCGCCGGACAACCGGCCGCACTCCAAGCCCTCCAGGAGCGCAAGGCGCTGCTGGAGCAGCAGCGCGCCACACTGCAGTCGCAGATCAGCGCGTTCCGCTCCCTGCCGGACGTCACCACCGACCTCACCACCGCCCAGGCGCAGCTCGACGCCGTGGAACGGGCGCTCCGCACGGCCCCACCGGAACCGGCCAGCCCCGACCAGGCCGAGACCATCCGCACCCTCGCGGCCCAACGCGACGTGCATCGCCAGCAGCGCGACTACAACTCCCAGGAGCTCGAGGTCCTGCGCCACGGCGTCGACGAGGCGGTCTCCGCACCACTCCCGGACGCGAGCGACCACACCACGTCGATTGCGCAGCAGGTCATCGCGCTGATCGAGAAGCGGCCCGACCCGAAGCCGCGGGCGCAGAAACCGCAGCAGGAGCTGGCGATCGCTCCCCGCCGGGAGAGCACACGCGAGGAGCGGAACACCGTGAGCTCCACGGCCCCGCCCGACCCGTCCCGGCCGAAGGCCGACGGACGCTCCACCACCGACCTGGCCATGGCGTTGCGCGGCAACAACGGTGCCGGCAACGGTGCGCAGGGTGGGGCGACGAACGTCGCAGCGAGCGCGGTCCGCACGGGTGGTGCGGTGCTCCGTACCGCAGGCGACGTCGTGGACACCGCCCGGCAGGTCGTCACCGGCCGGTCCGACTCCGACCGGGAGCCCGGCGCCGACAGGCAGTCCGGCTCCCGCGACCGCAACGAGCAGTCCTCCGAACGCGTACGGCCGGTCAGCAACGTCGTCGACACCGTCACCGGATCACTGCTGGGCCGCTCCGACGAGCGCCGCGGTTCGTCGGAGAGCGGCTCGTCGAACCGGTCCGACTCCGGCAACCGCTCCGACTCCGACCGGAAGCCCAGCACCGACAGGCAGTCCGGCTCCAGCGACCGCAACGAGCAGTCCTCCGAACGCGTCCGGCCGGTCAGCAACGTCGTCGACACAGTGACCGGATCACTGCTCGGCCGCGGCAGCGAGCGGCGCACGTCGTCGGAGAGCGGCTCGTCCAAGGGGTCCACGCCCGCCGGCAAGGCCGAGCGCAGTCAGAGCGGCAACGCCCGCACCCCCACGAGCTCCTCGGCGTCGCGCGGCGATCGGCAGCAGACATCCGCACGGTCGACGGCCGGCAAGCAGCAGCCGAAGGAGAACACGCCGCGCGGCAAGGCGGAGCGCCTCAAGGACCGCGTGGGCACGGCCCTCGGAAATGCAGGACGGGTGCTCGACCCTGGGCAGGCGCGGGGCGGCTCGAAGGAAGGCAAGTCCGGCTCCGAGGGCGCACGCGCCGGGAACGACCGCTCGGCCGCGAAGGGCGAGGGGCGCGGCACGGCCACACGCAACAACGCTGCCGGTGGCAGCAGGTCCGGCTCGTCCACCGACTCCGGCTCCACCGGCCGGGCCACGTCACCGTCCAAGTCCTCGTCCACCTCGAAGAGCGGTGGCAGCACGGCCGGAAGCAAGAAGAGCAGCACGACCACGAGCCCCGGCACCAAGACGGCGCGCAACAAGAAGAGCACCAAGACCGGCCCGAGCAGCGGCAACACCGCGTCGAGGAGCACCAGCGGCGGCAGCAAGAGCGACGCCGGGAAGAGCAGCTCGGGCGGGTCGTCCAAGTCGGGCGGGTCCGGAGCCAAGAAGTAGTCGTCGGCCATGAGCTGATCGACCCGGCGGTGCCGGGACGTGCCGGGTCTCCCTGCGGCACGACCGGCACCGTCGCCATGTCAGCACTGTGGCGAACGACGGCTGCCCGGAGGCTTGCAGCGCCTGCCGCAGCCGGACGGCTCGGGTAGGCGCCGACGAACCGGGCTGCTCAACCGAGGCTCGGCACCTGCTCCGGAGCGACCTCCGCACGCGGGACTCGCGGGCCGAAGCCGTCGGCGAGCAGCGCGGCGAGATGCAGGAAGGCGTCGTGCGTGGCCGGCCGCAGCCGGGCGAGCTCGATACGACCGCCGGTGGCGAGGTGGGGGTCGTGGGGCACCTCGACCACCTCGCGGCAGCGGGCCTCGAAATGGCCCCTGACGCGCTTGAGGTCGACCTCCTTGCTCATGCGGTCGCAGCTCAGCACCACCACGGAGTCGGCCACCTGCGGGCCGTGGCCGTGCGCGATCAGCCAGTCGAGCGTCTTGCTCGCCCGGCTCGCACCGTCGACCGTGGGGGCGCCCACGATCACCAGGCTGTCGGCCAGCGCGAGCGTGCCCTCCATCGCGGAGTGCACGAGGCCGGTGCCCGAGTCGGTGATCACCACGTTGTAGAAGCGGGTGATCACCTCGCAGACCTGCTCGTACTCGGTGCGGTTGAACGCCTCGCTCATCGCGGGGTCCTGTTCGGACGCGAGCACCTGCAGCCGGCCCGCGAGGCTCGTGTACCGAGCGACGTCGGTGAGCGAGTGGGTGGCGGCGATGTTGTCGAGCAAGCTGCGGACCGTCACCGCGGTCTCGGTCGTCAGCCGATCGGCCAGCGTGCCGGCGTCGGGGTTCGCGTCGAGCGCGATCACCCGGTCGCCGCGGTTCTCGGCGAGCACGAGCCCGAGGCACGCCGACACCGTGGTCTTGCCGACCCCGCCCTTCAGTGAGCTGACAGCGATCTGGTGCGAGCCGGGAAGCGGACGCCGGATCCGGCGCAGCTGGTCCTGGCGCCGGCGTTCGGCGGCCCCGACGCCCGGGTTCACGAGCCCTCCGGTGATCGTGTAGAGCGCAGCGCGCCACCCGTGCTGCGGGCGGTCGCTGCGGAAACGCACGATCGAGTCCTCGGTGAGCTCGGCGGCGCTGCCTGCGTCGGGCCGGGAGCGGTTGGGCCGGTCGGCCGCCGGCTCCGGCCCCACCGGGGCGCTCACCGGCTCGGGGTCGTCGGACGACGCCTCCGGCCGATCGCCTGCGACCGTCTCGTTCGGCTGTGTCATGCCCGCTCCGCCCCCGGATGCGCGCCTGTGGCGGCGCTCCGATCGCCGTGTGCGGCAGCCGCCGCGATGGTGCTCTCCCGGCTGCTCACCGCCACCATTCCCCCGTGATCACGGGCCCGCGCCCGAAACGCGGGCAGGGTACCGCTCCAGATGATCACTGCGGGCCGGCGGTGGCGTCCGGCGATGTCACGAACCGGTCGGCCATGAGCGCGGCCAGGCGGTAGGCCGCGTGCCGTGTGGAGGGGCGCAGCCGGGCCAGCTCGACCCGGCCGCCCGTGGCGAGGTGTGGGTCGTGCGGAAGCTCGACGACGGCCCGGCAACGGGTCGTGAAGTGCTCGCTGATGCGGGCGCGGTCGACCTCGGCGCTGACCCGGTCGCACGACAGCACCACCACGGCCTCGGACGCCAGCTCGGCGTGGCCGTGCGCGTGCAGCCAGTCGAGGGTCTTACTCGCGCGGCCCGCCCCGTCCACCGTGGGCGCGCCGACGACGATGATGCTGTCGGCGAGCTTGAGGGTGCCCTCCATCGCGGAGTGCACGAGCCCGGTGCCCGAGTCGGTGATGATGATGTTGAAGAAGCGGTCGAGCAGCTCGCAGATCGCCTCGTACTCCTCGCGGTTGAACGCGTCGCTCGATGCGGGGTCCTGCTCCGAGGCGAGCACCTGTAGTCGGCCGGCAAGGCTCGTGTAGCGCGACACCTCGGTCCAGGAGTGGATGCGGGCGATGTCACGCAGCAACTCCCGGACCGTCACCGACGACTCGCCGGTGAGGCGGTCGGCCAACGTGCCGGCATCGGGGTTCGCGTCGAGCACGATCACCCGGTCGCCCCGGTTCTCCGCCATGACGAGGCCGAGCAGCGTGGCGACCGTGGTCTTCCCGACGCCACCCTTGATCGACGTCACCGCGATGCGGTGCGACTGCAGCAGCGGATGGCGGATGCGGTGCAACTGGTCGCGCCACTGCACCTCGGCAGGGCTCGGGCCGGGGTTCACCAGGCCGCCGGTGGCCCGCAGCACCGCACGGCGCCAACCGGAAGCGGGCTCGTCGGGCCGGGCCCGCAGGATCGTCTCGGAGCTCAGCTCCCCTGCCGTGCCCGGTGTGCCGTCCTGCTGCTGCGAGGTGATCGGGGACCGATCTCCTGTCGAGCCCACTGCACCCACGTGTTCTCCCGGCCCTTCCGGACCTGCGTGCCGCCGGTCGGTCGTCGTGGCCCCCGGACGGGGTTCCAGCCGGTACCCGTACCGCTCCCACCACACGGACGGGTCGGGTTCGACGGGGCGGCTCGCCACCCGCAGAGGGTAACGCGGTGACGATCACCGTCCAGCCGAAAGTGACCGAGTGGTGATCCGTTCGGCCGTATCCGCTGTGGGCTATTCGATGAGGTCCATGCCGGTGCCCGAGCGGCCGTTCGACAGTCCCGTCGGAGCGCCGCTCGGGGGGCCGCCGCGCCACATCTGGGTGCGGCCGCGGGAGACCGTACGCAAGGCCTTGGTAAGGGTGTCCTCGAACTCCGCGAGCTTTGCGTCGACGTAGCCGTCGCACTCCTGGCGCAGCCGATCCACCTCGCTGTCGGCCTCGTCGACGATCCGGGCCGCCTCGGCGTTGGCCGCGCGCACCACCTCGGTCTGCGACACCAGCCGGGCCTGCTCGGCCTGTCCGTCCGCGACGTAACGGTCATGGGCGGCACGGCCGGCGTGGGCGAGCCGGTCGGCATCGATCTGGGCCCGGTCGGTCAGCTCGGTGTACTGGCGGCGTCCGTCGGTGACGGCCCGCTCGGCGTCGTGCCGGGCCTTCGCGAGGAGCTGTTCGGCCTCCGCGCGCGCCTCGGCGACCATGCGCTCGGCCTCGGACTGCGCCTCGGCGAGCATCTCCTCGGCGTCGGTCTGCGCGGTCGACCGCGTCTGCTCGGCCTCCTGCGCCGCGTCGTCCACCAGCTCGTCACGGCGGTCGAGCACATCCTGGGCGTCGTCCAGTTCACCGGGTAACGCCTCGCGGACGTCGTCGAGCAGCTCGAGCACGTCACCACGAGGTACGACGCAGTTCGAGGTCATCGGGACACCCCGAGCCTCCTCGACCAGCGTGACCAGCGCGTCGAGCGATTCGAAGACCCGGTACACGCTGGGCATCCTCTCACCGCGGCAGCCCGTGCCGCGTCATTCCGAGCACCCGCGTGTCAAGTTCCGAACGGGTGACTCAAGCTCGTTCGGCGATCCGTTCGAGCAGGTGGCGGTGCACCGACTCCGGCAGAAGGTGCGCGACGTCGCCACCGTACGTCGCCACTTCCTTGACGAGCGAGCTGGACACGAAGCTGTAGTCGGGGCTCGTGGACATGAAGAGCGTGTCCACGCCGGACAGGCGCTTGTTCATCTGCGCCATCTGCAGCTCGTAGTCGAAGTCGGTGACCACACGCAGGCCCTTGACGATGGCCTGGATGTCGTTCTCCTTGCAGTAGTCCACCAGCAGACCGTGGAACGAGGCGACACGGACGTTCGGGTACGGGGCGACGATCTCGCGGAGCAACGCCATCCGCTCGTCGACGGTGAACAGGCTCTTCTTGTTCTTGTTGATCAGCACGGCGACGACGACCTCGTCGAACAGGGCAGCTGTCCGGCCGATCACATCGAGATGCCCGTTCGTCGGGGGATCGAACGAACCGGGGCACACGGCACGCGTCATCTCGGCATCCTCACAATGCGGACGCTACCGGAGGCCGACGTGCAGTGCCGTCTCTCCGTAATGGCGCTCACGAACACCGCGCAGCGGCTCGGGCCACGGGAACGAACCCGAGCGCGCCGAGCGCTCCACCACCACGGTGGCCTCCTCCGCCAGCCAGCCGTGCGCAGCGGCCGCTGCGAGCCAGCCCGCGACCTCGCTGTCCGGGACGTCGTAGGGCGGATCGACGAGGACGACGTCGTAGGCGCGATCGGCGGTCGTGGCCAGGACCGACGCCGCCGACGCCGCGCGCACCACCGCACCCGGGAGCCCGAGGGCGTCGATGTTGCGGCGCAGCACGGTGGCCGCGCGCCGGTCCGACTCGACGAACAGCGCGTGCGCCGCACCGCGCGAGAGCGCCTCGAGCCCGAGGGCACCCGACCCGGCGCACAGGTCGAGCACGGCCGCGCCGTCGAGTCCCGGGTCGTTCTCCAGCGCGCTGAACAGCGCTTCGCGAACCCGGTCCGACGTGGGGCGGGTGCCCTTGGCCGGCACCGCGAGGCGGCGCCCTCCGGCGACTCCGGCGATCACCCGTGTCATGCGGCTCCGCCGTGCCTCACGACAGCTCCAGCAGCAGGTCGCCGCCCTCGACCTGCTGGACCTGCCCGATGGCGAGCCGGGCCACCGTGCCCGACCGGTGGGCGGTGATCGACGCCTCCATCTTCATCGCCTCGATGGTGGCCACCGTCTGGCCCGACTCCACGGTGTCGCCCTCGGCCACCGCGAGCGTCACGACGCCGGCGAACGGCGCGGCGACGTGCTGCGGGTTGGAGCGATCGGCCTTCTCCGCCGCCTTGACGGCACTGTCCACCGACAGATCGCGTACCGATACGGGGCGCAGCTGACCGTTGAGGGTGGCCAGCACCGTGCGGATACCGCGCTCGTCGGCCTCGGAGATCGCCTCCAGCTCGATCAGCAGCGTCACGCCGGGCTCCAGCTCTGCCTTGTGCTCGATGTCGGACTCGAGGCCGTAGAGGAAGTCCTTGGTGGACAGCACCGACGTGTCGCCGTAGGCCTCCTGGTGGGCCACGTACTCCTTTGCAGGCGCGGGGAACAGCAGCCGGTTGAGCGTGGCGCGGCGATCGTCGCGCAGCCCGCGGCGGTCCTCGATCGTCAGCTCGGCCGAGTCCGACTCCTCGCTGCGGCCCTCCAGCGCCCGCGAACGGAACGGCTCGGGCCAGCCGCCGGGAGGGTCGCCCAGCTCTCCGCGCAGGAACCCGATGACCGAGTCGGGCACGTCGAACTCGCCCGGGTCGGCCTCGAAGTCCTTCGGCTGCACCCCGGCCCCGACGAGGTGCAGCGCGAGGTCGCCCACCACCTTCGACGAGGGCGTCACCTTGACCAGCCGCCCGAGCATCCGGTCCGCGGCGGCGTAGCAGTCCTCGATCAGCTCGAACCGGTCGCCGAGCCCGAGCGCGATCGCCTGCTGGCGCAGGTTCGACAGCTGCCCGCCGGGGATCTCGTGGTGGTAGACGCGCCCGGTGGGCGACGGCAGCGCGGCCTCGAACGGCGCGTAGACCTTGCGCACGGCCTCCCAGTACGGCTCCAGGTCTCCCACCGCGGTGAGCGAGAGCCCGGTGGGACGGTCGGTGTGGTCGGTGGCCGCCACCAGCGCCGAGAGCGAGGGCTGGCTCGTCGTCCCGGCCATGCTCGCCACAGCCGCGTCCACGGCGTCGACCCCGGCGTCGATCGCCGCCACGAGGGTGGCCAGCTGGCCACCTGCCGTGTCGTGCGTGTGCAGGTGGACGGGCAGGTCGAAACGTTCGCGCAGGGCCGTGACGAGCTTGCGTGCCGCGGGCGGGCGCAGCAGCCCGGCCATGTCCTTGATCGCGAGGATGTGAGCGCCCGCATCGACCGCCTGCTCGGCCAGCCGCAGGTAGTAGTCCAGGGTGTAGAGCCTCTCGTCCGGATCCGAGAGATCGGCCGTGTAACAGAGCGCCACCTCGGCCACGGCGGTGCCGGTGCCTCGGACCGCCTCGATCGCCGGGCGCATCTGCTCCACGTCGTTGAGCGCGTCGAAGATCCGGAAGATGTCCATGCCGGTGCGCGCCGCCTCCTCGACGAAGGCATCGGTCACCTCGACCGGGTAGGGCGTGTAGCCCACGGTGTTGCGGCCCCGCAGCAGCATCTGCGTGCAGATGTTGGGCACCGCCTCGCTGATCGCCGCGAGCCGCTCCCACGGGTCCTCCGCGAGGAACCGCAGCGCCACGTCGTACGTGGCGCCGCCCCAGCACTCCAGGCTGAACATCTCCGGAACGGTCCGCGCCACGTACGGGGCGACCGCCAGGAGGTCGCGGCTGCGCACCCGCGTGGCCAGGAGCGACTGGTGGGCGTCGCGGAAGGTGGTGTCGGTGACGGCGACGTTCTGCTGCGCGCGCAGCCGCTCGGCGAACCGCTGCGGACCCAGCTCTCGCAACAGCTGCCGTGAGCCGTCGGGCGCGGGCGCCTCCAGGTCGCAGAACGGCAGCTTGTCCACCGGCTCGACGACCTTGGGCCGCGGCCCGTTCGGCCGGTTGACCGTGGTCTCGGCGAGATAGGTGAGCAGGCGGGTGCCGCGGTCGGCAGGCTGGCGTGCGGTGAGCAGCTCGGGGCGTTGCTCGATAAAGCTCGTGGTGACGCGCCCCGCCTGGAAGTCCGGATCACTCAGCACCGCGGCGAGGAACGGGATGTTCGTGGAGACGCCCCGGATGCGGAACTCCGCCACCGCCCGCTGCGCTCGGCGTACCGCGATGGGGAACGTGCGACCCCGGCAGGTGAGCTTCACCAGCATCGAGTCGAAGTGGGCGCTGACCTCCGCACCCGTGTGCGTGGTGCCGCCGTCCAGACGCACGCCTGCGCCGCCGGGCGAGCGGTAGGCGCCGATCACGCCCGTGTCGGGACGGAAGCCGTTGGCAGGGTCCTCCGTGGTGATCCGGCACTGCAGCGCCGCGCCGCGCAGGACGATGTTCTCCTGCGCCATGTTCAGCTCGGCGAGTGTCACCCCGGAGGCGATCCGCAGCTGCGCGATCACGAGGTCACGGTCGGTGACCTCCTCGGTGACGGTGTGCTCCACCTGGATGCGCGGGTTCATCTCGATGAAGACGTGGTTGCCGCGCTCGTCGAGCAGGAACTCGACCGTGCCCGCGTTGATGTATCCGATGTGACGGGCGAACGCCACGGCGTCGGCGCAGATCCGGTCGCGCAGCTCCGGGTCGAGGTTGGGCGCAGGCGCGATCTCGATGACCTTCTGGTGGCGCCGCTGCACCGAACAGTCGCGCTCGTAGAGGTGCACGACCTCGCCCGTGGCGTCGGCGAGGATCTGCACCTCGATGTGGCGCGGGTTCACCACCGCCTGCTCCAGGAAGACCGTGGCATCCCCGAACGCCGACTCGGCCTCCCGCATCGCTGCCTCGATGGCCTCGCGCAGCTCGCCGGGCTCCATCACGCGGCGCATCCCGCGGCCGCCGCCACCCGCCACCGCCTTGACGAAGACCGGGAACCCGATCTCCTCGGCCGCCGCGACGAGCGTGTCGACGTCGTCGGAGGGTTCGGACGAATCGAGCACCGCCACCCCTGCCTCGCGGGCGGCGGCGACGGCGCGGGCCTTGTTGCCCGTCAGGTGCAGCACGCTCGGCGGCGGCCCGACGAACGTGATGCCGGCGCGCTCGCACGCCTCGGCGAGATCGGGGTTCTCCGACAGGAAGCCATAGCCCGGGTAGATGGCGTCGGCCCCGGCCCGGCGCGCGGCGTTGATGACCTCGTCCACCGACAGGTAGGCGCGGACCGGATGGCCCGGTTCGCCGATCTGGTACGACTCGTCGGCCTTGGCACGGTGCAGAGAGTTGCGGTCTTCGTACGGGAAGATCGCGACGGTCGAGATGCCGAGCTCATAAGCCGCCCTGAACGCCCGGATCGCGATTTCTCCCCGGTTCGCGACGAGCACCTTGCTGAACACGGCAACGCCTCCCTGCTGATCGGTGGTGCGAAGCCGAACGGTACCTGTGGGCACTCGATCGGACCCTGCGAACGGCACTGTGCTTCGGTACTAAGGAGAGGTGCGACACCATCTGGACTCCGTGGCCGTCGCCTCGGGTAGAGATGCGTCGCCGTTCGTGACGACGAAGGGTGCGACGTGATGCCACGAGTCCGGCCGGGGCAGTCCGCGGCGTTCGCGGAAGGACGTCGACTGCGGGAGCAGGCAGAGAGGCGCAGGCGGCGCCACGGCGGACGTCATCCCCGATCGCCGTGGCTGCTGTTGTTCGCTGTGCCCGTCATCGCCGGCGGGGCGGGTGCGCTCGCTATGGCGACGATATTCAGCATCATCGTGCTGGGTGTGGCGATCGTCGCGGGCTCGGCGCCGCTGCTCGTGGCGGGTGCGCTCACCTTCGTCGCCGTGCACCGCAGCAGGCGCCACGCGGCCCTGCGCCACCGGAGCGTGTCCGTGCCCACGCCGCCGCCCCCCGCGCGGCCGGTACGCCGGCCCGACCTCGAGTGGGGGAAGGTCCGCAACCGGTTCCACGCCTTGCGGTCCGCGTACGCCGCGTTCGAGTGCGACCCCATGGAGGTGCTGCGGCTGCCCGCGCTCGCCGACGTGTCGGTGCCGAGCACCGCGCGGTTCGTCGACGCCTTCGCCGAGGCCCAGGCCCTCGACACCGACCGGTTCCCGCCCGCCTCGCACGCCGCCGCGTTCGAGGCCGCCGTCGATCGGGCCGAACGCGCATGGCAGGCCGCCCGTGAGGCAGCCCAACGCATCCGGCTCTCGGGGCTGTCCCCCGCCGAGCGCGCCACCGTGGAACGCGTGATCAAGCTGCTCACCACCGCTCGCGACTCCGACAGCGACCCCGAGCGGCTCGCCGCCTACTCCCGCGCCCGCTCGGAGCTCGCCAAGCTCGACCGCGCCGGGGTGATCCACCTTCCCCCGACGGCCGCGGCTGCACTGGACGCCGCGGCACGAGGAGCGCTCCCCGGCTGACTCCCGCGACCGCGGTGCACGAACGGCCCGGCAGTCCGACGGCCCCGCACGAGCGGGCCGCTCGTGCGGGGCCGAGCCGCGTCAGACCTTGTCGAGATAGGCGGCGCGCTCCTCGTCGCCCACGGTCTCGCCGACGAGCGCGGCGAGTCCGGGGTGGTCGCGGAGACCTGGGTCGTCGGCCACGATGTCGGCCGCATAGACCTGTGCCTTCGCGATGATCTCCTCGTGGCGCAGCAGTGACAGCAGCCGCAGGCCGGAACGGCGGCCCGACTGCAGCGCGCCCAGTACGTCGCCCTCCCGCCGCAGCTCCAGGTCGAGCCGGGCGAGCTCGAACCCGTCGGTGGTGCCGGCCACCGCGTCGAGCCGTTCCCGCGCGGTGCTCGCCGCAGGCGCTTCGGTGACCAGCAGGCAGACGCCCGGCGCGGAGCCCCGGCCCACCCGGCCGCGGAGCTGGTGGAGCTGGGAGAGACCGAACCGATCGGCGTCGAGGATGACCATGCCGGTGGAGTTGGGCACGTCGACACCGACCTCGATCACCGTGGTGGCCACCAGGACGTCGAGCTCGCCGCGCTCGAAGGCCCGCATCACGGTGTCCTTCTCGTCGGGCGGCAGCTTGCCGTGCAGCACACCGAGCCGCAGCCCGTGGAGCGCTCCCTCCTCCAGCCGCGGCAGCACCTCGAGCACCGCCAGCGGCGGGCGGCGGGCGCTGCCGTCGTCGGAGTCGGCACCCTCGTCGGGATCGTCGAGGTCGACGAGATCGTCGCCGGGGTCGTCCCTGCCGTTGTCGCCGTTGTCGCCGCCCACCCGCGGACACACGATGTAGACCTGGTGCCCGGCCTCGACCTCCTCGTGCACGCGGCGCCAGACGCGCTGCAGCCAGGCGGGCTTCTCCGCCAGGGGCACGACGGTGGTGGCGATCGGCGAGCGTCCGCCCGGAAGCTCGCGCAGCGCGGAGACCTCCAGGTCGCCGTAGACCGTCATCGCGACGGTGCGCGGGATCGGCGTGGCCGTCATGACCAGCATGTGCGGCGCGAGCTCACCGCGCCCGCGCAGCGCGTCGCGCTGCTCCACACCGAATCGGTGCTGCTCGTCGACGACGACCAGGCCGAGGTCGGCGAACCCGACGTTGTCCTGGATCAGGGCGTGGGTGCCGACGACGATCCCGGCAGCGCCGGACTGGGCGTCGAGCAGCGCCTGGCGCTTGGCCTTGGTGCCGAGCGAACCGGTGAGGAGCGTGACGGCGGTGGCCTGCTCGGCGCCGTCGAGCTCGCCGCGGCGCCCGAGCGGGCCCAGCAGGGTGCGCAGCGACCGCGCGTGCTGGGCGGCGAGCACCTCGGTGGGCGCCAGCAGGGCCGCCTGCCTGCCACCGTCGACGACCTGCAGCATCGCCCGCAGCGCGATGACCGTCTTGCCCGCGCCGACGTCGCCCTGCACGAGCCGGTTCATCGGGTGCTCGCCGGCGAGATCCGCGGAGATCTCCGCGCCGACCGCGTGCTGGCCCGCGGTGAGCGTGAACGGCAGCGCGGCGTCGAACGCGTCGAGCAGGCCACCCGGCTTGGGTGGGCACGCCGCGGCCGGCCGCGAGACCGTGGCCTGCCTGCGCAGCGCCAGGGCGAGCTGGACGCCGATCGCCTCGTCCCAGACGAGCCGGTTGCGGGCGGCGTGGAAATCGGCCTCGGACTCAGGCACGTGGATGCGCCGCAGGGCCCGCCCCAGCTCCGCGAGGCCCTCGCGCTGCCGGAGCCCGGCGGGAAGCGGGTCGGTGGGGTCGTCGAGGAGCTCGAGCACCTGACGCACGCAGCGTGCGATCTCCTGCGAGTTGACCTTGCCGGTGGCCGGGTAGACGGAGAGGAACGGCCGCACCTCGTCGGCCTCGTCGAGCGGCTCGAACTGCGGGTGGGTGAGCTGCAGCTTCTTGTTGAACACCCCGACCTTGCCGGAGAACACCGCGCGCACCCCGGGCCGGATGACGTGCTGGACCTTGTGGCCGTTGAAGAAGGTGCAGTCGAGCGTGGCGCCCTTCTCGTCGCGGATGACGACGTTCAGCAGCTTGCCGCGCCGGGCCCTCATGTCCCGCAGCGTGGCCTTCTCCACCTGGGCGACGAGGGTGGCGTGCTCGCCGATCTCGAGCCCCGCGATGTCGGTGAGCTTGCCGCGGTCGACGTAGCGGCGCGGGTAGTGGCGCACCAGGTCGCCGACCGTATGGATCTCGAGCTGCGCCGCGAGCAGGTCGGCCGCCCGCTTGCCGATGAGCGGGAGCAGCGGGCTGAGCATGTCGACGTCCGTCATTCCACCCCCAGCACGATCGCGTAGTCGGACTGCCCGCCCCGGTGCACAACGATGTCGACCTCGGGATGGGCGCGGCTCAGTTCGGCCGCGAGCGCGTCGGCGAGTGACGGGTCGGTGCCCTCGCCGAGGAGCACGGTGACGAGCTCTCCGCCGACGGTGAGCATGCGATTAGCCAACCACAGCCCGCCGACGGCCAGGTCGGGGGCGATCACGACGACCTCGCCGTCGGTGATCCCGAGGACGTCACCGGGCTCGCACGGGCCCACCCACGTGAGTGCCTCGGTCTCGGCGGTCAGCAGGCCGCCGGTGCGGGTACCTGCGGCGGCCTCGGCCATCGCGACGACGTCGTCGCCCACCCGGCGCTGCGGGTCGTGCACGGCCAGTGCCGACAACCCCTGCAGCACCGACGCCGTGGGCACCACGAGCACCTCCTGCCCGTCCCGGCGCGCCAGCACCGCGGCCCGCTCGGCAGGCGCGGTGAGCTCGGAGTCGTCCGGGAGCAGCACGACGTGCCGGGCCCGCGTGCCGGCGAGCGCGGCGACGAGGTCGGCGACGTCCACCTCCCGGTCGCGCGGGCGCTCCAGCACCGCGGCTCCCGCCGACCGTGCGAGCTCAGCGATCTCCGCCCCACCCACGACCATCAGCACCGCACGGTCCCGGACGAACCGGGCGTCGCACCCGGACCCCGGGGCGTCGCCGATCTGGTCGGCGAACCGGATCACGGCGATCCGGTGCGGCCTGCCGGCGGACAGACCCGCCTCGATGGCCGCCCCGATGTCGGTGCAGTGCACGTGGACGTTCCAGAGGCCGTCGCCGTCGCCGACCACGGAGACGCAGTCCCCCAGCGCCTCTAGCTCCGCCCGCAGCGCGTTCACGCGGTCCGTGGACGTGCCCTCGAGCAGGTACATGACCTCGTAGTCGTGGCCTGGCCGGCCGCCCTCCCGCTGCGCGACGAGCACGTCCCGGGGGCTGATCGACTTCGGGACGGACACGACCGGGGCCGGGAGACGGTCGGTGCCGCTGCGCCCGCTCACCAGCGCGGCCAGTGCGTCGAGCACGATGTAGAGACCGAGGCCGCCTGCGTCGACGACCCCTGCCCTGGCGAGCTCGGGGAGCTGCCCGGTGGTGGCCTGCACCGCGCCTGCCGCCGCTTCGGCGGCAGCGAGCGCGACGTCGTCGAGCCGCTCGGGGCCGGCCGCGACCGCGGCGCCCGCGGCGGCGTCGAGCACCGTCAGCACCGTGCCCTGCCGTGGCCGGGCGACCGCGGCGGTGGCCAGCCGGTGGGCCCGGCAGAGCGCGTCGGCGAGCACGGCCCCGGCGGGCGTGGGACCCGCGCGCGCTGCCAGTGCGTCGGCCACTCCGCGCATGACCTGCGACAGGATCATCCCGGAGTTGCCCCGTGCCCCCACGAGCGCGCCGCGGGCGAGCGCCCCGGCCACCGCCGCGACCCCGCGCGCTGCCCCGTCGCCGTTCTCCCGGCTCTCCCGCCGCGCCCGGCGCACGGCCTCAGCCGCGGCGCGCATGGTCAGCAGCAGGTTGGTGCCGGTGTCACCGTCGGGCACCGGGAAGACGTTGATGCGATCGATCTCGGCGCGGTGCCGTTCCAGCGCCTGGGTGGCGGCCCGCGTCCAGCCGGTGAGCAGCGCGGAGTCGAGGGTCGGGGGCACTCGCCACAGGGTAGCGACGGGCGGTGTGCGGCCGGTGCAGCGGCGCAGGTACTCTGGTCTCTCGCGACCGGGCTGGACCCGGCTCCCCCATTGTCTACCCGAGGAGTGTTCGACGTGGCTGCCGTCTGCGACGTCTGTGGAAAGGGTCCGGGCTTCGGCATGTCCGTCTCGCACTCGCACCGCCGCACCCACCGTCGCTGGAACCCGAACATCCAGACCGTGCGTGCCCGCATCGGTGGCGGCAACCGCCGCCGCATGAACGTCTGCACGTCCTGCCTGAAGGGCGGCAAGGTCGCCCGCGCCTGAGCGCGAGCGACACCAGGTTTTCTCGGACGGCGCCGCCCTCCGCTCCATGCGGACGGCGGCGCCGTTTCGTCGTGCCGCCGGAGTGATCGTTCTTGCAGTTCGCACCGCGCACCCTCGTGCCACTATCGGGATCAACCGGACGCCTACCGCCCGCTCGAGGAGTACCCGCGTGACGCTCGCCCCCGACCCCTTCACCTCGGCCTCCCACGGAGAGCGCCACAGCGCCTACACCGAGCTCAACGACCGCGGGCCCGTGCACCTCGTACGGCGGACCCGCTCCCGGTCGATCTGGCTGGTCACGGGCTATGCCGAGGCCCGCGCGTGCCTCACCGACCCCCGGCTGGTCAAGGGCGGGGGAAGCGCCAACATCTTCGGCCAGCGGCTCGATCCGGGGCTGCTCGCCGCCACCCGCACGGAGATGCTCAGCAGCGACCCGCCGGACCACACCCGGCTGCGCAAGCTCGTGTCGGGCGCGTTCACCATGCGGCGCATCGACCAGCTCGCCCCCCGCATCCAGGAGATCGTCGACGGACTGCTCGACGACCTCGTCGACGTCGAGTCCGCCGATCTCGTCGCCGCGTTCGCCTACCCGTTGCCGATGACGGTGATCTGCGAGCTGCTGGGCATCCCGGAGGAACGGCGGCGCGACTTCCGCACCTGGTCCTCGCTGGTCATCGATCCTGCGGTGAGCGGCTTCGACGCCTTCGCGGCCGCGACCGAGGCGCTCGTCGGCTTCGTGCGCGAACTGATCGCGATCAAGCGCGTGCAGCCTGCCGACGACCTGCTCTCAGCGGTGGTCGCCGTGCGGGACGGCACGGACCGGCTATCGGAGGACGAGCTGACGTCGCTCGTGGTCCTGCTGCTGATCGCGGGCCACGAGACCACCGTGAACCTGCTCACCAACGCCACCTACGCCCTGCTGACCCATCCCGGCCAGTTGGCCCTGCTGCGGTCCGAGCCCGAGCGGCTCCCGGCCGCCGTCGAGGAGTTCCTGCGGTTCGACGGTCCGCTGCAGATCGCGACGCAGCGGGTGGCCGCCGAGACGTTCGAGCTGGGCGGCGTCACGATCTCCGCGGGGGACCCGGTGCTCGTCGGGCTCCTCGCCGCCAACCGCGACACGTCCCACCTGCCGGGCGCTGACGTTCTCGACATCACCCGCACGCCCACTCCGCACCTGGCCTTCGGGCACGGGATCCACCACTGCCTCGGTGCACCGCTCGCCCGCCTCGAGGCCCGTATCGCGCTCGGCTCCCTGATCAGCCGCTTCCCCCACCTCCGGCTGGCCGAGGCCGCCGCGGACGTGCCCGTGGACGACGCCGTGCTGATCAACGGCCTCAACGCGCTCCACATCGCCACGCGGCCGCTGCCCGCCTGACCAGCTCGGATCAGGTCAGATCAGGTCAGGTCGGTCAGGGCAGCTTCCAGTCCACCGGGTCCCCGCCGAGCTCGTCCAGCAGCGCGTTGACCCGGCTGAACGGACGCGACCCGAAGAACCCGCGGTCGGCCGACATGGGACTGGGGTGCGCCGACTCGACGCACGGCACGTCCCCGAGCAACGGCACCAGGTTGCGCGCGTCACGGCCCCAGAGGATCGCGACCAGCGGCTCGCCCTCGCGGTCCACGAGAGCGCGGATCGCCTGCTCGGTGACCTTCTCCCAGCCCTTGTTGCGGTGCGAGCCCGGGTTGCCCGGCTCCACCGTCAGCACCCTGTTGAGCAGCAGCACACCCTGCTCGGCCCAGGGCGTGAGGTCACCGGTGGACGGGGTGGGGTGGCCGAGATCCTCGCTGTACTCACGGAAGATGTTGGCCAGCGACCGCGGGACGGGACGCGTCTGCGGTGCCACCGAGAACGACAGCCCGATCGCGTGGCCCGGCGTCGGGTAGGGGTCCTGGCCGACGATCAGCACGCGCACCTGGTCGAACGGCTGGGTGAACGCACGCAGGACGTTCGCCCCGGCCGGAAGGTAGCGGCGCCCCGCAGCGATCTCCGCGCGCAGGAACTCGCCCATCTCGGCCACCACCGGTGCGACGGGGGCGAGCGCCCGCGCCCATCCGGCTTCCACGACCTCTTCGAGTGGCTTGGCCATCAGGGAAGCCTCCGCAGCTCGGCGCGGAACCGTTTCCCGCGTTGGATGTAGCTCTGTACGGCGCGGTCGTAGTAGCCCTCGGGCACCTCGTAGCCCTCCCGCACGCGCGCCGGCACGCCCAGCGCCATCCGCCGTGCCGGGACCTTCGCGTTCGGCGACACCACAGCACCGGCACCGACCACGGCTCCCTCGCCGACCGTGGCCCCGTTGAGCACCACCGAGCCCGACGAGATGAGTGCCCGGTCGCCGACCGTGGCTCCCTCGATGTGGACGTTGTGCCCGACCGTCACCTCGGCGCCGATGATCGTGGGGTGGCGCGGGGTGCAGTGGATGACCGAGCCGTCCTGCACGCTGGTGCGCGGACCGACCTCGATGCGTCCGTCGTCGCCGCGGAGCACCGCCCCGGGCCAGATCGAGGCCTCCGCGCCGATCGTCACGGTGCCGATGACCACGGCGTCGGGATGGATATACGCATCCGGATGGATGACGGGTTCGGCGTCGCCGAGCGCGTAGAGGGGCACGCGGCGAGCCTATGACGAGCCATCTCGCGGCAGCTTCCCGGCCAGTTGGTCGACGACGAGCAGGTCGCGCCGCACACCACCGCTGCGGTAGGCCGACCGGCCCGCGAGCTGGGAGATCACCGGCGCGGTGATCACCTGGAAGAACGCGACGAGTACGAGCGTCACGGCACTCTCCAGTTCCACCCTCAGCGCGGTGCCGGCGAGCACCAGCAGCAGGCCCAGCGTCTGCGGTTTGGTGGCCGCCTGCAGCCGCCCGAGCAGGTCCGGCAGCCGGAGCAGGCCGACCGCGCCCAACAGGCACGACAGCGCCCCGAGGAGCAGCAGCACCGCGGACGCGATGTCCCGTGCGGTGTGGAGGGCGGGGGTCACCGGTGCCGCTCCCTACGCTCGGCCAGCCGCATCGCCGAGGCCGACCCGACGAAACCGAGCAACGCGACCGCCGCGAGCAGCGGGATGTTGGAACCGTCCTCGTAGAAGGCCACGTAGACCGCGGCGGCGGCGACCATCAACAGCACGAGCACGTCGAGCGCCACGATGCGGTCGAGCGTCTCCGGGCCCAGCAGCAGCCGCACCAGTGTGAGGGCGGCGGCGAGCCCGAGCATGCACAGAACCACCACGAACACGATGGTCATTCCGCCGTTCATCGCGGCCCTCCCTCCTGCACGATCCGGCGCCGCGCCTCCGCCAGCTCCTCCGCGGTACCGAACGCCGCGAGCACCCGCCGCTGCATGTCCAGGGTGCGCAGCCGGGTCCGTTCGGCTCCCGCACGGTCGCGCGGGCCGAGGGCGTAGACGTACCAGACCTTCTGTTCCTGATCGATCTGCAGCGCCATCGCGCCCGGCGACAGCGACAGCGCGTTGGCCATGATCGTGATCACCCGGTCCGACGTGGTGAGCAGGGGAACGGCGACGATCGCGCCCCGGGCGTCCGTGCCGCGGCGCAGGATCTGCCAGGCCACCTCCACGCTCGAGGCCGCGAGGTCGTAGAGGAGGAAGGCGGCCAGCCCGAGCAGGCGCAGCGGCCGCACCGAGAGCCGGTCGGGCAGCCGCGGCATCGGGAACAGCGCCGTGACGATCACCGCGACCACCACACCGCCGAGCACACTCTGGGGCGTGAACGTTCCCCACAGCAGCACCCACACCAGTGTCAGCCAGGCGACGCGCGGCAGCCTGGCCAGCAGGCCGGGAGCGCGCCGCGGCACGGGTGGCCGGTCGTGGTCGATCATCGGCCCCCCTGTGGGCCCAGCACCGCGTCGATGTACGGAGTCCGCTCCATGAGGTCCACGCCGGCCTGGGCGGTGACGGCCGTCAGTGGGCCGGCGAAGACCACGATCGCGAGGCTGACCGCGATCAGCCCACCCGTCGCCGCGTACATCGGCGCGGACGTCCTGGCCGTGCCGACCAGCACCTCGTCGGTGGGGTCGTCGTCGGGACGCGGTGGCTTCGGCTTCCCCCAGAACACCCGGACCCACACCCGGACCAGCGCGTAGAGCGTCAGGAGGCTGGCCAGGATCAGCACGCCGGCCACGACCTGGGGGAAGGGGCCCGCCCCCGCACCGGCCTCCAGGAGCGCGAGCTTCGCGACGAACCCCGCGGTCGGCGGGATGCCCGCCAGCGTCAGGGCCGGCACGGCGAAGAGCACGGCGAGGCCGGGTGCGCTGCGTGCGAGTCCGCCCATCTCGTCGAGGGCCACCGTGCCGGTGCGGCGCGTGATCAGGCCGCTCACCAGGAAGAGCGTGGCGAGCACCGTGATGTGGTGGGCGGCGTACAGCATGGCCCCGGACAGCCCTGCCGCGTCGAAAACGGCCAGCCCGAAGAGCATGAACCCGATGTGGCTGACCAGAAGGAACGACAGCAGCCGGTTGAGGTCGTTCTGTGCCAGCGCGCCCAGCGCCCCGACCAGCATGGTCGCGACGGAGAGCACGAGCAGGAGCGTCCACGGCGCGTCGCGGCCGAACAGGAGCGTCTCGGTGCGCAGCAGCGCGTAGAAGCCCACCTTCGTCAGCAGGCCCGCGAACAGCGCGGCCACCGGCCCCGGCGCGTTGGGGTAGCTGTCGGGCAGCCAGAAGTGCAGCGGCACGATCGCCGCCTTGATCCCGAAGACGACCAGCAACATCAGAGCCAGCACCTGGCCCACGCCGGGCTGCAGCATGCCGATGCGCTCGGAGAGATCCGCCAGGTTCACGGTGCCGGTCGCTGCGTACACCAGGGCCACCGCCGTGAGGAACAGCAGCGACGACAGCAGGCTGACCGTCACGTACGTCATGCCGGCCCGGATCCGCCGAGCGCCCGTACGCCGTGTGATCAGCACGTAGGACGCGGTCAACATCAGCTCGAACGCCACGAACAGGGTGAACAGGTCCCCGGTGAGGTAGGCGAGGGAGACTCCGGCGCAGAGCATCAGGTACATCGGGTGGAACGTGGTGCTCGCCGTGCGGCGCCCGTAGTCGGTGATCCGCTGGTCGATCGCGTACACCAGCACGGCGAGCGTCACCAGCGTCGAGACGAGCAGCAGCAGCGCCGAGAGCCGGTCGGCCACGAGCGCGATGCCCACGGGAGCGGCCCAGCCACCGAGTTCGGCGACGACCGGGCCGCGCTCGTCGGCCACGACGAGCAGCACCCCGGCGATCACCGCCACCACCGCGAGCACGGCGACGCCGACCACGCGCTGCAGCGCAGCGGACCGGCTGCCGATCACCGAGACCGCGGCGGCGAGCATCGGCAGCAGCACCGGCAGCGTGATGATCGTCGTCACGAGCGCTCCTGCCCGCGCGCGGCCCGCGCCTCGATCTCGTCGTCGGCGCGTTCGAGGGCGTCCTCGTCGCCGTCATCGGCCTCGAGCGGCGCCGAGGGCGTCTTCTGCCGCGAGATCCGCCGGTCCTCGACATCGTCCTGCACCTCGTCGTGGCCGACCAGCACGAAGGCGCGGTAGCCCAGCGCGAGCAGGAAGGTCGTGAGCGCGAAGGTGATCACGATGGCGGTGAGCGCGAGAGCCTGCGGCAACGGGTCGGCGAACGACTCCGGCGGCGCGGTTCCGACGATCGGCGGCCGCCCCGGCGGACCACCGGCGAGTTGCAGCAGCAGGTTGGTGCCGTGGCCCAGCACCACCACGCCGATCAGCACGCGCATCAGCGACCGCGACAGCAGCAGGGTGAAGCCGACGGCGTAGAGGACGCCCACGGTCAGCGCCATGACCACGTTGATCGTGATCGGTGAGCCGGCCTCCGCGGCCAGAAGCGGAACGATCATGGTCACGGCAGCTCCCCGGCGTCGTCCATGTCCCGTTCGATGCCGGTGCCGAGGGCGCGTAGCAGGTCGAGGACCACCCCGATGATCAGCACGTAGACCCCGATCTCGAGGAACAGGCTGGTCTGCAGCTCGATCGGGCCGAGCAGCGGCAGGTCCACCGCGAGTTTCGTGGTGGACAGCACGGGCGCACCGAACGCCGCCGGCACCAGCCCGGTCACGAGCGCCAGCGCCAGCCCGCTCCCGATCACGGCGGGTACGCGCGGGGCCATCACCGCTCCGAGGTCGGCGCTGCCGCCCGCGATGTAGCGCAGCACGAACGCGAGCCCGGCCACGAGGCCCGCGGAGAACCCGCCGCCCGGCCCGTAGTGCCCCACCAGCAGGAGGTACAGGGAGAAGACGAGCACGGTCGGGAACACCGCGCGCGTGGTCATCTCCAGCAGCAGGCTGCGGTCCTCGGGGTTGCGGCACTCCCCCGGCAGCATCCATGGCTCCTGCGGCCGGTCCCACTCCTCGAAGGGGCGCTGGTGCGGGGTCTCGTCTGTGGTCATCCCGTCGGTCCTCCCACTCCTCCGCGGCGCAGTACGTCGTCCTCGTGCCGGGGGCTGCTCCGACCGCTCTCGACGCGGCGGCGCTCGCGCTGCCGGTCGTAGCGGGTGGCGAGCACGAGGCTGGCCACCCCGGCTGCGGCGACGAACAGCACCCCGATCTCCCCGACCGTGTCCAGCGCCCGGAAGTCGACGATGATCGCGCTGACCACGTTGGTCGCCCCGGCCTCGGTGGGTGCGAGCCGCGCGAACTCCTCGGTGGTCGCCGACGGGGTGGTGCGGGCTCCGGTCATCACCACCGCGTAGGCGGCCACAGCGGCCCCGCCCACGATCCCCAGCAGCGCCTTGGGTACCCGCACCCGGCGCGGCGGCCGCTCCTCGGTGAACTCCGCGGGCAGCCTGCGCAGTACGAAGACGAACGCCACCACCGACAGGGTCTCGACGAGGAACTGCGCCAGCGCCAGGTCCGGCGCCCCGTCCACGATGAAGAGCCCACCGACGCCGTAACCGATCACCCCGACGAGGAGCACGGCCGTGAAGCGGCGGCGCGCTCGCAGTACTGCGACCGCCGCGATCACGACGATGATCGCGAGGGGCACCTGCATCACCGAGTGGTACAGCGTCTGGCCCGCCGGCCAGGCGCCGCCCACCGCGACGGCGATCCCGGGCAGCAGCACGAACGCGACGAGGATCGTGGCCAGGTACGCAGGGAGGGACCCGACCTGCAGTCGGCCGGTCACGGCGAGGGCGACGCGGGCGATGGCCGCGATCGTGAGCTCGTACGCACGCTGCGCGGTGAACGGGCTGCGGTGGGAGAGAGCGGTGACACGGTCGCGCTGCGCGTACAGCACCAGGCCGCCCGCGACCGCCAGGGCGGCGAGCAGCAACGGCGGACCGACGCCGTGCCAGAGCGCGAGGTGGTAGCCGGACCCGCGGGGGTAGGGGCGCGCGTAGCTCGCGCCGAGCGCGTCGACCACGGGGTAGGCGATCCCGAGCACCAGACCGGCGACCGAGCAGACCCAGACGGGCGCGGTGAGCAGCGGGCCGGGAGGGTGCGCCACACGGGTCGGTTCGACGCGGGGCTTGCGCGCGAACGCCCCCCACAGGAACCGCGCGCTGTACGCCACGGTGAACATCGACCCGAGCAGCAGGACGAGCGTGACGGTCCACCCGCGCGCGCCCCCCTCGCGGACGAACGCCTCGAACGCGGCCTCCTTGGCGACGAAGCCCAGGAACGGCGGCAGCCCCGCCATCGACGCCGCGGCGAGTGTCGCAGCGACGGCGGAGCCCGGCAGCGCGGTGTACAGACCAGAGAGCTTCCGCAGGTCGCGCGTGCCCGTCGCGTGGTCGATCGTGCCGACGGTCATGAAGAGCGACGCCTTGAACAGCCCGTGAGCGAGCAACAGGGCCATCCCGGCGAGCGCGGAGATCTCCCCCAGCCGTCCGCCGCTCCCGAGCAGCACCATGAGGAAGCCGAGCTGGCTGACCGTGCCCAGGGCGAGGAGCTGTTTCAGGTCGGTGGCCGACAGGGCGCGCCAGCCTCCGACGAGCATCGTGCCGAGGCCGACGGCGATCACCGGCACCCACCAGACGGCGAGATCGGAGAACCCCGGCGCCAACCGCGCCACGAGATAGACGCCCGCCTTCACCATGGACGCCGCGTGCAGGTAGGCGCTCACCGGTGTGGGGGCGACCATCGCAGCGGGCAGCCACGGGTGGAACGGCAGCTGGGCCGACTTCGTGAATGCCCCGAGCAGGATCAGCAGCAGCGCCGCCGACACGAGCGTGCCGTGCAGCCTGCCCGCGCTCCCGGCGGCCACGATCTCGGAGATCTGGTAGGTGCCCGCGGCCTCGCCGAGTAGAACGAACCCGAGCAGCATCGCCAGGCCGCCGAACACGGTGACCAGCAGAGCCTGCACCGCGCTGCGCCGTTCCTCCCCTCGCTCACCGCTCTGTCCGATCAGCAGGAACGACGCCACCGACGTCAGCTCCCAGAACACGTAGAGCGTGAGGAGGTCGTCGGCGAGTACCAGGCCGAGCATCGCGCCCGCGAAGACGAGCAGCAGGGCGGCGGTACGCGGGGCATCCGGCGAGTCCGGGCCGAAGTAGCCCATGCAGTACACGAGGATCACCGCGCCGATCCCCGACACCAGCACGACCATCCCGAGCGCCAGGGCGTCGAGCCGGAACCCGAGCATCAGCCCGAGCGCGGGAGCCCATGCCGTGGTCTCGGTGATCCCGCCCGCGAGCGCCGGCGCGGTGTTGGCGAGAGCCCACACCAGGGCGACGACGGGTAGGACGGCCGCCACCGCGAAGCCCGCCCGCCGGTTGCGCGCCGAGACGAGCGGCAACAGGGCGGCGACCACGAAGTGCGCGACGACGAGCGCGAGCAAGGGCGACTCCTCTCGTCCTGGACCGGACCACGGGCGAGTTGCCCGAACGGGAGAGCGATCCCCGGATCAGCGGGGCGATCGGCCCGGGCTCGCGCACCCCTGCCGCACACCGGATCCGATGATCCGGGCGGCCCCGGCGCTCGGTACGACCCTACCTTCCGTCCTTTTTCGGACGGGACGCCCCAAATCCCCGACCTCGGCCGACGGCCTCCCGTCACATGCGTGCTTCGTCTCACACGTCGATCTGGAACGATCCAGTAGATCGATTCGCTGCACTGGGTGTAGGCGCACAGTGCGACTGCCACCCGCAGTGGAGCGGGCGTTCGACGAACGACGAGGAGGACCGCATGACCGACACCACCAGGCGATTCGCCGCCGGGCTCCGGGAGGCGCTCCGTCGCCTCGACGACTGGACCTTGGTCGCGTTCAACCCGCGCTACCCCACGCCGGGCCGGCGCGGCTGAGCACGAACCGGCGGGCGCCGCTCGTCAGTGGCGCTCGCCGGGCGGGACCAGTGGCCGTAGGTAGGCCCACAGCGCGAACAGCACGGCGATCACGATCATGACGATCCCCGACCACAGGTTGATGTCGATCCCGCCGGCCTTCTCGAGTTCGCCGGGGCTCTCGAAGAACAGGCCCATCACCAGCAGGATGATCCCGTAGACGCCGAACAGCAGCGCGATGATCGAGCGCAGGTCGAACAGCTGCGACGCGGCGCTGGGTGCGGCCTCGGTGGCGGCGTGGTTGACGGTGTTGCCCTCGGGTTCGCTCACGGATGCCTCCCTCTCGGGTTCTGCGTCAGTCTCGGGTGGGTCACGCGAAGAGCAGGTACAGCACGATGGTCAGCGCGATCACGATCGATCCCAGCACCACGGGCGACTGCCACCAGCTGCCCTCGTCCTCACCGGTGCGCATCCGCTCCCGCGGGGTGAGCGACCAGACCAGGCCGACCAACTCGGCGTCCGGCTTCGGGGCGGTGACCGCCGAGACCGCCACCGCGACCGCGATCCCGACCACGAACGCGGCGCTCGCGCCGATGAACGACCCCGCCTGCGACGACACGGCGATGACGCCGGACCGCACCAGCACGTCGATCACGATCGCCGCGATGGTGCCGGAGATCAGTCCTGTCCAGCCCGCCGTGCCGGTCATCCGCTTCCAGAACAGGCCGAGGATGAAGATCGCGAACAGCGGGGCGTTGAAGAAGCTGAACAGCGTCTGGATGTAGTCCATCAGGTTCTGGAAGCTGCCGGCGATGAACGCCGTGCCGATGGCCAGCAGGCACCCGACGACGGTGATCGTGCGGCCCACGCGCAAGTAGTAATCGTCCGGCCGGCCCGGACGCACCCAGTCCTGCCAGATGTCGTAGGTGAACACCGTGTTCAGCGAGCTGACATTCGCCGCCATGCCCGCCATGAACGACGCCAGCAGCCCGGCCAGGGCCACGCCGAGGATGCCGTTGGGCAGCACCTCGTTCATCAGCAGCGACAGCGCGTTGTTGTAGGTGATGTCGGTGGCACCGCCCTCCTTGAGGGTGGTGAGCTGCGGCACCAGCACACCCGCGATCATGCCGGGGATCACCACGACCAGCGGGATGAGCGCCTTCGGGAACGCGGCGATGATGGGCGTACGCCGGGCAGCCGACATGCTGCGCGCCGAGAGCGCACGCTGCACCTCGGCGAAGTTGGTGGTCCAGTAGCCGAACGAGAGCACGAACCCGAGCCCGAACACGATCCCGAGCACCGACAGGAACGGGTTGGCGATCTCGGTGAGCGCGGTGCCCGGCCACGTCGACACCTGCTCCGGCCCCGGCGGAAGACCGACCACCTGTGCCTTCAGCCCGTCCCACCCACCGACCCGGGCGAGCCCGGCGACCGTGAGCGGCACCAGCAGAGCGATGATGACGAAGAACTGCAGCACCTCGTTGTAGATCGCCGCGGACAACCCGCCCAGGAACGTGTAGCTGAGCACCACCAGCGCGGCGATCGGGATCGCGAGGTTCAGCGACCAGCCCAGCAGCGCCTCGAGGATCAGACCCAGCGCGAACAGGTTCACCCCGGCGATCAGCACGGCCGCGACGGCGAAGGTCACGGCGTTGACCCGTTGTGTCGTCTTGTTGAACCGCTTGCGGAGGAACTCCGGAACACTACGAGCCTTGCTGCCGTAGTAGAAGGGCATCATCACGATGCCGAGGAACACCATCGCCGGGATGGCGCCGATCCAGTAATAGTGGAATGTCGCCACGCCGTACTGCGCGCCGTTGGCCATCATCCCGATGAGCTCGATCGCGCCGAGGTTGGCCGAGACGAACGCCAACCCCGTCACCCACGCCGGCAACGACCGGCCCGACAGCAGGAAGTCCAGGCTGGAGGCGACCGACCGGCGGGCCATCACCCCGATCCCCAGCACCAGCACGAAATAGAAGACGACGAACACGTAGTCGATCGCGGTCGTGTCGAGCCGCAGATCGGTCTGTGCGAGCACCGCCACCGTTGTCCCCTCCACCGCTCGTCGAACCCGTGGTGTGCGGATCATTCGCCACGTGGGCGTGTCTCGCCATCGCTGGGAGCGACGTACGCCCGATCGACACCCTCCAGTTGCCCCACCGATGGCAGTGAAGACCCTGGTGGGTCAACGGACTAGGCCATTTCGGCCCTGCCGGCGCGACGGGTATGGCCCCTGAGTGGCCAGGCCTGCTCCCGCTCGGCGGTCACCTGTGCGTCGTCGTCGACGAGCGACCGCCGTTCCTCGTCGCCCCCGTTGCAGGCCCGGTGGCAGCGATCAGCGGCTTGCCGAAGAACAGGCTGTTCGGTGAGTCGCGGTAATGGCCGAACGCCGGGATGGGCTCATACCCCGAACTGCGGTAGAGGGCCACGGACTCGGGTTGGTGGGTGCCGCTCTCCAGCACGGCCCGCAGCCGGCCCGAGGCCGCAGCCGTCCGCTCCAGCTCGGCCAGGATCGCGCGGGCGTAGCCGCGCCCGCGGTGCGCCGCCCCCACGTACATCCGCTTGATCTCGGCGTCCCCGGGCCACAGCTCGGGGTCCTCACCGCCGTCCCGGGCCCGCCAGCCCCCACATCCGACCGCGGCACCGTCCACGTAGCCGACCACGAACAGGCCGTACGGAGCGTCGAACTGCGTCGGGTCGATCGGCGTGGTGTCCTCACCGCCGTACCGGATTCGGTACTCCTGCTGCAGCTCCGCGTTCAGACGGACGGCGTCGGCGTTGTCGATCGATACGGCGCAAAGCTGGAGCACACGCCCGAGACTACGATGACCCGCCCGCCGCGCCGCGCGCCCGCCGGGGCTCCGGGAGGCCGGACTGCGCAGGCAGGCGGCCGCTGCGTACCACCACCGCCAGGCTGACGAGCGCGAGCACGGCGGGCCCGAGCAGCAGCTCGGGGTAGCCGGCCATCGGGGTCAGCGCCGCAAGCACCACCGGGAACAAGAACCCGACGTAGGTGATCGTGTAGTACACGGCCGTGAGCGCGCCGAGGTGCTCGGGAGCGGCCATCCGTTGCACCTCCAGCAGGCCCGCCACCAGGCACAGGCCGTAGGCCGCTCCCAGCACCGCCGAGGCCGTCACGGCGAGGAGCACGGACCCGAGTGCCGCGGATCCCGCGGCGAACAGGACGCCGGTGACCGTCGCGGCGAGCCCCACGCGCGCGGTGAGCGAGGGCGAGCGACGGTCGAGCCGCCGCGCCCACGGCTGCACCGCCACCCCCGCCCCGAGGGTGACGACCGTGACCAGCGTGGCGAAGACCAGACCGAGACCCCCGGTCACGTGCGCCAGGGCGGCCGGCTGCACGGCGAAGGAGATCGACGGTCCCCCGAACACCCACGGCGCCATCGGCGCGACGACCCACCGGAACCGGGCGGGAAGGGCCACCCGCAGCCGGATCCGCTGCCGCGGCGCGGTCGTCACGCGCGTCTCGGGCACACCCAGCACCGCGGCAAAGGCCACCAGCGTGATCACGATGTGCACGAGATAGGGCAGCTCCATCGGCAGCGGCGCCCACTGCGCCAACAGCCCGGCGACGAGCGGACCACCGCCGAACCCCGCCGAGAGGGCCAGGGCCGCCCGGCGCGCACCCGCTCCCGCGTCGGCGCCCGGGTCCCACGGCGGCTGGGAGAGCTCCTTCACCCATGTCGTGCCCACGGCCATCGCCACGCCGATGACAGCCCCGAACAGGAACCGTCCGGCGAAGAGCGCCGGCTCCGACACGCCGGGTACGCCGCCCAGTGCGAGCACCGCGCTCGCCGGCACCGACACGACCAGTGCCGGCAGCAGGACCCACCGGCGTCCCCGGACGTCCGACGCGGGTCCACCGAGGAGCAGCCCCGGCGCGAGACCCAGGATGTAGACGGCGAAGAAGGCGGCCACCGTCACGGCCGAGAAGTGGCCCTGCTCGCGGTAGAGCACCATCAACGGGCTGAACTGGTTGGCGCCGTAGGCGATCACGAACAGCACGGCCACAACGCGAACCCACGCCCGCACCTGCGCTCCTCACCGCCGCGCGAGAGCGCGGATACGGCCGGAGGGGGGCGGCCGTATCCGCGCAGGACTTGGAGCGTCAGCCGGCCTTGGCCGCCTGACGCCACTTCGTGAGCGCCCGCTCCGTATAGCCGTTGGGTTCGTCGCGGCCGGTGAAGACCAGCTCGAGCGCCGCCTGGAACGACGGGCTGCTCTCGAGGTCCTTCGCCATCGGCTCGTAGCCGGGCTCGTTCGCGTTCTGCTCGTCCACCAGGGCCGCCATGCGGGCGAAGGTCTCGCGCACCTGCGTCTCGTCGGTCAGGCCGTGGTGCAGCCAGTTGGCGATGAGCTGGCTGGAGATCCGCAGCGTGGCCCGGTCCTCCATGAGCCCGACGCCCGCGAGGTCGGGCACCGTGGAGCAGCCGATGCCCAGCCCGACCCAGCGAACGACGTAACCCAGGATGGACTGCGCGTTGGTCTCCAGCTCGTGACGCTTCTCGTCGTCGGTGAGCTCACCGGGCAGGAGGGGCACCCGCAGCAGCTCACGCCGGTCGGTCGTGCGCCCCGCGAGCTCGCGCTGCCTGGCGGCGACATCGGTGCGCAGGTAGTGCAGCGCGTGCAGCGTGGCGGCCGTGGGCGACGGCACCCAGGCGGTGTTCGCACCGGCCTCCGGCTGCGCGCCCTTCGTGTCGAGCATCTCGCGCATGGCGGCGGGCTTGGCCCACATGCCCTTGCCGACCTGCGCCTGTCCGCGGAAGCCCGCGCGCAGCGCGACGTCGACGTTGCGGTCCTCGTAGGCGATCAGCCAGGGCGTGGTCTTCATGTCGTTCTTGCGCACGACCGGGCCGGCCTCGAGGTCGGTGTGGATCTCGTCGCCGGTGCGGTCGAGGAACCCGGTGTTCACGAAGATCGTGCGGTCCGGGGCCCGGGCGATGCAGTTCTCGAGGTTGAGCGACGTGCGCTTCTCCTCGTCCATGATCCCGATCTTCAGGGTTGCGGGCTCCAGACCGAGCGCCTCTTCCACCGCGGCGAAGAGCTCCACGGTGAGCGCCACCTCGTCGGGCCCGTGCTGCTTGGGCTTGACGATATAGACGCTGCCGGCGCGGGAGTTGGAGAACCGCCCGAGCCCGCGCAGGTCGTGCAGTGCCGCGACGGCCGAGACCATCGCGTCGAGCACACCTTCGCCGATCGGCTCGCCGTCGGCGGTGCGGACGGCGTCGGTGGTCATGTGGTGCCCGACGTTGCGCACGAGCAGCACGGAGCGTCCGGGCAGCGTCAGCTCGGAGCCGTCGGGCGCGGTGTAGTGGCGGTCGCCGTTGACCTTGCGCTCGATCGTCTCGCCGCCCTTCTCGAACGTCGAGGTGAGCGCGCCGGTCATCAGGCCGAGCCAGGTGCGGTAGGCACCCACCTTGTCCGGCCCGTCGACGGTGGCCACCGAGTCCTCGAAGTCGACGATCGTGGTGACCGCCGCCTCGAGCGCGACGTCGGCCACATCCGCGTGGTGCTGGCGCCCGACGCGGTGCGCGGGGTCGATCGTGAGCTCGACGTGCAGCCCGTTGCGGCGCAGCAGAACCGCCTGAACGGCGCCGGAGTGCCCGTCGTCGGCTCCGGCGCGGTGCCCGGCGAACTGGGCGGGGTCGGCCAGGCCGCTGCTCCCGCCCGTCGTCTCCACGACGAGCGCACCGTCCTGCACGCGGTAGGCGGTGGCGTCGGCGTGGCTGCCCGACCGGAGCGGGAAGAGCTCGTCGAGCAGCTTGTCGGCCTCGGCGATCACCTGGGCGCCGCGGCGCTCGTCGTAGCCACGCTCGAGCTCGTGGTCCAGTGGAAGGACGTCGGTGCCGTACAGCGCGTCGAAGAGCGAGCCCCACCGGGCGTTGGCGGCGTTCAGCGCGTACCGCGGCACGGTGGCGGGGACCACCAGCTGCGGGCCGGTGATCTGGGCGATCTCCGGGTCGACCCGCGAGACGTTCACCTGCGGCGACTCCGGCGGGAGCAGGTAGCCGATCTCGGTGAGAAAGGCCTCCAGCGCCTCGACGTCACCCGCCCCGTTCTCCCGGTGCCAGGCGTCGATCCGCTCCTGCAGCTCGGCGCGACGGGCGAGCAGTTCGGTGGTCCGGCCGGCGAACCGCTCCTGCAGGGCGGCGCAGGTGGACCAGAACCAGGTGGGATCGAGGTCCAGGCCGGGTAGGAGCTCATCGGCCACGAATGCGCGCAGCACGGGGTCGACCTGCAGATCCGTCACTTCTCCACCATCCGCTCGTCGTTCGGCAGGGTCGCCGTCCGGCGGTTACCCGAACGCGACCCGTCCCCGAACATTCTTCTACCAGACGGACTGTGGTTTCCGCATTGCGGAAGATGGGGTTAGGGAGCAATCATGCTCGTGGATGCGGGCACGGGGGCTGCCGCCGCGGGACCGACCGCGCCGGTGAGGGCAAGCAGCAGCGCGAGCGCTGCCGCGACGACAAGGGACAGCTGCAGCGTCCGACGGGGACCCAACGCTCTCAGCCTCCTGAGGGCTCGAATCAGCGACGACAAAGCGATCATTCGCCCGGGCGGTGTGACGAGCTCCTGGGGCGAGCGCGCCACGCACCTGGTGCGTAAGCGGGTCGTACCGTACGCGGGCACCCAGATCCCCCACACAGCGGCCGTACCGCCGGGGAAGCAGGAGATGCGCAACGCAAGGTCCACGATCTACCCGGCGCAGACGTAGGCTCATCCGGGCAACGACGCGCACGAGGTGGAAAGGGTGACCAGTGGCGCTGGACGGCGGAGTACGGCAGGCGTTCGAGCTGGCGCTCGATCCTGCCGACGTGATCAGCGACCCGGTGCAGTGCCGGGCCTACGAGTGCGACGGCCTCACCGGCTACCGGGTCGTGCCGGAGTTGGTCCTGCTGCCCCGCAACGCGGCGCAGGTGGCCGCGGCGGTGCGGGTGTGCGCCGAGCGCCGGGTGCCGTTCGTGGCACGCGGGGCCGGCACCGGGCTCTCCGGTGGGGCGTTGCCGGTGGCCGACGGCGTGGTGATCAGCCTCGCCCGGCTCAAGCGGGTGCTGGAGGTCGACCCGGTGAACCGGCGCGCCGTCGTCGAACCGGGCGTCACCAACCTGGAGATCACGGCTGCCGCGGCACCGCACGGGCTGTACTACGCCCCCGACCCGTCGAGCCAGCAGGTCTGCACGATCGGCGGCAATGTCGCTGAGAACTCCGGAGGCGCCCACTGCCTCAAGTACGGATTCACCACCAATCACGTTCTGTCCTTCGAGACCGTCCTGCCCGACGGTTCGGTCGTCACGCTGGGCGCCGACACCGGTGAGCAGGCAGGCCCCGACCTGCGTGGGGTGTTCCTCGGCTCGGAGGGCACGCTCGGGATCACCACGAAGATCGTGGTCCGGCTGCTGCGCACCCCGGAGTCGGTGCGCACGCTGCTCGCCGACTTCCCGTCCGTCGCCGCCGCGGGCGACGTCGTCTCCGACATCGTGGCGGCGGGGATCGTGCCCGCGGCCGTGGAGATGATGGACACCCTGGCCATCGAGGCAGCGGAGGAGGCGGTGCACGCGGGCTACACGGTCGGCGTGCCCGCGGCGCTCGTCGTCGAGCTGGACGGGCCGGTCGAGGAGTGCGACATCCAGTTCGAGCAGGTCAAGGAGATCTGCGACCGCCACGGCTGCACCCGTCTGCACATCGCGGGCTCTCCGGAGGAGCGTGCGGCGATCTGGCGGGGACGCAAGGCCGCGTTCGCCGCGGTCGGCCGGATCTCGCCCGACTACTTCGTGCAGGACGGTGTGGTGCCACGCACCCGGCTCGCCGAAGTGCTCGACAGGATCGCGAAGATGGGTGCCGAGGCCGGCATCCGCGTTGCCAACGTGTTCCACGCCGGCGACGGCAACCTTCACCCGCTGGTGCTCTACAGCGCCGACGCCGGGGAGACGGAGAGGGCCGAGAAGCTGTCCGGCGAGATCGCCGAGCTCTGCGTGGAGCTCGGGGGCTCGCTGTCGGGCGAGCACGGCATCGGCACCGACAAGGCGTGCTCGATGCCGAAGATGTTCTCCCGCGACGATCTCGCCGTCATGGCGCGGGTACGCACGGCCTTCGACCCGCAGGGGATCTGCAACCCCGGCAAGGTGCTGCCGACGCCTCGGCTGTGCGGGGAACGGCCGGGCAAGTACAAGCCCCACCCGCTGGAGGAGTCGGGAGTGATCGAGCGCCTGTGATCGAGTTCGCGAGTTCGCCGTCAGGTGCGTGTGAGGAGTCACGGTGACGACGTCAACCACGCTGCGCCCGGACGATCTACGGTCCCTCCGCGACGCCCTGCTCGACACGACGGGCACCGTCGCGATCGCCGGTGCCGGCACGGCCGCCGACTGGGCGGGACGGCTCGAGCCGGTCGACGCGGTGCTCGACACCACCGGCCTGTCCGGTGTGATCACCCACAACCCCGGTGACATGACCGTCTCCGTGCGTGCAGGCACCCCGCTGCGGGGGCTCGCCGACGAACTGGCGCCGCACGGGCAGCACGTCTCGTTCGACGCCGCGCGCGTCGCCGACGGGGCCACCGTGGGCGGCTTGATCGCCACCGGCGACGCCGGTCCGGCGGGGCTGGTCTTCGGCTCGCTGCGCGACCTGGTCATCGGCGTCACCGTGGTGCTGTCCGACGGCACGGTCGCCCGCAGCGGTGGCCACGTGATCAAGAACGTGGCCGGGTACGACCTGGCGAAGCTGCTGCACGGCTCCTACGGCACGCTAGGGGTGATCGCCGAGGTCGTGCTGCGGCTGCACCCCGTCCCGAAGCGCACGGCCACGCTGCTGGCCGACTGTTCGCTCGCCGATGCCGCCGAACTCGCCGGGCGCGTGCTCGGCGGTCCGTACGAGCCTGCGGCGTTGGAGTGGGTGTCCCAAGACGCGCGAGGCGACGGGGGCCTGCTCCTGCGCATCGAGGGCACGGAGGATGCGGTGTCGGCCCGGCTGCAGCGGCTGCGCGAGGTGCTGGGGTTCAGCGCGCGGGTGGTCGCCGACAGCTCGCCCCACGCGGCATGCAACGAGGGCGACAATCTGTGGACCCGCCACTCCGAGCTGGTGCGGGGCACCTCTGATCGCGCGGTGCTGCGGGTGGGCGTCACACCGAGCAGGTTGCCCGGGCTGCTCACCGACCTGCCGCCCGGCACCGTCACCGCCGGGCTGGGCACCGGGGTCGCCACGGTCACGATGGCCCCCGACTCCGTCGCCGACGCCCACGCACTCGTACATGCCGCCGGGGGCACGTCCGTGCTGCGGGCCCGCCCGGCCGGATCGAACGCCCCGGCGTGGGGGCCGCCGCCGTCCGCTGTCGCCGTGCTCAGGGCACTGAAGGCCGAGCTGGATCCTCGCGGGCGGTTCGGCCCCGGCCGGTTCGCCCCCTGGCCCGTGACTGGAAACGATGGGAAGGACGCCCGGTGACAACTCCTGCCGGATCCGCCGAGACCAACCTGCCCCGCACGGGGCCGTCCGGCTTCGACGACCGCCGCCCGCCGGAGCGCGAGCTGCTCGACGACTGCGTGCACTGCGGCTTCTGCCTGCCCACCTGCCCCACCTACCAGCTGTGGGGCGAGGAGATGGACTCCCCGCGCGGCCGCATCTACCTGATGGACCTCGTGGAGAAGGGCGACATCGGGCTGTCCGGGCCCGTCACCGAGCACATCGACCGGTGCCTGGGCTGCATGGCGTGCGTCACGGCGTGCCCGTCCGGGGTGCAGTACGACCGGCTGCTGGAGTCGGTACGCCCGCAGATCGAGCGCAACGTCGAACGCGAGACGTCCGACCGGCTCTTCCGCAACGCGATCTTCGCGCTCTTCCCCTACAAGCGCAGGCTGCGCGCCGCGGCCCTGCCCGGAGCGCTGTACCAGAAGATGCGCAAGGTCCCCGCCATCGCGAAGCTCGCGGAGAAGCTGCCGGGCCGGTTCGCCGCGATGGAGTCGCTGCTGCCGCCGGTGTCGGTGCGGGAGGCGTTCGCCAAGCTGCCCGCGTACACGCCTGCCGTCGGCGAGCGCCGGGCACGGGTGGCACTGCTGTCGGGCTGCGTACAGGACGTCTTCTTCCACCGCGTCAACGAAGCCACCGTCCGCGTGCTCGCCGCCGAGGGCTGTGACGTGCTGGTGCCCGCGGGGCAGGGCTGCTGCGGTGCGCTGGAGCTGCACGCGGGCCGGGAGGACAGCGCCCTCGCCCGGGCCAGGCGGGAGATCGCCATCTACGAGAGGCTCGACGTCGACCACGTCGTCACGAACGTCGCAGGCTGCGGTTCGTCGATGAAGGAGTACGGCCACCTGCTCTCCGACGACCCGGAGTGGGCCGAGCGCGCGGCGGCGTTCAGCGCGCGCGTGCGGGACGTCCACGAGGTGCTCGCCGACCTGGAGCCACGGGCGCCGCGCCACCCGTTCCGCGGCCGCGTGGCCTACCACGACGCGTGCCACCTCGGGCACGCCCAGAAGGTGCGGGCCCAGCCCCGTACGGTGCTGCGCTCGATCCCGGAGCTCCAACTGGTGGACCTGCCCGAGGCCGAGCTCTGCTGCGGCTCCGCCGGGATCTACAACATGGTGATGCCGGAAGCCGCCGGGGACCTCGGGGCCCGCAAGGCGGCCAACGTGCGCTCCGTCGAGCCCGACGTGATCGTCACCGCCAACCCCGGCTGCCTGCTCCAGATCGGCAAGCACCTGAACGCAGGCGACGACACCGACCCCATCCCCCTCCTGCACCCGGTACAGCTGCTGGACGCCTCGATCCGAGGGATACCGGTCCCCCGCAGCTGAACAACTGCGCTCGACAGGCTTCGGCGTTTTGTCGGGGTTTCTCCATATCGTCTGCTCATGAGCATCGACTGGACTCCCCAGCTCGTCGAGCAGCTGGATTGGCATTGGCAGGGGCATGTGCGGCCGCGGCTACGCGGGCTCGCCGACGAGGAGTACTTCTGGGAGCCCGCTCCGGATTCCTGGAGCCTGCGTCCGCGCGGCACGTCGAGTGCGCCGGTGCAGGCAGGAAGCGGTGAGTTCACCCTCGAGTTCGCCTTTCCCGAGCCCGTGCCGCCGCCGGTCACCACCATTGCGTGGCGGCTCGCCCACATCATCGTCGGGGTCTTCGGGGCGCGGGCCGGGTCGCATTTCGGCGCACCCAAGCTCGATTACGACAGCTTCGTCTACGCCGCCACGGCCGACGAGGCGCTGCGCCAGCTCGACGAGACGTACGCCGCCTGGATCACGGGTGTGCGCGGCCTCGATGCGGAGGCGCTGGAGCGTGCGGTCGGGCCGGCCGAGGGGCCGTATGCCGAGCACTCGATGGCCACGCTCGTGCTCCACATCAATCGGGAGGCGATCCACCACTCCGCAGAGATCCTTTTGTTGCGCGATCTGTATCGGACAAAAGGGATCTAACGGGTGATCTGATCACAGCTATTACGCCGAATGGGGCACCTCGCTGTGCTGAATCAGAAGTGGAGACGCACACTGCGCGACCATGTGGCCCACCGTTGCGCTGATAGTGCCGTCCTCCCCATCTCCAACAGCCGCCATCGTGCTGGCCGCCTATGAACAGAACCCGGAGGCAGTCGGGGGCTCCCTCGGGCTCTCGGCGCTCGTCTCGGTGGTGCCACTGGCCGTCGTGCTCGTCCTGCTTGGTGTGCTTCGGGTCCGGGCGCCGTGGGCGGCGCTATCGGGGCTCGCCGCGGCGTTGGTGGTGGCGATTCTCGGCTTCGCCATGCCGTTCGGGATGGCCCTGTCGGCCGCAGCGCACGGAGCCTTCTACGGGCTCTTCCCGATCCTCTGGATCGTGGTGAACGCCCTCTGGGTGTTCAACATGACCGTGGCCACCGGCCACTTCGACGTGCTGCGCCGCAGCTTCGGCGCGCTCTCGATCGACGAGCGCACACAGGCGATCCTGGTCGCGTTCTGCTTCGGCGGGTTGCTGGAGGCCCTCGCCGGGTTCGGCGCCCCGGTCGCGATCACGTCGGTGATGCTCGTGGCGCTCGGGTTCAAGCCGATGAAGGCGGCGGTGGTCGCCCTGGTGGCCAACACGGCACCGGTCGCGTTCGGGGCGATGGGTGTCCCGGTGATCACGCTCGCCCGGGTCACCGGCCTGCCGCTCGAGCAGGTCGCGTCCATGGTCGGCCGCCAGACGCCGCTGCTCGCGCTGTTCGTCCCGCTCGTGCTGGTGTTCCTCGTCGACGGCAGGCGCGGCGTCCGGGAAGCGTGGGTACCGGCCGTCGTGTGCGGGGTCGTGTTCGCCGTCGGGCAGTTCGTGACGTCGAACTTCATCTCGGTCGAGCTCACCGACATCGTCGCGTCGCTGCTCGGCGCGGTCGCGGTGTTCCTGCTGGCGCGGGCGCAGCCGCACGCGGTGTGGGCCGCCCGCCGGCCCGCCGTGGCCGCTGCGGGCGGTCCGGGAACCGCCACCCAGCCCGACTCACCCGCCGAGGTGCGCAAGGCCTACGCCCCGTACGTGATCATCGTGGTGGTCTTCGCGCTGGCCCAGCTTCCGGGCCTCAAGCCCGCGCTCGACTCCCTGAAGCTCGCCTTCCATTGGCCGTTCCTCGACGTCATCGGCACCGACGGCAAGCCGCACAGCACCACCTCGTTCTCGCTGACCTGGCTGACCACCGCGGGGTCGCTCATGGTGATCGCAGGCATCATCGTCGCCCTGATCCTGGGTGTCGGGGCGTGGCGGGCGCTGGCCATCTGGGGGCGCACCGTGTCCGAGCTGCGGTGGGCGATCCTCACCGTCGCGGCGGTGCTGGCACTGGCCTACGTCATGAACGCCTCGGCCCAGACCACCGCGATCGGGCTGTTCGTGGCGGGCGCCGGCGCCGCTCTCGCGTTCGTGTCGCCCGTGCTCGGATGGCTCGGCGTGGCCGTGACGGGTTCCGACACCTCCGCCAACGCGCTGTTCGGCTCGCTGCAGGTCACCGCCGCTCAGGGCGCCGGGCTGCCGCCCGAGCTGCTGGCGGCCGCCAACTCCTCCGGCGGTGTGCTCGGCAAGATGCTCTCCCCGCAGAACCTCACGATCGCCGCGGTCGCCGTGCGGCTGGAGGGCCAGGAGGGCGTGATCCTGCGCAAGGTGGTCGGCTGGAGCCTCGGGATGTTGCTCGTGCTGGCGGTGCTCATCACGCTGCAGGCCACCCCGGTGCTGGGCTGGATGCTGCCGTAACCACCGGGAGGGCTCTCGTCCATGTGACGAGAGCCCTCCCGACGGGCACTACGCAGCCTTGACCAGGGCCCGTTCGATCACCGGCCCCACGTCGACTCCCGCGGGGAGGGCGCCGAACGTGTGGCCCTGGTCGCCGGCCAGGCGGGACGCGCAGAAGCCGTCGGCCACCGCGGGATGGCCGTGGCGCAGGAGCAACGACGCCTGCAGCGTGAGGGCCATCTGCTCCGCCAGGCGCCGCGCCCCGAACTGGACGGCCGGATCCCCCGGGCCGGCCGCCTGCGCCGCCTCGAGCCCGGAACGCAGACGCGCGACGGCGGAGTCGTAGTGGCGGTCGGCGCCGAGAGCGGCGTCGAGCTCTCCGAGGAACGCCACGACCGATTCGGGCTCGCGGTGCAGCGCTCGCAGGACATCGAGCGCGATGACGTTGCCCGAGCCCTCCCAGATCGAGTTCAGCGGCGCCTCCCGGTACAGACGCGGCATCCCCGAGTCCTCGACGTACCCGTTGCCGCCCAAGCACTCCAGCGCCTCTCCGGCATGGGCCGGTGTGCGCTTGCAGGCCCAGTACTTGCCGACGGCCCCCGCGATCCGCCGGAACGCCGCCTCGCTGTCGTCGCCACGGACGGCACGGTCGGTGGCGCCGGCGACCCGCATCACCAGCGCGGTGGCGGCCTCGCTCTCCAGGGCCAGGTCGGCCAGCACGTTGCGCATCAGCGGCTGGTCGTAGAGGTAGGCGCCGAACGCTGTGCGGTACGTGGCGTGATGCACGGCGGCGACGGTGGCCGCCCGCATCCCGGCCGCACTCCAGACGGTGACGGCCAGGCGCGAGTTGTCGACCATCTCCAGGATCAGCCGCAGCCCGTCGCCCTCCTCACCGATCAGCCAGGCCACGGCGTCGTCGTACTCGAGCTCGGCCGAGGCGTTCGACCGGTTCCCCAGCTTGTCCTTGAGCCGTTGCAGGTACATCCGGTTGCGGCTGCCGTCGGGCAGGATCCGGGGCAGCAGGAAGCAGGACATGCCGCCAGGTGCCTGGGCGAGCACCAGGAACACGTCGCACATCGGTGCCGAGGTGAACCACTTGTGTCCGGTCAAACGGTAGCTGCCGTCGGCTGCGGGCACCGCCCGTGTGGTGTTGGTGCGGACGTCCGAGCCGCCCTGCTTCTCCGTCATCGACATCCCGGCGAGCAGCCCCTGCTTCTGCGCAGGCGGGCGCGACCCCGGCTCGTACTCCGGCGCGGCGAGCAACGGCTCGTAGACGGCGGCGAGCTCCGGGGCGTGCCGCAGCGTCGGCACCGCGGCGTAGGTCATCCCGACCGGACACATGTGCCCGGCCTCGACCTGCGTCCAGGCGAGACTGGTGGCCGCGTGGGCGGCGTGCGCGCCGGGCCGGTCGTCCTGCCACGGGCCGGCCGTGAGGCCCAGCCGGACGGCCGTGCCCAGCAGCTCGTGCCATGCCGGATGGAACTCGACCTCGTCGATCCGATGTCCGACGCGGTCGTGCGTGCGCAGCACAGGCGGATACTCGTTGGCGAGCCGGCCCCATTCCCGGGCCTGCTCGCTCCCGGCGATCCGGCCGGCCGCGTGGACCTCCGCCTCGGCCCAGCCCGCACCCTCCCGGTGCAGCGCCTCGAGCAGCGCGGGGTCGGCGGCCGTGTCGACGTCTCCCAGCGGTGGCACCTGGTTGGCGACCTCGTGCGTGGATGGCATGTCGGGACACCTCCGAAGATCAGGAATCGGGTCGGACGGGGTCGGCGGTGAGGAGCCCGCGGACGATGTCCGCCCAGTGGTCGATCAGGGGCTCCTCCTCCCTGACGCGCTCCTGCAGCGATGCGCTGATCGCCAGCCCGCGCATCAGCTGGACGGTCAGGTCGACGACGATCGGATAGCGGGGCCGGGCGGCGATCTCGGGACCGAAGATCGCGTCGATCACGGCATGCAGTTCGGCGAGTGCGCCGCGTTCGGCAGAGCGAAGTGCCGTACGCAGCCGCTCGTCGGTGCGCGCGGCGCCCCACAGCTCGAGCTCGGCGCCGAACGACGGCCGCCGGCTCGCGCGTCGCAGCACCCACACGCCGCGCGCCACCGGGTCTGTGTCGGGCGGGGCGGCCGCGAGCTCTTCCCACATGGCCTCGAGATGGAACTCCACCAGCCGGTGGACGGCCGCGGTGAACAGCTGTTCCTTGGTGGGGAAGTGGTGCAGGAGCGCACCGCGGCTGAGGCCGGCTCGGCGCTGCACCTCCACCGTGGTCGTCGCGGCGAAGCCGGACTCCACCAGCGACTCCACCGCAACGTCGACGATCCTTCGGTAGGTCGCCGCACGCTGGTGATCGCGTGTGGTCATGAGCACCTCCAACCCGGTTTCACCGTCAGAGCTGACGGTGAAAACCTAACACCGGGTCGACGCACGACGCCCGGGCACGTGCCCACCGTCACGCCGCCGGGCGCGCAGCGCCGACGCCCGCGACCGCGCCGCCTCAGCGGGTGAAGTGGTCCCATCCGTTCTGGGGCCCTTCGTAGGGCCGCCCGTCCACCAGCACGGCGGGATCACCCGCCCGGACCGTGCCGATCTCGGTCCAGCCCTCGGGGAGCGGACCCGGGAAGGTGGCCGCGAGCGCATGGTCCTCGCCACCGGTGAGCACCCACCGCAGCGGGTCGACACCCAGCGCGGCACCGACGTCCACCAGCCGGGCGGGCACGTCGAAGGCGCGGCTGCGCACGTCGAGCAGCACGCCCGACGCCCGTGCGACGTGGCCGAGATCGGCGATGAGCCCGTCCGAGATGTCGATCATCGACGTGGCGCCGGCCTTCGCCGCCTGCGGACCTGCCGCGTAGGGCGGGTCCGGTACGCGGTGAGCGCCGACCACCGCCACCGGTGATCGGAATCCGCGCGCCAGCACGGCGAGACCCGCCGCCGACCACCCGACCCGTCCACAGATCGCCAGGACGTCGCCCGGCCGCGCTCCCGCGCGCGTGACCGGGGCTCGTCCCTCCAGCGTTCCGAGCGCTGTGACGGAGAGCACCAGCGTCGGTGACGAGGCCACGTCGCCACCGACCACCCCGACGCCCACGACCCCCGCCTCCGTCCACAGGCCGTCCACCAGGGCCGTCAACGTGTCGACGGGCGTGTCCCGGCTGCACGCGAGCCCCACGAGCAACGCGGTGGGCACCGCTCCCATCGCCGCGATGTCGGCCAGGTTGGCGGCTGCCGCCTTACGCCCGACCTGGTCGGGGGCGGACCAGTCCAGCCGGAAGTGGACGCCCTCGACCAGCACGTCGGTGCAGGCAACGACACGCTCGTCGGGCGCGGCCACCACAGCGGCGTCGTCGCCGGGACCGAGGAGCGTGCCTGCGGGCTGGGCGCGGCCGGCATTGAGCCGGGCGATGAGCCCGAACTCGCCGAGGGTCGAAAGTGTGTCTTCCGCCTCGGCGTCCCCGGTGGGGGGCGGGAACGATGTCGGCACAGCGGTACCTCCGGTACGTTCGGCTTCCGACTTTCCTACCCCGGAGAGCTCAACCGAAGTGGAAGGGGCACGCCGTGGTGCAGGCTTACATCCTGGTCCAGACGGAGGTCGGGAAGGCCGCCGCTGTCGCAGCGGAGATCTCCGGCATCACGGGCGTGCTGTCCGCGGAGGACGTCACCGGACCCTACGACGTGATCGTGCGCGCCCAGGCCAATGACGTCGACCTCCTGGGTCAGCTCGTGGTTGCCCAGGTCCAGGGCGTCGCAGGTATCACCCGCACCCTGACGTGCCCAGTGGTGCACCTAGCCTCCTGAGCCATGGCTCCCACCGTCCGTTCCCGGCCCTCACTACCGGTCGTGATCGCGATCGCGCTGCCGCTGCTGCTCGCCGTGGCCGTGGCCGCGATCTCCATCACAGCGAGGGTTCGGGGGGTCGGTGAGCCCACACCCGCGCCGCCGCAGACCGGGCCCCTCGCGGTGGTGCCGGTGGATGCACCGGACGCGACGGGCCCGGACTGCACGAAGTTGCTGGCTGCGCTCCCGGCCGGCCTGTCCTCCGGCGACGGCACCCTGCCGACCCGCCAGCAGGCCGAGCCGGCGCAGCCCGGCGTGCATGCGTGGGCGGCGGCGCCCCAGCCCGTGGTGCTGCGCTGCGGCCTCCCGCGCCCGTCCGAGCTGAACCCGGCCTCGGCACTCCTGGAGATCAACGGCGTGCAGTGGCTACAGCTCTCCGACGACGCACCGAACCCCGAGGTCGTCACCTACGTGGCCGTGGACCGTCCGATCTACGTGGTGGTGACCGAACCGGTCGACTCCGGCAGCGGTCCCCTCCAGCAGCTGTCCGACGTGATCCGCGCAGAGCTGCCTGCGGTGCCCGTGAGAGTGCGCTAGCGGTAGTCGTTAGACGCGTCTACCATCGTTCTTCATGGTGACTATGTCGCGGGCCACCGAGGACTACCTCAAGGCGATATACCACCTCGCCCATCGCGAAGGCCCGGTCACCACCGGCCAGCTGGCCCACGAGCTGCACGTCTCGTCCCCGTCGGTCTCATCCATGGTCAAGCGCCTGGAGGACGGCGAGCTGATCACCCGGCCGGACCATCGATCACTGCAGCTCACCGCCAGCGGGGAACGCGCTGCGCTCCGCGTGGTGCGTCGCCACCGCCTGCTGGAGACCTTCCTCGCCCGCACGCTCGGCGTGCCGTGGGACGAGGTGCACGCCGAGGCCGAGCTGCTGGAGCACGCCCTGTCCGAGCGGCTCGAGGAGCGCATCGACGCCGCGCTCGGCCACCCCACCCACGACCCCCACGGCGACCCCATCCCGCCGCGCGAGGGGCCGCACGAGGAGAACTGGGGCGAGGCGCTGTCCACCGTGCCGGCCGGTCGGCGGTTCCTCGTCGAACGCGTCTCCGACCGTGACAGTGCGGCGCTGCGCTACCTCGGCGACCTCGGGGTCGTGCCCGGCGTCGTCGTCGGCGTCGAGGAGCAGGCCCCGTTCGGAGGTCCGCGCTGGGTGCGGATCGGCGACGAGCGTCATCCCCTCGGTGACCCACTCACGAGGTTGGTGCACGGCCACGTCGTCGACGAGTCCCCCGGCGTCGAAGTGCCGCAGTCGTGACGGCCACGCAGCCCGCCCCGTCCACCATCGAGGAACTGCGGGCCCGCGGCAGAGTACGGGGCCGGCTCGCCTTCTTCGGCCCGGCGATCGTCGCCGCGATCGCCTACGTCGACCCCGGCAACTTCGCCACGAACTTCTCGGCAGGCGCCGAGTTCGGCTACCTGCTGCTGTGGGTGATCGTCGCCGCCAACCTGCTGGCGATGCTCATCCAGACGCTCTCGGCCAAGCTCGGGCTGGCCACCGGGCGCAACCTGCCGGAGATGTGCCGCGAGCGGTTCCCGCGGCCGGTGACCCGTGTGATGTGGGTGCAGGCCGAGCTCGTGGCCATCGCCACCGACCTGGCCGAGGTGATCGGCGGGGCGATCGCGCTGCACCTGCTGTTCGGGATCCCGCTGCTCACCGGCGGGGTGATCACCGGGATCGTCGCGTTCGCGCTGCTCGGCCTCCAGGGCCGCGGCTACCGGCCGTTCGAGCTGGCCATCGCGGGCCTCTTCGGCGTCATCCTGCTCGGGTTCCTCAGCACGGTGCTGCGCATCGGCGTCGACCCCAGCGCAGCCGCCGCCGGGCTCGTCCCCCGTTTCGAGGGCACCGACAGCCTGTTGCTGGCCACGGGGATCCTCGGGGCCACCGTGATGCCCCACGTCATCTACCTGCACTCCGCGCTCACCAACACCCGCGTCCCGGCCACCACCGTGAGCGAACGGCGCTTCCTGCTCCGCTACCAGCAGATCGACGTCCTCATCGGGATGGGGCTGGCCGGGCTGGTCAACGCGTCGATGCTCGTGATCTCCGCGGCGCTGTTCTTCGGCAGCGGCGTGCCGGACACCGACACCCTGGAGGGCGTCTACGCGGGCCTGGCCCGGGTGCTCGACCAGCCGGCCGCGTTCGCATTCGCGCTGGCCCTGCTGGCCTCGGGCTTCGCCTCGTCCGGGGTGGGCACCTATGCGGGGCAGGTGGTGATGCAGGGGTTCATCCGGCGCCGGATCCCGCTCCTGCTGCGCAGGCTCCTCACCCTCGCCCCCGCGCTCGTGGTGCTGGGCATCGGCGTGGACCCCACCGAGGCGCTGGTGCTCTCGCAGGTGGTGCTGTCGTTCGGCATCCCGTTCGCGCTGGTGCCGCTCGTGCTGCTCACCCGCAATCGCGACATCATGGCCGAGCTGGTCAACCGGCGGCTCACCACCACGGTCGCCGGGCTCGCCGCGGCGGTGATCATCCTCCTGAACGGCTTCCTCATCTGGCGGACGATCTCCGGGGTCTGAGTCAGCGCAGGCCCGTGCCCCGCGCGAGCGCCGTCTCCACGAGTGTGGTGAGCAGCGTCGGGTAGTCGAGGCCGGTCACCGCCCACGCCCGAGGGAACATCGAGATCGAGGTGAATCCGGGCATGGTGTTCACCTCGTTGACGGTGACCTCGCCGTTCGGCCCGACGAAGAAGTCGACACGCGCCAGACCCTGGCCGTCGAGCGCCCGGAACGCGGCCACGGCCAGCTCCCGCAACCGCTCGGACTCCGCGTCGCCCAGCTTGGCGGGGATGTCGAACTCGCAGACGTCGTCGAGGTACTTGGCCTCGAAGTCGTAGAACTCGGGGGTGGCGCCGCCTGCACCGGGGCCGACGATCCGGATCTCGGCGGGCACGCTCGCCCGCACGGTGCCGTCCGGGAACTCCAGGACGGCGACCTCGACCTCGCGGCCCTCGATCGCGGCCTCCACCAGCACCTTCGGGTCGTGCTCGCGGGCCGTGGCGATCGCGTCGGGCAGATCGGCCCAGTCGGTGACCCGCGTGATCCCGACCGACGACCCGGCCCTCGCGGGCTTCACGAACACCGGAAGTCCCAAGCGATCGCGTTGCTCGGGCGTGAGGGTGTCGGTGCCGCGCCGGAGCACCACGAGATCGCCGATGGGCAGGCCGCCGGCCGCCAGCAGCTTCTTGGTGAACTCCTTGTCCATGCCGGCCGCGCTCGCGAGCACACCCGCGCCGACGTAGGGCACCCCGGCCATCTCCAGCAGGCCCTGAATCGTGCCGTCCTCGCCGAAGGGGCCGTGCAGCACCGGGAACACGACGTCGACCCCGGAGAAGACCTCGCCTGCGCGGTCCTGGTCGAGGACGACGAGCCCGCCGCGCGTCGGGTCACCGGGCAGCGCGAGCGCGGTGCGCGACTCGTCGACGGACGGGAGCTCGCGGCCCGAGATCACCAGCTGACGCGGGTCGTCCGTGCCCAGCACCCAGGCCCCGGACCTGGTGATGCCGACCGGCACGACCTCGTAGCGTTCGCGGTCGAGGTGCGAGAGCACCGACCCGGCGGAGATGCAGGAGATGGCGTGCTCGCTGCTGCGGCCGCCGAACACCACGGCCACCCGCACCTTGTCCCGGCTCATGACGTCCGAGACTAGGCGGGCGGACCCGGTGGCACCGATCGGGGCCGCCTTCGATCAGGGGATCGTGCCGACTTGGCCACCGAGTTGGCCAAGATGGGGTCCATGGTCGAAGTCGGCCCTCCCCGAACACCTGCAGCGAGCCGTCGATCCGAGGCTCTGAGCGTCGGTCCGACCCGGACGCGACGAACCGTGGAAATGGCGCAATCTGCCTGCGTACGGCGGTAGATCGGCTCGACGGTCCACAATAGATTTCCATCGCATGCGACTGCGTGTGGTGCTCGTCGGCCTGGTTGCGGCCACGGCCCTCGTCGGGTGCACCTCCAGCGGAGAGACGCCGCAGGCCACCGGTGCCCCGCCCACCACCGCGCCGGTTGCGCAGGACACGACCACGGCGACCGCGCCGACCACCGTTGCGACAGCGACCACCGCGGTAACGGCCGCGCCCGACGCTGTGGCGTTCTTCAAGGCCCAGGAGCCGGCCTGCCGGGCGGAGGCGGAGCGGGTCGGCAACCCCGTGGTCGACCCCGCCCGGTTCGCCGGCGCGAAGCTCGTCCAGCAGAACGCCGACGGCACCGCGCTCATCGAGGACGGCGAGGGCACGCAGCTGATCGTCGACGTCTCCGGCGGGAAGGTCCTGCCCTCGAGCGGCAACCCCGAGGACTTCATGCCCGACCCCTACGGCTTCGGCTGCCCGCCCGAGGTCTTCGTCGGCACCGTGGCCTGACCCTCGACCATTCCGTTCGCGACGGCCCGGTTCAGCCGCCCCAGCGCTGCTCCAGATCGAGCACCTCGGGCAGCCCGATGAAGTCGGTGAACTCGCCGAATGCCGGGAGCCCCGACAACGCCGCGGCCGGTGTGCCGTCGGCCCGGATCGTCGCCAGCAGGGACCGGATGGCGGTGGTCGCTGCCAGCAGGGTGCCGATCGGATAGAGGACCAGTGCGAACCCGAGGTCGCCGATCCGCTCCAGTGGGATCGGCGGGGTGCGGCCACCCTCGGCCCAGTTGAAGACCAGCGGAGCCACGCCCTTCAGCTCCTGCGCCACCCGCGCGATGTCGTCCTCGCTGGTCGGCGCCTCGACGAACAGCATGTCCGCGCCCGCCTCGGCGTACGCACGCGCCCGCGTGATCGCTGCGTCCAGCCCCTCGACGGCTGCGGCATCGGTGCGGGCGATGATCACGAGATCGGGATCGCGGCGGGCGGCCACGGCAGCATGCAGCTTGCCCACCATCTCCGCGACAGGGACCACGGCCTTGCCGCTCATGTGGCCGCACTTCTTCGGCATGACCTGGTCCTCGAGGTGGATCCCGGCCACGCCCGCCTGCTCGTAGGCCTGCACCGTGCGCACCACGTTGATCGCGTTGCCGTAGCCGGTGTCGGCGTCCGCGATCACCGGGACGTCCACCGCTGCGACGATGCGCCGGGCGTTGTCGATCATCTCGGCGGCGGAGAGGAGCCCGACGTCGGGGCGCCCGATGAGGGACGCGGTGGTGCCGAAGCCGGTCATGTACACGACGTCGAACCCGGCCTCCTCCACGAGCCGGGCCGAGAGCGCGTCGTAGGCGCCGGGGGCGGACACGGGCTGCGGCCCGGCCAGCAGTTCGCGCAGCCGAGCCCGGGGCGCGGCGGGTTGTCGCAACAGGTTTCCCACGTCCAACCTCCCAATTTGTATACAACAAGTTAAGGCATGGCGGCCATGCTTTGCCATGGGACGACCGGTGGGCCTATTTTGCACACAATCAGCCGAGGAGGGTGTGTGACGAGGGCGTCGGAACGGGCCGTGGGCGCGGTGCGGGAGCTGATCTTGCGCGGTGACCTCACCGCTGGTACCCGTCTCGGCGAGGTGGAGCTGGCCGAACGTCTCGGCGTGAGCCGCACGCCGGTGCGCGAGGCGCTGGGCAGGCTGGCCGCGGAGGGCCTGGTCGAGATCGTTCCCAACCGCGGTGCGCGCGTGGCCAGCTGGACGGTGGCCGAACTGGAGGGCGTGTTCGACCTGCGGTCGGCGCTCGAACCCCGGATCACCGCGCTCGCGGTCCCACGCGCCGACGCCACCGACATCACCGTCCTCGACGAGTTGGCGCGCACGATGCTCGACGTGGGCCTGCCCGGGCCGGACCAGGACCTCGACGCCCTCGTGCCGCTCAACCGCAGGTTCCACGACCGGCTGGTGGTGGTCGCCGCCCAGCCCGCGCTCGCCACCGCGCTCGCCGGCGCCATCCATGCCCCGATCCAGCTGCGCAACTTCCACGCCTACGACGACGCCTCGCTGCGCCGCAGCCTGGCCCACCACGTCGAGATCGTCGCCGCGATCCGGGCGGGCGATCCGACGTGGGCGCAGGCCGTCATGACCGCACACATCCAGAACGCCCGCACCGTGATGCTGCGGGTCGCTCGTGAGCAGGAGGCTCCATGACCTATCGCCTCGGTGTCGACGTCGGAGGCACCTTCACCGATGTGTTGCTGGTGGAGGAGGCGAGCGGCACCACATGGCGCGCCAAGACCGCCTCCACGCCGTACGACCAGGCCGTAGGCGTGCTGAACGGCATCGGCAAGGTGTGCGACGAGGCCGGGATCGCCCTCTCGGACGTCGCCCAGGTGCTGCACGGCACCACGGTGGCCACCAACGCGATCCTGGAGGGCAAGGGCGCCACCGTCGGGCTGGTCACGACGAAGGGCTTCCGGCAGGTTCTGCAGATCGCGCGCTCCTACGTGCCCGGCGGTCTGGCCGGCTGGATCATCTGGCCGAAACCGGAGCCGCTCGCGGCGCTGGAGAACACCGTGGAGGTCGACGAGCGCCTCGCCTCCGACGGCACGGTGATCCGCGATCTCGACGAGGCCGACGTCCGCACGCAGCTGGCGAAGCTCCACGGGATCGACGCTCTGGCCGTCTCCCTGATCAACTCCTTCGCCGACCCCACCCATGAGCGGCGCATCGCGCAGATCGCGGCAGAGATGCTCCCCGGCGTGCCGGTCTCGCTCTCCTCCGACGTGCTGCCCGAGCTGCGCGAGTACGAGCGCACGGTCACCACCGTGGCCAACGGGTACGTGCAGCCGCAGGTCAAGCGCTATGTCGAGACGCTGTCGGGCAAGCTCGCCGAGGGCGGTGTGGCCGGCGAGCTGGCCATCCTGCGCAGCGACGGCGGGCTGTCCACGGCGGACGCCGCGATCGCCGCCCCGGTGACGATGCTGCTCTCGGGGCCTGCGGGCGGCGTCACGGGCGCGGTGTGGACCGCCGAGCAGTGCGGCTACTCCGACCTGATCACGTTCGACATGGGCGGCACCTCCACCGACGTCGCCCTCGTACAGAACCTCACGCCGCGGATCGGCCGGGAGACGAAGGTCGGCGACCTGACCGTGCGAGCGTCCAGTGTGGACGTCCGGACGGTCGGGGCGGGCGGCGGCTCCATCGCGCACGTGCCCGAGCTGACGAAGGCGCTGCGCGTCGGCCCGCAGTCCGCGGGCGCCGACCCCGGGCCCGCCGGATACGGCAAGGGCGGCACCGAGCCGACGGTCACGGACGCGAACGTGGTGCTCGGCTACCTCCCGTCGGCGCTGGCGGGCGGTGAGATCACCCTCGACGTCGACGCCGCGCGGAACGCCGTCGGCAAGGTCGCGGAAGCGATGGGGCTGCCCACACCGGAGGCTGCCGCCGCGGGAATCGTCGACATCGTCAACGAGAACATGCTCGGCGGCCTGCGACTCGTGTCGGTGCAGCAGGGCTTCGACCCGCGCGACTTCGCGCTCGTCGCGTTCGGCGGCGCGGGCCCGCTGCACGCCAACGCGCTGGGGAAGCTGACCGGCGCGTGGCCGGTGATCGTGCCGCCGTCACCGGGCGTGCTCTGCGCTCTGGGTGACGCCACCACGTCCAAGCGCAGCGAGTCGGCCCGCACGGTGCTTCGGCGCTTCCACGACCTGACCGGCGACGACCTCGCCGGCATCCTGCGCGAGCTGGCCGCCGAGGCGGGCGGGCGGCTCGCCGAGCAGGGCGTCGCCGGGCCCGACCAGACCACGACCTACCAGGTGGACGTCCGCTACCACGGCCAAGGCTTCGAGATCGGCATCGACGTCGACCCCCGCTGGCTCGACGACCCCGCGTCGGCGCTCACCACGCTCGCCGGCGCGTTCGACGTGGAGCACGAGCGGCTGTTCTCGTTCCTGCTCAGCACCGACCACGAACTGGTCAACGCCCGTGCCACCGTGTCGGGCCCACGCCCGCAGGTGGCGGCCACGCACCTGCCCGACGGCGACGGCGACCCAGCCGCCGCGCTGCTCGACACGCACCCGATCCACATCTCCGGTGAGTCGGTCAAGGCGAACGTCTACGACCGCACGAAACTACGGGCGGGCCACGTGATCACCGGTCCGGCGATCGTCACCGAGATGGACTCCACCACCCTCGTGCTGCCCGGCCACACGGCGACGGTGCACCCGTCCGGCAGCCTGTTGATCAACCCCGTGGAGGGCTGAGCGCATGGCACGGATCATCGAGACCGCCACCGGCGAGATCGAGAAGACCGCAGTCGACCCCGTCACCCTCGACCTCATCGAGAACGGGCTGCGCAACGCCCGCTACGAGATGGACGAGGTGCTGTTCCGCACAGCGCTCTCGCCGGGCATCCGGGAGCAGCACGACGAGTTCCCGCTCATCGGCGACCCCAGCGGGAAAATGGTCGTCGGCCAGTTCGGGCTCTCCGTGCCCGACTTCCTCGAAGGGTTCGACGACACCGTCGAGGAGGGCGACGTCCTGCTGACGTCCGACCCGTACGCGTGCGGCGCCGCGATCAGCCACGCCAACGACTGGCTGATCGTCATGCCGATCTTCCACGAGGGCCGCGTGGTGGGCTGGGCGTCGATGTTCGGGCACATGTCCGACGTCGGGGGCAAGACGCCGTGCTCGATGCCCACCGACGCCCGCACGATCTACGAGGAGGGCGTGGTGATCCCGCCCTTCAAGCTCTATCGCCAGGGCGTGCTCAACGAGGACGCGCTGCGGATCATCCTCAACCAGGTCCGGATGCCGGACTGGAACCGCGCCGACCTCAACGGGCTGGTCGCTGCATGTCGGACGGCGGGCCGGCGTGTCGTCGAGATGTGCGAACGGTTCGGCACGGCCACCTACCTGTCCGCGCTCGACGCGTTGCTGCAGCGCAACTACGACGCGATGAAGGTGCTGCTGGAGATGGTGTTCGAGGAGGGCAAGACCCTCTCGTTCACCGACTACATCTGCGACGACGGCGTCGGCAACGGCCCCTACGAGCTGAAGCTCTCGCTCACCCGCACCGGCGAGAAGGTGCACCTGGACTTCACCGGGTCGAGCCCGCAGGCCGCCGGGCCGATCAACTACTACATCAACGAGAACCTCACCCGGATGTTCTTCGGGATCTACATGATCACGGTGGCCGACCCGCAGATCCTGTGGAACGACGGGTTCTACCCGCTGGTCGACGTCACGATCCCGGACGGCTCGTACTGGAAGCCGAAGCACCCGGCGTCGCTCAACGGGCGCAACCACGGCATCGGCCGTGTGTTCGACCTGTTCGGCGGGCTCCTGGGCCAGACCAACCCGGCGCTGCTCAACGCAGCGGGCTTCTCCTCGTCCCCACACTTCATGTACTCGGGGCACTACTCCGGCGGCGACCGCAAGGGCGAGTGGTTCCAGCTCTACTCGATCGGCTTCGGCGGCATCCCCGGGCGCCCCCTCGGCGACGGACCCGACGGCCACTCCCTGTGGCCGAGCTTCGTCAACATCCCGTGCGAGTACCTGGAGTCCTACTACCCGCTGCGGATCGAGAAGTGGGAGACGATCGCCGACACCGGTGGCGCCGGGCTCCATCGTGGGGGCAACGGCGTCGACGTCGCATACGTGTTCGAGGAGCCGGGCACCATCGCGATCCACGACGACCGGTGGCTCACCTACCCGTGGGGCGTCAACGGCGGCACACCCGGCGCGCGTGGCACGAAGTGGATCGACCGCGTCGACGGCACCCGCGAGGTGCTCCCCTCGAAGTGCCATGACGTGCCCGTCTTCCCCGGCGACGTGCTGCACTTCGTCACGTGGGGCGGGGGCGGCTGGGGCGACCCGCTGGAGCGCGACCCGGCGCTCGTCGCTCTGGAGGTGCGGCGCGGGCTCGTCACGGCGGCGGGGGCGCAGCGCTATGGCATGGTGGTCTCCGAGGCCGGCGAGGTCGACGACGCAGCCACGGCGGAGCTGCGCAACCGCCTGCGCGCCGACCGTCCCGCGGAGCTGCCGGTATTCGACATGGGCCCGCCCATCGACGAGCTCCTGGCACGTTGCGAAGCCGAGACCGGCCTGCCTGCCCCGAAGCGCCCGGTCTGGTCGACCTCATGACCAGCCCGCACGGCAGCTCGTTCTCGGGACGGGTGGGGTGGGGCGCCCGTCCCGCGGTGCTGGTGGTGGACCTCGTCCGCGCCTACACCGAGCGGGGCGGCCCCTTCGAGCTGCCCGATCCCGCACCCGCGGTGGCCGCCACCGCCGCGCTCGTGGATGCCGCGCGGGCGGGCGGCCACCCCGTCGTCTGGACGGTGGTGCGCTACTCCCCCGACCTCGTCGACGGCGGGCTCTTCGTGCGGAAGGTGCCCGCGCTGACCGCGTTCGCCGAGGGAGCGGCGGGAGGCTGGGGCGAGCTGACACTCAAGCCCCTGCCCGGGGAGCCGCTGGTCGTGAAGCAGTACGCCTCGGCGTTCTTCGCCACGTCGCTGGCCCCCACCCTGCACGCCCTCGGCGTGGACACCGTGGTGGTCTGCGGCGTCTCGACGTCCGGCTGCGTCCGCGCCTCCGCCACCGACGCCCTGGGCCACGGGCTGCGCCCACAGGTCGTCCGGCAGGCGTGCGCCGACCGCTCCCTCGCCCTCCACGAGTCCAACCTCACCGACCTCGACGCCAAGTACGCCGACGTGATCGACCTGGCAGAGGCCCTGGAACACCTGACCCCCTGACGCCCCCCGGGTGAGCGAAGATCGCCACGAGATCAGGGAATCCGCCCCCGCAAGGGCGGATAACCGGATCTCACTCCGATCATGGCAGCCGGGTCCAACGACCGGCGCCGGAACGGGCGACCTGCGGACACGGTTCGGGCGACCCGCCCGCCAACGCCCTGGAAGGAGCGAAGATCGCCACGAGATCGGTGCTTCTGCCCCCGCAAAGGCCGATAGCCGGATCTCGCACCGATCATGACGCGCGGCGACCCGCGGACGCAGGTTCAGCGACCCGCCCGCCAACGCCCCGCGCTAGCGAAGATCGTCGCGAGATCAGGGATTCCGCCCCCGCAAGGGCCGATACCCGAATCTCGCGGCGATCATGACGCGCAGCCCACGGACCGGCGCAGGAACGGGCCACCCGCGGACGCAGTTCGGGCGACCCGCCCGCCAACGCCCTGTAAGGAGCGAAGATCGCCACGAGATCGGTGTTTCTGCCCTCGCGAGGGCCGATAGCCGGATCTCGCACCGATCATGGCGCGCGGCGACCCCCGGGCACAGGTTCAGCGACCCGCCCGCCAACGCCCCGGCGCTAGCGAAGATCGTTGCGAGATTGGGAATTGCGCCCTCGCGAGGGCCGATAGCCGGATCTCGCACCGATCATGGCGCGCGGCGACCCCCGGGCACAGGTTCAGCGACCC
>NZ_JAKXMK010000034.1 GCF_022524485.1 Pseudonocardia alaniniphila
GCCCGCCAACGCCCCGGCGCTAGCGGAGATCGTTGCGAGATCGGGAATTGCGCCCTCGCGAGGGCCGATAGCCGGATCTCGCGCCGATCATGGCGGGCCGGCGACTCCGGGAGGGGGTGGCGCGGCGGCGGAGTTGTCCACAGGTTGTTCCGAACGGCCACGCGAGACGGGGGTCGGTCGTCAGGCTCGTGGCATGCCGATTCCGAACGCCGCAGACGCTCCGCTCCTGCTCACCGACGCCGACGTGCTCCGGCGCGTCACCGACCTGGTCGGCACCGCGGCCGTGGTCCGCCAACTCTGGGTGATGTTCGTCGACGGAGACTGCCGGCAGACTCCCGTCGTCATGCCGATCTCCGACCTTCCCGAGCACCCGGAGTCCGGCCCGCTCGACAGCCTCGCCGTCGTCCTGGCCGGGCTGCGCGAGGAGCTCACAACCGATCTCGGTCCGGGCTCGGTGATCCTCACGCTCGAACGACGCGGCCCCGACGCGGTACTGCCGGCCGACCGCGAGTGGAGGCGCGCACTGACGCTCACCTGCGAACGCGCGGAGATGGGGCTGCGCGGGCTCTTCCTGAGCACCGATGCCGGGGTGCGCCGCATCGCCTGAGGGTGGTGCGAGCGACGTATCGGGGGACGGCGATCGGGGCCGCAGGATGCAAGACTCGGTCGCATGGCTGCACCCGACCTGGCTCCGGTCCACCGCATCGTGCCGAAGGAGAACGGGCTCGCGAGTGTCTCCGTCGTTCGGGCCGACGGCACACCGCACTCGTCGCTGGTCAACGCGGGGGTGGTGAACCATCCGCTGACCGGTACGCCCGTCGTCGGGTACGTCACCTACGGTCAGGTGAAGCTGCGCAATCTGCGAGCCCGGCCGGCGACCTCGATCCTCTGGCGGGCCGGGTGGCAGTGGGCGGGCGCCGACGGGATGAGCGAGCTCATCGGTCCCGACGACCCCCTCGACGGCATCGACGCCGAGCGCCTGCGGCTGCTCCTGCGCGAGGTGTTCACCGGCGCGGGCGGCACGCACGACGACTGGGAGACCTACGACCGCGTGATGCGCGAGGAGCGCCGGGTGGTGGTGCTGGTGGAGCCGCAGCGCGTCTACGGCAACGCCTGACCCGCGCGCCGGTGGCGCTGATCGGGTGATCGCAGGCAATCCCCGTGGCAGGGCGAGCGCCGGCCGCTTCCGCGCCGGCGGCGACCGGCTGCTCATCCGTGCCGGCGGCACGAGCGACATCTCGGCCGAGGACCTCGCGGGGCCGTACTGGACGAGGCGGAGCTCCCCAGGTACGTCCGGCGACGGTTCGCCGCCGGCTACTGAGGTCCGTCCGCCGGCCCGTTTGCGACCAGTCCGCGGATCCGCTCGGCCTGCGCCAGCTGGAAGGCCCGGCCGCGCTCGAGGAAGTCTGCGATCACCGTGAGCTCGGCGATCGTGTAGCGCTGCAGCTCGCCGGTGCCGGCCTCCCCCACCGGCCCGTAGATCTCCTCCGCGCGCCGCCGGGCCGACGGTGTCAGCGCGACGACGGCGCGCCTGCGGTCGTCCGGATCGGGTTCGCGGGTGAGGTACTCGCGGGCCGTGAGCCGTTGGATCGCCGTGGTGGCTGCGGCCGGGCTGAGCCCGACGGCGGCGGCGACCTGCCCTGCGGTGAGCGCGCCGTCCGCCACCGCGCCGAGGATGCGCAGGTCCGTGCGGTTGACGCCGAGCAGGTCGGCGGCCGCCGCGTCCACGGCGTCGGCTGCGTTCCCGAACCGTTCGGCGGCCCGAGCGGCACGCTCGACAGCCAATTGCTTCGACACTCGAAGGAGTCTAACCTCAGGGAATCATTTCGACTGTCGAAGGAATATTCGTGGGTGCATCTCAGCTACCGTCGTGGCTCCCCGTGGCGAACCGGCTCGTCAAGGCCCTCCAGCGGGCCGGTCTCCCGCTCGGGACGATCCACGTCCTGACCGTCCCGGGCCGGGTCTCGGGTCGCCCCCGCGCCACACCCGTCTCGCCGCTCGTGGTGAACGGGCGCCGCTACGTCGTCGCGGGACTGCCGCGATCCGACTGGGCAAGCAACGTCCGGGCGGCGGGCCGGGGCGAGCTCGCCCGCGGGCGACGGCGCGAGGACGTCGCGCTGACCGAGGTGGCCGACCCGGATCTGCGCCGGGCGGTGATGCGGGCCTTTCCGACCGAGGTGCCCGGCGGGGTCGACTTCTTCGTACGCCTCGGGCTCGTCGAGCGGGGCACCCCCGAGCAGTTCGCCGCGGCGGCCGATCAGGTGGCCGTCTTCGAGATCCGCCCACACGCGGGGGTACGGACCTGACGGCCTCGCAGCCCGTCAGGTCTCCTCGCAGCCCGCCGGCACGCTGCGAGGACGCGCCACGTGCTGCGAGGTCGCCGGTCAGCCGCGGGTGAGCAGCGAGCGCGCGAAGAAGGCCAGGTTCGCCGGGCGCTCGCCCAGCCTCCGCATGAAGTAGCCGAACCACTCGGTGCCGTAGGGCAGGTACACGCGCACCCGCAGCCCTTCGGCCGCCAACTCGGACTGCGCGCGGGGACGCACCCCGTAGAGCATCTGCAGCTCGTAGTCCGTCGCCGTGCGGCTGCCACGTCCGGCCAGGAAGCGCGCGATCTCGACGAGCCGCGGGTCGTGGGTGGCCACCATCGGCAGGCCCTGCCCCGCCATCAGGATCTTCAAGCAGCGGACGTACGAGCGGTCGACCTCCGAACGGCGCAGGAAGGCGACCGAGCCGGGCTCGTCGTAGGCGCCCTTGCACAGCCGCACCCGCGACCCCGGTCCGGCGAGGTCGTGACAGTCGCCCTCGGTGCGGCGCAGCTGGGCCTGCAGCACCGCGCCGACCCACGGGTGATCCACTCGCAGGTCACGGACGATTCCCAGCGTCGAGTCGGTGGTGGTGTGGTCCTCCATGTCGACGGTGACGGTGGTGCCGGCAACGGCGGCCGCCTCGCAGATCTGGCGCGCGGAGTCCAGCGCGATCTTGTCGGCGTCCACCGCGAGGCTCTGGCCCAGGGCGGAGAGCTTGACCGATACCTCCACCCGGTCGGCCAGGCCCTCGTCGCGCAGGCGCCCGAGCAGCGTCCGGTAGGCGACCACCGTTGCCTCGGCCTGCGCCCGGTCGGTGGTGTCCTCGCCGAGGTGGTCGACGGTCACGAGCCGGTCGGCGGTGATCCGGCGGGCCGCCTCGACCGCGTCGTCCACGGTGGTGCCGGCCACGAACCGGTTCACCAGCGGGTCGAACGGGCCGGCCTCGACCGCGGCACGGACGGCCCGCGACCGCGCGGCGGCGAGCAGGGCGCTACGGAGCATGGGCAGGACCGTAGATCCGGCGCGTGCAGGCCAGGCTTGTCCGATTGGATAAGGTTCGGGGGTACCGCTCGTCCGAGCCCACATGGCTGCCGGAGCGACGAAGGGGCGACCGCCCGTGGACACCACCCTGCGGAAGGTTCTGGCCGCCGTCGGCGAACCGCTGGTCGACGTCGTGGAGTCACCCAGAGGGCTCGACGTGCCCGTCACGGGACTCACGATCGTCGACCCCGACGACGAACCCGACCAGTACATGGGGCAGCTCGTTCTGGTGATCGGAGCCCGGGGCCGCGATGCCGTGGCGGCCGTGCGCACGGTGGCCCGCGGCCGCGCCGCCGCCGTCGCGGTCAAGGCCGGGGACGCCGTCGACGAGCTTCGGGCCGCGGCGGCAGCGGCGCGCGTCCCGCTGCTCGTGGTGCGTCCCGACGTCCGCTGGGAACGGCTGGAGTCGCTGGCCAGGGACGTGCTGGACAGCGGGGGCGACCCTGCCGAGGACGGCCCGGGCGAGCTGTTCTCGCTCGCCCAGACGGTGGCACTGCTCACCCACGGCATCGTCAGCATCGAGGACACGGCCAGCCGGGTGCTCGCCTACTCGCGGTCCGACAGCGACGCCGCGCAGGTCGACGAGCTGCGCAGGCTGTCCATCCTGGGCTGGCAGGGCCCACCCGACTACCTGCGCATGCTGCGTGAGTGGGGGGTGTTCGACCGGCTGCGCACCGGCGAGGAGGTGGTCCACGTCGACGAGCACGCCGACCTCGGCGTCCGCCGCAGGCTCGCCGTCGGCATCCACGCAGGTCAGCGCCAGCTGGGGACGATCTGGGTGCAGGAGGGCGCCACACCGTTCGCCGAGCGGGCGGCAGACGTGCTGCTCGGCGCGGCACGCGTGGCGGCCGGGCACCTGATCCGCCGCCGCAGCCGGGAGACCCCGGGTGCGCGGTGGAGCCGCGAGCTGGTGACCGGGCTGTTGGACGGCCGGACGGACCCTGGCCTGGTCGCAGGCGTGTTCGGACTGGCCGAGCGCACGACGGCGCTCGTGGTCGCCTTCGCCGTCCGCGACCGCGGGTCGTTGCCGGCCGGGGACCCTGCGACCCACGAACTCAGCCTGGCCGAGCTCACCGACGTCGTCTCGGTGCACGCCGCGACCTACCGCCGCGCTGCGCTCACGGCGTCGGACGGGGCCCGGGTGTACGCCGTGCTGCCGGACGCGCCGGGGGACCGCCCGGATCCCGCGCTGCGGGCCATGTGCAGCGAGGTCGCGGCGATGACGCTGCGCCGCGCCGGTGTGCGCGTGCAGGCCGGGATCGGCTCGGCGGTGGCCGGGCTGGCCGGCGTGGCGACGTCACGGGGGGAGGCCGACCGGGTGCTCGACGCGATGCCGGACGGCCCCGGCGACCCGACCGTTGCCGCCTTCTCCGACCTGCGCGCCGAGGTGCTGCTCAACCAGACCCTGGCCCTGCTGGAGACGAGCCCCGACCTGCGCGATCCGGCGGTGACGCTCCTGGCCGCCTACGACCGCGAGCACGGCAGCGACCTCGTCGGCTCGGTGCTCGCGTGGCTCGACGCGATGGGGGACGTTCGCGTGGCCGCGGAGCGGCTCACCGTGCATCCCAACACGCTGCGGTACCGGGTGCGGCGGGCGGTCGCCGTGGGCGGACTGCGCCTCGACGAGCCCCGGGCACGGTTGATGCACCACCTGCAGCTGCTCGCGGCCGTCCGGGCGGACGGCACGCGCGCGGACTTGTTCGACCGGACAAGGGTGGATGCACATCGTCGTCCGCCTGAATGAACCGCAGGGCCGCGCACCTTCCTAGGGTTCTGGGCACCTGACCCCGGGGAGGCTTCGCCATGGACGCGATCACCAGCACGCCGCTGCCGCGCAACGAGCCCGTGCGCGACTACGCACCCGGCTCCCCCGAGCGCGCGAGCCTGCAGGCCGCGCTCGCCGAGCTGGGCGGGCAGCACCACGAGCTGACCGTCACGATCGACGGCCGCCGGCACATGCCCGCCGGTCCCCGGATCGATGTCGTCGCCCCGCACGACCACGGGCACGTGCTGGGCACCTACGCCAACGCCGGTCACGACGACGCCAAGGCCGCGGTCGAGGCGGCACTGCGGGCGGCGCCGGGGTGGCGCGCGATGTCCTTCGACGAGCGCGCGGCCGTGGTGCTGCGGGCCGCCGACCTGCTCTCGGGCCCGTGGCGGGACCGGATGAACGCCGCCACGATGCTGGGCCAGTCGAAGACCGCGATCCAGGCGGAGATCGACTCCGCGTGCGAGCTCGCGGACTTCTGGCGCTTCAACGTGCACTTCGCGCGTCAGATCCACCAGAACCAGCCGAACAGCGGCGCCGGCGTGTGGAACCGCATGGACTACCGCCCGCTCGAAGGCTTCGTCTACGCGATCACGCCGTTCAACTTCACCGCGATCGCCGGCAACCTGCCCACCGCACCCGCGCTCATGGGCAACACCGTGATCTGGAAGCCCTCCCCCACCCAGGGCCTCGCGGCGCACATGACGATGCGCCTGCTCGAGGAGGCGGGGCTGCCGCCCGGTGTGATCAACCTGCTCACCGGCGACGGGCGGGAGATCTCCGAGGTGCTGCTCGCCGACCGCGCGCTCGCGGGCATCCATTTCACCGGTTCGACGGGCACCTTCCAGCACCTGTGGCAGCAGGTCGGCGCGAACATCGGTTCCTACGCCACCTACCCGCGCGTGGTCGGGGAGACGGGCGGCAAGGACTTCGTGGTCGCTCACCCCTCGGCCGACGTCGACGTGCTGCGCACCGCGCTCGTCCGCGGTGCCTTCGAGTACCAGGGACAGAAGTGCTCGGCCGCCTCACGCGCGTTCGTCCCCCGGTCGGCCTGGTCCCGCCTGCGCGACGACCTCGTCGACGAGGTGGAGGCGCTCCCGATGGGCGACGTCACCGACTTCCGCAACTTCCTCGGCGCGGTGATCGACCGCCGGGCGTTCGACAAGGTGACGGCGGCGCAGCGGGCGGCCCACGACGACCCGTCGGTGGAGGTCGTGGCGGGAGGCACGGCCGACGACTCGACCGGGTACTTCGTCCGGCCGACGGTGATGGTCGGCTCCGACCCCGATCACGAGATGTTTTGCACGGAGTACTTCGGCCCGCTGCTCGCCGTGCACGTGTACGACGACGGGGATTTCGACCAGGTGCTGACGCACGTCGACCGCGGTGCGCCGTACGGGCTCACGGGCGCGGTGATCGCGCGGGACCGGGCCGCGGTCGCCCGCGCGAGCGAGGCGCTCAGATTTGCCGCCGGTAACTTCTACATCAACGACAAGCCAACGGGCGCCGTCGTCGGCCAGCAGCCTTTCGGTGGCGGCCGCGCATCGGGCACAAACGACAAAGCGGGCTCGATCTACAACCTCCTGCGCTGGGTGAGCCCGCGCACGATCAAGGAGACATTCGTCCCGCCGACGGCCACGGGCTATCCCCACCAGGGATAACTAGCCGGATGACCCTCCGGAACATCCCCGAAGGCCCATGTGTTTAGCATGGGACAAGTAGTTATTCGGGGCCGGCGGGAGTGGTCGAGTGACAGCGGCAGTGGCGGAGCGCGGACCGGAATCGGGAGGACCGGCGCGCGCAGGGGAGCCGGATTCCAACTACAAGTGGATCGCCATCTCCAACACAACCCTTGGGTTGCTGATGGCGACGATCAACTCCTCCATCGTGCTGATCGCGCTGCCCGACATCTTCCGGGGCATCGGCCTCGACCCGCTCGCGCCCACCAACACCAGCTACCTGCTGTGGATGATCATGGGCTTCCTGGTCGTCACGGCGGTGCTGGTCGTCGGGTTCGGCCGCCTCGGCGACATGTACGGCCGCGTCAAGATGTACACACTCGGGTTCGCGATCTTCACCGTCGCGTCCGTGCTGCTCGCCATCACCTGGCAGAGCGGTGGCGCAGGCGCGATGTGGTTGATCGGCTGGCGCGTCATCCAGGGCATCGGCGGCGCGTTCCTCTTCGCGAACTCCAGCGCGATCCTCACCGACGCGTTCCCCGTGCACCAGCGCGGCATGGCGCTCGGCATCAACGGCGTCGCGGCGATCGCCGGCTCGTTCATCGGCCTCGTGCTCGGCGGCGTGCTCGCGCCGGTGAACTGGCACCTCGTGTTCATCGTCTCGATCCCGTTCGGGATCTTCGGCACGGTCTGGGCCTACCTCAAGCTGCGCGACACCGGCCAGCGCAACCCGGCCCGCATGGACTGGTGGGGCAACATCACCTTCGCCGTCGGGCTCATCGCACTGCTGGTCGGCATCACCTACGGCATCCAGCCCTATGGCAGCCACATCATGGGCTGGACCAGTCCACTGGTGCTCAGCTGCATCATCGGTGGCCTCGTGGTGCTGGGGATCTTCGCGTTCATCGAGACCCGGGTGAAGAGCCCCCTCTTCACGCTGTCGCTCTTCGCGATCCGGCCGTTCACCCTCGGCAACAGCGCCAGCTTCCTCGCGGCGCTCGGCCGCGGCGGCCTGCAGTTCATCCTGATCATCTGGTTGCAGGGCATCTGGCTGCCGCTGCACGGGTACAGCTTCGAGCAGACCCCGCTGTGGGCGGGCATCTACATGCTGCCCCTGACCGTCGGCTTCCTCATCGCGGCGCCGGTGTCGGGTGTGCTCGCCGACCGCATGGGCGGACGCGGACTCGCCACCGCGGGCATGCTCGTCTCGGGTCTGAGCTTCGTGCTGCTCGAGATCCTGCCGATCAACTTCCCCTACCTCGCCTTCGCCGCCATCCTGCTGGTCAACGGCGTGGGCATGGGTCTGTTCACCTCGCCCAACCGGGCCGACGTCATGAACAGCCTGCCCGCAAGCTCGCGCGGCGCCGGCGCCGGGATGACCGCGACGTTCCAGAACTCGGCCACGGTGCTGTCCATCGGCCTGTTCTTCGGCCTCATGATCGCGGGTCTCTCCCAGCACCTTCCGGCAGTGCTGGAGCAGGGCCTGCTGCAGCACGGGGTGCCCGCGGCCGATGCGAGCCGGGTGGCCGCGCTGCCTCCGGTCGCCGTGCTGTTCGCCGCGTTCCTCGGCTACAACCCCGTACAGCAGCTCCTCGGCGACGTCCTGCCGACGCTGCCGTCCGACCAGGCGTCCTTCCTCACGGGCCGCAGCTTCTTCCCTGAGCTCATCTCCGGTCCGTTCCAGGACGGTCTCACCGTGGCCTTCTGGTTCGCCATCGCCGCGAGCGTGCTCGCCGCCGTGGCCTCGTGGTTCATCGGCGCACGGCGCTCGGCGGAGACCACGTCGGTCGGCGCGGAGCTCGCCTCCGTCGCGGGTGAGGCAGGGATCGGCCCGTCCGAGCTCGTGGAGGACTTCCCGACCGAGCCGCGGCACCCGGCCGCACCGCGGGTACTGACACCGGCGGTGGGCGAGATGCTCGGCGACGTTCGCACGGCCGCGGGCAGCGCCGTCCCCGACGGCGTCGTCACGCTGACCGATGCGAACGGACGCCAGGTGGCGCGCTCGGGCGTCGACCAGGACGGCCGGTTCTCCGTGCAGGGGCTGGCACCCGGTGCCTACATGGCCGTGGCCACGTCACCCGGCTTCCGCCCGGACGTCACGGCGCTCGTGATCAACGGTGCGGGCGCCGTGCACCACTTCGCCCTGCGCGGTGACGGCACCGTCACCGGGACCGTGCGCGCGGCCCGTCACGGCGCTCCTCTCGCCGACGCGATGACCCTCGCCACCGACGCGACGGGCCGGGTCGTGGGCAGTACCCGCACCGGCCCCGACGGCACGTTCACGCTGGCCGGGCTTCCCGCCGGCCGGACCACCGTGACCGCGAGCCTCCCGGGTCACGCCCCGGGCGCAGCCGCGGTGCAGGTAACCGCGGACGCTCCGACGGTGGTCGAGGTGCTGCTGCAGTCCACGATCGCCGCGCTCAGCGGCCGGGTGACCGGGGCCGGAGGCGCGCCTCAGCCGTTCGCGACGGTGGCCGTCACCCGTGCCGACGGCGAGACCCTGGCCGCTGCCACGACCGGTCCGGACGGAACGTTCGAGATCGTCGGGCTCGAGCCGGGCGACTACACGGTGGTCGCCACCGCGCAGAACGCGGCGCGGGTGCAGCTGCCCGCGGGCGAGCAGTGCAGGGTCGACCTGAACCTCGCCGGCAACAACGGCGCGCCCGTCGACGCCGGCTCAGCGGTTCGCGTTCAGTAACGCCAGCACGTCCCCGGCCACCGCGAGGCCGCGCTCCAGCGCGGGCCGCGGTGGTTCGGCGTATCCGAGGACGATTCCCGCCCGTCCCGGCTCCCCCGCGTGGTGACGGGCCAGCCCGTCGAGCGTGACGGCCCTGGCCGCCGCCGCGTCGATCACGGCACGCTCTGCCGCGGCGTCCGGGAGCGGGACGACGATGTGGGCGCCTGCGGCGTCGCCTTCCAGGACATGGCCTGCGGTGCGCACCGCGGCCGCCACCGCCGCCCGTCGCTGCGACAGCTCGCGGCGCAGCCGCCGAAGGTGGCGGGCCAGGTCACCGTGCGCGGCAAGGGCCACGAACACGCGCTGACCGGCAGGCGCGGGCCGGGTGCCCGTGTGACCGCGCAGGTCGAGAACGGCGGAGCGCACGGCGGGAGGCGCCACCAGCCAGCCCACGCCGAGTGTCGGGGTCAGCAACTTGCTCGCCGTGCCGAGGTGGGCCACGACGTCCGGGCCGAGCGCGGCGAGCAGCGGTAGCGGGGCGACGTCGTAGCGCAGTTCGCCGTCGTAGTCGTCCTCGATCACGAGGAACCTCTCGGCCCGGGCCCGCTCCACGAGCGCCATCCGGCGAGCGGCCGAGAGCCGCGCCCCGAGCGGGAACTGGTGCGCCGGGGTGCAGTAGACGCCCGCGAGCCCGGCCGGGAGAGCCTCGACCACCAGCCCCGCCGCGTCCACCGGCACCGGCGTGACCACGAGCCCGGCCGTCCGGAGTGCGGCGACCGCACGCTGGTATCCCGGTTCCTCGACGGCGACCCGCGAGCCGGGCGGCAGTGTGCGGGCCAGCTCGGCGACCGCTGCCGTGCTGCCGGCGGTGGCGAGCACCTGCGCCGGGTCGACCGCGAGCCCCCGGTGGCGCAGCAGGTGCTCCACCACGGCGGCCCGGAACGCCGGCACGCCGACGGGCTCCGCAGCCGCGTCCGGTGGCGGATCGGCCGCCGCGCGCCAGGCACGTCGCCACGCGGCGCGGTCGAGCGCTTCGAGGCACGGGGCGCCCGGCCACAGGGAGATCGGCCGCGGCTCGCGCTCCCTGCCCTGCCGCGACGGAGCCGTCTGCCGGGCCGGGCCGGGCGGACCGGCAGGCGCCCCGACCACGAACGTGCCCGCTCCGCGGCGCCCCACGGCCCAGCCCTCGGCGAGCAGCTGGTCGTAGGCCGCGGCGGTGACCGTGCGGCTCACCCCGAGGGTGGCGGCCAACTCACGGGTTGACGGCAGCCGGTCCCCCGCCCGTAGGCCGCCGCCCGCCGTGACCGCCCGCAGCGCGTCGGCGAGCTGCACGGCGAGTGGCCGGTCGGCGTTCCGGTCGAGGGCCAGCGGCGGCAGCTCCATGAGTGGCCTTCCGAATGCGGGCGGGATTGGCCCTGCCACGATGCCACTTCCCGGCCCACGATGGGCCCTGTGAGCCTCTCTCCCACCCTCCGCAGCACCGTCACCCGCCTACGCGAGCGGGCCCGCACGAGCCGGGACGACCTGTACGCCGTGCTCGACGCGGGGCTGGTGTGCCACCTCGGGCTGGTCCGCGACGGCGCCCCGGTGGTGCTACCCACCGGTTACGGACGGATCGGGGACACCGTCTACGTGCACGGGTCCACCGGGGCCGGCTACCTGCGAATCGCCGACGGCGCGCCGGTCTGCCTGACCGTGACCCACCTCGACGGGATCGTCTACGCCCGCTCGGTGTTCCACCACTCGATGAACTACCGCAGCGCCGTCGTGCACGGCACGGCCCGGGCCGTGACCGACCCCACCGAACGGCTCGACGCGCTGCGAGCGATCGTCGAGCAGCTCTCCCCCGGCTCGTGGGAGCACGCCCGGCAGCCGACCACCCGCGAGCTCGCCGCCACCGCGGTGTTCGGCATCGATCTCACGGAGGCGAGCGTCAAGGTGCGCACCGGCCCCCCCGGCGACGACGACGGCGACATCGAGGAGGGCGGCAGGTGGGCGGGTGTGCTGCCGGTACGCACGGTCTTCGGACCGCCGACCCCCTGCCCGAAGCTCCCACGGAAGACGCCCACACCAGAGCACGTCCACGTAAGAACCCTGGTTGTGGAGCCGTAGTGCTGTCGAGACGGGGTATTTGACAGCACTACGGCTCCGGAACGGTGAGCCGTGATCGGCGTGACGTAACCTCGGCCCGCGTGGACGTTCCCCACCCCTACCCCGATGCCGAGCGGCTGGACCTCGTCGAGGACCTGCACGGGTATCGGGTTGCTGATCCCTACCGTTGGCTGGAAGACCCCGAGGACCCCCGCACCCGCACCTGGTCAGCCGCGCAGGACGGGCTGACCAGACAGCACCTCGACGCCCTCCCCGGCCGCGACGGCCTCGCCGCGACGCTCACCGACCTACTCTCCGCAGGGTCGGTGTCGGCGCCGCAGTGGCGTGCCGGCCGGTCGTTCTTCACGCGACGCGAGCCCGGCCAGGAACACGCCGTGCTCCACGTCCGCGAGACGGACGGCGCCGAGCGAGTGCTGCTCGACCCGACCGCGGTCGACCCCACCGGCCTCACCACCCTCGACGCCTGGGTGCCCGACCTCGAGGGCCGCCGGCTGGCCTACCAGCTCTCCAGCGGCGGCGACGAGTACTCCGTGCTGCACGTGCTCGACGTCGAGAGTGGCGAGGAGGTCGAGCCCCCGATCGACCGCTGCCGCTACTCGGCCGTGGCGTGGCTACCGGGCGGCAGCGAGTTCGTCTTCGTCCGGATGGTGGAGGAGGACGAGGCGCCCGACGGTGAGCAGGCCTTCCATCGGCGCGTGTGGCGTCACCGCGTGGGCACGCCCACGGAGGACGACGAGCTCGTCGACGGTCCGGGGCTCTACGACGAGCACACCTACTACGGGGTGCGCGTCTCCCGCGACGGGGCGTGGCTCGTCGTCACCGGCAACGTCGGCACGGCGCGCCGCGACAGCGTCTGGATCGCGGAGCTCGGCGAGAAGACCGGGCCCCTCACGCCGTTGCTCACCCAGGCCGACGACGTGCAGTGCAACGCCTGGGTCGAGCGCGACGGGCTGCTGTACCTGCACACCACGGACGGCGCGCCGCGCTGGCGGCTCGCGGTCACCGATCCGCGGACCCCGGGTCGCGAGCACTGGCGCGAGCTGGTCGGCGAGGACGCCGGTTCGGTGCTGCAGGCGGTGCGGCGGCTGGAGCCTGCGCCCGGCACCGACGGTGAACCGCTGCTGGTGCTGGCCAGGGCCCGGCACGCGGTGGCCGAGCTGACCCTGCACACGGCCGCTGACGGGGCACCGGTTCGCACCGTGCCGCTGCCCGGCACCGGATCGCTCACCGGGCTGTCCGTCTCCGACCGCGACACGCCTGAGCAGGCGGGACGCGTCTGGCTCGGCTGGACCGACCTCGTCACCCCACCACAGGTGCACCGGTTCGATCTCGCCACCGGCGAGACCACGCTCGAGGCCACCGCACCCGGCGCGGTCACCGTGCCCGCGGTCCGCACGGAGCACCGCGCGTTCACCTCGGCCGACGGCACCACCGTGCGGATGTTCGTGATCGCGCCGGAGGGACCGACCCGCACGCGACCGGCACTCGTCACGGGCTACGGCGGGTTCGGGATCAGCCGCGAGCCCGCCTACACGGCGCAGGCCCTGGCCTGGGTGGCGGCCGGTGGTGTCTACGCGCTGGTCTCACTGCGCGGCGGTGGCGAGGAAGGCGAGGACTGGCATCTCGCCGGCAACCGGGCCGACAAGCAGAACGTGTTCGACGACCTCCACGCCGCGGCCGCCGCGCTGATCGACGCGGGCGATACCACGGCAGGGTCACTCGCGATCATGGGCGGCTCCAACGGCGGGCTGCTCGTCGGGGCAGCGCTCACGCAGCGACCGGAGCTCTACCGGGCCGTGGTCTGCTCGGCCCCGCTGCTGGACATGGTGCGCTACGAGGAGTTCTCGCTCGGCCGCACCTGGAACGACGAGTACGGCACGGCCGCAGACCCCGAGGAGCTGGGCTGGCTGCTGTCCTACTCGCCCTACCACCACGTCCAGCCGGGCGTCGCGTACCCGGCGGTTCTGTTCACGGTGTTCGACTCCGACACCAGGGTGGACCCACTGCACGCGCGCAAGATGTGCGCCGCCCTGCAGCACGCCACCACCGGCGACCGGCTCGAACGGCCCGTCCTGCTCCGCCGCGAGACCGACGTCGGTCACGGTGCCCGGTCCGTCTCGCGCACCGTCGCGCTCGCGACCGACCAGTTGGCGTTCCTCGCCGCGCACACCGGGTTGGAGCTCTCGTGATCACATTCGCGATGATCCCCGGCGGCATCCTCGCCGAGTCGTTCCTCCCGGTGCGCCCGGCGTGTGCCGACGACGCCGGCTCGCTGTGTGCAGCGATCTACCAGCTGACCAACAACGACTTCCTGGCCCGCTCCGCCGACGCGATCATCACCGGAGCGCTGCAGATCGCGCTGATCGTGGCGCTCGCCTGCGCGGCCCGGTTCCTCATCCACCGGGCCATCAACCAGATCGTCGACGGCGCCACCAGCTCCCGGCTCACCCGGCTCGTCGGCCGGGCCCCACGGCTCCGCGCCCCGCGGTTCCGCGCGCCTGCCGCCGGCGGCAACGGCAACGGCAACGCTCCGGTGTCACAACGGCGGGCGCAGCGGGCCCGCACGATCGGATCGGTGCTGCGCTCGCTCAGCTCCGTGGTGATCCTGCTGATCGGCTCGGTGATGGTGCTGGCCGAGTTCGGCGTGGCGCTGGGCCCGATCCTCGCCTCGGCCGGCATCGTCGGCGTCGCGGTCGGCTTCGGCGCGCAGAACCTCGTCCGGGACTTTCTCTCGGGCATGTTCATGCTGCTCGAGGACCAGTACGGCGTCGGTGACATCGTCGACCTCGGCGAGGCGAGCGGCGTGGTGGAGTCCGTGGGGCTGCGCATCACCACGGTCCGCGACGTCAACGGCACGGTCTGGTACGTCCGCAACGGCGAGATCCTCCGGGTCGGCAACAAGAGCCAGGGTTACGCCGTCGCCGTGGTCGACCTGCCACTCGGGCACAGCGCCGACATCACCGAGGCCACCGAGATCGTCGCCACCACCGCTCAGAGCCGGGTCGCGGAGAAGGACGTCGCCGAGTCCGTGCTGGAGGCGCCCGAGGTGCTGGGCGTCGAGAAGGTCGGGCCGGAGGGCGTCACGCTCCGGATGACGGTGAAGGTCAAGCCGGGCCAGCAGTTCGCCGTGCAACGCGCCCTGAACGCGGCGGTCACCGACGCGCTCGACAACGCCGGCGTGCCCCGCCCCGGCGTGCTCCCCGCACCCACGACGTTCCGTCCGTCGGTGCCGTGAAACGCGGCTCCCGGAAGCGGAGGATGATGGACGCGTGACCGATCCCCAGAACTTCTACGCCGAAGTCGGCGGAGCACCGGTCTTCGACAAGATCGTGTCTCGTTTCTACGAGCAGGTCCGCGAGGACGAGGTGCTCCGCCCGCTCTACCCGGAGGACGACCTCGACGGAGCCGAGGTTCGGCTGCGGATGTTCCTCGAGCAGTACTGGGGTGGTCCGCGCACCTACTCAGAGCAACGCGGGCATCCCCGGCTGCGGATGCGGCACGCGCCGTTCCGCGTCGGGCCGATCGAGCGCGACGCGTGGCTGCGCTGCATGCGGATCGCCGTCGACGAGGCCGGGCTGGAGGAGCAACACCGGGCGCAGCTGTGGCAGTACCTGACCTACGCCGCCGCGAGCATGGTCAACAGCGACTTCTGACGACCGGCCGGGGCAGTACAACCCTCTGATCAGCACGGGTTTGGCAAGATCTCGTCCGTGCATTGGTGGCAGAACGCCGTCGTCTACCAGGTGTACGTGCGGTCGTTCTCGGACTCCGACGGCGACGGCGTGGGCGACCTCGAGGGCGTCCGGTCGCGGCTGGGCTACCTGGAACTGCTGGGCGTCGACGCCCTGTGGCTCACGCCGTTCTTCACCTCGCCGATGGCCGACCACGGCTACGACGTCGCCGACCCGAGGAGCGTCGACCCCGTCTTCGGCGACCTGCGCACGTTCGACGCGCTCGTCACCGACGCCCACGAGCACGGCCTGCGCGTCATGATCGACCTGGTGCCCAACCACACCTCCACCGAGCACGAATGGTTCCGGGCGGCGCTGGACTCCGTGCCGGGCAGCCCGGAGCGGGCGCGCTACCACTTCCGTCGGGGCCGAGGCGAGGAGGGCGAGCTTCCGCCGAACAACTGGACGAGCGTGTTCGGCGGCCCGGCCTGGACACGCGCGCTCGACCTGGATGCCGCAGGCGAGTGGGCTCCCGGCGGGTGGTATCTGCACCTTCTCTCGCCCGACCAGCCCGATCTGAACTGGACCAACCCCGAGGTGTGGGCCGACCTGGAGAAGACGCTGCGCTTCTGGCTGGACCGGGGGATCGACGGCTTCCGCGTCCACATGGCTCACGGCATGAGCAAGCCGGACGGACTGCCCGACAACCGGGGCGGCGACGAGGGTGGCGCAGTGGGATTGCTGGCCCCGATCGACGGTGACCCGCGCTTCGACCACGACGGCGTCCATGACGTGCACCGGATGATCCGTGCCGTGCTCGACCACTATCCCGGGCGCACGGCGATCGGCGAGATCACGGTGGGCGACGACGAGCGCTTCGCCCGCTACGTGCGATCCGACGAGCTACATCTCGGCTTCAACTTCCGGCTCCTGCAGGCGCCTTTCGACGCCGCCGCCGTGCGGGAGGCCATCGAGCACTCGCTCGCCGCGGTGAAGTGGGCGGGCGCCGCACCGACCTGGACGCTGTCGAACCACGACGCGCCCCGTCCCGTCAGCCGCTACGGCGGGGGCGCGCTCGGCCGGGCGAGGGCGCGGGCGATGACGCTGGTCGAGCTCGCGCTGCCCGGCGCGGTCTGCCTCTACAACGGCGAGGAGCTCGGCCTGCCCGACGCCGAACTGCCCGACGCCGAACTGCAGGACCCGATCTGGGAACTCTCCGGCCACGCCGAACGCGGACGCGACAGCTGCCGTGTGCCGATGCCGTGGGAGGGCGACGCGCCCGGTCACGGCTTCACCAGCGGCCAGCCGTGGTTGCCGATGCCACCGGAGTACGGCGAGCTCACCGTGGCAGGCCAGCTCGAGGACACCACTTCCACGCTGTCGCTGATCCGCCGGGCCGTGGAACTGCGTAAAACGCATCCGGCCTTCACAGGGGACGGCGTCGAGTGGTTCGGGGCACCGAGCGGCTGCTTGGCGTTCCGCCGCGCCGGCTCCACCCTGGTGTGCGCCCTCAATACCTCCAACAACGCTGTCCCGCTCCCACCGGGCGATCTATTGCTGGCCAGCGGCCCGTTGAACGGCAATCTTCTCCCCCCGGACACGGCGGCCTGGCTGGCCTGACGCCGCGTAGCCGGCTCACGTCCGCTCCCGAGATGCAGTGGCAGCGTCCTAGAAGGTGCCGAACCCGAGCGCGGCCCGGAACCGGTTCTTGATGTGGACCCCGTCGCGAGCCGGCAGGGCTCGGGGCGGCTCGTCCGTGTCGATGAGGACCTGCGTGAAGGTCGGGCCGCGCCGCGCGCCGATCCGCTCGGCCACCCCGTTCGCGCCGTCCTGGCGGTCGACGCGCACCGAGTCGGCGATGCCGAACCCCCGGGCCACCAGTGACAGATCGGTACCGAGGCTGGTGTGGCTCGGCTGCATCCCGGTCTCGCCGTAGTGCCCGTTGTCCAGCACCACGACGTTGAGGTTCGCCGGCTGCTGAACGCCGACGGAACCGAGCGCGCCGATGCCCATCAGCTGCTCGCCGTCACCGGTCAGCACGACGACCGGCACGTTCCGCTGAGCGACCGCGAGCCCGAGACCCACCGGCACGGCAGCGCCCATCGCCCCCCACAGATAGAAGTTGCGATCGCGGTCGCCCGCGGCGAACAGGTCGTAGGACGGGGACCCGAGCCCGGTCACGAACAGGGTGTCAGCCGGGACGGCCGCGACCAGGGCTGCGACGAACGCCCGCCGGTCGATCCGGGTCCGCGCGACGGTCGTCATCAGTTGCGCTCCCACTTCTTGCGTCCGATCAGGCTCTGGCTCAGCAACACCGCGTTGCGCTCGCCTGCGAGGAAGGTCGACTCCAGTGCGGCGCCGACGATCTCCCCGACCTCGTCGGGGCGCTCGGCCCGGTGGACGTTGATGCCCATCAACTCCAGGACGCCCTGCGTGCGCCGCCCCATCGGCCCCTGCCACGGGTTGAACTCCGCGTACTCGCCACGCATCGTCACCAGCGTCAGAAAGGGGAAACGGCAGCTGTCGAGCAGCGAGAACATGTTCACGCAGTTGCCGACGCCGCTGCTCTGCATCAGCAGCGCGGCCCGCTGCCCACCCAGCCAGGCCCCGGCGACCACACCGACGCCCTCCTCCTCCGTCGTGAGCACGACGTCGGTGATGTCCGGGTCGCTGCGCGCCGCGCTGATCGCGTACGAGTGGCCCGCGTCCGGCACGAACGCGATCTGCCTGATCCCACCCTGCTTGAGGACGTCGAACACGTCCTTCTGCCACGAGTGCTCGACGGCCTCCATGCGGCTCCTCTCGTGTTGCGTTGTCGAACTCCCCTGCACGGGAGTACTCCAGCACTGGGCACCGACGCCAGCGCGAGCGTCAGTGCGCGGCGGGAGCCGCACCGTCGAAGTTCGATCACGGAGGGCGCGGGATGGGGCCGGTCGACGCCACCACCGAGACCCGAGGGACGCACCGTGCGGCGTCAGGCCAGCAGCAGAGGCAGCGTCGTGACGCGGCGACGGACCACCGCGCCGTAGCGGGCATCGAGCCGCAGCCAGCTTCCGGTGGCCGAGACGCGCACCGCACCGGCGCCGGGGTCGCCCAGGAACCCCATGCCGGACAGTGCGAACAGGCAGCGCAGCGGGATCTTGACCACGGGCCCCGCCGAGTTGGTCACGGTGAGCACCGTCTGATCCAGCAACGACGCCGGCGGGCCGAGCGGCCCCGCGTTCTCCCTGGCCAGCGCGAGCCCGCGCTCGGTCACCGCGTCGACCTCCGCGGCCGGCACGTCGTCAACGGGTGCCCAGCCCTCGTCCGGCGGCAGGTCCCCCGGCCACAGCCCACCGGCCCCGGGGTCGACCGTCTCGGCACGGTCCACGGTGAGCGCCGTGAGCAGACCTGCACCCGGCACCGTGACGTCGGCGGGATCGAGCGTGCCGTGCACCGAGCGCGAGGCCAGCACGTCGAACGGGGTGGTGGCCCACGCCGTGACGGTGCCGCCGCTCGCCCGCAGCCGCACGATCGCCGCCTGGTCGAGCCGGACCACCCGCGCCACGAAAGCTCCGAGATCGCCTCGCTCAGCGGGGTCGGGAACGGTGAGCGCTGTCATCACTCCGCCTCCGCGGAAAAAAGTACGTCGGCGGTCATCACTCCGCCTCCGCGGAAAAGAGTACGTCGGCGGTCATGACTCAACCTCCGCAAGACGAAGCACGTCGGCCGTTATCAGGCGGGTCATGCGGCCCATCTCCCCAGGAAAACGCGCTCGTCGTCGGTCAGCCGTCGCGGCCGCTGCGCCGCGAGGTCGAAGGTGGCCATCCGCGTCCAGGCCTCGACGGCCACCGGATCGCTCTCCTCCGGTCCGTCGTGCATCTCGTAACAGATCCGGAACGACGCCGCACGCACCTCGTCCACCCACATCCCCACCCGCAACGGGTGTGGTCGATACGGGATCTGCCGCCGGTACTCCACGTTCAGACCGGCGACCAGCAACCCGTGGGTGAAGCCGAGTATCCCGTCGGCCGCCGCGGTCTCGAAGAACAGGTCGATCCGCGCCTCCTCCAGCAACGTCACCGCGCGGGCGTGGTTGAGATGCCGGTAGGAGTCCTGATCGGTCCAGCGCAGGGGCACCTGCGTGACGAAGCGAGTCACGCCGCTCACCCTTTCAGGACGGTCCGGACGGCCGGGCACCCAGGGTGCCCGATCCGTCCGGCCGATGAATGGTTCAGCGAGCGAGCCCGCGCAGCTGCCGGGAGATCACCGAGAGGGTCGCGAGGTCGAGCTGCCCCGCCGTGCCGACCTCGTGCAACGCCGCCCTCGCCCGCACCAACCGGGAGGCGTTCGCCTTCTCCCACTGCGCGATGGCCGCATCCACCGGAGTGCCCGGCGCCGCCTCGCGCAGGCCGTCGAGGGTGATCGCCCGCAGCGACGCGTACAGGTCGTCACGCAGCGCGAGCCGCGCCAGCGCGTGCCAGCGGTCGCCGCGTTCCAGCGCGGAGACCGAGGTCAGAGCCACGTCGATGCCCAGGTGCTCGGACAGGCCGAGGTACAGGGCTGCCACCTCGTGGGGCTCGCGCGGCTCCCGGTCGCGCTCCGCCAGCTCGGTCAGCTCGACGACGTCGAGCATCCCGTAGCCGTACATCAGCGCCGCCGCCCGCAACGCGAGGTCCCCGGGCACCCCGGCCGACCGCAGCTCCGCCGACCGCTTCTCGACGGCGAGAAGCTCCCGCCCGCGCATCAGCCGCGGCAGCTCGGCGCGCAGCTCCCGCACCGTGGCGGCGAAGCGCGCGGTCTCCGAGGCGACGGCCAGCGGCTGCGGCCGGTTGGTGAGGAACCAGCGCGACGCCCGGTCGAGCAGCCGCCGCGTCTCCAGCACGATCTGATCCGACACCGCCGTGGGGATCTCCGGTGCGCGCACGGCCTCCCACAGCTCGGGCAGGTCGAACACGGTGGTGACCACGGCGTAGGCACGCACGGCGTCGGCGGCGTCGGCCGAGAGCTCTTCGCCGAGGCGGAACGCGTAGGTGATGCCTGCGCCGTCGACCATCTCGTTGACCAGCTGCGTGGTCACGATCTCCCGCCGCAGCGGGTGGCCGGTGATCGCCGCGGGGAAACGGCTGCGCAGCGGGTGCGGGAAGTACTCCGGGAGCCGGGCGGCGAACGTCACGCTGTCGGGAAGGTCCGTGGCCAGCACCTGGGTGGTCAGGTCGAGCTTGGTGTGCGCGAGCAGCGTGGCGAGCTCCGGGCTGGTCAGTCCCGCGCTCGCGGCCTCGAGCGCGGCGAAGCCCCTCTTGTCGGGCAGCACCTCGAGCTTCCGGTCCAGCCCGTGACGTACCGCAAGGTCGCTGGTGAGCCTGCCGTGCACGTTGACCATCGCCGCGGCGTGCGCCCGCGCGATGCCCAGCACCGCGTTCTGGTCGCGGTTGTCGTGCAGCACGAGATCCAGCACCTCGTCGGTCATCTCGACGAGCAGTGTGTCCCGACCGGTCTTGTCCAGCTCTCCCGCTGCGACGAGCCGGTCGAGCAGGATCTTGATGTTGACCTCGTGGTCGGAGCAGTCGACGCCTGCCGAGTTGTCGATCGCGTCGGTGTTGATCTTGCCCCCGCGGCGGGCGAACTCGATGCGCCCGCGCTGGGTCAGCCCGAGGTTGCCGCCCTCGCCCACCACCTTCACGCGCAGCTCGGCGGCGTCGGCCCGCACGGCGTCGTTCGCCTTGTCCCCCGCGTCGGCGTTCGACTCGTCGGTCGCCTTCACATACGTGCCGATCCCGCCGTTCCACAGCAGGTCGGCCGGGGCGCGCAGGATCGCCGCGATCAGCTCCGGCGGGCTCAGCCTCGACACGTCCTCGGCGAGCCCCAGCGCAGCCCGGATCTCCGGCCCGACAGGAACGGACTTCGCCGATCGGGGCCAGACCCCGCCACCCGCGCTGATCACCGAGCGGTCGTAGTCGTCCCACGACGACCGCGGCAGCGCGAACATCCGCTCCCGCTCGGCGAAGCTCCGCTCCGCGTCGGGGGACGGGTCGACGAAGACGTGCCGGTGGTCGAAGGCCGCGAGCAGCCGGATGTGCGGCGACAGCAGCATCCCGTTGCCGAAGACGTCGCCGGACATGTCGCCGACGCCGACGACGGTGAACTCCTGGGTCTGCGTGTCGATCCCGAGCTCACGGAAGTGGCGCTTGACGCTCTCCCACGCGCCCTTCGCCGTGATGCCCATCGCCTTGTGGTCGTAGCCGACCGACCCACCGGAGGCGAACGCGTCGCCCAGCCAGAAGCCGTAGGACGCGGCCACCTCGTTGGCCGTGTCGGAGAACCTGGCCGTGCCCTTGTCGGCCGCGACCACGAGGTACGAGTCGTCCGCGTCATGGCGGACCACACCGGTCGGCGGGATCGTGACGCTCGGCTTGCCCTCGTGGCTGACCAGGTTGTCGGTCAGGTCGAGCAGGCCGGAGATGAAGGTGCGGTAGCAGTACTCGACCTCGTCGGGGCCGGGGTCGGCCCGGCGCACGATGAAGCCGCCCTTGGCCCCGACCGGCACGATCACCGCGTTCTTGACCGCCTGTGCCTTGACCAGACCCAGGATCTCGGTGCGGTAGTCCTGCGGACGGTCGGAGTAGCGCAGACCGCCCCGGGCGACCGGCCCGAATCGCAGGTGAACGCCCTCCATCCGCGGCGAGTACACGAAGATCTCGAACCTCGGCCGTGGCGCCGGCATGTCGGGCACCGCGGTCGGATCGATCTTGAACGAGAAGAAGGGACGCTCGCGAAACCAGTTGGTGCGCAGCGTGGCGCTGATCATCGCCAGGTAGGAGCGCAGGATGCGGTCGGCGTCGAGGCCCGTGACGGCGTCGATCAGGCCCCGCACCTCGGTGAGCGCTGCATCCATCTCCCGCTCGCGGTCGTCGAGAGCCGGGTCGAAGCGGGCCCGGAACAGCGCGAGGAGGGCCCGCGCCACGTCAGGCTGCGCGAGCAGCGTGTCGGCCATGTACTGCGCCCCGTAGGGCGAGCCGAGCTGCCGGGCGTAGCGGGCGTAGGCGCGCAGCACGGCGACCTCACGCCACGGCAGCCCGGCTCGCAACACGAGCGCGGAGAACCTGTCGGTCTCGGCGTCACCGCGCCACGCAGCGCTGAACGCCATGGAGAAACCGCGTTCGATCGCCTCCTCGGTGCGCTCGGCCAGCACAGCGCTCGTGGCGTCGTCGACCTGGAGCCCGAAGTCGTAGAGCCAGCAGCGCAACCCGTCGGCCCGGACGAACTCCGACGGGCGCTCGTCGAGCACCTCCACACCGAGTTGCTGCAGCAGCGGCAGCACCGAGGTCAGCGTGGCGGGCGCCCCTGCGAGATAGAGGCTGAACCGCCGGTCCACGCTCCCGGTCGACGGACCCTGCGCCGTGTAGAGGCGCACATCGAACGCGCCGGGACCGGCCAGTGCGGCGACCCGGCGCAGATCCTCGACGGCGTGCTGCGGTGCCACGGCCGCCTTGTAGGGCTCCGGCACGCCGGGCAGGAGAGCGGCGAAATCCGCTGCCCCGGGCTGGCTGAGCAACCGGTCGTCCCACGTGCGGGCGGCCTCGGTCAGCTCGTCCTGCAGCGCCTGCACGTCGACGTCACCGAAGCCCGACGCGTTCGTATCCGTGTGCACCGTGAAGTGCACGAGCGCGAGGTTCGACTCCGAGACGCGGGCGTTCTGGTCCACGCTGCGCCCACCGAGGCTGCGTTGCAGCACGTCGGCCATCCGGAGCCGGGACGCGGGCGTGTAGCGGTCGCGGGGCAGGTAGACGAGGCAGGAGATGAACCGCCGGTAGGGGTCGGGCCGCAGGAACAGCCGCACTGCCCGCCGCCCGGCCACGGCGAGCACACCCACCGCTGTGTCGTGCAGGCGCTGCTCGCTCGCGCTGAACAGCTCCTCCCGCGGCAGCCCGGAGATCACCTCGAGCATCTGCTGACCGGAGTAGGACTCCAGCGGGAACCCGGCGCGGCGGATGGCGTTGCGCACCCTGCGCTCGATGACCGGAATGTCGAGGACGCTCTCGTACAGCGCCGCGACCGTGAGCATGCCGAGGAAGCGGTGCTCGCCGACGAGCCGTCCGTCGGCGTCGACGGTGCGCACGGCCAGGTAGTACGGGTGCACGGGCCGCAGCGGGCTCAGCGCGTTGGCGCGCGTGAGCACCAGGACGTCGCCGGGGCCGTCCCCCAGGTCGACCCGGGGGGTGAAGGTCTCGGTGATCCCCTTCTCGCTCCGCAGCACGCCCAGCCCGGACTCGGGGACAGCCCGCAGCTCCCCGGAGTCCTCCGGCACCGTGTAGCAGCGGTAGCCGAGGAACGTGAAGTGGTCGTCGGCGAGCCAGCGCAGCAGCTCCGCGACGTCGGACGGGTCCGTCCCGCCGGGTACGGCAGGCTGCGCGGGCAGCGCGTCGGCAACCTCTCTCGCCTTGGCGGCCATGGGCTCGACGTCGTCGACCACCTCACGCACGTCGCGCAGCACCCGGCCGAGCTCGCGCTCCAACTCCACAGAGTCGATCTGGGCGGGGGTCAGGTCGAGATGGATCCACGACTCCACGAGCGCACCCGGTGGCGGAGCGGCCGGGTCGGCCTCGGTCAGGACCTCCGTCAACTTGCCCTCGTCGGTGCGGCGCACGACGACGATGGGGTGGATCAGCCGCTGCACATCGCCGCCCACCCGGCCGACGCCGGCCAGCAGTGACTCCACCAGGAAGGGCATGTCGTCGGTGACGATCTCCACCACGAGCCCCACCTGGCCGCTGGAGTCCGGGGCGGGCTCAGGGGCACGAACGCGGATCAGCGGCTCGCCACGGGCCCGTAGCCGGGCGAGCTGGAGGTGCCCGCGAGCGGCGGCCCGCAGCAGAGGCAGATGATCGCCCCGCTCCAGGTCAGGGGCGTGGCGGGCGTAGAGCGCCCCCAGGTCGGTCAGCTCGGGGTCCGGCGCGGGAACTGAGTCCCGTTCACGGGTCCGGCTCGTCACAGGCAACTCCGGAGATCGACGGCGGCCAGGCTTTCAGGCCGGTCACCACGGGGTTCCCCCATGCCGACCTTGCCACCCTAGCCCCGTCGGCCTAATGGCCGGTTGCCCCTACGACAGCTCCCGCCTGTTGGGAACGCGCCTGGTCAGCCACATGCTCAGATGCCCCGGTAGGCAGCGAGGGCGCCCGCGAGGAGGTCCGCGATCCCGAGACCCTCCGTCGACCGGGTCTCCTCCTGCGCCGGTCGGGACGGGTTCTCCGTGCCGTTGCGGCGGTGCCGGTTGCCCTCGGCGCCCGCCTCCCCGGCCGCGCGGAACGGCGTGCGGCCATCGGCCTCGTGCCGGCCACCCGCCCCCGGCTCGCTACCCGAGTCCCGTTCCCCGGCGTCATCCGAGGACGTGTCCGCTGACCGCGAGCCTTCTCCCGGGCCGCGCGCGCGTGACGACGCAGCGGGATCGGCATCTCGCGCAGAACCATTCCGGGCCACGGCCCCGGAACGCCGACCGGCACCGTTCTTCGCGCCGACGCCGGACGCACTCTTCCCCCGGGAACGCCCGGCCGAAGACTCACTCGCATCCGGACCGCTCTCCGTCGACGAGCCGAACTCCCGCCCCGCACGCTGCGGCCGAGCGCCCGAGGGCTCATTCACACCCGCCGCGGAGGCTCGGACATCAGTGCCCCCCGGCGAGAAGGACTCATCTGACGCCGCGTCCATCGGCGAGCCATCTCGCGCGGACGTCCGGATCGAGGCCCCGCGGAGAGCACCGCCCTGCTTCGACCCGGACCGTGCTGTGCCCTCCGCCGTCGCGTCGCCGGAGTCCTCGTGGTCGGCATCGCGAGCAGCGTGTGTGGAACGAACCACCCGGCCACCGGGCTCCGGCCCGTCACCGACGTCATCACGCCCGGTGTGGCGAGTGTTTCCCGGCGCATCGCTGGGCTTCTCCCGCCCGGCGTTGCGCGTCGAGCGGGTCGCAGACGCACCCTTCCCCGGCCCGTCGCCGGAGTCCTCCCGCCGAGAGTCCTGCAGCGAATGGGCAGCCGGTGCACCGTTTCTCGGTAAGTCGCTGGGTTCGCCCCGGTCGCCGTCCCGGGTGCGGCCGGGGCTGCTCTCGCGGGAGCGCCGCCGTGACGAGCCGTTCACCGTGCCGGTGTCGCGCGCCGCGGAGCGGGCCGCTGCGCCGAGATCACCCCAGGTCCCGTGGGCACTGCGGCCGTTTCCCGCCCGGTCGGCGTGCTTCCGCTCGGGCATCGCCGACCTGCTGGGGACGCTGTCCAGGCGCTGCATGATCTGCGCACCGACGGGGCCGTCCGCGCCGTGCACCGCGGCCCGCAGGTGCGCCCCCGGCATGTCCTCGCCGGTGGTGACGCCGGACAGCAGTCCGGGCAGCGTCCGATGCATCCAGGCCACGGCATCGCCGTGCTCCCATCCCGAGAGCACCACGGATAGCGCGTCCGCCTCGTCGAACCGGACCCGGGCGCCGGGCGGCAATCTGTCGATCAGCCGGTCGGCCAGGGACCGGACGACGGCAGCGGCGCGCTTGCCGGCGAAGCGGCGACCGTCCCTGACGACGTCGATCGCGACGACGCTCCCCTCGACGTCCGGAGCGCCAGGCGCCCGCGCCGCGTCGGCGGGATTCGGCCGTTTCCGGATGCGTTCCAGATCGGCAAGCGCAGCGCTCAGCCAGGACTCGGGGTTCGCGACGGCGGAAACGGCGGGCTCGCGCTCCGGTGCGGGCGGGGTGGCGGCCGATCCCGCGTCCGAGCCGCTGTTCCGGCGACCTTTCCGAACGCCCCCGCCCTGCTCGTCGGCGCTCGGCACGATCGACCACTGCCCGGTCGCCCAGGGATCGTCCAGCCGGTGCTTGCGCCGCCCGTTGCGCGGGGCGTCGGCACGTCCAGGCCCGGGCTCGTCACGTCGGCCACGCCCACCAGAGGCGTCCGCGCCCTGGTCATCGCGCGAACGACCGAGGCCGCGCGACGCCCGATCGGCGCCACGGCCGCCGCCGTCCCTCCGGCGCGACCACGAGCCCGACGTACCGTTCGTGGGCCGCTCCCGCTCGTCGGAGGAATGAGTCCCGTCGGAACGGCTGTCGGCGCCGCCCCGATCGCCGCGCAGAAGATCGTCATCCGACCTCCCGCCGCGGCGGCCGCTCGTGCCGAACACGTCCCCATGCAGGTCGCCTGCCAGCCAGTCCGCACCGGTCAGCGGCGCGTCATGGTGCCGGTCGCCGCCCGAGTGGCCACCGGCCCCGAGTTCGTCCCGACGAGGACCGGCCGCGAGCCAGTCCACACCGGTCAGCGAGTCGTCGTGCGGCCGATCGCGGCTGTCCCTGCCGATGCGACGGACGTTGGCCAAGCCGTTCCGGAGCGAGCGCCCGTTCGACGCACCGGTCGGCGGCTGCTCGTCCTGGCGGTCGCGGCCCGGCCGTGCGCTTCCCCGGCCATTGCGCCGCACGCCACTGCTCGACCGGCCGGTCAGCCAGTCCTCCGCGGTCAGCGAGTTGTGCTCCAGCCGGCCGCGGTCACGTCGACCGGCATCGCCGCGCGCGCCTCCATTCAGGCCCCCCGCCGGACGGTCGGCGCTGAACGGCCGCTCGTCCTCGGCGTCTGATGGACCACTGCCTGCGGTGCCGGCGCCGAACTCCTTGCGCGAGGCGCCCGCCAACCACTCCGCGCTGGTCAGCATCCCGTCGTCCGGCTCGTCGGACCGAACTCGGCCCGATCGACCGTTCACACGATCCGCACCCGTCCGACGGTCGAACCTCGACCAGTTGCGCCCGGCGCCGTTCGAGCCACCGCTCACCCGGTCCAACCCCGTCAGCGGGTCCTCAGCGCGCAGGCCGTTCTCAGTGCGCGGGCTGCCGTTGCGCCGGGGCCCCGCGCGATCGATCACGTGGTCGGCACCGGTTGCCTGGTCGTCCTGCGGGTCGACACTCGACCTGCCCCGCGCGCGGCCGCCGGGTTCGAACAGGTCATCGCCCGCGCCAGTGGGCTTGTCGTCCTGCCGCGGATCGCGCTCCGACCGGCCCAGGCCCGCACGACGGCCGAAGGCGAAAAGATCCCTACCCGGCCCGCTCGACGAATCCGCGCTGGTCCGGCGGGTGTCACTGTCCTGTTCCGCCTGCGCCCGGTCCCGGCTCCCGCGTCGGCTGCCTGCGATCAGATCCGCGCCAGAGCCGTTCGACGGCGAATCCGCGCGTGCCGGCTCGTGGTCTTCCGGCCAGCCGTCGTGACGGCTGTCGCGCCGGCCGTTGGAGGTGGGCGGTGTGCTCTCGCCCGCCCAGTCACCCTCCAGCCAACTGTCGCCAGGCCTGCTGCTGTCGGACCAGACCGCTCCCAACGGGTCGCTCTCAGCCACGTCCTCCTCACCGTGCCCGGTTCCGTTCGGACCGGACCGGAGACTCCGGAACAGCAGGTCGCCGATGGGGCACTCGGCGGAAGCGTCATTCCATCCGGCCGTCCACTCGCCGGGCAGGTCGTCGTTCAGCGGGTCCGTCGGGTGGACGGCCCCGTCGTGGCCGGCGCTCCGGCCGCCCTCTTCCGCCTTCGCGGGTTCGTCGGCCGACAGCGTCGCTGCCGGAAGAGCGGCGAGCGTGGCACGGAGCCTTCCGGTGCGGTCGCTGTCGCGGACTTCGGCGGCGTCACCGAGCCGCATCGCCTCCTGCGCCGCGACCGACCGCCCTGCTTTCGCCTGCACGACAGCGAGGGCAGAACGGCATACCGCCTCGAGGTCCGGCACATCACTGTCGGCGGCATCGCGTGCAGCCTGCTCCAGTGCCTCGACGGTGTTCAGCTCGACGCCGCCGGTCGTGACCGTTCTGGCAACCGTCAGCCGGAGGCGAGCGAGGTGCCTACTGGGCCGCGCGGGCTCGGAGAGCCTCGGCATCAGCGGCACGCAACCCTCGCGGGCCTCGTCGACGCGACCGGCGTCGAGCAGTGCCGAGATCCACTCCGCTGCCAAGGCCGCGGCGAGGTGCGCCGACGGTGTGCCCGGCGTGTCCGATCCGCGGCTGCGCTCCAAGCGGGCGAGCCCCTCAGCCGCGTGCTCGACCGCGGTGTCGGGCCGGTCGGCCGCGCGCTGGGCTGCGGCCCTGATCAGGGCCACGGATGCAGCACCGATCTCCCCGTACGGAGCCTCCACCTGTGACCATGCCTGCTCGGCTCGGCGCAGCGCGTCGGCGACGAGGTCGGGAGCGTCGTCCACCGCGCACCGGGCGAGGACGCAGAACGCATCGGCCTGTGCCTCCGGTGTGGTGGCGTCCGCGGTGACCGGCGCGACGAGGCTCCGCGCGAGGTCCCGTTCGCCCACCCGGCCTGCCGCAAGCGCCAACTCCACGCGCAGTCGATGAGCCGACAGGCCCGCCAGGGGCGCCGCGCCCCACCGGGGAAGTTCCTCCACGATGTCGGACGCCATCGTGCGCCCGTCGCCGGTGGCCAGGCGCGCGTTCAACGCCCAGCCTGCAGCGGTGAGCCACAGGTCCCGCTCGCCGACCAGGGAAGCCCATTCGAGCACGTGGTCGGCGAGCGCCGCGGTGAGGTCCGGCCGGACCCATCGGAGTGAGGAGGCAACCGCGAGGAGGTCGGGCTTTCCAGCTTTGGCAACTCCGCCAGGCAACCCCACGTGACCTCCTGATGCCACCCGGCTGATCCTGATCCACCAGCCGGGTGAGCCTAAGCGTTCAGTCGCGCGTGAGCTTACGGTGGGTCACTCTGTGGGGACGCGCGGCATCGGCTCCGAGACGATCGACCTTGTTCTTCTCATACGCCTCGAAGTTGCCCTCGAACCAGAACCACGACGCCGGGTTCTCGTCGGTGCCCTCCCACGCGAGGATGTGGGTGACCACACGGTCGAGGAACCACCGGTCGTGCGAGATGACCACTGCACACCCGGGGAACTGCTCGAGCGCGTTCTCCAGCGACGACAGCGTCTCGACGTCGAGGTCGTTGGTGGGCTCGTCGAGCAGGATCAGGTTGCCGCCCTGCTTGAGCGTGAGCGCCAGGTTCAACCGGTTGCGCTCACCGCCGGACAGGACACCTGCGGGCTTCTGCTGATCCGGCCCCTTGAAGCCGAACGCCGCAACGTACGCCCGTGAGGGCATCTCGACCTGGCCGACCTTGATGTGGTCGAGCCCATCGGACACGACCTCCCACACGTTCTTCTTCGGGTCGATGCCCGCACGGTTCTGGTCGACGTACGACAGGCGCACCGTCTCGCCGACCCGCACGTCGCCCGAGTCGGGCTTCTCCAGGCCGACGATCGTCTTGAAGAGCGTGGTCTTGCCGACCCCGTTGGGGCCGATGACGCCGACGATGCCGTTGCGAGGCAGGGAGAACGACAGGTCCTTGATGAGCACGCGACCGTCGAAGCCCTTGTCCAGGTGGTCGACCTCGACGACGACATTGCCCAGCCGCGGGCCTGGCGGGATCTGGATCTCCTCGAAGTCGAGCTTGCGGTACTTGTCGGCCTCCGCCGCCATCTCCTCGTAGCGCTGGAGCCGGGCCCGGCTCTTGGCCTGCCGAGCCTTGGCACCGGAGCGCACCCAGGCGAGCTCCTCCACCAACCGCTTCTGCAGCTTGGCGTCCTTGCGGCCTTGAACAGCGACGCGCTCGGCCTTCTTCTCGAGGTACGTCGAGTAGTTGCCCTCGTACGGGTACGTGCGCCCGCGGTCGAGCTCGAGGATCCACTCAGCGACGTTGTCGAGGAAGTACCGGTCGTGCGTGACCGCCAGGATCGCGCCGGCGTAGCTGGCCAGGTGCTGCTCGAGCCACAACACGCTCTCGGCGTCGAGGTGGTTGGTGGGCTCGTCGAGCAACAGGAGATCGGGCTTGCTCAGCAGCAGCTTGCACAGCGCCACGCGGCGGCGCTCGCCACCGGAGAGCTGAGTGACCGGAGCGTCCGGTGGCGGGCACCGGAGCGCGTCCATCGCCTGCTCGAGCTGGGAGTCGAGCTCCCAGGCATCGTTGTGATCGAGAATCTCCTGGAGCTGGCCCATCTCCTCCATCAGCGCATCGGAGTAGTCGGTGGCCATCAGCTCGGCGATCTCGTTGTACCGGTCGAGCTGTTGCTTGATCTCGCCCAGCCCTTCCTCGACGTTGCCGAGGACCGTCTTCTCCTCATTGAGCGGCGGCTCCTGTTGAAGGATGCCGACAGTGGCACCGGGCGCCAACATGGCGTCGCCGTTGTTGGGTTGTTCCAGGCCGGCCATGATCTTCAAAACGGTCGACTTCCCCGCGCCGTTCGGCCCCACCACGCCGATTTTCGCGCCCGGCAGGAAGTTCAACGTCACGTTGTCGAGGATGACCTTGTCGCCGTGGGCCTTCCGGACCTTCTGCATGCTGTAGATGAACTCCGCCACGTCAACGATGGTAGTTCCGTCCACCTCAGGCCCCCACGCCCGCCTCCAGCGGCGCAGGCCGCGCGGCAGGAAAACCGCTGCCTGTCGTTGCAGGTCCACGGGCATGCGGCGCACCCGGCTGTGGCTCCCACCCTGCCTCGGCGCCGGCCGAATCCGGTGGGCGGGCACCGGCGCCTCCCGCCGTGGCGCCGGATTGCGGACCGTTAGCCGGCTCGCCTGCGGCAGCCACGGCACCGGCGCCGCCGGCCCGCGAAGGACGGGTGACCACGGCCGTGGAACGGGCGAGGTCGGGGCCTACCGTGTGGCCTTCCATCTCGACGGCACTCTGGCGCTTGCCGTCCTTCTCCCAGCTGCGGGTGAACAACTTGCCGTGGATGATGACCGGGTCGCCCACCCCGAGCGAGCGGTGCACGTTCTCGGCGAGCGCCCGCCAGCAGGTGACGTGCAGATAGAGGCTCTCGCCGTCGCGCCACGATCCCGTGTCGCGATCCCGCCTCCGCTCGGTGGTGGCCACCCGAAAGCTCGCAAGAACCGTGCCGTCCTGAAGGTTGCGCAGATCCACTCGCGTGGCGATGTTGCCGACAACGGTGGTGTAGGTCTCGTGCATCTCTCTCCTTGCTCGCTGGTGATCCCGCGAGATCGAGAGTGCGCTCCTGGAGCCGGCCGAACCAGATGGCCGGCAGTTCTGTGGACAACCACGGCCCGAGGTGGACAACTCCGTGCCCGCGCCGCCGGCCGGGCGCAGAGAGTCGGCCCAGACAGCGAAGCTGGCCCAAAAAAGGCATAAAAATGTGGGCCCCCGCCTTCCGGCGGGGGCCCACAACAAACGTTGAATGTCGGCGGCGACCTACTCTCCCACACCCTAACG
>NZ_JAKXMK010000035.1 GCF_022524485.1 Pseudonocardia alaniniphila
CACGAGGTCATGGACCGCGCACCCGACGGAGACCGCGTCCCGCTGGGTCCCGCGTCGCCCAACATGAACGTCTACGTCGTCGACGAGAACCTCCAGCCGGTGCCGCTCGGTGCGCCTGGGCTGATCGTCTTCGCCGGTGTCTGCGTGGGCCGCGGTTACGTGAACGACCCGGAGCGCACTGCTCAGGCCTATCTGACCGATCCGCATCGGCCGGGTGAGCGCCTCTATCTCGGTGGTGACTACGGGCGGTGGCTGCCGGGCGGGAAGCTGGACTTCCTCGGCCGCAAGGACTCCCAGGTCAAGATCTCCGGTTTCCGGATCGAGATCGGCGAGATCGAGAACACCCTGCTGCGCGTCCCCGGCGTCCGTGACGGCGCGGTGGTGGTCGCGGAGCGGGCGGACCAGAGCAAGCAGCTGGTGGCCTTCTACTCGGCCAGGCAGCCGCTCGACGTCGACGTCCTGCGTGACCGACTGGGTGAGTCGCTGCCGTTCTACATGGTGCCTGCGGCCTTCCACTGGCAGGAGAACCTGCCGCTGACCGCCAACAGCAAGATCGACAAGAAGAAGCTGACCACGCTGGCCGGCGAGCTCGAGACCGTCGAGCAGGCGTACGACGCACCGCGGACGCCGACCGAGGAACGCCTGGCGGCGGCGTGGGCCAAGGTGCTCAAGGTTCCGGCGGACCAGATCGGCCGTGCCGACCACTTCTTCGACCGGGGTGGCAACTCGCTCTCGGCGGTGAAGCTGGCGGTCACGCTGAAGCGGACGGTGTCCCTCAAGGACATCACCCGCTACCCGGTCCTCGCCGACCTGGCCGAGTTCGTCGACGGCAGGTCCGACCGCCGTTCCGGACTGCTCCAGCAACTGTCGGCATCGGACGGTGCGGACGCGGGTGCGTTGATCTGCTTCCCCTACGCCGGTGGCAACGCGGTGAACTACCAGCCGATGGCCTCGGCGCTGCGGGACAGCGGGCTCGGGGTCTATGCCGTGGAACTGCCCGGTCACGACCTGGCGGCCGAGCGCGAGCCGTTCGCGCCGATGGCGCAGGTCGTCGAGCAGGTGGTCGACGAGATCACCCGGCGCGGCCTCACGAAGGTGCTGCTGTGGGGCCACTCCTCGGGCACCGCTCCGGCCGTGGAGACGGCCAGGGTCCTGCAGGAGCGCGGTGTGGCCGTCCAGCGGGTGTTTCTCGGGGCACAGCTGCTCGGCACCGCAGCGGACCGGCGCGCGGCCCTCGCCGCGCTGGAGGGCCGCAGCAACTCCGACATCGCGGCCGGCCTGAGCTCGGATAGCGGTTACACAGAGCTGGGTGAGCTCGATGTGCAGCGAGCCGAGCACGTCGGTGCGGCCTACCGGCACGACTACGGGACCGCACTGCAGTACTTCGCCGATGTTCTGGACAACCCACCGTCGATGAAGCTGACCGCCCCGATCACGGCGGTTCTCGCCGATGACGATCCGAGCACCGCGGAGTTCCCGCGCAGGTATCGGGAGTGGGAGCTGCTGGCCGAGCGCGTCGAGCTGCACGAGCTCGGCGAGGGCGGCCACTACTTCCTGCGGACCCGTCCCACCGAGGCTGCCCAGGCCGTGCTGACAGCCGCCGAACTGCTGACTTCTTCTTGAATAGCAACTGGAAGGAACGAGAGATGTCGTCCTCATCCGCGGCGTCACTGCTCGACGTGGATCTGCGGCCCGGCAAGCCGCCGATGTTGCGGGTCGAGCCCACCGGCGATGCGCCGGGCTGGGCAGCCGAGCGCCGGGACGCGCTACGCGCCGTCGTCGCCGACCACGGCTCGGTCCTGGTCCGCGGCCTCGGGCTGCGCGACGCCGCGGAGGTGGGCGCTGTGTTCCGGCGGCTGACCACCACCGGGCTGATGACCGAGCGGGAGGCCTTCGCGGCTCGGCAGGTCTACTCCGACGGCGTGTACTCCTCGTCGAAGTGGCCGCCGAACCAGCCGATGTGCATGCATCACGAGCTGAGCTACACGCTCGAGTTCCCGGGGATGATGCTCTTCGCGTGCCTGGGCGCGGCATCGGCAGGCGGGGCGACCGGGGTGGCCGACTCGCCGACCGTGCTCAACGCCTTGCCCCCTGCGCTGGTCCAGCGGTTCGAGCAGGAAGGCTGGCTGCTCACCCGCACCTACAACGAGGACATCGGGGCGTCCTACGCCGACGCGTTCGGCACCGACGACCGCGCTGCTGTCGAGAGCTACTGCCGAGCCAACGCGATCGAGTTCGAGTGGCAGCCCGACGGCGAGTTGCGCACCCGTCAGCGTCGCAGCGCGGTGGTACGCCACCCGGTCACCGGCCAGCGCTGCTGGTTCAACCAGATCGCCTTCCTCAACGAATGGACGATGGATCCCGAGGTGCACGAGTACCTCGTGGACGTCTACGGCGCGGACGGGCTGCCGTTCAACACCCGCTTCGGCAACGGCGACCCGATCAGCCAGGACGTCGTCGAGTTGCTCACCGGCATCTACGACGCGCACACCGCGCGGGAGCCGTGGCAGGCGGGCGACCTGATGCTCGTCGACAACATTCGCAGCGCGCACAGCCGGGAGGCCTTCGAGGGATCGCGTGAGGTGCTCGTCGGAATGGCTGACGCGGTGCGACTCGGCGACGTCGCTCCGACCGGCGGGGTGACGGCCGGATGACCGCCGTTCCTTCCACTCCATCGAATCCGGGGGCGCTGACCGTGCCACCGTTCGCGGTGATCTCGGGTGCCCAGGTGCAGCGCGCGCTGCAGGGCCACGAGAAGCAGGTCATGGAAGTGGTGGAGGCCACCTACCGGCTGCACGGCGCGGGCGACTCGGTGAACCCGCCGTCCTACTTCCTGCGCTTTCCCGATCGCCCGAACGACCGCATCATCGCGCTGCCGGCCTCCATCGGCGGACAGGCACGGGTGGACGGGCTGAAATGGATCTCGAGCTTTCCTGAGAACGTGGCGGCCGGCATCCCGCGGGCGTCGGCGGTGCTGATCCTCAACGACCACGACACCGGCTACCCGTTCGCCTGCCTGGAGAGCTCGATCATCAGCGCCACCAGGACGGCTGCGTCGGCGGCACTGGCAGCCGACTGGCTCAGCCGCGGCCGGGAGCGCCCCACTCGCGTCGGATTCTTCGGCGTCGGCTTGATCGCCCGCTACATCCATACTTTTCTGGCCGGCAGCGGATGGTCATTCGACGAGGTCGGTGTCTTCGACCTGTCCGCCGACAGCGCGGCCGGATTCCGCGGATATCTCGAGCAGTCCGGCACTGCCGGGCGCATCACGGTGCACGACAATGCCGAGGATCTGATCCGGTCCAGCGATCTGGTGGTCTTCGCCACAGTGGCGAGCCAACCGCACGTAGAAAACGTGTCCTGGTTAGAACACAACCCGCTGGTGCTGCACGTGTCGCTGCGCGATGTCGCGCCGGAGATCGTGCTCGCATCGACCAACATCGTGGATGATGTCGAGCATTGTCTCAAGGCCAACACCTCACCGCATCTGGCCGAACAGCTCACGGGCAACCGGGACTTCGTGCACGGCACATTGGACGACGTAATGGCCGGAAGGGTGACGGTGCCGGAAGGTCGGCCCGTTGTGTTCTCGCCCTTCGGCCTCGGGGTACTCGACCTCGCGGTAGGAAAGTACGTCTACGACGAGGTGACCCGCTCTGGAGAGCTGCATGTCATCGATAATTTCTTTCATGAGCTGCGTCGGTACGGGTGAGCGGCCGAATGCTCTGCTGCAGATGAGGAGGCAATCGTGCCTGTGATCTCCGTTCCCCAGCGCTTCAACGAGGACGAACTCTACGTCGACCTGCGCTCGATCTTCGGGCAGTCGCTGTACCTCAAGTGCGAGGGATTCAACTTCGCCGGCTCCATCAAGCTCAAAGCCGCGAGTGAGATGATCGAGGCCGCCGAGCGCGACGGGGTCCTGACCCCGGGGTCGATCCTGATCGAGTCGTCGTCCGGCAACCTCGGCGTGGCGATCAGCATGATCGCCGCGAGCAAGGGCTACCAGTTCCTGTGCGTGACGGACTCCCGATGCAACCTCTCCACGAGGCGACTGATGGAGGCGCTGGGCAGCCGGGTGCACATCATCTCCGAGCCGGACGCCGTGGGCGGCTTCCTCGGTGCGCGAATCGACTACGTCCGCGCGATGTGTGCCTCCGACGACCGGTACGTGTGGCTCAACCAGTACACCAACCCGGGCAACTGGCAGGCGCACTACCGCACCACGGCGCCGGCGATCGCTCGGCAGTTCCCGCTGCTGGACGTGCTGTTCGTCGGGGCGGGCACCACCGGAACCCTCATGGGTTGCGCCCGCTTCTTCAAGGAGTGGCACCGCCCGGTGCGGATCGTCGCGGTGGACAGCGTGGGCTCGGTGACCTTCGGTGGCGCTCCCGGCCGCCGCATGATCCCCGGTCTGGGCACCAGCGTTCGCCCGCCGCTGCTCGACGAGTCCTACATCGACGAGGTGGTGCTCGTCGAGGAGGCGGACACCATCCGGGCCTGCCACCGACTGGCCAGGCGTGGCTTCCTGTTCGGAGGTTCCACCGGCACGGCGGTCAGTGGCGCGACCCGTTGGCTCGAGCAGCACGGCTCGCCCGACGTGACCGCGGTGACCATCGCCCCTGACCTGGGCGAGCGTTACCTCGACACCGTCTACCAGACCAACTGGCTGCACGACCTGTACGGCGAGGACGTGCTTGCCGAGGAGTCCGTCGCTGCTACCTGGACGGCCTGATTGTGATGTACCTGCGTGGCCACGGGACCGGAACGACGGCCCTATGACCCGCGGTGGGAAAGAAGCACGACGAGGGCGGCGTACCAGGCCCGGACGACTCCGGTGCAGCCCTATGATGACGAGTCGCCGCAATGCAGACGGATGTGGCTCATCGCCGAGTCACCCCGCCTGCGGCAATCGTGGCCTGATCGACGGCCACACCAGCAACACCCCATCGACCTCGCCCGTCAGTGGTTCGTCCTGACCGGCCCCCCGCCGTCCTGTCGAGACGACTGCGAGTCGTCTCCGGGTAGACCCCCTTCTGCGGGGAGTGGCCGAAAGCAAACGATCGTCACAGCGTGTTCGCAGGTGTGCGGCCCGGGTCCCGGCGCTCCAGGATCGGGTGGCCCCTCCTGACGAGGCCCGCCCCCGTCATTCGGACGGCAGCCCCTGAGCGCCGTCGTGAGATGGCGCTGAGAGCGCCCCAGAGGCGGCGCCAGTCAGTCGCTGTGGGTCGCGGTGCGTCAGGCCGCTCGCGGCCCCGGTGCGCCCGCGCGATCGCCTCCCGGGCGCGGGGGCGTGCGAGCGCGGCGGGCCTGCCCTGTGCGGCACTGTCGATCATCACCTGCCTCTCGCGCCACCCGGCGAAGCTTCGCGCGTGCTTTTCTGTAAAACGGTCACTGATGGCGCAAGCGGCTTCCGTGATCGTCGGTATCAATCCGACGAGTGGCCGGGGTCACCGCGCACAAGCCCGCGCCGCGGTGGCGTCGATCACAGTGATGAGCCAACTCCTCGGCTAAGCCGTATTCCGAAGAGTGGAGCAGTTCAACTTAGCCGGATGACTCCCGCGCGACGCCGCGCAGGAGAACGAGCGGCGCCCGACATCGTCGTCGAGCACATCCTGGTGGCCGGCATCTCACCGCGGCCGGCTAAGGCTTCACCACTGCAATCGGTTCAAGTAAGCGGCCGAATGCTCTGTCGGAGATGGGGAGACAATCATGCCAGTAACTACAGGATCGCCGGAAGGCCCCTGGATGGCCGGTTCGGCTCATGGTTGCGGCGTGGTTGGCTTCGTTGTTCTTGCCGTTCGGCAGAGAGTCGACTCGCAGAGTCACCGTGGCAACCGCGTGCCGATCCGCCCGGCTGTCGATTCCTGATCACTGTCGCGGTCTCTTGTTCCCGGTGTTCGAGGCGAGTTCACCGCCGTCCGCCCGGGAAACATGGTGACCCGACCAGAAGTCGGTTTCGCTGACGGTACCTGTAGGCATTGTGAAAAAACGCCACGGAAGCATTTCACGCGGGTAGTCGAGCGCTTTTCGCACGCCTTCCCGTATGCCGCACGGCATGACCAAACTTTGACTGAAGGAGCTCACGTTCGTGAGAGAGTCTGTCGAGGCCTTGACCGAGGTGATTGATTTCCAAGCCACTCGGGCCGGCCACACCAACCCGATGCCGAGCACGGAGACGCTGCTCGCAGAAGTGCTCGCCGACATCATGAAGGTCGAGCGGGTGGATCCGGGGAGCAACGTTTTCGACGACCTGGGCGCCGACTCACTGGTGATGGCCCAGTTCTGCGCCCGGCTCCGCAAGCGGCCCGATCTCCCGACGGTGTCGATGAAGGACGTCTACCGCCACCCGACGATCCGAGGCCTGGCCACCGCATTCGAGGTGCCCCCAGGCCCGGTTCCGACGGCCAAGTCGGCCGCGACGGCCAGGCCGGCGCCGTCGGTGGGGTCGACCGCGGCCCCCAAGGCGTCCTCGACCGCCACGCCGATGCCGATCGCCGACCGGGCCCCGGCGCCCAGGCCGGCTCCGACGGCCGACCCGGCTCCCACGCCGGCTCCGGCTCCGACGCCTGAGCCGTCCGCCGTATCGACCGCACCCTTCAAGCCCTCGCCGACACCCAGGCGGCGGGCTGCAGCGGCCCCGACGGCCGCGACAGAGCTCGCGGCGGTCCTGGCCGAGGTGGTGGGAGTGGATCGGGTGTCGCCCGAGAGCCACTTCTTCGACGATCTGGGTGTCGACTCGTTGGTGATGGCACGGTTCTGTGCCCGGCTGCGGAAGCGGCCCGACCTCCCGACCGTGTCGATGAAGGACGTCTACCGGTACCCGACGATCGGCAGTCTCGCAGCGGCATTCGCCGATGCCGTGCCTGTGGCGCCTGCCGTTCCTGCGGTCGTCGCGGAGCCGCAGACAGTGTTCATCCCACGCGTGGATCCGGACGGCGCAGCCGGCACGGAGCAGGCGGCCGGCGCGGCTCGTGTGAGGAAGCGGGCGGGCACGCTGCAGTACCTGTTCTGCGGGTTGATGCAGGTGCTGGTGTTCCTGGGCTACTCGTACCTGGCCGGAGTGATCATCGATGCCGGTTACAACTGGGTCTCTGCCGGCTCCGGCCTGGTGGATGTCTACGTGCGGGCGCTGGAGTTCGGTGCTGCGACCTTTCTTGCTCTGAGCCTGTTGCCGATCGTGCTGAAGTGGGTGCTCGTCGGGCGGTGGAAGGCTCAGGAGATTCCGATCTGGAGCCTGAAGTACCTGCGGTTCTGGATCGTCAAGACGATGATCCGCGCGAACCCGCTGCTGTTGTTGATCGGTGCCCGTTCGCGGACGAGCACGGCCTCGCCGATCCTCAACCTCTACCTGCGGGCGTTGGGGGCGAAGATCGGACGCAACGTTGCGATCTTCTCCCGCACCTTTCCGGTGTGCACCGACCTGCTCACGATCGGCGAGGGCACGGTGATCCGCAAGGACTCGTTCTTCTCCGGGTACCGGGCGCAGGACGGGGTGATCCAGACGGGGCCGATCACCCTCGGCAAGAACGTGTTCATCGGGGAGATGTCGCTGGTCGACATCGGTGCGTCGATGGGCGACGGGGCGCAGTTGGGCCACGCCTCCTCTCTGCACAGCGGGCAGTCCGTGCCGGCGGGCGAGAGCTGGGACGGCTCACCTGCAGAGCCGTGCGGCGCTACCTACCGCGTGGTCGAGCGGGCGCCGGGCGGCAGGCTGCGCAGCGCCTGGTTCGGGTTCTCCCAGATCGTGTCGGTGCTGGTGGTGGCCATGCCGCTGCTGGTCACGGTTCTCGTGCTGGCGCTGGGTGAGGTGCCGCAGCTCAACACGGTGTTCAACCCCGGGCCGATGGCCCTGACGACCTGGACGTTCTACCGCGACATCCTGATCACCTCGGCGGTGGCGTTCGGTGCGTTCGTGGTGATCGGCCTGCTGGTCGTGGGCACCATCCCGCGCCTGCTCAACCTCGCGATCAAGCCGGACAAGGTCTACCCCCTGTACGGATTCCACTACGGGCTGCACAAGACGATCGCGCGGATGACCAACGTCCGGTTCTTCACCTGGCTCTTCGGTGACAGCTCCTACATCGTGAACTACCTGCGCTGGATCGGCTACGACCTGGGCAAGGTCGTGCAGACGGGTTCGAACTTCGGCATGGAGGTGCGCCACGAGAACCCGTTCCTGTCCGCCGTGGGTAGCGGAACGATGGTCGCGGACGGCGTGTCCTTCATCAACGCGGACTTCTCCAGCACCTCCTTCCGGCTCTCGCGGGTGGCGCTCGGTGCGCGCAGCTTCCTGGGCAACAACATCGCCTACTCCGCACAGAGCACGGTGGGTGACAACTGCCTGCTCGCGACGAAGGTGATGGTTCCGGCCGGCGGCAACGTCCGGGAAGGCGTGGGTCTGCTGGGCGCGCCCAGCTTCCAGATCCCGCGATCGGTCGAGCGGGACGTGAAGGCCGCTCGCCTGAGCCGGGCACAGCAGCGCCGCAGCCTCAGCACCAAGAACCGGCACAACATCGTCACCATGGCGCTGTACCTGATGGTGCGGTATGTGTTCTTCCTCGGGGTCCTCCTGCTCGACGCCGCCTCCGCCGAGCTGTACTTCGGCTGGGCCAGCCAACTGGCCCTGGCCCTGTCCAGCGTCGTCACCATCTTGTTCACCGTCCTCTACTGGGTGCTCGTCGAACGCCTCGTCATGCGCTTCCGCAGCTTGGAGCCGCGGATCTGCTCGATCTACGACCGTGCGTTCTGGCGGCACGAGCGGTACTGGAAGGTGCCTGCTCAGACCTACATCCAGCTGTTCAACGGCACCCCGTTCAAGGGCATGGTCTGGCGCATGCTGGGCGTGAAGGTCGGGCGCCGCCTCTTCGACGACGGCCTCACCATGACCGAGCGCACGCTCGTCACCATCGGCGATGACTGCACCCTCAACCTGTCCAGCAACGTCCAGTGCCACTCGCAGGAGGACGGCGCGTTCAAGTCCGACCGCTCCACCCTCGGCAACGGCGTCACCCTCGGGGTCAACGCCTTCATCCACTACGGCACCACCGTCGGCGACAACGCCGTGATCGACGCCCACTCCTTCCTCATGAAGGGCGAGGAAGTGCCGCCTCACGCACGCTGGCACGGCAACCCCGCGTCGGAGGTTCGAGAGGGACAGCACGAACTGAGCGTCGCCTGACGCACTGCGCGGACCGATGCGGCCCGCAGCCGGTCGTCCTCCGCACGAGCCGTGGCCGATATCCGGCCGGCTGAAAGCGCCCCGCGATCAAGGAATACCGGGATGATCGAAATTCCGGATTCCCTGACGCGGGGCGTTTTCAATGATACGTGTCGCCAGTCCGTTGAATCGGGCCAGTGGTTCTCGCCACAATGTCGAGCCGATCGCACCTCGGCGACGTGTGCTGGTGGGGACACACTCGAGGTGGACGGGTCGTTGCGCGAAGTCGCGCCTTCGTTCGTTCTGTCGTCCGAAGCCCAGCATCTCATCGCATCCGGTCCGCACCGGCGACCGGGCGAACACACCACTCTGTTAGAGGGGGAAATAGTTCCCGTGGCACCCGCTTCCCAGCCCCAAAGAAATAGTTCACACCCGCTACTTCGCGAAGTTCGGGCGACCGTCATTTCGGAAACATGAATATCCGGGTCGGTCAGGACCGGCGACATCGTGAAAGTGGTGAACAGATGACGGAGAGTACGACCGAGACGGAAGACCGTGCACCGGTGCGCCTGGCACGTATCGAGGGGGTCGACCTGGCCAGAGGGCTGGCCCTGCTCGGAATGATCGCCACGCACGTGTTCGACGCCGTCGACGACAACGGGGCGCCCACCGCCGCGACGATTGTGGCCGCAGGACGTTCCGCCGCGTCATTCGCGATGATCGCGGGAGTGAGCCTGGCGCTCATCTCCGGACGGCAGCGACCGTTGGAGGGGCGCGACCTGTCCGCCATGCGCACGGGCATCCTGGTGCGCGCCATCGTGATCGGGGCGATCGGTCTCGCAATCGGCTTCAGCGACGACGTCGACATCATCCTCCCCTACTACGCCGTGCTCTTCCTCCTCGCGATTCCCCTGCTCCGGTTGCAGCCGCGGATGCTGGTCCGCATCGCGATCGCATTGGCGATCATCGCGCCATTGCTGAACACGGCGATGATCTTCGCCGGCCTCCCCAGGCCCGACGACAACCCGACGTTCGCAACTCTGTTCACCGACCCGGTCGGCCTGTTCCAAGTGCTGTTCCTGACCGGCTACTACCCGGTGCTGGCCTACCTCGCCTACATCTGCGTGGGGCTCGCCATCGGGCGTTGTGACCTGACGTCGGCGCTGGTGGCCCGCCGCCTGCTGTTCGGCGGGATCGCGCTCGTGGTGCTGGCGTGGGCCATCGCGTTGCCCCTGCTGTACGGGCTGGGCGGTATCCACACGCTGTCCGGGCTCGGCGACTTCGACGGCGACCCGGCGTCGTCCTACCTGCTGTGGGACGGAGACGATCTCACCCCCATCAGCTCGTGGTGGTGGCTCGCGCTGCCCGCATCCCACTCCACCAGCTGGATCGACATGATCAACACCATCGGTTCCGCGATGGCGGTGATCGGAGGCTCGCTGCTCCTGGTGCGCGTCCCGTTGATCGCGCGTCTGCTGCGGCCGATCACGGTGGCGGGGACGATGGCTCTCACGATCTACACCGCGCACGTGCTGGTGCTCGCCACAGGCGTGCTGGACGACGAGGCCGGTCTGCTCTACCTGGTGCTGATCGTCGGTGCGTGCGTGTTCGCGCTGCTGTGGCGGCGGTTCCTGGGGCAGGGCCCGCTGGAGAGGCTCGTCGCGGAACTCTCAGGCAGGGCACGACGAGCTGTACTCACTCCCCGCCCGGTCGAGCGGCGCGCATAGCGCGCCGCAAGCCGGCGACGTGGCAACCAGCGCGGCTGCGGGGGCGACCTGCGCTGGTTGCCACGTCGCATTGGCGTGCCGTGGCGTATCAGAGCGACGTATCAGAGCGGCCTGTCGTGGCGGCGCGTCAGCTCCGGTCGAACTCCCGTGCCCCGAGGGCCCGGATGATCCCGGCACGCCCCTCGGAGACCAGCCGCCGAAGTGCGGGCGGGTGCGACTCGTCGGCGAGCCACCTGTCCGCGGCCTCGACCGTGGACGGCTCGACGGCCCACGACGGGAACAGGCCGAGCACCACCGACTGCGCCCGCTCGCTGGTGCGCCTGGCCCAGACCTCCGCCACCTCGTCGAAGTAGCGCTGGACGTAGCCGCTCAGCAGGGCGCGCTGTGTGGGGTGGCTGAACCCGCTGATGATCGCCTCCTGCACCGCGTTCGGAAGCTCATCGTCGTGCACGGCGCGATCCCAGGCGCGTTCCTTGCCCTCGGCCGTGGGCAGCAGCGCGCGGGCCCGCTCGCCCTGCCGTTGCCCCGTGGAGGTGGGGTCGCGCTCGAGCTCCTCCTCGATCTCGGCCTCGCCCAGGACACCGTGGGCAACCAGCGCCTGCAGCAGCCGCCAGCGCAGGTCGGTGTCGAGCGTGAGCCCCTCCGGGACGTCCGGGTTGTTCTCCGGCTGGAGCAGCCAGCTGCGCATCCGGTCGAGCACGCTGCTGGGCAGGACGCTCGCCGCGAGGGCGTTTACCGTGGTGAGCTGGGCGTCGGATCCCGCAGGCGCCGTGTCGAGCCGGAACCGCAGCGCGTCCACGAGCAGTGGCCAGCCGCGATCCTTCGCCCATCCCTCCTCGGCGTAGGAGCCGAGGGCGGTCTGAGCCTGCAGCAGCAGCCGCTGTACCACGCCGATCTCCGACTCGGCTCCGAACCCGCCCGCGATGAGCGTGACGAAGTCGCGTGCCTTGAGCTCTGCCTCGCGAGTCATCTCCCAGGCCGCAGACCAGCACAGGGTGCGGGGTAGCGGTTCGGCGATGTCACCGATGCGGTCCACGAGCGTGGCGAGCGAGTCGGGGTCCAGGCGGAGCGCGCAGTAGGTGAGGTCGTCGTCGTTGACGAGCACGAGCTTGCCTCGCGGCACGCCCACGAGTTCCGGCACCTCCGTGCGCTCGCCGGAGACGTCCACCTCGACCCGGTGGGTGCGGATGAGCTTGCTCCCGGCCTGGTCGTCGGTGTCGTCGTACACGCCGACGGCGATGCGGTGGGTGCGCAGCTCCCCGGCGCCAGGACGCGCGCCACCCTGCACCACCTCGAACCGCGTGAAGCGGCCCTCGGCATCCACCTCGAACGACGGCCGGAGCAGGTTCAGCCCGGTGGTGCGCAGCCACTGGGCTCCCCAGTCGGAGAGGTCGCGGCCCGACGCCTCCTCCAGCGCGCCGAGCAGGTCGTCGAAGGTGGCGTTGCCCCAGGCGTGCGCGGCGAAGTAGCTGCGCAGCCCGGCCAGGAAGGGGTTGAGGCCGACGTAGGCGACGAGCTGCTTGAGCACCGACGCACCCTTGGCGTAGGTGATCCCGTCGAAGTTCACCTCGACGGCCTGCAGGTCGGGGATGTCGGCGGCCACGGGGTGGGTGGAGGGCAGCTGGTCCTGGCGGTACGCCCACGACTTCTCGACGTTGGCGAACGTCGTCCAGGCCTCGGTGTACTCGGTGGCCTCGGCCTGGCAGAGCACCGACGCCCAGGTGGCGAACGACTCGTTCAGCCACAGGTCGTCCCACCAGCGCATGGTGACGAGGTCGCCGAACCACATGTGCGCCATCTCGTGCAGCACGGTCTCTGCGCGGCGCTCGTAGAGGAAGCGCGTGACGCGCGAGCGGAAGACGTAGTCCTCCAGGAACGTCACCGCGCCTGCGTTCTCCATGGCGCCGGCGTTGAACTCCGGCACGAAGAGCTGGTCGTACTTCCCGAACGGGTACCGGACGCCGAAGTTGCGGTGGTAGAAGTCGAAGCCCTGCCTGGTCTCGGTGAACAGCCGCTCCGCGTCCATGTGCGGGGCCAGCGAGGCCCGGCAGTAGATGCCGAGCGGGATCTCGCCGAGCTCGTCCGAGTATGTGGCGTGCCAGTCCGCGTAGGGTCCGGCGATCAGCGCCACCAGGTAGGTGCTCATGATCTCGCTGGTGGCGAAGCGGTGAACGGCCGCACCACCGGTTGCGTCCCCGGTCTCCTCGATGACGGCGTTGGAGACGACCTTCCAGTCAGCGGGAGCGGTGACCGTCAGCGCGTAGCGGGCCTTGAGGTCCGGCTGGTCGAAGCAGGCGAACATGCGCTTGGCGTCGGCCGTCTCGAACTGGGAGTAGAGGTACACGCCGCCGTCGACCGGGTCGACGAACCGGTGCAGCCCCTCGCCGGTGTTCATGTACCGGCCCGTGGCCTCCACCCGCAGCTCGTTCTCGGCAGCCAGGTCGGGCAGCGCGATGCCGTCGTCCTCGCGGTAGCCGCTGACGTCGAGTTGCTTGCCGTTCAGCGTGGCCGAGCCGACCCCCGCGCCCACGAAGTCGATCCAGCTGTCCGTGCCGGGCTCACTGCAGCGAAAGCGCACGGTCGTGATGCTGGCGAAGGTCGTCTCGCCGGGCTTGCCGCCACCGTCGGTCAGGTCGAGCTCGACCGCGTAGTCGGAGACGTTCAGCAGCGCGGCCCGCCGCTCGGCGTCGGCTCGTGTCAGGTTGGGCGGGGGCATGCGGTCTCGGTTCTCCTACATCGGGTCGTCCTGCTGTGGGTCGGCCACCTCGCTCGGCCCACCCTCGGGTCGGCCGGATCCGGGCGGCGCAGTGGCTGCCGATCCAACCACGAGTGCGCCCGGGATGCCCGAGATCGGGGAACGGGAATCCCGTCGACCTTGTCCAGGTTGTGCCGGTAGCCGTGCAGTGAGGCGTTCCCCGATCGGAGAGACTGTGACGACCGCGATCAGCACCGATACCCCTACCCCCACCGAGACCGCTCACGTCGACTTCTGGTTCGACCCGCTCTGCCCGTGGGCATGGATCACGTCCCGATGGATGCTGGAGGTCCGCGAGGTCCGCGACGTGCGGATCGACTGGCACGTGATGAGCCTGTCCGTGCTCAACGAGGACCGCGATCTCCCGGAGAACTACCGCGAGATGATGGACCGCGCCTGGGCGCCGGTGCGCGTGGCCATCGCCGCGGCCCGCGACCACGGGCAGGAGATCCTCGAACCCCTCTACACCGCCATGGGCACGCGTATCCACAACGGGGGCAACAAGGACTTCGACGTCGTCATCAAGGAGTCGCTCGCCGAGCTCGACCTGCCGGCCGCCCTGGCCGACGCCGCCAGTAGCACCGACTACGACGAGGAGCTGCGCGCCAGCCACAAGCGGGGCATGGAGCCGGTGGGCCTGGACGTGGGTACGCCCACGATCCACGTGAACGGCGTGGCCTTCTTCGGTCCCGTGCTCTCCCGAATCCCGCGTGGCGAGGATGCCGGCAAGGTGTTCGACGGTGCCCGCCTGCTCGCGGCCTACCCGCATTTCTTCGAGCTCAAGAGGACCCGTACCGAGGGTCCCGAGTTCGACTGACCGACATGACGGCGCTCCCGCCCACGAATTTCCTGGGCGGGAGCGCAGCCGTCAAGAAAACTACAGCTCAGTAGCGGGCGATCACGGCGTCGCGGAGTACGCCCGTCTCGAGTTCCATCTCCCGGAGCCGGTTCTTCACCAGGTCACCGATGCTGACCATGCCCACCAGCTCGCCACCCTGGACCACGGGCAGGTGGCGGTAGCGCCCGGCCGTCATCCTGGCCATCGCATGAGCCACGGTCTCGTCGGGCGCGCAGGTGCTGACATGGCGCGTCATCACGTCGCTGACCTGCTTGTCGAGCAGAGCGGCACCATCCCGGCCAAGGGCCCGGACGATGTCGCGCTCGGAGACGATGCCGCGGATCGTCCGGTTCTCGTCGCACACGAGCACCGCACCGACGCCGAGCCTGCCGAGCCGCTCGACGACCTCGCCGACCGTGAGCCAAGGCAGCACGGAATGTACGGTTCGCCCCTTTGCGGCGAGAATGTCCGAGATCTTCATCTACTCTCCACCTTCGTCGTCGCGCGTGGTTGAACCACCAGCACCGATGATCCCCCTACGCCTCCTCCAACGGGTGTCATCGTCGCCTCGATCACCCTCACGGCGTACATCTCGTAAGAATTACTGCAAACGAGTCGCCGAACGGTCATGCGGACAGACATCGCGAAGGCACCGAGAGTGTTCGGTAACAGACGCAAAAACTCTGGTCACCGCACGTCAGGCGCGAGGTTCGCTGATCTCCGGTGGCTGACCTGCGACGGGCCACAGATTCCGCGGCCTGGCCGGCGCCGTGGGCTCGGTCATTCGCCCTCGCGCCACGCACCCGCCTTCCTAGCGTCCGCCCGTGCTCCCTCAGCGCCGCTGCGGCGCCGTCCTGCCGCCGGTGCTCACCGTGCTCGCCGTGGCCGTCGTGCTGGGCAGCGCGCTGGTGCTGAGCGGCTCCCGGGCCGTGCAGGCGGTGCCCGCGGCCATGCTCCCGGGGTGCGACGGCTACCTCACCGGGGCCTCCGTGCGTGCGCGCAGCGGCGAGACCGGCGTGCCCGACATCGGCACCCTCGACACAGGCGCATGCCGCGGGGGCCTCGTGCGGATCGGACCGGACGGGCACACCTTCACGCGGGGCCACGCACCGTTCTTCTGGCTGAGCGCCGCTGCCCCGGGTCCGCTCGCCGACCTTGATCGGCCACAGCTCGACGCGTACCTCGACGCCCGGTCGGCCCAGGGCTTCACGGTGGTCCGGACGGTGGCCCCAGCCGGTGACCCGGGCGAGCACGAGTGGGAGCGGCTGGACGTCGTGGTGGACGAGGCCGCGCGCCGTGGCCTCGTCGTGGCGCTGCAACCGGTGCCGGGCGACGCCGACGCCGAGGCGTACGGCGAGGTGCTCGGGGAGCGCTACGCGAAGGCCACCAACGTGGTCTGGGTGCTGGGCGCCGCCCCGGGCGATGGCACGGAGGACGTCCGGAGGTCCGTGGCCACGGGGATCAGGGCGGGCGGGGCAGAGCAGCTCATGAGCCACCACCCCGGCAGTGCCGAGGGGGCGGGCTTCGATCTCCTGGGCCACCTCTGCGGCGACGACGAGGAGTCCCCAGAGCTCGTCGCTGACGCCTATGCGGCCGGGCGGCCGTTCGTCGCCGAGGCGTGCGACGACGGGTCCGCGGCGCCGGACGTTCGCCGCGACGCGTACCGGGCCGTCCTCGGCGGCGCCGCCGGCGCCGCATATGGGCCTGAGGAGGCCCAGGAGCGCGTCCCAGGCCCTAGCCGCTCCTCGACCCTGGATGCCTCCACCGCGGCGCAGCTGGGCCATCTCCGCGCCCTTGTGGAATCCCGGCCGCGCACGGAGCCCGCCGATGTGGTGATCGGTGACGAGGGTGGACCCCAGCGCATCCACGGTGCACTGGCCGCCGACCGCTCCACGCTCGTCGCCTACACGGCGGTCGGCGCGCCGATCACCGTCGATCTCGCAGGTCTCGCGGGTGAGACCGCGCGGCCGTGGTGGTTCGACCCTCGCACCGGGCGGGCCACCGAGCTCGACGCCGTGCCGGGCCGCGGCACCACGACGTTCACGCCCCCTGGCGGTGAGGCGGACGCGGCCGACTGGGTGCTGGTGGTGGACGACGCGGCCGCGGGCCACGGACCGCCGGGTCGCAGGGGTGATGGGGAGTCCGGCGACCCGGAACCCACCGCCCCTCCTGCGCCGTCGACCGCCGCTGCGCCGCCCTCGCCCACGAGCGCGCCGCCGACCACGTCCCCTGAGCCCCCGCCGCCGCCCGCTGCGCCACCGCGGCCGCCCGCTCCGCCGTCGGCCGAGCCGGTCTGGGACCGGCTCGCCCAGTGCGAGTCGTCGGGCGACTGGGCGATCGACACCGGCAACGGCTACTACGGCGGCTTGCAGTTCGACGCCGACACCTGGCGCGCGTACGGGGGAACGGAGTTCGCCCCATCGGCCCACAAGGCCACTCGTGAGCAACAGATCACAGTTGCCACCCGAGTGCGTGACGACCGGGGCGGATACGGCTCCTGGCCTGCTTGCGCGCGCAAGCTCGACCTGCCTTCGTAACCATCTCGTGATAACGCAGTGAGATCGGGACCGCCGTCGCCGCCGGGTGAATGGTCATCGCTACCCTGACGGGCGATGAGCGAGCGCTCGCAGTCCGAGGAGACCCCTATCCGCGTCGGCAACCGGTACCGCCTTGACGAGCGGATCGGGGCCGGCGCCATGGGTGCTGTGTGGCGCAGCACCGACGAGCTGCTCAATCGCACGGTCGCTGTGAAAGAGCTGCTCGCAGCGGCTGCCCCGGACACCCCCGCAGGCAACGATGCGCTGGAGGAGTCGCGCCAGCGGATCTTGCGGGAGGGCCGGATCGGGGCCCGTCTGCAACATCCGCACGTGATCAGCATGTTCGACGTCGTGGTGCACGAGGACCGGCCCTGGCTGGTGATGGAGTACCTCCCGTCGAAGTCACTGGCTCAGGTGCTGTCGGAGAAGGGCGCGTTGGAGCCGCGGCAGGTCGCCGACGTGGGCCGCCAGGTGGCCGACGGGCTGGCAGCCGCGCACCTGGCCGGTGTGGTGCACCGTGACGTCAAGCCGGGCAACGTCCTCCTCGGTGAGGACGGGCGGGTCAAGCTCACCGACTTCGGTGTCTCCCGCGCGGTCGACGACGTGCAGCTCACCCGCACCGGGCTGATCGCAGGGACCCCCGCGTTCCTCTCGCCCGAGGTGGCCAGGGGCGGAGATCCCACCGCAGCGTCCGACGTGTTCGCGCTCGGGGCCACGCTCTACGCGGCGGCGGAGGGCACCCCGCCGTTCGGGCTCGACGACAACGCGTACGCGTTGCTGCACAAGGTCGCCATGGGCGATGTGCGGCCGCCGAAGAAGTCCGGCCCGCTCACGGCCGTGATCATGTGGCTGCTGAGCCGGGAGCCCGCCGAGCGTCCGTCGGCGATGCAGGCCCGTGACGTGCTGGCCGCTGTGGCGGAGGGTCGCGACGGCGGGCCGGCAGTGCCGGCGTTGGCGGCGGCTGCTGCCGGTGGCACCGGCAACACCCTTGCCATGGAGGCCGCGCCCACCGCCGCGGCGGCGCCGATCGCGCCTCCGCCCCCTCCCACCTCGCCGCAGACGTCCCGGCCTGCGTCCGAGCCCGGTCCCGGTCGTCCGCGCCGCTGGCGAACCGGCCTGATCGCGATCGTGGCGCTGCTGGTGGTCGGCGGCGGTGTCGTTGCGGCGATCCTGACGTCAGGGAACGGCCCCGACAATCCTGGCAACCAGCAGGCCGCTCCGCCTTCCCCCAGCACGAGCGTGGCCGCTCCGCCGGCCCCCGCCCCGGCTGCCACCACGGCGCCGCGCACCACCGAGCCGGCGCCCACCACCACCCCGGCGCCGCCACCGACCACGACGCCTAGCCCGGCGCCCGACGGGGGCGCCGCGCCCAGCGACCCGGTCGCCTTCGTCCAGAACTACTACGCGCTGCTCCCGGGCAACACCGACGCCGCATTCGCGCTCCTCAGCCCGGAGGCGCAGAGCGCGTCGAACGGACGCTCCGGGTATGACCGCTTCTACGGGTCGCTGCAGTCGGTGAGCCTGCAGAACGTCCGCCAGACCGGTGACAGCACCGTGGAGGCCACAGTGGTGTTCGTCGAGAAGAGCGGCACCACCACCCGTGAGCCGTACCGCTTCGTGATCGGAACGGACGACAACGACCGGACGATCCTGCAGTCGTTCAGCAAGCTGTAGTGCTCGCCGCAGGCGGCCCGCTCAGGCCGTCTGCACGCCCACATCGCTGAGGTTCGCGGTGACCCACCGCACCACCTCGCGGACGAAGACCCTCTTGTTGTCGGTGCCGTGCACCTCGTGGCCCTCGTCGTGGAAGAGCAGGAAGCCCGGTGACGCCCCGCGCTCCCGGAGAGCGTCCACCACCTGCTGGGCCTCCACGAGCGGCACGTTGGTGTCGTGCGCACCGTGCACCACCAGCAGCGGCGCGGTGATGCGGTCGACGCGGTGGATCGGTGAGAGCTCCCGAAGCAACGCGGCGTCCGAGTGCGGGTCGCCGTACTTGGTGGTGGCCGCTTCGGCGATCCATGGCTCCGTGGAGGCGTAGAAGGTGGCGAAGTCGGAGATGCCGCAGACGTCGACGCCCACCGCGAAAAGCTCCGGGAACCAGGCCAGCGCGGCGAGCGCGAGGTAGCCACCGTAGGAGCGGCCCGACACGCCGACCCGGCCGGGATCGGCGAGCCGCGCCGACACGAGGAAGTCGACGGCGGCCCGCACGTCGGTGATCGCGACGAATCGGCGCTCGTGGTCGTCGGCGCAGGCGAAGCTGCGCCCGTAGCCGCCCGAGCCGCGGACGTTGGGCGCGAAGACCGCGACGCCCTCGGCGAGCAGAGCCTGGAACAGCGGCTGGAAGGTGGGTCGTTCCTGCGCCTCAGGGCCACCGTGCAGCCAGATGAGCGTGGGTAGCGACCCGAGCACGCCGGAGGGCCGGAACAGCCATCCGGACAGCAGCAGGCCGTCCTCGGCGCGGAACTCGTGGAGCGTCGGGGCGACGAGCGACTCGCCGTCGCCCGGCTCGGCGGGCAGGAGCGGGGTGGCGTCCCCGTAGGTCTCGAGCCCGATCCGGGCGAGCTGCGGCGGAGTGGCCGGACCCTCGTTGGCGGCGAGCAGAGCGCGACCGTCGCGGCTGAAGGCCAGCCCGGTGACCACGTCGCCTGGCACGGGGACCACGGGCTCGAGCATCCCGGAACGCAGGTCGAGCAGCTCGATCTCGCTGCGCCCGTCGACGTTCCAGACGAGCGCGGCGCGCGCGCCTGCAGGATCGAGCGAGACGAGGTCGAGGTCGTCGTCGGGACGCTCGGCGACCGGGTACGCGGTGGACAGCTCGGTGCTGCCCAGCAGGGTGACCACGAGCAGCGCAGGGCGCTCGCGGCCCGCATCGGTGTGGACGTAGAGCTGGCGGCCGGTCACGCCGAACCTGGCGTCGGCGATCGTGGCACCGCCGGGCAGCAGCTCGGTGCGCTGCCCGCTGTGCAGGTCCACCAGCTCCAGCCGCCGTTCGCCGCGGCGACCGAGCCGCACCACCGCGCGCCTGCCGTCGCCGCTCACGGCGCAGACCCGGGCGGCGGGGCCGGCGGCGAGCACCGTGGACGTGCCGTCGCGCAGGTCGACCAGACAGGCCTGGCCGTCGCCCGCCCCTTCCGGGAAGACGGTGACGCCGAGCTGGCGGCCATTGTGGGACCACGCCCCGAGCGTCACGGCAGCAGCCCCGGGAGCGAGCTGACGCGACTCGCTGCCGTCGGGGGTGAGCACCTGGACGCGCGTGCGCTCGCCTCCGTGCAGCGCGGTCTGGAAGGCCAGCCAGGTGCCGTCGGGCGACCAGGTGAGGGCCTGCACATCGCCCTCGACCGGCAGCGGGGCCTCGGGCTCGACGATGGGGCCGCCGTCGGGGGGCAACACGCCCACCCACGCACGCGGGCGGCCGTCGCGGTCGGAGACCCAGGCCACCAGGGTGCCGTCGGGGGACGGCACCGGATTCGAGTAGGCCGTGGGGAACAGCTCGCCGTAGGTGGTGCCGGCCGGGTGCGCGTCGGCACCGCCGGTCAGACGAGCGAGCCTCCGCTCGGTGAAGTCCGACACCCCTAGGTGATCCATCCCTACAACCCCCTCTCCTGAAACCACATCTCGAGCAGCGCGACCTGCCACAACGCATTGGAACCGAGGTTTGTTCGTGCAGTGTTGGGGTCGGCCAGCATGGTGTCCAGCCAGTCCCGGCGTACCAGCCCACGGGCCTTCGCCACGGGATCGGTGACGGCGTCACGTACCCGGTCGAGGAAAGGGCCTTCGAGGTGCCGGATCGCCGGAACCGGAAAGTACCCCTTGGGCCGGTCGATGATCGAGTCGGGGACCACGCCGCGGGCTGCGTCCTTCAACACACCCTTCCCGCCGTGGGCGAGCTTGAGCTCCGGCGGGCAGGCGGCGGCGAGTTCAACCAGCTCGTGGTCCAGGAACGGGACGCGGGCCTCCAGGCCCCACGCCATCGTCATGTTGTCCACGCGCTTGACGGGGTCGTCGACCAGCATGATGGTCGAGTCGAGCCGCAGCGCCGCGTCGAGCGTCTCGTCGGCGCCCGGGGCGCCGAAGTGCTCGGCGATGAAGGCCCGGCTCGGGTCGTGGTCGAGCACCCACTCCGGTTCGAGGATGTGGGCGAGCTCGGCGTGGGGACGGTCGGTGAACTGCTTCGCGTAGGCCTCCACGCCCTGCGCGCGGGGCACGCCGGCCAGCGGCGGGTACCAGCTGTACCCGGCGAACACCTCGTCGGCGCCCTGCCCGGACTGGACCACCCGCACCGACTTCGACACCTCCTGCGCGAGGAGGTAGAAGGCGACGCAGTCGTGGCTGACCATGGGCTCGGACATCGCGACGATGGCGTCGTCGACGGCGGGCAGCATCCGTGCGGGGTCGACGAGGATCTGCTGATGTTCGGTTCCGAAGTGCTCGGCCACGAGGTCGGAGTACTCGAACTCGTCGCCCGACTCGCCCGCCGCGGCGTGGAACCCGACGCTGAACGTCTGGAGGCCGGTCTGCCCCTCGGCGGCGAGCAGGGCGACGACCAGCGAGGAGTCCAGCCCGCCGGACAGCAGCACTCCGACGGGGACGTCGGCGACCATTCGCCTGCGCACCGCGATCCTCAGCGACTCGAGCACCGCGTCGCGCCAGTCGCGGGCGCTCATCCCGGCGTGCTCCGGGCGCCGGATGTGTGAGGGCTCCCAGTAGAGGTGGTCGCTGCTCGTGCCATCCGGCTGGATCGTCCGCACGGTGGCCGGCGGGAGCTTTCGCACCCCGCTCAGGATCGTGCGTGGCGCGGGCACCACCGAATGGAAGGTCATGTAGTGGTGCAGCGCGATCCGGTCGATGGACGTGTCGATTCCGCCGGCCTTGAGAAGGGCGGGAAGCGAGGACGCGAACAGCAGCCTGCCGTGGGCCTCGGCGAGGTAGAGCGGCTTGATCCCGAGACGGTCGCGGCCGAGGGTCAGAACTCCGGTGTCGCGGTCGGCCACCGCGAAGGCGAACATGCCGAGGAAGCGCTCGACGCAGGCGGGGCCCCAGTGCTTGAAGGCCTTGAGCAGCACCTCGGTGTCGGACGTGGAGAAGAAGTGGTAGCCGGCGGCCTCGAGCTCCGCGCGCAGTTCGCGGTAGTTGTAGATGAGCCCGTTGAACACCGCGGACAGGCCGAGCTCCGGGTCGACCATGGGCTGGGCGCCGCGTTCGGAGAGGTCGATGATCTTGAGCCGGCGGTGACCGAGCGCGATCGCGCCGACGGAGTAGACGCCTGATCCGTCGGGACCGCGGCGGTGCATCTCGGCGGTGACCCGGGCGACAGCCTCCACGTCCGGAGCGCTGCCGTCGAACCGGATCTCACCGGCGATGCCGCACATGCGTGTCCTCCGCTGGTCGGGCGCCCGGGTTCTCCCGGACGTCGAGGTTGAGTGGACGATGCGGTACCCCGCGGGCGCAACCCACACCTTGTTTCGAGTGTGTGACCAGAATCTCGTCGAGCCGAGCCGTGGTGGACTTGCGTACATGAACGACATAACTCTCGGAGCGGTGTTCCGGCCGCAATCACCTCCAGAACGGCTTCGTGACGTGGCCATCGCCGCCGAGGCCTCCGGCGTCGGCGAGCTGTGGCTCTGGGAGGACTGCTTCCTGGAAGGCGGTCTCACCGCCGCGACCGCGGCGCTCGCCTGGACCGAGCGGCTGAAGGTCGGAGTGGGTCTGCTGCCGGTGCCGCTGCGCAACCCCGCCGTGGCCGCGATGGAGATCGCCACACTCGCCCGGATGTTCCCGGGCCGGTTCCTGCCCGGCCTCGGGCACGGCGTGCTGGAGTGGATGGCGCAGGTCGGAGCCCGGGTCCCGTCGCCGATGACGTTGCTGCGTGAGCACGCCACCGCCGTCCGCGATCTCCTGCACGGCCGCACGGTGGACGTCGACGGCCGTTTCGTCCATCTGGAGGGCGTCGCGCTCGACTGGCCGCCCCGCGAGGTGCCGCCGATCCTGATCGGGGCCAGGGGGCCGAAGACCGTGCGGCTGGCGGGGGAGATCGCCGACGGCGTCCTGCTCGACTCCGGGCTCTCCGTGGGTCAGGTCCGTGAGGCGCGTGCCCGGGCGGAGGAGGGCCGGGCGGCGGCAGGCCGGACCGGAGACTTCCGCATCGTGGTGTACCTGGAGTTGGACGCCACGTCCGGTGGGTTGGCGGAGCAGGTCGAGGAGCACGCGCAGAAGTTCTCGGCTGCCGGCGCCGACACCGTGGTGTTCCAGGCGACCGGAGAGGCGCCTGACCCGGAGCCGCTGCTGGAAGCGTGCGGCAGACTTGCCGGCCGTCCCGTGTGAGCTGACGGGCGGGTGCCTCCGGAAACGCTGTTTTTTCGCGCATCGTGAATTCGCTGGTATCGGATCAGCTCCGCCAGGCGAGTGGGGCGTGTGCCGCTGAAGGGTGAATCCGGCAGGCGCCTGCTCCGGGGCGGGCAAGGTTGCCCGCGTATTCACTCGCTACCCCTTCGGAGGGCTGGACAGTTGACCACTGGCGCAACGGACTCGGTCCACCAGAGGATCGAGCGGACATTCGACGGTCTCGACAGCAACCACGACGGCTATGTCGACTGGTCGGACTACCAGAACCTCGTCGACCGCTACCTCGGCGCGTTTCAGCTCGACAGGGGTGATCGCCGGGCCAGGGCGCTGCAGACCATCCACGAGATGCTGTGGCTGGAACTGCTGCGGCACGCGGGCGCAGGGGAGGACCGCCTGCTGAAGAACGTCTTCATCGCCGCCACTCGCCTCACCATCGTCGACACCAGCCGCCTGAACGTGGTCGAGGGATTCGGCCACGCCATCTTCGACGTCGTCGACACCGACGGCGACAACGAGATCGACAAGGACCAGTTCGACCGCCTGCTGCGGGACGTCTGGCAGGCCGACTCTCCGGAGTCGAACAAGGCGTTCGGCCGGGTGGACACCGATGACGACGGCACGATCTCCCGGCAGGAGTTCCTCCAGGCCGCGCACAAGTACTTCAACTCCAGCGACCTCAACGGCGAAGGCAACCTGCGCGCCCGCGCCTGATCGACCCCACTCCGGCGGTAGCCTGGAAGGCGGCTCGGCCACCGCAGAAATCTCAACGGGGGAGCCGTCGCCGGCGGTCAGCGCTTCCGGTAGACGTCGCGACGGTGGCCTACGGCGAGAACCAGAATCACGAGCTCGCCGTCGTGGATCTCGTAGATGATCCGGAAATCACCCGTGCGCACGCGCCACTCTCCTGCGCCGCCGACCAACTGCGTGGCTGCCGGCGGGCGTGGTTCGGTGGCGAGCAGCTCAAGTGCCGCCTGGATGCGACGTCGGCCGGGGGCATCGAGCTTGCGCAGCTGACGTGCCGCGCTCGGGACGACTGTGATGCGGTAGGTCACGTTGGTGGTTCAGAGGCCCAGATCCGCCTTGACCTCTTCCCAGGGAATCGGGGCCGCCTCAGCGGCTGCCAGCTCCGCCCTGGCAGCCTCGGCCGCCCGGATGTCCGCCATGTCCTCCGCCAGCTCGAGGATCCGATCGAGATCGTCGGCATCGATGACGGCGGCGATCCGGTGGCCCCGCCGCGAGAGGTAGACCGGTCGGTGCTCGGAGCGCGCCTGGTCAACCACAGCGGCGAGCTGCTCGCGGGCGTCCGAGATGCTGATCCCTTCCTCGGTCACCTCATGAACGTACGCCTGCCGACTCAGCTGTACAACCATCCCGGAAATGTACAAGCGCGCTGGATGGGCGAGTCCGCGAGCAGCGCCAGTCGCGTCGGCACGAGATCAGCGCAGCACCCAGGTGTCCTTCGCCCCACCGCCACGCGAGGAGTTGACGATCATGCTTCCGAACGGGGCGACGCGGCTGAGCGCCGCCGGCAGCACCTCGACCTTCGTGCGGTCGCCGAGCCGGGACTGCAGGACGAACGTCCGCAGGTCCACCGCTCGCGGTTCGAGCCCGCCGTTCGCGAACGTCGGGTGGGTGGAGAGCATCACCAGATCCTGAGCCACCCATCCGGCCGGGTTGCTGCGCACCGCGGCGGCGGCCTCGGCCAGCTCCACGCTGTCGGCGTGCGGCCCGATCACGATGCCTTGGCCGCCGTACCCGTCCACCGGCTTGAGCACGAGCTCGTGGAGCCGGTCGAGCACCTCGGTCCGCCGGTCGGGGTCGACGCACGGGTAGGTCGGGACGTTGTCGAGCAGGACGTCCTCGCCGAGGTAGTAGGAGATCATCTCCGGCACGTAGGCGTAGATGAGCTTGTCGTCGGCCACGCCGTTGCCCATCGCGTTGAGCAGTGCGACGTCGCCGCGTGCCACCGCGTTGCAGAGGGCCCGGCCGATCGGACGGAGATCCGCGCCCTTCGCGTCGAGCAGGGCGCGCTCGTCGAGGCGCCGGTAGAGCGCCGAGAGCCGCCGCCGTGCGCCGGAGCCCACGAGGAAGACGCCGTCCTCGGTGACCTGCAGGTCGCGCGGCGTGACCAGCGGGATGTCCATCCGGTCGGCGAGCAGCCGGTGCTCGAAGAACGCCGAGTCCTCGTGGCCTGCCGAGAGCAGGGCGACCTCCCCCAGTGCGGGATCGTCGGATTCGGTTGCCGAGAGCAGCGCCGAACGCAGCTGCCCTGGCACCAGATCCAGCCCGACGACGCCTGCGGGCGGCTCCAGGTCGGGCATCACACTGCGAACCAACCGCCTGCTCGTGATCGAGTAGCCGATGCCCGACGGGACGCGCAGGTTGTCCTCCAGCACGAGCCAGTGGTCGGCCCGGTCCCGGACGAGGTCGATGCCGGCGACCGCGATGCGCACGGCATCGGCCGGGAAGAGCTTGCCGAGCCGGCTGCGACCCGGTGCGTCGTGCACGATCTGGGCCGGGATCACGCCGTCGGAGACGATCTGCTGCTTGCCGTAGACGTCGCGGACGAACTGCTCGAGTGCGCGGATGCGCTGTGTGAGCCCGGCGGTGAGCCCGGCCCAGTCCTCCGCGGTGACGATGCGGGGGATGAGGTCGAGCGGGAAGAGCCGGTCCGGCTCGCCGTCGCCCACCCGGAACGTGACGCCGCGGGCGCGCTGCTCGGTGCGCAACGCCGACTCGGCGGCCGTGAGACCGCGCGGGCCGAGCCGATCCAGCGCCCGGAACATCCAGCCGTAGTGGGGCAGCACCGTGCCGCCCGCGCTCACGGACTCGTCGAACGCCTGCTGCTCGGAGCCGTCGGCGTGGTAGCCGACGAGCAGGTCCGGCGTGTGCGGGACGGTGGCGGGTGGCTCGGTGGCCAGCGTGCGGCCCTGGGTGTGCGCCAGCAGGACGTCGACGACGTCGCTGAGCTCCCCGCGGCGGCCGTATGCCCGCCGCTGCACGGCCGCGCCGCTGCCGCGGGCCAGCGTGGCCTGCGACAGCTCGAGGACCTGTTCCCAGTCGCCGAGCTCCTCCAGCTGCGGCCGGAGCTGGTCGACGAGCTGGCCGACGAGCAGCGGCGGCGACACCAGCGAGGGACCGCAGAGGTCGACGAGGTCGCCCTCCAGGCCCGAACGCGCAGCCCGCCAGGTGGCGGCTCGCAGCAGCTCGTGGCGGGATCCGGACAGCGGCACCTCGGCCGCAAGGTCTTCCCTGGCCTTGCCGACCAGGGCCCGGAAGAGGCCCGCGATGAGCACCACGTCGTCGACGTCGGGGCAGGCGTCGCAGACCCGCAGCTCCACCGTGGGCAGGTGGGCGCTCGGCCGGATGTCGAAGTAGACCATCCCGGGGTCGCTGATCGTGCCCGACGCGATGAGATCGGCGACCATGGCGTCGTACTCGGCCGCGGTGCTCACGGTTGCGGGCGGGCCGGCGGTGGGCCACCGCGACCACACCATCGAGCGGTAGCTGGCGTAGCCGGAGTCGTGGCCCCGCCAGTACGGCGAGCTGGCCGAGAGGGCGAGCAGCACCGGCAGGTAGGGGGCGACGCGGCGCACGACCTGGACGGCCTCGTCGCGATCGGGCACGTCCACGTGGACCTGAGCCCCGCAGATGTGTTGCTCGCGCACCAGCATCTGGTACTCGTGCTGCATCTTCTCGTAGCGCGCCCCCGCCGAGATGGCGTCGCCGTGGAGTTCGGCGAGCGGCACGGTGCCTGCCGCGACCACGCCGAGACCGAGCGGCTCGGCGACGCCCTCCAGCGTTGCGCGCAGCCGCCGCAGGTGCCCGCGCAGCTCGTCGAGCGTGCCGCACACCGGCGTGTTCGTCTCGACGAGGGAGCGCTGCAGCTCGGGTGCGAACTCGGCTCCGTCGAGCTGCGCGAGCAGGGAGTCGACCTCGGGCGCGGCGTGCCTGCTCTCCAGGTCGACGACGTGGAACTCCTCCTCGACGCCCAGCAGGGGGAGGTCGCTCATGACGCCGACGCTAGGAGACGCGTGTTACAGCCGTGATGCCGTGGTGCTACTCCGAGGCTGTTCCGCACCCCAGAACTGTGCCCACTGTGGTGCGAGAGAAACACATCAGGCCGCGCGGATTGCTCCGAACGGCCTCGTCAGAGAGCGGACGTCAGGAATAAGCGGCGTCGAAGAACGCGAGTTCGAGATCCACCGCCCGGACGAACATGTCGCGCACCCGCTCCAGATCGGCAGGTTCGAGTCCGACGACGACGCGGTCGAACTCGGTGCGCAGGAACGTCACCCATGTCTCGAAGGCCGAGCCCCTGTGCAGCTCGATCCACTCCCGTTGCAGCGGTTCGTCGGGGGCGGTGGCGTCGGGTCGCGTGGCCCAGTCCAGGTAGAGCCACTCCGCCACGAGCAGCACCGCGAGGCAGGAGGCGTAGTCGGCGCTGCGGCGTGCCGTGTCCATCAGCTCGACGAAGCCGGCCGTGGGGGGCAGGAGCACCGGGTCGGTGCGCTCGGGAAGCGGGACGTCCAGGGCATCGAGGGCCCGGGCGAAGAAGTCGTTCTCCGGTCCGGCGACCAGCCCGAGCTGGCGGGCGTGCACGACCCGGGGTTCGAGCCGGTCGGCGGCGGCCACCGCGGCCCCCATCAGCGCCAGGAAGGAGTCGAAGAACTGGTGGTCCTGCACGAGGTAGGTGGTGAGCACCGCTGGGTCCAGCTGCCCGCGCCAGAGCTCGTCCACGAACCGGTGTCCGACCGCCGCGTCCCAGGTGGGGCCGGTCAGCTCACGCAGCTCAGCACTGAAGGTCATCTCCCTGACCCTAGTGCCGAGGAAACGAGGTCGTCTTACCCGTCTCCGACGACAGCGCAGCCCAGGCGGCGCCTCGCGGCGTTGTCGTCGGCGCCGATACAACAGCGGTATCGGCGCCTCCTCCGCCTTGCGAAGGCCCGGGTGCGGGTGTCCCGCAGGGACACTGTCGCCTGGACACCGGATCCGGGCAAGGAACCACGTTGCCGCGACACTAGAGGTCCGCTACGCCTGCAGCAGGCCGCCCTGGAGCCGGGGCGCGATGACGCTCGTGTCCAGCGCCGCTGCCAGCGTGACGTCAGCGGCGTAGTCGTCGGCGACGAGCTCGCGGCCGGACGCGGTGGCCGCCAGCACGGCGGCGAGTCCCTTGTCCCGGGCCGCGACGAACTGCGCCACGGCGAGCTCGGCCTCGGGGGAGAGGTCGGCCGCGGGCAGGGCGGCGGCGATCGCCCCGGCACCGAGCGCGTCCTCCACGGCGACCCGCAGGGTGCCATCGGGCCAGCGCTCCCCGGCAAGGACGAGCCCGATCGGTCCGTCCACCGCGAGCGCTGCGGCCGCTGTGGCCGAGGCGTTGCGCAGGCAGCCGGCGAAGAGCGCGGCGCCGGTGGCACCGACCGTGGCGCACAACGTGGCGCCGTTGGGCGAGGGGAGCCCGAGCCGGGTACCGGACGGGAGGTCGACCAGCGACGACGGTCGCAGCGACGGGCCGCTGCCGTGACGGGGCCCCGCGGGCTGCACGCCGAGGGATCGCGCTTCTGTCGCCGGGTCGCCGCCGGACCAGCGCTGCGGCAGGATCGCGGCGCCCCGGCCGACGGCGACGTCGACGGCCGTGCAGAACGACAGCACGTCGACGACGATCACCGCGGCGCACTCGGCCGCCAGGAGTTCGGCGCCTTCGCGCCCCCATTCCAGTCGCACCCGGTACGCGCGTTGCCGGTGTTCGGGTCGGGCGTCGATCGGCACGCGCTCACCGTATCCGCCGGGGACGTCTCAGATGTCGATCGCCGATCCCAGGGAGACCACCTGGTGCGTCGGGAGACCGAAGTAGGCGGCGGGGCTCACGGCGTTGCGGCTGATCAGGCAGAAGAGCTTCTTGCGCCAGCTCGCCATGCCCGGCTCCTTCGTGTGCACGATCGTGACGCGGCTGAGGAAGTACGTGGCGTCCTGCAGGTTGATGTCGAGGCCCTTCTGGCGGGCGAGCCGCAGCGCGGCCGGGACGTAGGGCTTGTCCTGGAAGCCGAACCGCACGGTGAGGTGGAAGATCCCGTCGTCGGGAACGCAGGCGTCGTCGATCTCCAGGCGCTGGGACCTGGGCACGTGCGGAATTCTCATGTTCTGCACGTTGAGGACCAGTACGTGCTCGTGGAGGACGTGGTTGTAGCGGACGTTGTGGCGCAGTGCGAGCGGTGTGGTGCCGGCGTTGGCGTTCAGGAACACCGCGTTGCCCGGGACGCGGATCGGCGGGCGGTCCGAGATCGAGAGCGCCTTGACGAAGTCCTCGAGCGGGCCCTCCTGCTCGGTGCGCTTGCGCGTGACGATCTCCCGCCCGCGGTGCCAGGTCATCAGGACGATGGCGACCGCCACCCCGACGACGAGCGGGAACCAGCCGCCCGACAACACCTTGGTCATGTTGGCCGACAGGAACGCCAGCTCGATGAGGAGCAGGCTCCCGGCGCCGAGAACCACGAGCCACATCGGCGTGCCCCAGCGGTGCCGGGCGATCACGAAGAACAGGACGGTGGTGATGGTGAGCGTGCCGGTGACGGCGATGCCGTAGGCCGAGGCCAGTGCGGTGGAGGACCCGAAGCCGACCACCAGGCCGATCACGGCGACGAACAGCACCCAGTTCACGAACGGCACGTAGACCTGGCCGGCCTCCTTCTCGGACGTGTGCCGGATCGTGAGGAACGGCAGGTAGCCGAGCTGCACCGCCTGACGTGCCATCGAAAACGTGCCCGTGACGACGGACTGGGAGGCGATCACAGCGGCCGCCGTCGCGAGAATCAGCAGCGGGTACTGGCCCCACGAGGGCGCCAGGCGGAAGAAGGGGTTGTCGGCGGCTCCCGGGTCGGCGAGCACGATGGCCCCCTGGCCGAAGTAGTTCAGCGTGAGCGCGGGGAACACCAGTGCGAACCAGGCGTTGCGGATCGGGCGACGGCCGAAGTGCCCGATGTCGGCGTAGAGCGCCTCCGAGCCGGTGATCGCCAGTACGACCGACCCGAGTGACAGGAACGCCGTCAGTGGCTCGTTGACGGCGAACTCCACGGCGTAGGTCGGGGACAGGGCTCTGAGGATTCCGGGCTGCGCGATCACGTGGGCGAGCCCGAGCACGCCGATCACCAGGAACCAGAGCAGCATGACCGGGCCGAAGGCCCTTCCGACCACGCCCGTGCCGAAGCGCTGGAAGAAGAACAGGCCGCACAGCAACACGATCGCGATCGGGACGACCCACTCCGCCAGTCCGGGACTGGCCACCTCCAGACCCTCCACCGCGCCGAGCACGGAGATCGCGGGCGTGATCATCCCGTCGCCGAAGAACAGCGCTGCGCCGAGGACACCGAGCCCGATCAGGAACCATTTCGTCCGCGCGGAGAGCCCCTTCACGCGCTCGACGAGCGAGATCAGCGCCATCGTGCCGCCCTCGCCGTCGTTGTCGGCGCGGGTGACCAGGCTGACGTACTTGATGCTGACGATGATGGTGATCGTCCAGAACACGAGTGACAGCACGCCGTAGACCGACGTGGGGTCCGGGGTGAGCCCACGGGTGTCGGTGAAAGTCTGCTTCAGCGCGTAGAGCGGGCTCGTGCCGATGTCCCCGAAGACGACTCCCAGCGCGCCTAGCGCCAATGCAGCCGCGCTGCTTCTCTTCACTGCGGACGACCCTTGGCCCGGGGCGGATGACCCGGGCGGACCAGGGGCCGTCTCGGGCGTCGAGGCCATCAGGCGAGGCGGCGCGTCACGGGGTCCATGTGGCCCCATTGTGCCCCGCTGAAGTGCGAAAAGGGTGTGACCGAGCCGTCACCGGATCCGGTGGCCCGTCTCGGCGCACGAGTACCCGCCGAGCGCTTCGACCTCCGCGCGGAAGGCGGGACTTTCCAACAGGGCCCACAGCGGGGCAAGCAACTCGTCGTGCAGCCCGGACTCGCGCAGCACGAGGTCGTAGGGCTCCTCGGCGACGGGCACGAAGTCGAGCCCGAACGCCCGCGCCGCGGCGCGGATGCCGAGCCCGGTGTCGGCGCGGCCCGCCGCCACGGCCGCGGCCACCGCGAGATGCGTGTTCTCCTCCCGCGAGTAGCCGCTCACCTGGCCGGGGTCGAGGTCGCGCCGCGCGAGCTCGTGGTCGAGCAGCGCACGCGTGCCGCCGCCGGGCTGGTGGTTGACGTAGCGCACGTCCTTACGCACCAGGTCGTCGATACCGGAGAGCCCGAGCGGGTTGCCGGGGGCCACGATCAGCCCCTGCTCGCGGTGCACGAGCCGCACGACGGCGATCTCGTCCCCGCCGAGGATCTTGTCCACGTAGGGCAGCGTGTACTCGCCGGTGGCGGGGTCCAGCAGGTGCGATCCGGCGATGTGGCAGAGGCCGTCGCGCAGCGCGAGGAGCCCGCCGAGCGACCCGGCGTTCGACGTGGCGAGCGTGACGAGCGGGTCGTTGGTCCGCAACGCGGAGGCGGCCACGTCGAGCGCGACGTCGTGCGACCCGATCGCCACGATCGTGCGTCCGATCTCCTCGAGACCGCGCAGCAGCTCGACGCGTACGTGCTCGCCTGCGTGGTGGCCCTCCACCCCGGACGGGACCACCAGGAGCCCGTCGGCGCGCACCAGTGAGGTGAGCACCCCCGCGCCGCGGGGCAGCGGCGTCGCCACCACCTCGCCGCCCACCCTGCCGAGCCGCACCCGCACCCAGTCGTCCATCCCGGCGGTGGAGCCGAGTTCGCGGGCGAGGCGCGCCGTGGTGATGGGGCGTTCCCGGGGCGCGACGCCCTGGAGGGCGGCGAGCAGCGGGGCGGCGAAGATGTCGAACGTGAGCGAGGCCGACACCGGGTAGCCGGGGGCGCCCAGCACCGGGGTGGCGTCCACCGCTCCGAGCACCACCGGGTGTCCGGGCCGCACGGCCACGCCGTGCACGGCGAGCGTGCCGGCTCCGGCCACCACCCGCGCGGTGAAGTCGTGGCGTCCGGCGCTGGAGCCCGCGATGAGCACCACCAGGTCCGCCTCCGCGGCCGCGGCGCGGAGTGCGTCGGTGATCACCGCCGGGTCGTCGCGGACGATCGGCATCACGCGGGCCTCGCAGCCCACCTCGCGCGCCTGCCCCGCGAGCATGAGGGAGTTGGTGTCGAGAATCTCGCCGGGGGACGGCTCGGTGCCGACGGGGCGGATCTCGTCGCCGGTCGGGATGATGACGACGACCGGAGCGCGCCGCACGGCGAGATCCACGGCGCCGGCGGCCGCCGCCGCGGCCACGTCGACCGGACGGAGCCGATGGCCGGCCGGGATCAGCAGCTCGGTGGCGCTGATGTCCTCACCGATCGACCGCACGTGCTGGTAGGGCGGTGTCGCCGCGCGCACCTCGGCGGTGCCGTCGGCGACGCGGTGCACGTGCTCGCGCATGATCACGGCGTCGTAGCCCTCGGGCAGGGGGTCGCCGGTGTCGACCACGACGAAGTCGGTGAGCCGCACCGGTGTGGTCTCCGCTGCGCCGACGGTGTCGGCGGCGTGGACCGCGATGCCGTCCATGGCCGCGGAGTCGAATGCGGGGGAGGAACGGCGGGCCCGGACCGGCTCGGCCGTCACCCGGCCGATGGCATCTCCGACGGGCACCCGCATGACGTCGACGCGTGCGGGGCAGCCCGCCGCGACACACCCCTCGTTCCAGGCCTCGCGCGCCTCCGCCGCGGGCACGTCGGACACGAACGGCGAGTCGGCCACCACGTGTCGACCGTACGACGACGGTGGGGTGACGCGCCTACCGGGACTTCTGGTCGGGCCCGGCGTCCTGCAAGCGCTTGCCGAGCATGTGGAGGTGGTCGAGGAGCTCGGCCGGCCCGTCGAGCGTGAAGTCGGCGCCGAGGGCGACCAGATCCTGCACGAGGACGTCGAGTGAGTCGCCGCGCAGGAGCACGGTGCAGGTTCGTGGGTCGAGTGCCTGCACCCGGTCCGGCATCGGGTCCGGCAGCCGCGCCGTGACGACGTCGGCGGGCGCCTGCACGGTGGCCAACGCCGTGTAGCGGTAAGGCGCCTCACGGATGGCCGAGGCCAGGAACGCGGTGGTGTCCTCGGCGGGCAGCGGCCGTGGCGAGAAGCGCAGCCGGATCGGCGTCGGGCCCGCGATGCGGTCCACACGGAACGTGCGCCAGTCGCGGCGGCCGGTGTCGAAGGCGAGCAGGTACCACAGCCCGTACCCGGTGAGGAGCTGGTACGGCTCCACCCGGCGCTCGCCGCTCACACCGTCGCGCCTGCGGTGGTCGAACGTGACCATCTCGCGGTCGCGGCAGGCGGCGGCGAGCACGGCGAGCGTGGTGGGGTCCACGCGCGACCCGCGGCCCGGCCGGAGCCGGACGGTGACGTCACCGACCGCCGCGATCCGCTGCGCCAGCCTGGCGGGCAGCACCTGCTGGAGCTTCGCCAGCGCCCGCGGGGCGGTCTCGTCGACGCCGGAGACCCCGGCCCGCGCCGCCGTGAGCAGGCCGACCGCCACCGCGACGGCCTCGTCGTCGTCCAGCAGCAGGGGCGGGAGGTTGCTGCCGGACGCGAGGCGGTACCCACCTGCCGTGCCGGTGGTGGCCTCGATCGGATAGCCGAGCTCGCGCAACCGCGCGACGTCACGGCGCACCGTGCGCCCGGTGACCCCGAGCTGATCGGCCAGCTCCCCGCCTGCCCACTCGCGCCTGCTCTGCAGGAGCGAGAGCAGCCGCAGGACCCGGGTGGTCGTCACCGCCGCAGTTTGCTTGCGGACCGATCCTGTCCGCAAGCGTCCATACCGTCGCCCGCATGACGTGGACACAGCAGGTGCAGGGCCCGGTGTTCCGGCCGGGTGACCGCGAGTTCGACGAGGAGACCAGCGGATTCCAGACCGCGTACAAGCACCGGCCGGCGTACGTGGTCGCGGCCACCGGCGCCGACGACGTACGCAAAGCCCTCACCGGCGCAGGCGGGCTGCCCGTGGCGGTGCAGGCAACGGGGCACGGGCGGACGGTGCCGCTCGACGGTGGCGTGCTCATCAGCACGCGCCGGATGACCGGTCTGCGGGTTGACCCGGGACGGCGGTCGGCGTGGATCGAGGCGGGGGTGCGCTGGCAGCAGGTGATCACCGCGGCAGCGGAGCACGGACTGGCGCCGCTCAGCGGTTCGGCGCCGGAGGTCGGCGTCGTCGGCTACATCCTCGGGGGAGGGCTGGGCGTGCTGGCGCGCCGCTACGGCTACGCCGCCGACCACGTCAGCAGCATCGACGTCGCCGCAGCCGACGGGAGTCTCCGGCACGTCACGGCGGACGACGATCCCGACCTCTTCCGGGAGCTGCGCGGCGCGGGCCACGGCCTCGGTGTGGTGACGGCGATGGAGATCGGGCTCGTCCCCGTCACCCGGCTGTACGGAGGGGGGCTCTACGTCGACAGTCCGCACGTGCCCGAGCTGCTGGAGGTGTACCGCGACTGGACGGCGGACCTGCCCGACGAGCTCACGTCCTCGGTCGCGCTGATCCCCTACCCCGACATGGCGGGGGTGCCGGAGCTGCTGCGGGGCCGGTACGCCGCTCACGTCCGGATCGCCTTCGCAGGCCCCACGGCGCAGGGCGAGCGGCTCGTCGCGCCGCTGCGCGCTGCCGTCCCCCTTCTGCGAGACACCCTCGCGGAGCTCCCGTTCACGCAGTCGGCTTCGATCTACAACGACCCGGCCTGGCCGCATTCCTACGGCGGCACCAACGCGATGCTCCGCGAGCTCGACCCCACGGTGCTGCGCGACATCGTCGAGCTCGCCGGGCCAGGTGCGCCGGTGCCGTGCATCGTGCAGCTCAACCACATGGGCGGCGCGTTGGCCCGCCCGCCCGCCGTCCCGAACGCCGTCGGCCACCGGGACGCCGCCTACCTCGTGCGCGTCCTGTCGGTGCTCGGTGACCCCGCGGCGGCGAGCCGTGCGCACGGCCGGTTGCTGGACGCACTGGCGCCCTGGACCGTCGGCCGGTCACGCAACTTCCTGTTCGGGCAGCCGTGGGCCGATCAGGCGGGGGCAGTCGTCAGCGGGACGGCGTGACCGCGCCCTGCTGATCGGCGCGAGCCCCGGTCACTCCTCCTGCGCTGCCGGACGGTTCGCCCGCAGGAACGATCTGCGCCTGGGTGCCGGCGGTGCCGCCGGGTGTTCGTCGTGCCCCAGCAGCGCAGGCCACGTCCGGTGGACGATCGCCGCGACCGGCACGGCGACGATGGCTCCGACGAGCCCGCCCAGCACGGTGCCGGTGGCCAGGACGAGACCGATGGCCAGTGGGTGCAGCCGCACGTACCGGCCGACGATCAGCGGCTGGAGCAGATGCGCCTCCAACTGGTCCTCGACGACCAGGACACCGAGAACGATCAGCCCCGCCAGCAGGCCGTGCGTGCCCAGCGTGACCACCACGGCCACCGCGCCCGACACCAGCGCGCCCACGATCGGGATGAAGCTGCCGATGAACACCAGCACGGCCAGCGGGATGGCCAGCGGCACGTGCAACAGCGACACCACGAGCCCGATCACGATGCCGTGGATGGTGGCGATGATCGCCGTGCCGTGGACGTATCCCGTGAGCGTGCTCCAGGCGATGCGCCCGGCGCGGTCCGCCCGTGCCGACATGCGGGGGCGCAACGGCATGAGCAGCCAGCGCCAGACGCGCTCCCCGTCGTAGAGCAGGAAGAACGTGACGAAGAAGGTCAGGACGATCGCGGTGGCGATCTCCACGGCGAATCCCGTGCCGGTGGTGAGGTACGCGATCAGCTCGCTGCGGTTGTCCTGCAACCATCGGATCAGGTTCGCCTGCAGCTCGGCGAGCTGCTCCTCGCCGAGACCGAGACGCGCCAGCGTGGCGCCCAGCTCGCGGACCGTGCGGACGACCTCCTCGATCAACGAGGGCAGCTCCTGGGTGAACCGCAGATCGATCACCCACCCGAGTCCGGCGAGGACCATGAGGGCGACGAGCAGCGTCAGCAGAGCCGAGAGCGGCCCGGGTAGGTGGCGCCGCAGGAGCACGGCCAGGGGGCGGACCAGCGCCGTCACCAGGAGCGCCACCACGATCGGCACGAGGACCAGCCAGAGCAGGGCGAGCACCCGGATCGCCAGGTACGCCACGACCCCCAGCACCAGCAGCCGCCACGACCACCCTGCGGCCAGAACGAGGCCGCGCGGGACTCCGCGACCTGATTCGGGGCGGAGGATTGCCGAGCCGCGGGTGACCCCGAGCGGCGCAGCCGTGCCTGCCACGGTGGCGGCTCGACGGCGCCGGGGCACCGGTGTCGCGAGCCGCCGCCGAGCCGCTGTCGCCGCGAGCCGCCGGCGATCAGCCACGACCGGATGGAGCCGTCGGCGATCTCGTGCCGTCAGCGAACCGCGGTTGCCGAGATCGGGGCTGGTGGGCCGTGCGGTCATTCATTCTCGTGGGATGCCTTTCACCGAACCAACCGGCTGCGAGTTGCCCCGAACACGAACCTACGCGGTCAGGTAGCGCACCTCGGTAACGGTGTAGCACGGTGACGCGCGAAATCCCTGGCCGGTGCGCGGCGGAGCCGGATCTGCAAATTCTTCACCTCGTGCCGGGAACAGGTCGAGCTCGCCGAGACCGGGTGGCGCGTCTGCGACCTGCCGGATCACCGCGTCGAGCGCGCGGGTTCGAGGTATTCGTCGATCTCCCCGGAGAACCGCAGGGACAATGGAACAGAGTTTCTCTGCACATTTGCCCTCCGCAGAAGATAGATCGAAAAGGGGAATCGTAGGACGAATCGTCCTGGTTGCCGACAAGCCCGAGCCTGCGCGCGAGTCGATGGCGGGACATCCCACATGCGTGGGATGAGAAGCGGCGGTGGTCACAATTTCGTGCACCCGAGTCGACGTCAGGGCACGAGCAGGCCCCAGAAGGCGGCCCACGGCACGAACACCGCGCCCGTTGCCAGGAGCACCGTCACTCGTGTCCGGCCCGAGCTGCCCGCGGCGGCCCGCCACCGCACGGCGACCATGATCGCTGCGATCACCGCGACCACCGCCAGCGCCTGCAGCGCCAGCCACACCAGAGGCCGTCCGGCGAGCATCGGTCCAGGGGTCACGGTGCGGCCGGCGGTCGCCTGTAGGTATCCGAGATAGGCAAAAGTGCCCACCACCGTGGTGAGACCCGCACCCGCCAGCACGCCGGCAGGCCAGGAGGAGCGCAGGACCGGACGTCCGCGAAGCCGGCGCCACGCCCCGGTCAGGCCGAACCCTGCGAAGCCGAGCACGAGCACCGCAGGCGCGCCCACCTGTACCCAGGCCGACTCGTACCAGAAAGGCGGTGGCACGGCAGCGGTCGCCCGGGGCTGCTCGCCGACGCCGGCCACGCTCGTGGCCGGTGGCCGTCCGCCGGCGACATCGGCGACCCAGGACGTTACGAGGTCGACGTAGCCGGGGGCGAACGTGTTGCCCTTGTCGAAGCCGGTGGTGGTGGTCCGTAACCCGTGCTCGGCTCCCTCGACGGTGCGCAGCGTGTAGTGGCTGTTGCCGGCCTCGTCGAGGCCGGCCCGGTACGCGGTGACGCTCTCGACGGGCGGGGTCAGCCGGTCCTGCGCACCCCAGATGCCCAGCACCGGAAGCGTGAGGCTCCGCAGCGCGGGGCCGGGGTCGAAGTACGGCTCGGGGAAGAGACCCATGGCGGTGAGCACCCGGTAGGGCGTGCGCGCATGTGTCTCGACGAGCGAGCCCGTGACACCGGCGTGCTCCATCTTGATCGTGTCGGCCCAGATCTGCTGGCGCAGCGGTGCCACGCCGTTCGCACCGACGACCACGAGGAATGCGGCCTGCGGCGCCCTTTCCGCGGCCACTGGCGCGACCCACCCGCCCTCGCTGAACCCCCAGAACCCGACGGCGTCCGGATCGACCTCCGGCCGCCCCCTGAGGAGATCGGCGGCGGCGATGGCGTCGTCGGCGAGGCGGGAGTACGACCGCTCCAAGAGCGAGTAGCCGGCAGTGCGCTTGTCGTAGGCCAACGTGGCGATGCCTGCGCGCGCGAAAGCCTCCGCCTCGGCGCGGTACTTCTCGCGGGGGCCGGGCCCGGCTCCGTGTACCAGCACCATGCCGGGCATCTTCGGTCGCGCGTCTGCCGGCACTCGCAGCGTGGCAGGCAGAACCAGTCCGTCGCTGGTGGGGACGCTCAGCTGTATCTCGCGGACGGCAGGATCCGCTTGCGTCGGCGTCCACTCCCGCGTGGCTGCGGCGGCAGGCGTCGCCGTCCACGCTGCCGTGCCCATCAGTGCTGTCAGCAGCGCCGCGCCGGCGCCGAGGGCGACCAGTCCGCGTCGAAGTCCCATGTCCGCTCCTCATACAGAGTTTCCTGTGCAAAGAATTGTTTGCAACAGGGACTCTGCTAGCTTCGGCGCGGTGACGGATCAGGGAGAACCCCGAGAGCTCACCGATCCGGCAGCCCTGAGGGCGCTCGGCCATCCGCTGCGGCAGCGGATCCTGCGACAGCTGCACCGGGACGGCCCGGCCACCTCGACCTCGCTGGCCCAGGTGCTCGGCGAGAACACCGGGGCCACCAGTTACCACCTGCGGCAGCTCGCCGAGCACGGGTTCGTGGAGGAGGTGCCCGAGCGGGGGCGGGGCCGGGAGCGGTGGTGGCAGGCCCGGACGCGCGACATCCGGTTCCCGCCACGCAGCCGCATGGACGAGGAGGTACGCGCCGCCTTCGATGAGCTCGGCCGGCTGAACGTCGCTGAGGACGTGGCGGCCTTCGCGCGCTTCCAGCAGCAGCGCGACTCGCTGGACGAGTGGGGCGACGCACTGCTGTTCGCCCGGGGCGCGCTGCGGCTCACGTTGCCGCAGCTGCGCCAGTTCTGGGAGGACTACATGGCGCTCTACGGGCGCTACGCGGGCGAGGCCGATCCTCCGGCCGATGACTCCCGCCGAGTGCTGCTGCGCTTCGTAGCGTTCCCCGATGTGGACTGAGAGCGCTTCACCGGGCTACCACTGGTGGTTCGACCCGGTGCCGACATTCACCAGCATCCCGATGTGCGTTCTGTAGTTGAGAACGCTGAAGAGCAGGAAGAATGCGCCCGATACCGTCCACGACCAGCGCATGACGAATCGGGCAGTCATGGTGTGGATCTGCGGTGCCGCCAGGCAGCCGGCAGCTGCCAGAAAGTACACCACTCCGAAGGTGGAGTTCTCCCAGCCCTGGAACCGGCCGGTGATCGGCTCCGCTCGTGGCGCATCACCGACCAGGCCGTAGGAGAAGATCGCCGAACCGATCGAGACGAGCATCAGGCCGACCGCGAAGACGAGCCACGTCAGTGGGCGGAGCCGGGAGTAGCCGGCGGAGTCGAGCTCGGTGTCGCCTTGCCGGAGCAGTGCTGTCGCAGCGACGAGGGCGAGCACTCCGAGCAGCAGGGAGGGCTCGAAGAAGGCCACGTTGATGGGTGGATTGACGGTGAGGGGCCAGCTGAGCGCGGCTACCGCGCTCAGTACGGTCAGCGGTGCGCCGACGGCGACGAGAACGACCCCGTGCCCCGAGAGGGCGGCACGAGGGTGTCGGCGAATGACATCCGCAACTGTCAGGATCACGATTCCGGCGCAGAAACCCACGAGCGTGTTGTAGAGGATCATCAATGCGTCTCCGGTGTCCCGAGTGGTGGGTGATCGAAGCACATGCTTTGCGCGATTGATGTAACGGCAGTGGCCGCCGGAGACACGTCTGTCAAGTACGGACGAGCGGTGGCGTCGTGGTCCGGTGGCCGGCTCACGTGACGATTCACGTGGTCACCGTGTCCGACGCATCGCCGATGATGATCTTGTAGACGGCATGAGAGTGGCAGCTTTTGCTGCCACTCTCATGCCGTGCGGCTGCCGCGGTGATGCCGCGGTGAATGCTCAGACGCCGGCCAGTTCGACCGGGTCGTTCGGCTGGTCGAACTGGGTGCGGTGAAGTTCGGCGTAGCGGCCGTCCTGCGCGATCAGCTCCGTATGGGTGCCGCGCTCGACGATCGTGCCGCCCTCCAGCACCAGGATCTGGTCGGCGGCCCTGATGGTGGACAGCCGGTGGGCGATGACGATCGCAGTGCGCCCTTCGAGTGCCTCGCCCAACGCCTCCTGCACGGCGGCTTCCGAGGTGGAGTCGAGATGGGCGGTGGCCTCGTCGAGAACGACCACGCGCGGCCGCGCGAGCAGGAGCCGGGCGATGGTGAGCCGCTGACGCTCTCCGCCGGAGAGCCGGTAGCCACGCTCACCGACCACCGTGTCGAGACCGTCGGGCAGGGAAGCCACCAGCTCGTCCAGGCGCGCCCGGCGCAGCACCTCCCACAGCTCGTCGTCGCAGGCCCCGGGACGGGCGAGCAGCAGGTTGGCCCGGATCGTCTCGTGGAACAGGTGGCCGTCCTGCGTGACCAGGCCCAGCGCTCCGCGGATCGTGTCAAAGGAGAGGCTGCGGATGTCGACCCCGCCGAGCCGCACCGCACCGGAGTCGACGTCGTAGAGCCGGGGAAGCAGTTGCGCGATGGTGGACTTGCCGGCCCCGGACGAGCCGACGAGCGCGATCATCTGCCCGGGTTCGGCGGTGAAGGAGATGTCGTGGAGCACCTCCTCGCCGCCCCGGCGATCGAGCTGTGCGACCTCCTCCAGCGAGGCCAGCGACACCTTGTCGGCGGCCGGGTAGCCGAAGCGGACCTCGTCGAACTCCACGGACAGCGGCCCGTCGGGTAGCGACAGTGGCTCGGTGGGCTCGGCGATGAGCGGCGGCAGGTCCAGCACCTCGAACACGCGCTCGAAGCTCACCAGCGCGCTCATCACCTCGACGCGGGCGCTGGCCAGCGCCGTGAGGGGGGCGTAGAGACCGGTGAGCAGAAGCGCCAGCGCTACGACGTCGCCCGCGGGCATTCCGCCGCTGATCGCGATGTAGCCGCCGAGCCCGTAGACCAGCGCGAGAGCCAGCGCCGAGACGAGCGTGAGTGCGGTGATGAAGACCGACTGGACCATGGCGGTGCGCACCCCGATGTCGCGCACGCGGGCGGCCCTGGCGACGAACTCGCGCGTCTCGTCGGCGGGGCGGCCGAAGAGCTTGATCAAGGTGGCGCCCGGAGCGGAGAACCGCTCGGTCATCTGGGTGCCCATGGTTGCGTTGTGGTCGGCGGCCTCGCGCTCGAGGTAGGCGAGCCGGTGGCCCATCCGCCGGGCGGGGAGCACGAACACCGGCAGCAGCACGAGCGCGAGCAATGTGACCTGCCAGGAGAGCGTGAGCATCACGACGAGCGTGAGGGTGAGCGTGACGAGGTTGCCCACCACTCCGGACAGCGTGTCGCTGAACGCCCGCTGGGCACCGATCACGTCGTTGTTGAGCCGGCTGACCAGCGCGCCGGTGCGGGTGCGGGTGAAGAACGCGACCGGCTGGCGCTGCACGTGGTCGAACACCGCGGTGCGCAGGTCGAGGATCAGTCCTTCACCGAGCGACGCCGAGAGCCAGCGCTGCACGATCCCGCTGGCAGCCACGGCCACGGCGATCACGGCGATGAGCACTGCCAAGCCGACCACCACCCCGAGCGGGCCCTGGTTGACGATCGCGTCGACCACCCGGCCCGCGAGCACGGGAGTGGCGACCGCGAGCACGGCGCCGATGACGCTGACCAGCAGGAATGCGGCCATCCGACGGCGGTGCGGCCGTACGAACGCCACGATCCGGCGCAGTGTGGCCATCGAGAAGGGTCGTTTCTCCCCGTGGGCGGTTGCCGCGTGGTACAGCGAGTTCCACGCAACCATCTCCATGCTCATGAGCTGCTCCTCGTTCCGGTCGCCGCACCTGCCGCGCACCCATAGGACGTGGGGGACCGGCCGAATTCATCGGTGTGGAACAAACCTCGCCCGTCAGTGTGGCGAGGGGGACCGACAGTTCGCGTCCGGTTTTCCCCGGGGTCTGGAGCAGACGCTAGAAGTTGAAGTCAACTACATGTCAAGGCGCCTCTTGACCTCCGCCGCCGCCAGGGAGACCATAAGTGACAAGACTCACAAAGTGGACATGGGGACAGCCATGACCGAGGTGCAGCGCGGCGCCGGTACCTACCCGCTCGGCGTCAGCCGACCCGAACTCGCAGTCCAGGACCTGCCGACACCCGAGGAGGTGTTCCAGGTCAAGCGGATCGGGTTCCGGCAGATCGTCATGTTCGTGGTGGGTCCGAGCCTGATCGCGCTGGGCATCTCGATCGGCAGCGGCGAATGGCTGCTCGGCCCGCAGGCGGTGGGGCAGTACGGGTTCGTCGGCGTCGGCTGGGTGATCGTGGTGTCCGCCGTGTTGCAGACCTTCTACAACGTGGAGTGCGCCCGCTACGTCGTGGCCACCGGTGAGGCGCCCGTGGTCGGCTGGGGGCGGGTGCCGCCGGGGAAGATGCTGTGGATCCCGCTGTCCGTCTTCGTCGTGATCTTCGCCTTCATCGCGGGCGGATGGGCCGCCTCGGCGGGCCAGGGCCTCTTCGCACTCGTCAACGGCCGCGTCGCGGATGCGTCGGAGGTGCAGCAGACGCGGTGGTACGCCATCGGCCTGCTCATCGTGGTCTTCCTGATCACCGCGGCCGCCCGCCGGATCAGCAGGGCGCTCGAGCTGAGCAACTGGGTGATGGTGGGCTTCATCCTGGTCGCGCTCGTCGTGGTCGACCTCATCGTCGTGCCGTGGAGCGTGTGGTGGGAGGGCATCCGCGGGTTCGTCACCCCTGCCGCGCCACCCGCGGGAATCACCGCCACTCAGCTCGGGGCCCTGGCCGGGTTCACCGCGCTGGCGTCGGGACTGAACTGGTACGTGATGGGCCACTACCGCGACAAGGGCTACGGCATGGGCCACCGCACCGGCTACATCGCCGGGATGCGCAGCAGCCGTCGTGAGCTGAGCTCGGTCGGCGTCACCTTCCCCGACGACGAGCGCAACGCGGGCCGGTGGCGGCGCTGGTACCGCTACCTCATGGTGGACATGTGGGGCGTGTTCTTCGTGGGAGCGATGCTGGGCATGCTGCTCCCGACGGTGTTGATGGCCCAGGCCGTGGCGATCTCGGGCGAGCAGCCGACCACCGCCAACGTGCCCACGTTCGTGGCGAGCGCGCTGCAGCCGGAGTACGGCTCCGGAATGTTCTACCTGCTGCTCCTGATGGGCGTGCTCGTCCTGTTCTCCACGCAGCTCGGGATCTTCGAGGGCATGGTGCGGGTGGTCACCGACGCCGCGCCGACGCTCAGCCCGCGCCTGCGCGAGCTCGTCGAGGGCGACCCTCGGCGCTTCTACTACCCGTTCATGATCGTGCTGCTGGTCGCGATCTCGGTGATCCTGCACCTCGCGGTGCCGGTGGCGCTCGTCCAGTTCTCGGCGAACATGTCGAATCTCGGCGCGTTGATCTTCCCGTTCATGCTGATCTACCTCAACAGCAGGCTCCCGAAGGTGGCCCGGCCGCGGCCGTGGCACTACGTGATCCTGCTGCTGAACTTCCTGTTCTTCGGGTTCTTCTTCGTCAACTTCGTTGCGGACGCGTTCGGCGACCCGCTGATCACGTTCTGAGCCTCGGAGGAAGCCTGCGGCAGTGCTCGCGCTCGTGAGGCGGGCTCAGTCGCCTGCGTCCGTCGACAGGAACGCGATGGCGTCACCGGCTACGAGGGGCATTTCCGGGTCGCGGGTGAGCCGGTCGCCGTTCAGGGCGGCGACGACGTGCCGGTCGAGCGCCAGCCCGACGGCGGCAGCGGCGGCGCCCAGCGTGGCCGCCTCCACCATGGTGGGCTCGTGCTTGCCGGCGGCGGCCAGCAGGCCGTAGTGCTGCACGGTGATCTCCGGGGCCGGCCGGGCCCGGGCGTCCCGATAGTGGTCGGGTTCGTTGACGTTGAGCACCGAGTCGAGTGCGGGATCCAGGGCGTGCAGCCGGGGGTCGGAGAGCAGGGCCGCGTCGTCGATCCGGCGCACGCGGCAGTGGTCGAACAGCTTCGTGAGCTTGAGCTGTCGGTGCGCCACCATCCCGGCCACGACGGGCGCGAGCGCCGTGCGATACGCGGTGGCGAGCGGCTGGCGGCGCCCGTGGACGTGCGGCAGCACGACGTCGACGTCGGCGTCGAGTGCGGCGAGCACCCGCCGGACGTACGCCGGATGCAGGAACGGCAGGTCGGTGGAGCAGGCGAACGCGACGAGTGCGCGGTCCGACAGGGCGGCGAGTCCGGTGGCGATGCCCTGCATCGGCCCGAGCCCCTCCACGGGGTCCTCGACGACCGCGACCCCGGCGGGCAGTTCGGGCAGGGGCTGGCCGGGCGCACGGACCACGACGACCGGCCCGTCGACCGTGCGGGCCAGCAGCGCGGCGGTGCGGCGCACCAATGTGGAGCCGTGCCATTCGAGCGCGGCCTTCGGCTCACCCATCCGCGACGATCTACCGCCGACGAGCACGACTCCTGCAGCCGGACCGTCGCGGCCTGTGACGGCGCTGTCGGTGCTCACCTCCGGAATCGTAGGCGGTACGGCGTCAGGTGCAGATCTCCGATGTCTGAGAACCTTGTCCGCGGGTAAGGCTGGCGTGCCGGGCGGGACGACACGCAGCGGTGCCTCCGGACCGAGAAGAGGAGTCGTCGTGACCACCAGCGAGCGCCTGCGCCGGGGCCGCGGAACCGCGATCGGCGAGGGCCTGACCTGGGCTGCTCGCTGGAGTCTCCGGGTGATCCTGGTGGCAGCGGGCGCGTTCCTGATCTGGACCGTCATCGGTCTGCTGTGGTCGGTCATCTTCCCCGTGATCCTGGCGGTGATCATCACCACGGTGCTGTGGCCGCCCACGTCGTGGCTGCGCAAGCACGGATTCCCGCCTGCGCTGGCCTCGGCCACCGTGCTGCTCGCCGGGATGGTCGTGCTGGCCGGACTCATCACGCTGATCGCCACGTCCGTAGCCGGCAGCGTTCCCGAGATCACGCGCAGCGCGTCCAGCGGTCTCACGGCGATCCAGCAGTGGCTGGCCGGACCACAGGTCGACTTCGCCCGGGGCGAGCTCGACGCGGTGCTGCAGAACATCACCACCCAGTTGCAGCAGAGCCTGTCGACGATCACCACGGGCGTGCTCGCCGGGCTCGGGAGCGTGGCTTCCGGAGTGGTCACCGCCCTGCTCACGTTGGTGCTCGTCTTCCTGTTCCTCAAGGACGGGCCGCGCTTCCTGCCGTGGTTACTCGGGGTGGCAGGCGAGGGCGCGGGAAGTCACCTCGCCGAGGTGCTGCGGCGGGTCTGGAAGACCGTCTCGGACTTCATCCGCGTACAGGCGATCGTGGCGCTCGTCGACAGCGTCCTGATCGGGCTGGGACTGGTGATCCTCGGGGTCCCGCTGGCCGTCCCGCTCGCCGTGATCACGTTCATCGGCGCGTTCATCCCGATCGTCGGCGCGATCGTGGCAGGCGCGCTCGGGGTGCTCGTGGCGCTGGTGAGCAACGGCTTCACCACGGCGCTCATCGTCCTGGCGATCATCGTCGCCGTGCAGCAGCTCGAGGGCAACGTGATGCAGCCGATCCTGCAGGGGCGCAGCCTCCGCCTGCACGCCGCGGTCGTGCTGCTCGCCGTCACCGCGGGCGGCACGCTGTTCGGGATCGCGGGAGCGTTCCTGTCCGTTCCGGTGGCCGCCGCGGGCGCCGTGGTGCTGCGCTACCTGAGCGAGCGGATCGACGCCCGGGCGGGCGGCGAGACGGCCCCACGGGTGGATCCGCCGCTGGAGTCGCTGCAGGCGGTCCTCTCCGTGCCCAACGCGCCGTCGCCGGACGGCTCGGTGCCCGACCCGGACGCACCCGAGCCCGTCGGGCCGGCCACTCACATTCCTGACCCCGCCCCCGAGGACCAGGACGAATCGAACCGGGACGGGAGCCCCGAGGCCGACACGGATGCCGCGAAGCGGGACGACCCTCGCCACTGAGGCCACCACCCGTCCGTGTGCAACCCCGTCCGGGCCGGGGCGGAGTCGCGTGGGGCAGTATTTCTTCTCGTGCGCGTCTACCTCGGTTCCGACCATGCAGGCTTCGAGCTCAAGGCCCACCTGGTCGCGCACCTGACCAGCCAGGGCCATGAAGCGATCGATGTGGGGCCTGCCACCTACGACCCGCAGGACGACTACCCGCCGTTCTGCGTCGAGGCGGCCCGGCGGACCCTCGCCGACCCGGGCAGCCTGGGCGTCGTCGTCGGTGGTTCGGGTAACGGCGAGCAGATCGCCGCCAACAAGGTGCCCGGCATCCGGTCCGCGCTCGCCTGGAGCGTCGAGACCGCCACCCTGGCCCGCCAGCACAACGACGCGCAGGTCGTCGCCGTCGGCGCGCGGATGCACACGTTGGACGAGGCCACCCGGTTCGTCGACGCGTTCGTCGCCACGCCCTTCTCCGAGGAGCCCCGCCACCAGCGGCGGATCGACCTGCTCGCCGAGTACGAGCGCACGGGCACCCCGCCCCCGCTGCCGCCCGGCCAGATCCCGGCCGCGCCGTAGAGATCTCCCGTAGATGCCGGAAGGCCACACCCTCCACCGGCTCGCCCGGCTCCACCGCCGCCGCTTCGCCGGCGCACCCGTCGCCGTGTCGAGCCCGCAGGGCCGCTTCGCCGCGAGCGCGGCGGCCATCGACGGCCACGTGCTGTTGCGGGCCGAGGCCCACGGCAAGCACCTGTTCCACCACTACGGTCCCGGGCTCGTCGTGCACGTCCACCTCGGGCTGTACGGGACGTTCAGCGACGAGCCCCTGCCCGTCGAGGCTCCGCGCGGGCTCGTCCGGATGCGGATGGCCGGGGCGACGCACTACGCCGATCTGCGCGGCCCAGCGGCCTGCGAACTGATCACGGCCGCCGAGGCCAAGGCCATCCGCGCCCGGCTCGGTGCCGACCCCCTGCGTCGCGACGCCGATCCGGACCGCGCCTGGGAACGGATCTCGCGCTCCCGTGCCCCGCTCGCCACGCTGCTGATGGACCAGTCGGTGATCGCCGGGGTCGGCAACGTCTACCGGGCCGAGGTCCTCTTCCGCCACGGGCTCGACCCCCAGCTACCCGGCCGCGCACTGGAGAAGCCACAGTGGGACGCGCTGTGGGCCGATCTGGTGGCTCTGATGCGCGACGGTGTGCGCCGCGGCCGGATCGACACGGTCGCCCCCGAGCACGATCCCCGGCGGATGGGCCGCGCCCCGCGCCAGGACCGCCACGGCGGCGAGGTGTACGCCTATCGCCGTGCCGGGCACCCCTGCCTCGTCTGCGGCACGCCGATCGCGCACGTCGAGCACGGTGCACGCAACCTGTTCTGGTGCCCGACCTGCCAGCCGGCAGCGACCGCCTGACGATCACGTCCCCGGCCCGGCAGCCGCGACATGGACACGTGTCGCTGACCCACCTGCCCCCGTTCCGCGATGTGTGTCCATGTCGCGGGGTCACCGGCTACGTGACGAGGAGGGCTGCCAGTTCCGACGGCGCCGTGACCATCGCGTCGTGGCCGGTGTCGATCGTGTCGAGCCGCCACTTCGGGTCGTCGGCCGCGGCGGCCGCGAACCCGGCGAAACTGTCATGTCCCGGCTTCACGGTGCAGTGGATGAAGCGATGGGGCAGGTCGGGCACCGGGTCGTGCGGGAGCGGCTCCGACAGACCGCCGATGGGGTGCGGGCGCAGCCGGGGTCGCACCCACGCACGGTCGGCCGGGTCGGTGACCGCCCAGCTGTCGAGCGCCGTGTCCCAGTCGTGCACGATCCGCCCGAGGTCGTCGACCATGTCGAGGAAGTACTCGCGGCGCCCCGCCGACATCGTGTCCAGGACCGACCGGCCCGGCTCCGGCACGAAAGCGTCGAGGTGCACGACCTCGCGGAGGCGATCGGCGCACCGCTGGGCCACGCCCCGGACCACCGCCCCACCCGCGCTGTGCCCGACGAGCACGACGTCCCTCAGGTCGTCGAGCTCCAGGACCGCGACGACGTCCTGCACGTGCGTGCCGAGGCCGATCGACGGGGTGGCGAGGTGGGCCCGGTCGCCCACCCTCGTCAGTGTCGGCGTGTGCACGTCGTGGCCATGCTCGAGCAGGAGCGGGGTGACACGCCGCCAGCACCAGCCGCCGTGCCAGCCACCGTGGACGAGGACGAACGTGGTCATGAGCGGAGCCGGTCGGCCGACGGCGAGGTGGCCTGCGAATGTCCGCCCGTGATTACCGGAAGCGTGGTCAGTCCGTTCACCAGCAGCGCGGGGCTGCGGGCGGGGTCGGCATCGGGCTCGGCGAGATGCAGGTCAGGGAACCGGGCGAGCAGTGAGCCGATCGCGATGCGGGCTTCCAGCCGGGCGAGGGGTGCGCCGAGGCAGTGGTGGATGCCGTGGCCGAACCCGATGTGCTGGGCTGCGTCCGCACGACCGATGTCGAACTCGGTGGGACGTTCGAACCGGGCGGGGTCGTGGTTGGCGCTGAAGAGCACCGGGATCACCACCTCACCGGCGGGGATCGTGACGCCGGCGAGTTCGACGGGTGCCGTGGTGACGGACGGGATGGCCACCTGCACCGGCGCGTCGTACCGGAGCATCTCCTCGATCGCGGCGGGCAGCCGCGCCGGCTCGGCGCGGAGCAACTGGAGCTGGGCGGGATGCATCAGCAGCGCGTACGTGCCGAGCACGATCAGGTTGGCCGTGGTCTCGAACCCGGCGAGGAGCAGCAGATTGACCATGGACGTGAGCTCGTCCTCGGTGAGCCGGTCGCTCCCGTCCCGCACCGCGATGAGATCGGACAGGAGGTCGTCGGCCGGCTCGGCACGCCTCTCCGCGATCAGTTGGCGGACGTACGTGACGAGGTGCTCAGCGGCGTCGACGTAGACGTCCGCCGGGTACACCGACCCGTTGATGGCGATCGTCGTCCACGTGCGGAAGTCGTCGCGCATATCGGCGGGTATGCCGAGCATCTCGGCGATGACGGCGATCGGCAGCGGGTAGCCGAACGCCGCCACGAGATCCACCGGCGAGCCATCGGCTCCGGCGGCCTCGACGTCGTCGATCAGTGCATCGGTGATCGCCTGGATCCGTGGCGCAAGGGTGTCGACCCTGCGGCGGGTGAACGCCGCGGACACCAGACGCCGCAGGCGGGTGTGGTCGGGCGGGTTCCTCATGAGCATGTGCGAGTCCCGTGCCGCGCCGAGCTCGGCCGGGACCTCGTCGAGATGCGGGCCGTCGAGATGCGGCTTGACGACGTGGGGGTGGGTCAGCAGCTCACGGGCCTCGGCGTGGCCGGTGATCAGCCACACCCGCACGCCCGTGAACAGCACCGTCTGCTGTACCGGCCCCGACGCCGCCAGCTCGGCGTAGGCCGCCCTCCGTGCCGACGTACTGGTCTCCGTGAAGGGTGACGGACCCGCCCCGACGATCATCGTCCAACCGTACGGGAGCCCGGTGCCGAGCGGCGGTGCCTGGCCCGCGCCCGGTGCGGCCCGTGAGGCAGGCGTCAGAAGTCGCCGAATCCTCCGCCGAAGTCGCCTCCGCCGAAGTCGCCGCCGAAGTCCCCGCCCCCGAAGTCGCCGGGGTCGCCCGCTCCCGGGTCGCCGCCGTCGAAGCCGCCGTCGGTGCCCATGTCGCCCTGGGCGGCGCCGTCGGCGAACCCGTCGGCGTAGGCCACCCCGGACATGCCCGAGAACAACGAGGTGAAGAGCAGGGCCGAGCCCAGCCCCCACGCCCCGGCCACCAGTGCCGGGCGCCACCACGGCTCGGAGTACCAGCCGCGAGGAACCGGCCGTCCGGCGACCATTCCGCCGGGGTAGTAGTGCCGGTTGCGCTCGGAAGCCTCCGGGGAAGCGCTGTAGGAGTGGCCCTCGACGTCGACGTTCCGGTCCTCGGTGACGGCACCGGCGCGCTGCTGCCCGGGCAGCGGGGGCAGGTCGGGCCCCGGGTCGATGCCCATCGCGGTGCGGGCCGCGCGCACGTAGTAGAGGCCTTCGTACGCCGTCTCGGTGACGTGTCGGGCCTGGGCGTTGGTCTTGGCCTGGTCGAGTTGCGAACCCGCGGCGTTGTACCGCTCGGCGGCATCGGCGAGCGCCTGCTTCGACGCCTCGTCGGTGCCGACCAGATTCAGCACCTGGCCGCCCAGCCGCTCGACCCAGCGCCGCGCCTCGGACTTCGCGTCCTCCAGCTCACGCTCGCGCGTGGCCGCGCGCTGGCGGATGAGCCAGACAGCGCCGGCAACTATCAGTACCAGGACGACCACGGTGAGTATCGTGCCCGCCATTCCCCACCACTCCCTCGCAAACAGTCAACTTGGACAACGCGGGTAGCCAAGCCATCGTTCCCCTAGGCTCCCACTTGTGGGCGATCCCAAGGCGATCGAATGCTGGATGACCGACATGGACGGGGTGCTCGTCCACGAGGGCAGGCTGATCCCCGGAGCCGACGCTTTCGTCTCGCGGCTGCGCGAGGTGGGCAAACCGTTCCTCGTGCTCACCAACAACTCCATCTATACCCCGCGCGACCTGCAGTTCCGGCTCCGGTCGAGCGGAATCGACCTGCCGGTGGAGTCGATCTGGACCTCCGCGCTGGCCACCGCCACCTTTCTCGACGACCAGCGGCCGCAGGGCAGCGCCTATGTGGTGGGGGAGGCAGGGCTCACCACCGCGCTGCACGAGATCGGTTACGTGCTCACCGACAATTCACCCGACTACGTGGTGCTCGGTGAGACCCGCACGTACAGCTTCGAGGCGGTCACCACGGCGATCCGGCTGATCCGGTCGGGCGCCCGGTTCGTGGCCACCAACCCCGACGCCACCGGGCCCTCCAGCGACGGCGTGCTCCCGGCAACCGGCGCGGTGGCCGCCCTCATCAGCCGCGCCACGGGGGTCAGCCCGTACTTCATCGGCAAGCCGAACCCGTTGATGATGCGGGCCGCGCTCAACCGGGTGCAGGCCCACTCCGAGACCACCGTGATGGTCGGCGACCGGATGGACACCGACATCGTCGCGGGGCTGGAGGCGGGAATGCGCACTGTTCTCGTGCTCACCGGGATCATGCAGGCCGACGAGATCGACCGATTCCCCTACCGGCCGTACCGGGTGGTGCCCTCCATCGCCGATCTCGTCGACGAGATCTGAACCACTGGAGCGGTCACACGGCGCAGGTCGGTGCCCCGCGAAGGGCCGAGCCCCGGAAAATGACAGCCGTGTGATTTAGCATCGGGCTCCATGGACATCACGATCACCACCAGCTGGTGGAGCTGCCCGGGCTGCAGCGTGGAGGTGGAACTGCCGGACACGGCGGTGTCCGGCTGCCTGGTTCCCTGCCCCGACTGCGGCGATGCGATGACCGAGCAGTGGCAGTGGGACACCGCCGCCTGATCGAGCCCGGCAGCGGCAGCTCACCGGCCCACAGGCGTCCCCTCGACGACGTGCGGCCGCGTGACCTGCAGGAACGGCGTGAGAAGGTCCGGCACCGCCCGCTCGGCGACGAGGAGCCCGTCACTCACGCCGACGTCGATGATCGAGTAGGCGCCGGCGCCCGCGGCGGTCGTCGCGCTGAGCGTCAGGAGGCCGGCGTTGCGCTGGAAGATCGACTGCTTCGCCGTCCAGCCGATGATCCCGCTGCGCTGCAGGGCCACGGTCGCCCGTCGCGTGGTGCCGCTGCGGGCCACGAGGTACTCGGTGGTCAGACCGTGGCCGAGGCCGCGGTAGGCGTCCAGGGCGAGCAGCACGGCTGCGGGCACGAGCACGAGCGCGGCGATCCACGCCACGTGTAGCAGCACCTCGGTGAGGAGCAGCCCCAGCACCGCCAGCACGGCCACGGGCACGACGGCGGTGCCGACGGCCCAGCGCACGCGGCGGCTGCGGGCCGTCGCCGGATGAGCCGCGAGGCTGATCGACGTGGGAGGAGCGTCGGGTTCCCGCAGAACACCGGCGGCCACCCGGTCCGCCACCGCACGGGGTGCGGCGGGCAGCAGCGTCCGGTGGTCGGTCTTGTCCTTCTCGGACGGTGTCACCATCCCGGTCGCCACGGCGTCGACGCGGGCGGCACCGGCGAGGCGCGCGCCGAGCGGCTCCACGATCTCGACGCCACGCAGGCGCCGTTCCTCCAGAGAGATCGAGCGGGTGGTCAGCAGCCCCCGCTGGACCCGCAGGGTGCCCCCCGGCTCGCGGTCCAGCCGGTAGGACCACCACATCTCCACGAAGAGGGCGAGCGAGCCGATCACGCCGATCACCAGGGCGATCGCCGCCAGCACGACGACGGTGGTGACGAGCGGTACACCGCGGAAGAGCGCGATCGCCCAGCCGATGACGCCGTCCTGTAGGCCGAACCAGTCCGCCACGTTGAGCACGACCCCGAACGCCCCGCCGCCGAGCACGGGGGTGAGGAAGGATAGCGGCGCGTACCGGATCCATGCCGGGTCGAGCCGCGCGAGCGAGCCGTCGGTGGTGACGTCGGTCGCCCGGTCGAGCAGCGTGCGGCGTAGCTCCTCGGCCATCTGCCTCGTCACGGGGCGCAGCCTGACCGACCCTTCGGATCCCGACTGCTCGCCGGTGCCGACCAGCACCTGGACGAGTCCGAACACCCGCAGGAGCGGGTCGGCCGTGACGTCCACGGTGCGGACACGGTCGCGGTGCAGCGAGCGGCGCCTGCTGACGAACACCCCCGTGTGCAACTCGACCCGCTCGGGCGTGACGCGGTAGTGCGTGCGGCGCCACCGGAGGTGTTCGAGCACGCAGGAAGCGGCGACGACGAGCGCAGCCACCGACAGCACCCACAGCAAGGCGGTCCCGAAGGACGTGACGCGCGTGATCCAGTAGGTCGCGGGCACCGCCGCGCCCGCGCATCCGCCGGCGACGATGAGGGCGGTGACCGCGACCGTGCGGCGGTCGAGCGTCGCCCACTCCGGGCCGGTCATGTCGCATCCCCGGCCGTGGCCTGGGTGGTCTCGGTCAGCCGTTCCGCGACGTCCGCCGCGGTCTGCTGGTCGAGGCCTTCGATCTTCACCGCTCCCTTGGCCGACGCGGTCGTCACGGTCACCGTCGCGAGGCCGTAGTGCTGTTCCAGCGGGCCGCGCTGCGTGTCGACGGTCTGGATGCGGGACAGGGGCGCCACGCGCCACTCCTGCCAGAAGTAGCCGGAGCGCGTGTAGACCGCGGTGTCGGTGACCTCCCAGCGGTGCAGGCGGAACCACCACCGCGGTAGGAGCAGCGCCAGCGGGAGTCCGGCCAGCACCAGTACCGCCGCGGGCATCAGCAGCCAGAACCGGGCCGGCTCGATCAGCAATCCGAGCACGACGAGCACCACGACCGGCACGGCGAACGTCAGCGCGATTCCTGCACGCCACCAGGCCACCGCACGGGGGTCGACCTCGTTGCGAGGCGGTCGTAGTCGTACCTCTGCCGGTTCCGAGTGTGACGTAGTCACCGTTTCTCCCCCCGTTGTCATGCGATCGCATCGTATAAGCTCGGGGTGCGGCTTCGCAATGCGAGCGCATGATGAAAGGACAGGGGTCGGTGCCCAAGCTGGTTGATCACGATGAGCGAAGGCGCGAGATCTCCGCCGCGGTATTGCGGCTCGCGGCCAACGAGGGGCTCGAATCCGTGAGCTTGCGCCACGTCGCGGCGGAGGCGGGCATCTCGATGGGGTCGGTGCAGCACTACTTCGACAGCAAGGACGAGATGCTGCTCTTCGCCCTGCAGCACCTTGCCCAGCAGCGCGAGCAGCGGATCACCGAGCGGCTCTCGGTCGCCCCCGACCCGCCGACGGTGCGGTCGGTGCTACGGACCTGCCTGGTGGAGGTCCTGCCCACTGACGAGCAACGACGCTCGGAGTGGCTGGCCGGAATCGCCTACTTCATCCGGGCTCTGAGTGAATCGCAGGTGGCCGCCGCGATGGCCGAGAGCGTGCCGAAGCTCATCGCGTTCTTCGCCGACCAACTCGGCATCGCCCGGCGCGCGGGCGACCTCGCCCCGGGCGTCGACGTCCGGCAGGAGGCGATCCTGCTGTGGTCGATCGTCGACTCCCAGGCGACGGCCGTCGTGCTCGGGCAGCGCACTCCGGACGAGGCCGTCGCCACGGTGGACTACTACCTGGACAGGTTGTTCACTCCGTCGGGAAGTGCGACTTCGTGATCACTCCGTGCACGCCGACCGTTCGGTCCACCACCTGCGAGACCGTGAAGTTCGCCGCGGCCGAGAGATAAGCGTATGCGGTGGCGCGGTCCATGCCCTGGTCGTGCTCGAGGAAGTCGAGGGCGTTGACCACGGCCCGCCGCATCGCGGCGTCCAGGTCGCTGCCCTGCCCGTTCGCGGAGCCGTCCGGGTCGGACAGGCCGATCGGCACCCACGCGTCGGGCGTCTCCGCGAACGGATAGCGGTAGGCGACCGAGGGTGCGTCGCCCGAGCCGGGCTTGCACACCGTGAGCCGGAAGGTGGCCCGAAGCGACCCCTCCACCGCGGTGAGCGCCACCTCGCCGTCGCCCATCGCGAGGTGCGGATCGCCCACGTAGAACAGTGCGCCCTCACCGTGGACGGGCAGGTAGAACGCCGAGTCCGGACCCAGCAGCCGGATGTCGATGTTGCCCCCGCCCAGCGTCGGCGGGATCGAGTTGAGCTCGGGTGCGGTCTCGCCCGCCGCCGTCGTGTGCGCGACGCCCATCGTCCCCATGAACGGCTGCAGCGGGAACACCACCTCGCGCCCACCCGAACCCAAGGGCATCACTCCGACCGCGCTACCGTCCTTGCCCTCCCGGACGCTTGTGAAGACCGAGACGTTGCCGTAGCGCAGAGGGTCCTTCGTCGCGCGGCCGTCGGCGGCGACAGGTGGCATCACCTCATCGAGCGTGATGCCCGCCGGAGCGCCCCCGTCGGCGGTGCGGGCCAGCGCCCCCTTGCCGTGCCGGCTGGAGACCACCCCGTACGGCACGCGCGGCACGGCGGACAGCGTCTCGACCTTCAGCACGTCGCCGGGTTCGGCACCTTCGACGAAGATGGGGCCGGTGATCACGTGCGGACCGTCGACGTCGAAGTTGCGCGGGGTGCGGCGGTAGTCCCGGGCGATCGCGATCGCGTCGGTCAGCACGTCGCTCTCGGGCACGTGGTGACCTCCGAAGTACGCGACGGGATCGCGGCCCTGGTCCTCCAGGATGCCCTCGTGCGAGACGGTGTCGATCGTCACCGTCTCGCCCGATGCGATGCGCAGGGACGGCGTGGCTCCGATCGCCGGGACGTATCCCCAGCGGACATCGCCGGGGGTGGAGGGCAGGTAGTGATCGCCGTGGATGGGTCCGGAGCCCGGCTGCAGAGGTTCGGTCGGTGCCGAGGCGGGCGCGGCCAGGGCGGGAGGGGTTCCGAGCAGCGTCGACCCCACGGTGACGGCGGTGATAGCGGTGGCGGCGCGCAGGAACCCGCGCCTGCCGATGCCCTCGACGATGAGTGCGCGTGCGGCAACCGGATCAAGAGGGGAGCTCATGCGCGAATCTTCATGTTTCTCGTTATCGCCGGCGTTACCCACCATGTCGGACGGATGAATCCACCGGATCGGGCGCAGCTCGTCGGGCGGAGGAGCAACTTCGGCTCCGTCGTGGTTGGATACGAGGAGGTCGTTCAGTTTCGGTGTTCGTGTGATTCACGCTCGCGGGAACAGGTTGGTGGGGGAGTCGGCGTCGACACGAGATGTCGATAAACCCACCAGGGCCGGCCGGGACACGCACGGTGCGGGTCCCACCGTCAGCTAGGAGCACATCGCATGGCGCAGGGAACTGTGAAGTGGTTCAACGGCGAGAAGGGCTTCGGCTTCATCTCGGTCGACGGGGGCGGCGCTGACGTCTTCGTCCACTACTCCGAGATCGACGCCTCGGGCTTCCGCAGCCTCGACGAGGGGCAGCGCGTGGAGTTCGAGATCGGCCAGGGCACCAAGGGCCCGCAGGCCACCGGCGTTCGCGTCGTCTGATCCACCTCGCTCAGCAGGAGCCCGCCGCCCTCAGGGGAGGCGGGCTCCCCGCGTTTCTGGCTGATCCGTCCCGCCACACCGTGACGAACAGGTGGGTGACGGCGCAGGTCAGCAGGGCGGCGCCCAGGACGTGCACGGCCACCAGCGGGACCGGCAGCCCGAGGGCGTACTGCGCGTAGCCGATCGCGGCCTGCACCAGCGATGCGCCCAGCAGTAGCAGCGTGGCTCGCCGCTGTGCCGAGGGCGCGCCGGTCATCCGGAGCGCCACGAGGGCTGCGATCTGGAGTGCGAGGAACACCAGGACGGCGTCGGCGTGCAGCTGGCTCAGAGCCGCCGGGTCGAGTCCGAAGCGGCGGGCGCCCTCGTCGCCGGCATGCGGGCCGCTGCCGGTGACGAGCGTGCCGAGGACGAGCACCGCGGTCAGCACGACCGGAAGAGCCGCGACGAGCCAGGCGATCCCCCGATGCTCGGGAGCTCCGAGGCGTGCCGCGGGACGTCGCAGGACGTCGACCAGGACCGTGACCCCGGCGATGATGATCATGCTGACCAGGAAGTGGACGGCCACGATCTCGGGCGCGAGCTCCTGGCGGACGCTGAGCCCGCCGACGAACCCCTGTGCGATCACCAACGCCAGCGTGCCGATCGCGAGCGCCGTGGCCGATCGTGGCCGCGGGCGGTGGCGCAGCACCGTGATCAGCACGAGCAGGGTGATCAAGCCGACAGCGATCCCCACCACCCTGTTGGCGAACTCGACGGCTCCGTGGAGTCCCATCTCGGGAGTGGCCACGAAGGAGTCGTCGGTGCACCGGGGCCATGTCGGGCAGCCGAGGCCGGAGCCGGTGAGCCGCACGAGCGTCCCGGTCAGGACGATCACGATGTTGGCCACGAGCCCGGCGACCGCCACTCTCACGGCGGTACGGCGACCTGCCGGGGCGACCACATCTGTGGAGTCGCGCCGGTGCTCGTTCACGGCCGAATCACAGCCCCACGTCCGCGGCGGTAAGGGGGCGGCCGGGAAGGGGAGTGCCCGTGTGGGCGCGAAGGCCGTCGAGCACCAGCGCGGTGCAGCGTTCCCGCGCCAGTTCGGCTGTCTCCTCGTCCTGTAGGGGCACCGGTCGGACCAGCAACGTGAACAGCATCGACACGTCGCCGGTGTCGACGTCCGTGCGCAGGGCGCCCTCGGCCTGTGCGGCGTGCACCACGTTGTCGAGCACCTCGATCATCGCCCGGCGGAGCTCGCTGCTCTCCTCGTCGTCCTTGACGATGGTCTTGGCGGGCTGCGCCGCCGTGGTGAGCCGGACGATCAGCCGGAGCTCGCGTGACTGGCGCAGGACGCGCACCAGCGCCTGCCAGGCCGTCGGCTCCTCCGCGAGAGCGGCGCGTGCCTCGGCGACCGAGATGGTGAGGCTCTCCCTGACCACGGCACGGATCAGGGCTTCGCGATCGGGAAAACGGCGGTAGAGGGTGCCGACCCCGACTCCGGCGGCGCGCGCGATCTCTTCCATCGGCACGTCCGGTCCCTGTACGGCGAACCATTGCTTGGCGGCAGCCACGATCTGATCGCGGTTGCGGCGTGCGTCGGCTCGCAGCCCGGTGACTTCCGCCGTCATGTGATCACCTCTCGCAGGTCGCCGGGATTGTTGCACAACGTCCGAATTTGATCGGCTCCTGCTCTCGTTAGGTGGACGAAGGACTTCCGCTTGCGTACGGTGAAGACGTAAGTGGAGGGAAGGCCTCCAGATGGTAGCCAGTCCGATATGGGGTACCGCCGTGACACAGGCCGTGGAGCAGAACGTTCCGAGCTTTCCGATGCAGCGCCAGTGCCCGTTCACGCCACCACCGGAGTACCGGAAGCTGCGTGAGGAGTCGCCGATCGCACGCGTCCTGCTGCCGACGGGCCGCCACGCGTGGTTGGTGACCAAGCACGAGGACGTGCGCTCGATCCTGATCGACACACGGTTCAGCTCTGACCGGAACCATCCCGATTTCCCCCGCTTGATCGAGCTGATGCCCAACAGACGGGTGTTCTCGCCGTCGATCATCTCGATGGACCCGCCCGAGCACGGTCCTGCCCGCCGCGCCGTGGTGGGCGACTTCACCGTGAAGCGCACGCGGGGGCTGCAGCCGCGGATCCAGGAGATCGTCGACGACGCCATCGACGCGATGCTCGCCGGACCTCAGCCTGCCGACCTCGTGCAGGCGCTCTCGCTGCCCGTGCCCTCGCTGGTGATCTGCGAGCTGCTCGGTGTGCCCTACGCGGACCACGAGTTCTTCCAGACCCGTTCGAAGCTCCTGATCGCACGTAGCACCAGCGGCGAGGTGCGGCAGCAGGCGGTGGAGGAACTGCAGCGCTACCTCGGCGACCTGGTGACGTCGAAGCAGCAGGAACCCACCGACGACCTGATCGGCCGGCAGGTGCTCAAGCAGCGCGAGAACGGCACGGAGGATCACGAGTCGCTGGTGTCGCTCGCGTTCCTCTTGCTGATCGCGGGGCACGAGACCACCGCCAACATGATCTCGCTCGGCACCATCGCCCTGCTCCAGAACCCGGGCCAGCTCGCGATCATCGCGAACGACCCGAGCAAGACCCCGGAGGCCGTCGAGGAGCTGCTGCGCTACTTCAGCATCGCCGACACCGCGACGGCCCGGGTGGCCACCGAGGACGTCGAGGTGGACGGGGTGCAGATCAAGGCGGGGGAGGGCGTTTTCGCGCTCAGCTACGCCGCCAACCGCGACCCGCAGGTGTTCCGGGACCCGGATGCGCTCGACCTCGAGCGCGGGGCACGGCACCACGTGGCGTTCGGGTTCGGTCCGCACCAGTGCCTCGGGCAGAACCTCGCCCGCGCCGAGCTGCAGATCGTCTTCGACACCCTCCTCCGGCGCGTTCCCGGCTTGAAGCTGGCCGCCCCGGTCGAGGACCTGTCGTACAAGGACGACGCCATCGTCTACGGCGTCCACGCACTGCCGGTGACCTGGTAGCCCTCACTCCGTCGACGAGGGCGCGCGGGTCTCGTCGTGGACCCAGCGCAGGTAGGCAGGGTGACCTGCGGTGATGGGGAGCGCGATCACGCAGGGAACGTCGTCGGCATGGTCGCGGTCGGCCCGGGCGACGATCTCGGGGACGAGCGAGGCGCGCGTGTGCAGGCCCACGCGCGCCTGCGCCTCGTCGTGGACCGTGCCCTCCCAGCGGTAGATCGCTCGGATGGGCGTGATGGTGTGTCCACATGCGACGAGGCGATCCTCGACGAGCGAGCGCGTGAACCCGGCGAGCCAGTCGGCGCTCTCGGCGGTGATCACGACCTCCGCGCAGTCGAGGTCGTGGTCGGTCGGCTCGGTCATCGGGCGCCCTTCTCGTCGTCACGCCTCCCGCGCGGGGGGCGTTCGTCGCGTCTGCCCGACTGCTGCCAGGCTCGCTTCCCGTGATCGATGACTTCGCGAAAGAGTACCTGCACGGCGACCTACGCGATGTGCGAGCGACGATGCTCTGGAAGATCGAGGGGCTCTCCGAGTACGACGCTCGTCGCCCGCTGACCTTCACAGGAACCAACCTCCTCGGCCTGATCAAACACCTGACGAACACCGAGGCCAGGTACTTCGGCGAGGTGTTCGGGCGCCCCTTCCCCGAACGACTGCCCTGGTGGGGCGAAGACGCCGACTACGGCGCCGACAAGTGGGCCACCGAGCACGAGTCGCGCGCCGAGGTCGTCGACCGCTACCGGCGCGCGTGGGAGCACTCGGACGCGACGATCGCCGCACTCGACATCGATTCGCCCGGCCACGTGCCCTGGTGGCCGCGTCCGGACGTGAAGCTGTTCAACGTCATGGTCCATGTGCTCACCGAGACCAACCGCCACGCCGGGCACGCCGACATCCTGCGTGAGCAGCTGGACGCCACCGTGGGAACGGACGCGGGGAACACGGGTCCACAGGAGCGAGGCACTGCCTTCTGGGACAACCACCGCGCAAAGATCGAGCAGGCAGCCAAGGCATTCGATGAGACTCAGGCCTGAGCGAGACGTGTTCGTACGTGTGTCGCCGTGACACGACTCGGCACGTAGCGCGGCTGGTGGTCGGGGCGGGCCGGCGCATCGGCCGGGTGATCGCCCATCCCTGACATCATCGAGCGGCCTGGTTGATCGTCCAGGCCGGCTCCGACGTCGTCGGGGTGGCGGGATGCACGGCCCCTCGCTCCCAAGCCACGGCAGGCAGTTCGAACTCAGTGGTGACGTGCGACCTTGCCTCCTGCGGGGGTGTGGCCGGGGTCGGTCGGGGGTGGGCTCGTTGCTACACGGCTGCTACATGGCGGGCCTGCGCTTGACCCCCAGGCACTCGCCGGGCCGCTTCGCGCTGGCCCTTCTCGGCCCGCGTGCAGGTCATCAGTCCGCGGTCGTCCAGGGTGGCCCACGCCGCGGCGCGCCGATTGTCACTCACCCTGGCCCCGGGTTGATCAACAGCGTCCCGTCTGGCTCGCCTGCCTCTGAACCAGAGACGCCGCACCCTGTTCGCCCACCTCGCCCGCTGCATCCCTCGCCCTGCCCGGCCGTCCCGGAGCCCGGCCCGCCCGGCGAGGACTCTCGCATTGTCACGCGCTATGGGTCAGCCCTTCGTCTCGCGGACGTCCGTTCCCTGCTCGGCGAACGCCTTGAAGTCCAGCATGTGCTGTCGGGACTGCTTGCGGAAGGCACCGCGCATGAATGGCCCCACCAGTCGCAGCGGCAAGCTGCTGAACCGGTACTCGTTCTCGCTCTCCCACAGCGTCTTCTCGGGACCGGCTTCGATCAGGCGTTCACGCGCGGCGTTCCACATGCCGTTGCCGACGATTTCGCGGTCGAAGTGAACGACGCTGGCTCTTGGGATCCCGTGCAGGTTCGTCGGTTCCAGGCGCGTGATGGTCTCGGTGCACTCCATCTTCTGCTGCCCCATCTGCATCACGACGCGCGACTTGGTACCGACCTGCCCATGCGTCCCATTCAGCGGTTCGTGCAGCACCAGGCCTCGCAGCCACTTCGGCATGTGTGCGGGGTCGGCGAGGAGTTGGGCGACCTTCTCCTGCGGCAGGGCGATCTCGATCGAGACGGTGTACTTCATGGCCGAGTGCTCCAGGTTCTCCTTGTGACGGGATGCGCACCAGCGCCAGCTTATATTAGCACGACCTTATATTTTTTCCGCCGCCAGCAGCGCGCATCTCGGCGGGCGACCTCGAACAACGCTGTCACCCGAAAAGGGCTCCTGTGCAGGAGCGGGCGGGACGTGTGGTCCCAGATGGGTCTCAGCGCGTCGACGCTCTGTCGTTCGCGCACGACCACGGACTCGTGTTCCCGACCTCCATCGGGACCACGATGGAGCCGCGCAGTCTGAACCGGCACTTCGACGGCATCCGCACGCGCGCCGGGCTTCCCTCCGTACGACTGAACGACTTCCGGCATACCGTCGGCATGCTGCTGCTGGAGCTGGATACCCCACCGCATGTCGTTCAGGCGATCGCCCGGCATGCGGACCTCGACGTCACGTTGGGCATCTACGCCCATACGAACCTCGACGCGATGCGCGAAGCGCTCGACAGGATCGACTGGGTGATGAAGTGAGCACCCGTTGCTACACGGCTGCTACATCCGCCGGGTACGAACGGCCTGGTAGATCGTTGGTCAAGCTGTTGACCTGGTCGGGGTGGCGGGATTTGAACCCACGGCCCCTCGCTCCCAAAGCGAGTGCGCTACCAAGCTGCGCCACACCCCGTCGAACGAAGTCTATGCGTTCGCCATGAGTCGTGGCGTGCCGCCTCCCCGGGCGAGTTCCGACACCCGTCCTGATCAGAACGGGTACCGGCTGTGACAAGGTCAAAAGCGGACCCGCGGGCGGGTGGTTCGGCCCGCGGTGATGGACTTCCGCGACCCCTGGCGTGTTCGAACCGTTCGATGCCTACGTGTCACGTGGCGCTTCGGCGCGGGGCTGAACCGATGACTCCCTCGCCATCGGCGGTGACAGGGTGAACATGTGAGGTGCGGGGAGGATGCGTGGGGGAGTCCGCTAGGCTGGGCTCGTTCCTCGGACAACGAGGGGCACGCGGGCGTAGCTCAATGGTAGAGCCCCAGTCTTCCAAACTGGCTACGCGGGTTCGATTCCCGTCGCCCGCTCCACCCGATCTACCAGCCATTACGGCGCCCACCCCCCCCGCCCTACGAACGGGCGCCGCATGGCTCTGTGCGATTAGCTGGCTTCGGCGCCGTCCTCGGGGGCCTCGTCCTCGCCCGCCGTTGGCAGGCGTTCACGCTCGACCATCGCGGCCATCTCCTGCGCAATCCGGCGGTCCCGCTCGGTGCTCGCGTGTTGGTAGATCAGCGCCGCGCGCATCGAGCCGTGGCCCATGCGATGCATGAGTTCACGGGTAGTGGCGCCGGGGTTGGCGGCGAGCTGGTTGCCGGTGTGTCGGAGGTCGTGGAAGTGGAAGCCGGCCGGGAGACCGGCCTTCACCACGGTCTCCGGCCACTTCGTCGCCCGGCCGAAGTTTCCGCGGCGGAGCATCGCGCCCCGCTCCCCTCGGAAGACCAGCCCTTCGGGGCCGGCGCCGGCATGGGGCTTGATGTGGGTGCGCAGTTCCTCGACGAGGAATGGGGGTAGAGCGATATTGCGTACGCCAGCCGCCGACTTGGGCGGCCCCGCTTGCATACCCCCTCTGCTGAGCTGAGCGAGCCGACGGCGGACGTGCAGGGTCCCCGACGCCAGGTTCACGTCGCAGCGACGCAGTCCGACGAGCTCCCCCCAGCGCAGCCCGGTGAATGCGGCCGCCAGAACGAGAACGCGGAACCGATCAGGCATTCGGTCCGCGACCGCGAAGACCTGCCGGACAGTCGCGGTCGGACGCTCGAGCAGTCCGGTGCTCCCCGGCTCCCTTGATCCGACATGGGTTTCGCTTGATCCGGCCATCATCTACCGCGGTATTCAGAATGGCTCGGACCAGGCAGTACGCCTTGGCGGTGCGGTCCTCGGATCGCCCCTTGCTGAGCAGGGTGGGCCTCCAGGTCCGAACGACTCCGGTCGACAGTTCGGCCAGTTCGATCGAGCCGAGGAAGGGCTCAACGTGGTGTCGCGACAGCGCCGGACAGCGGGGGAGTCTCCCTTGGCCGCCATTGTCGAGTCGACCATCGAGAACGCGATCCTGCGCCCAGCAGAGCTTACTTGCCGCACTGCGCCGCTCCGTTATCGAACTGTCCAAGATCGACACCCCACCGCTTGACGCAGGACGTCAGCGTATGACGCCGGTCGCCCAGCAGATTGGCCTCTCTGCTGGGGTAACCATCACGACCCGGCACCACGCTCACGGCTGCCGGTCTGCCGCTGAATCCGCCCGCAGCGCGGACTCTTGCCCCACCTCATCTCGGACTCGGGCCTGCGCCAGATTCGGGACCACGCCGTCCTCGACATCGAAACTGTGGATGGGGCGCAGAGTCGAGACGTGTACCTGTTCCCATCCTTGTGGTGCCCCCGGCAGGATTCGAACCTGCGCTCCGCCTCTGGAGGAAGGGCCTACGGGGCGATCGTCCGCGCGATCCCGTTACGTACAGTGTAGGAACAATGATCCCTCATCGTCCCTGATGCCGGCGTACTAACGAGCATTGGTCTGCGCACCCAAGGAGATCTGCCCCCGCGGAGCGGGGTGTCAGCGGTTGTTGGTGAACTGTTTCTGACTGGGCGGTATCAGCCTGCGGTGGAGCGAGTATCGCGGCGGGAAAGGTTTCGGGATGCACCGATGCGAGGCTGTCATGAGGATAAGCTTTACATTCAGCGGCGAGTTGAGGCCCAGGGTCGACACCGACCGTCCTGACCAGCGCGGTGCGTGCCGGAACCGCGGGCAGAGCGAGCCCGCACCTGCTACTGGAAGAAGGTCGGAGATGGTGGAGAATCCCGATTTGCGGGGTCGTGGATGATGTTTTCGGTTCGGCCGTCGGAGGAGGAAATTCAGCGGTACCGCGCATTGGGAGTGTGGCGCGCGGACACTGTGGTGGAGGACGTCTTTCGATGGGCCGAACAGACTCCCGATGCTCCGGCGGTCCTGGCGTTTCGGGACGGGCTGGTAACGCTGACCTACCGGGAGCTGGCCGGCTGGGTCGAGCGGTTCGCGGCCGCGCTGGCGGAGCTGGGCGTCGGTGCGGGTGACGTGGTGTCCACTCAGCTGCCCAACTGGTGGCAGGCGCTGGCGCTGGCACTGGCCTGCTGGCGTCGGAGCGCGGTGTTGGCATCGGTGATGACCACCGTTCGGGGCCGGGAGCTGGAGCGGATGCTAGCCAGGCTGGGGGCCGGCATGTTCATCACCATCGACCGCTGGGAGGGCTACGAGCACGCCGCCACGGTGGCCGAGATGGCGCCTCGGCTGCCAGCGCTGCGCCACCGGGTGGTGCTCGGCGACGTGGTCAACGACGACGAGATCGACTTCGTCCAGTTCTTCCAGGAGCAACCGCACCCTGACCTGGCCACCGGTGCGACGGATCCCGACGCGGTGGCGCTGGTGCTGTTCACCTCCGGCACCACCGGTGAACCCAAGGGGATACTGCACACCCTGAACACCCTGTACGCCGACATGGCGCCCAAGCTGCCCGGTGACCGTGCGAAGTTGCGTCGGTACACACCCCAGTCATTGATGCATGGGCTCGCACTGTGGTCCGCCTCGCTGTCGTTGACCACCGGTGGCGCCACATTGCTGGTCGAGCGCTGGGAGGCCCGCCGCGTCGTCAGGCTGCTGACCGAGACCGGCATCGAGCAGCTGGTACTGGTGCCCTCGTTCCTGAGCGAGCTGCTCGCCGCCGTGCGCGAGGACGGCATCCGGCTGCCTCAGCTGCGCGAGCTCACCGCGACGGGCGCCGCGATCTCGCCCGAGCTGGTGACGGAAACGGCCGAGGTGCTGGGCTTGCCGCTGCTGAATCAGTGGGGGATGACCGAGGGCGGACTCATCCTGACCGGTCCCGAGGACCCGCCGGACTGGGCTGCCCGCAGTATCGGCCGCCCCGGCGTCGGCACAGAGGCCGAGCTACGCCCGATGGTTGCGGACGGGCCGGTCAACGCGGAGAACCCAGGCCGGCTCATGATCCGGGGCGGCTCGGTGTGCCTGGGCACCGTGGGACGCGACAGCGGGACGCTGCGGGTGCTGGCCGAGCACGACGAGGGCTGGTACGACACCGGGGACCTGGCCGTCCCGGACGGCCGGAGCGGCTATCGGCTGGTTGGACGGGCCTCGGATCGGATCGGCGGCGCGTTCATGATCCCAGTTGCCGACGTGGAGGACGCGCTGCGCGCGCATCCCGACATCACCGACGTCGCGGTCGTCGGGCACCGGAACGACCTCGAAGGGTGCGCGGTGCTGGTGAGCACTGCGCCGGTCAGCCTGAGCGACGTGCGCTCCTACCTGTCCGGTCTCGGCATGACGGAGTGGTACTGGCCGACCCGGGTGGAGCGGGTCGAGGCGTTGCCGCGCAACCACATGGGAAAAGTGGAGAAGGCCCGGCTGCGTGCCTGTATCGCCGGCGAGGCCAGGTAGGTACGGCAGCGGGGGAAGTCATAGCCCTTGTCAGCATGCAGCTTCGCGGGCAGGCGCCGGGCTGTCCGCGGCGCCTGCAGGCCCTCACGCACCCGGGCGCATGCAGGGTGGGCGTTCAGCCCGGCCGCTCCCAGTTGAAAGTTTACGCGTGGTGTCTCGAGCCGGACGGCGTGCGATTAGCGTGCGATTAGCCTCGGTACGACACGGTCACTCAGGGGCAGCGCAGCCGGGCTCTGGTCCCGGGCGGACGGCCATACACACGATCGGGCACGGCCTTCCAAACTGGCTACGCGGGTTCGATTCCCGTCGCCCGCTCCACGCTGTCTACCAGCTACTACGGCGCCCACTCCCGATCATGAAAGTGGGCGCCGGATGGCTCTGTGCGATTAGCTGGCTTCGGTGCCTTCCTCGTGGACGTGGTCGTCGCCCTCCATCGTCCAGCGTTCACGCTCGACCATCGTGGCCATCTCCTGCGCGATACGGCGGTCCCGCTTGGTACTTGCGTGTTGGTAGATCAGGGCCGCTCGCATCGAGCCGTGGCCCATGCGGTGCACGAGTTCTCGGGTGGTGGCACCGGAGTTGGCGGCGAGCTGGTTGCCTGTGTGCCGGAGGTCATGGAAGTGGAAGCCGGCCGGGAGACCGGCCTTCACCACGGTCTCCGGCCACTTCGTCGCCCGGCCGAAGTTTCCGCGGCGCGGCATCGCGCCCCGCTCCCCCCGTCCAGACGGCGATCAAGCAGGATCGTCCCAGGGCCGCGCGAGTCTCGTCGGGCCAGCCTTCGCTTAGCTGTTCCTGTACCTCACGTTCGACGCGTAGGGAAGCAACGTCCTGTCGACGACGTACTGCGTGCCACGGTCAAGTTCCTCGGCGGTGGGTACGAACGCACGCAATGCCTTCCCCATGAGTGGGGTCATGGCAGAGATCGCCCTGTAGGCGTTCACGATTCCATCCCCATGTCGGTGCAGGTTGCCCATTACGCGCCGCGCAACCGGTGGCCGACCCGCACGCCGACCCCACTAACGATCATGCGCCGGACGCTCTTGATCCGAAAATGATGTCGGGGACGTGTGAGCGGGATCGTCGGTCGGGAGCAGGACGTCTACTACGCGCAGGTCGCAGCAGACTCGGCCCCGGGGTATCGCGATCTCGGGATTGCAGCTGCAGGAGTTCCAGCTGGCCGTTTCGTCACGCCGTGGCTTCCGATAGCAGAAGATCAGAGTGGGTCGACACTTGTTGTCGATAGGAGGCGTGGTGACCGCAACGGAAATCTGATCGAGATAGACAAGGTCGATTCCGACTACAATGCCCACACTTGGCCAAGTCTGACGTTTCTGCTGGACGCTGTTGCGGTTGCGCTGGAGGCCAACTCTATGGTCGCTGGTAGCAGGTACAAGCCGTCGATTCGAGCAGGCGAGCTGGCCTGGACCAGAGTAAAACGGCAATGAAGTGGGCGTAATTCTCCAGCTGCCCCGTCGTGGTGGGAGCGAACAGGTGATCCGGGCCATCGCACGACGACACGCCCTGACACTGCTCGGCAGTTCAGGGCGTTGCGGGACTCCTTCTACCTCCGGCCCGGTCGCGGCCGGCGTGGCCCGCTATCCGGCCACGCGACTGACCGGGCGACGCATGGACGCGCGTCCGTGAGTGTTCCGGTGCCACCGCAATGCCGACACCTGCCAGGCGAGGTCAGAGAGTGTGACGTTGCAGGTGATCGAGCTGAACGAACCTCGCCGACGGACTGGCCTCGGCGACCGCCGCGCGTAACTTCTCCAGGGCGCCGGTGTCCACAGCCGGTTTCTCCAGCGGCTGGTCGAAGTCGTCCCAGTGGGTAGCCAGCACGGTGGCCGGATGATCGAGCAGTTCGAGCAGGCGGGGCACGTAGTCCGGCACCGAGCCGCCGCCGACCGGGAGCAGCACGGCGTCGGGGCGCCGCCCCGCCAGCTCTCGATCCAGGTAGTTGGACCCACCCAGGGCCAACACCGTGCGACCACCCATGGTGATCTCGTAGGCCAGCGTGCCGCCCTCCACCAGGTCGGCGATCGTGCGCGGCCTCGGTGGCGCCGCACCCAGCCGGCTGCCGGGGAACGGCACCTGCGCCCGAGGGCCGACCATCGAGTGCAGCGAGGGCACCACGTCGATGCGGTATCCGGAGTAGTCGATCCGCTCGCCGCCGCGCACCTCGTTGAGCTGCGCGGCCGGTGCGCCCAGCGCGCGCAGCATGTTGCAGTGTGATTCGTTGCCGAACACCGTTGCACCGGTCCGGGCCGCGATGTGCGGCACGTCGGGCAGGTGATCGAAATGCCCATGCGTGACGACGACGGCGTCGGCCTTGGTGACGTATCTGTCCAGCAGCGCCGTGTCAACGGTGATGGGAGTCGTCGGGTCGGACCCGGCCTGCGTGTAGGTGCCGGTGTGGAACCGGGTGAGCCAAGGGTCGACCAGTACGACGATCTCGCCGGCGGTCAACTCCCACGAATTGTTGCCGAACCACCGCAACGTGAGGCCACTCCCGGGGATCGGCGGGGCTGGTCGAGCTACCGCACCGGGTTGCGCGCAGCCGGCGACTGCCACAGCGGCGGCGGCTCCCGCGGCGCTCGCGATCAGGCCGCGCCGAGAAAGTTGAGAACGTCCTGCCACAACACTCCTAGAGGTAGTGCCGACTCTGGTCTCCGCGGATCGCAAGCGTACCGAACCGTTCGGTTCGCTACGGTATGGGGGTGCAATACTGGTCGCGATGCCACGCGATGCTTCCGACACCCGGCGCCGCATCCTGGCGGCCGCCGTCGAGGAGTTCGCCAACTTCGGCATCGCCGGTGCTCGAGTCGAGCGGATCGCCAGTCGTGCCAGCGCCAACAAGCGCGCACTCTACGAACAGTTCGGCGACAAGACCACGCTTTTCACTATCGTCCTGGCGAGTGAGCTCGAGAAGCTCGCGAATGCGGTGGAACTGCGACCCGATAATGTAGCCGAATACGTCGGAGATCTTTTCGACTATTGTGCCGGCCACCCGTGGCTCGTCCGGTTGGTGCAGTGGGAAGCCCTCTGGTTCGCTCCCCGGCAGGCACCGAACTTCGCGCAGCGCGCCTCGGGTTACGCGAAGAAGGTCGAGGCTGTGGCCGCTGCCCAGCGGGCCGGCCATATCAACGACGAGTTACCCGCTGAACGAGTACTGATGCTGCTCATCGGCCTAGCCGAATGGACGATCTACGTTCCGCAACTCGCCGAGATGATCCTGGGTGACAATCCGGCAGCAGCCGAACAGCGCGCACGGCACCGTGCCTTCCTGGTGGCCGCAGCCCACCAGTTGCTCGCTGTCGAGCGACGGTAGATCCACAGCCTCGAGCCGGTAGGGCAGCAGTCGGGCGCACTACTTCCCGAGGCGTTCGGCGAGCGTCGGTTGACCGGCGCCGTTCAGCTCGGTCGCGATTCCGGGGCGTCCGGCGATAGCCATCAGCAGCGACTCCGCGGGTCCTTCGACAGCCGGGCCGTCACCAGCGGTCCAGTCGAGGTCGGTGGCGACCAGCGTGAGCCCGCGGATTCGCTTCGATGCACCGATGGTCGGTGCGGTACGCGCAAAGTCGAGGACTACACGTAGTCGATCTGGCGGGATCTCGCGTGGAAGACCGAGCGGGCGGCGGATGTCCTGATGGTGGATGGTGGCGTCGGTGAGCGCGATCTTGCCTCCGAAGCCGGCTGTGAGTCCTCGGGGTTGCCGGCATCTCGTGACCAGTGCGAGCAGCTCGTCAACGCTGTGCTCGGTATGGGCGGCGACTCCGACGGCATTGACTCTCGCTATGACGAATCCGCCGCGGACGAAGCGGCCGACGAGCCCCCCGAGGCTGAGTTCGTCGAAGCTGAACATGTGGGCCACGACATCGCGCACGCGCCATCCATCGCAGAGCGAGGGCGCATCCCACTGATCGGGGGTGAGTGTGGCGAGGAAGTCGGCCAGGTCCGCCCGTTCCGCACGGGCAAGGCTCATTGTGTCAGTGGATGCAGCCACGGGCGGGGACGGTAACGGGCATCGGCATCCCGACAACGCCTCGTCCTCGACGCCTCTGGCTCTGCCCGGACCTGTCAGTCGGTCGGCCTTGTCATCGGCGGGCCACTTGTCCATGAACCCCGCGCTGCGATCCCATTGCTCGCGGAGCGACTTCTCGAATGTGCTCTCCATGAGACCGCCGACGCCCAAGATAGTGGCCTCGACCTCGATGTCCGTGACGCGACGGACCTTGTCGATGCCGAGGGCCTCGGCACGCAGCATGCCCTCCTGTCGGAGCTTGTCGCTCGGCTGTCCGCGGGAGTGCACACGGCCTGGTCGCCCGTTTGCATTTCGGTCGATCACGGGAGCTCGAATCGCCGGCTTTGTCTCGGGCCGGTCGGAGGACGAGTACGAGCGGTCACGCGCTGGCGGGCAGGGAGCTCGTCGGACGATCTCCTTTGGCCGACGGTGCGGGCGAGGATGGCGTCTTGCCCCCGAAGGAACTCGGGGCCTCGGCTGTCGCCGGGTGAGCAGGCCCAGACTCAGTCGCTCCGGCTTGTCGGGTTGATCAAGTGGTCGGAACGTAGCGTGTTGCAGTAGCCGCCACGCGGCACAGATCGGACGGCCAAGGGGTAGATGGCCGAGCCGGATCCCTCGTGCGGCGCGCTCGCGCTCGGCCGCTGACCGGGCCGGTCGGTCGACCCGGCAACGCGTCGAAGGGGCCTCGACCGCGGTCGCACTCGTGATCCTTGGCGCAGGTCACGCAGAAGCTGCGGAAAGTAAGAATCGGCATCAGGGGGCCACCAGGACAGATTTCGTTACATCACAGTGCTGTAAACTAGCCCGAGGTAGGCGCGATCTGGGGTCCAGCCTTGTGTATCGAATCGGTTCGATCCCGCGACGTTGCAGCGCGGAGGTTCCGCGGCGCCGGATTGTGAGGCGAATCGGATCCGATATCCGACTTGTGCCGGTGGCGGAACGCGACACCGGAGGCGCCGGTGATCAAGGGGTTCCGTGTCGACGAAGGGTTGGTCCGGATTGGCGCCACTCACTTCGTGGCCGCGCCGACCTTCGTCCACGACATGATCGCGGCCGACGGTGAGATGCCCCCAGTTGCCCGCTTTCCGCGCGATGCGGGTGGGGGAGGTCGGCCTCGCCGCGAGTGAGAAGGCCTCGTTGAGAAAGGTTAGAAGTGGCAAAAATACTTACCTACCAGACACCCGCGATGGGTCACCTGTTCCCCACGAGCGTCCTGCTGGCAGAGCTTCGCGACCGGCGTCACGACATCGCACTGCGCACCCTTGCCGCCGGCGTGGAGATCGGCCGCGAGATGGGTTTCGCCACCGAGGCCGTCGATCCCCGCATCGAGGCCACGCCGTTGGACGACTGGAAGGCCACGAACCCCAAGGCCGCCCTCCGGCGGGCATTGGACGTGTTCGCTACGCGCGCCGAGTACGAAGTGGATGACCTGCGCAACGCGATCGCCAATGTGTCACCCGACGTCGTGATCGTCGACGCGAACTGCTGGGGTGCGGCCGCGGTGGCGGAAGCCAGTGGGCTGCCCTGGGTGACGTTCTATGCCTTTCTCCCGTACCTCCGATCACGAGGGGTGCCGCCGTGGGGGCCCGGGCTGCGGCCGCGGCCCGGCATGGTCGGCCGGATCAGGGACGCGGTTGTTCGAACGAGGGTGAGCGGCGCGTTCAACAAGGCGATGCTGGGTCCGCTCAACCGCATTTGCGCGCAGGCCGGGGTGCCGCGTGCCGGTTCGGTGGATGATTTCATGCTGCGGCCACCACTGAAGCTCGTCGCCACCGCACAGCCGTTCGACTATCCGCATCCGGATTGGGATGACTCGATACAGCTGATCGGCGCGTGCGCCTTCGACCCCGCGCCGAAGGCGGTGCCGGAATGGCTCGCCGCTATCGACCGGCCGATCGTGCTGGTGTCGACGTCCTCGGAGTTCCATGGCGACACGGATATGGCGCTCCTCGCGCTCAGCGCGCTGGCCGACGAGCCCGTCCACGTCGTGGCGACATTCCCGGCCGGGGTGCCGGCCGAGATCGCAGCGCCGGCGAACGCGACCGTCTGTGAGTTCGTGCCGCACAGCGTGGTGCTGGACCGCGCGGCGTGCGCCGTTACCCATGGCGGAATGGGCACGACGCAAAAGGCCTTGGCCCGGGGCGTTCCGGTATGTGTGGTGCCGCAGGGGCGCGATCAGTTCGAGGTCGCCCGGCGCGTGGAGGTGGCGGGATGCGGCACTCGGCTGCCGGCCAAGAACCTCACTGCGACCCGCCTACGTGACAAGGTTCGGCAGGCAATGGCGATGACCGACGGAGCCCGCCGCGTCGCTGCCGGGTTTGCGGCCACCGGCGGAGCGGAGCACGGGGCCAACATGATCGAACACCGGCTGCTCGGTCTGTCGCAGCCGACGTCCTGGGACACGTGGTAGCTCGTGTTCGTAGCTGAGGGTGTCGATGGTCCTGCGATGTAGCACATCGGCCGTGGTGCGGATGTGCTTCACAGAAACACGATCATCATCGACGCAGCGAGGAGCGGCCACCGAGGGCGCGAAGCCAGTCGGCGAGGTCGGTGGCGCCATGGCGGACGGCGGCGTCTAGTGGGGTGAGCTCGTTCCATCCGACCCAGTTGAGGTCTGCGCCGCGGGACAGCAGGTATTCGGCGGTGCCGCGATGGCCGCCATGACAGGCGCCCCAGAAGGCGCCCGTGATCTCCTCCGTGGTCGGCGCCGGGTACGTGCCGAAGCAGGCTTCGACGCGGTCCAGCAGGCCGAGTGCGGCAGATTCCCAGAGCCCGCTGTGCGCCCCGCGTTCGATCAGTCGCCGGGCGGCGCTCCACTGGCCGAAAGCGGTGGCGTCAGTCAGCGGCGTGCCGTCGGCGATGACCGCACCGTCGGCATCGATCTCGGCGCCGGCATCGAGGAGGGCATCAAGGACCTCCACGTCGTCACAGCTCGCGGCCCAATGCAACGGTGTCTCGGCGTCGGGGCCGACGAAGCGGGCGTTGACGTCCGCCCCGGCATCGACGAGAGCGGCAACGGTGGCGGCGCTGCCGGGGAAGTGGCCGGGCCAGTCGGTCAGCACATGCAGCAGAGAGCGCGCCTCGCGGTCGTCGCCCAGGCGTGCGGTGGCCAGGCCGGGGTTCTCGGCGAGAAGCTTGGTCAGCGTGTCGAGGGCTCCGGTGCGGATCGCGTCGACAGCGGCGACGGCGAGCGGGTGATCAGGGCTGAGTGTCGCAGACACGGCTACTCACAATCGCTGGCGGGGATTCGGTCATCGCGATACCGGACAAGATCCAGCATGCTGTAAGGGTTTCGGAGGTGGAATCCCCAGCGCAAGCCCCCGCACTCCGCGGCATCAGACCGTGGTTGCAAGCGTGTCGGGACTGTCCACCATGGTCACCCTTGCTACTTTCCGATTCCCCTGAATCGCCACCGGAGAGATTCGCGCCCGCAGGCGGACGAGAGGAAACGGATCATGGATGGCTTTTCGCGTCGCGGATTGCTCAAGGCGACGGCGGTTGCCGGCGCCGGTGCGGTGGTCGGCGCCGGTGCGGTCGTCGCCTCGGGCATCACGGTCGTCGAGTCGCCGGGCACGAGCGATGTGAGCAGGGAGTCTGAGAGCGTGACGTGCTCACCGGCGGAGCTGACCGGCCGCATCGTCCGTCGCAACGACCCCGACTACGCCGAGGCGAGCCTGGGCTGGGACGAACTGTTCGTTCACTACCCGCTGGTCATCGTCTACGCCCAGAACACCCAGGACGTGGTGAACGCCCTGACCTGGGCGCGGCAGCATGACGTCGCGCTGCGGGTGCGCAGCGGCGGCCACAGCCTTGAAGGCTGGTCGAACGTGGACAACGGCATCGTGATCGATGTCAGCGAGCTGAAGTCGGTGCACATCGACACCCTCGCTCGAACGGTGACGGTCGGCGCCGGGCTCAACCAGCTGGAAGCGGTGACCACTCTCGCCGAGAAGAACCTTGCGGTGACGACCGGCACGGAGGGCAGTGTGGGCCTGGCCGGAGCGACGCTCGGCGGCGGCTTCGGCTTCCTCACGAGGTACCTCGGTATGGCCTGCGATGGTCTGGTCGGGGCCGAGGTCGTCGTGGCGGAAGGCGCCGCCTGCGCCGGGGTGGTCAAGGCGGGCCTGGAGCAGAATTCCGACCTGTTGTGGGCTCTGCGTGGCGCGGGAAACGGCAACTTCGGCATCGTCACATCACTCACCTACGAGGTGGCTCCGCTCCAGAGCGTCGCCTACCTGCAAGCGACGTGGGACGGCATGGGGGACCTGCACCGGGTCTTCGACACCTGGCAGCGCACGGCGCCGGTAGCCGACAACCGCTTGGGTACCCAGCTCGAGATCCACCGGAACCAGACCCTGTTGTTCGCGGTCCTCGCGGAGGGGACGAAGGCGGAGGCGGAGAAGCTGCTGGCCCCGATCCTCTCGATCGGCAACCCCGATGTCTCGGTGAAGGTCGCCAACTGGGGTGAGGTGTATTCGGGATTTCAGATCCCGACCGAGAACGAACCCGCGAACTGGAAATTCTTCTCGCAGTTCACTCAGAAACCGTTCCCGGACGAGGCGATCACCATCATCGGCTCGTTCATGCGGGACGCGCCCACCGACGACAGCAACTTCTTCACCCAGGCCTTCGGCGGAGCGGTCAGGCAGAGCCCTCGTGGCGACACGTCGTTCCCCCACCGCGACGCTCTGTTCTACTCCGAGCCGGGCGCCGGTTGGGGCACCCGCGGCGTACCGGGCAGCGGCGACGCACTGACCCCGCAGGCCCAGGCATGGATCGCCGAATTCAGCCAGGCGCTGCGGCCCTACGTGAACGGCGCCTACGTCAACGTCCCGAACGTCGGAATGCAGGACTGGGCGACCGCATATTGGGGTGCCAACTTCGACCGGCTGCGCGAGATCAAGGCGAAGTACGATCCTCGGAACGTCTTCCAGTACGAGCAGAGCATCCCGCCCGCGTTCTGAGGACCGACCGCAACTGAGACCCTTGGCGCACCGTGGACTGCTGGTTCATTCTCAGCTGCTCCCACTCCAGTCAACACGTCCGGCAGATCCGCGGTGAGTAAGTGGCGCGCGCTCGCCGGCGCGGTGTTGCTCGACCTGGCCGTGAGCCCGCTGTTCGCCTGGGACGTCTTCACCGGGTCACTGCGTCGGGACCTCGGCGTCGGCGATGCCCAGTTGGCCAGTGTCTTCTCGGTCGGCTTGGCGGCCTTCATGGTCGGGGTCCTGGTCGGCGGGCGGGTGGCCGACTTGGTCTCGCCCCGGCGGCTGGCCCTGATCACCGCCCTCGGCACAGTTCTCGGCCTGCTGGGCAGCGCCGCCGCGACATCGCTACCGATACTGATTCTTGCCTTCGGCGTCCTGCTCGGCGCCGCGACCGGGCTCGGGTATGCCACCGCCGTCCGCGTTGCCGGCACCGTGCAATCCGGACGTGGCCTGGCGCTCGGCCTCGTGGTCAGCGCCTACGCGGTCGGCACGGCAGTCCTCGCTCCGGTGGCCGCCGTCCTGCTTGTCGCGGTCGGACACAGCGGGACCTTCGTCGTGCTGGCCGCGGTGCTCGGCGGCGTCCTCATCGCCGCTGCTGCTCTCGTCCCCGGCCGTGCGCCCAGCCCGCGGCAATCGCGGCGCCGGACCCGCATCACCCGCCTGAGCAGGCCTGTCGCTGTCCTCTGGCTGGTGTTCGCACTGAGTAGCGCACCTGCTCTTGCCGCTTTCGCGCAGGCCGGGAACCTGGCCGGGACACCGAGCGCAGTGGCGCTCGCGGTGACGCTGCTCAACGTCGGCAACTTCGTCGGTCGGCTCGTCGCGGGACCCCTGTCGGACCGGGTGGGACGGTCCACAGCGCTGCACGGCAACTCCGCCCTGCTCCTTCTCGCGTGTCTCCCCTTGGCGGTGGGCGTGAGTGGCCCGATCGCGCTCGTCGCCCTGTTCCTCCTGGGGACGCAGTACGGCGCGACCTCCACGCTCATCCCGGCCGCCACCGCGGACGTGGTCCCCAGCGAACAGTTCGGGAGTACCTACGGCGTGGTCTTCACCGGATGGGGCATCGCAGGCCTCCTGGCGCCCGTCGCCGCGGCCACGTTCGCCGCTCAGATCGGCTTCGACGGCGTGTACCGGTCCTTCATCGTCATTGCCGTGCTGGCCTGGGCGTGCGTGGCGACCTACGCCAGGCTCGTCCACGGCGCCGGCGGGCAGCCTGCCGGCCCCGGGGAGGGGACGACATGACGGTCGGGACGTGCCGCTAGACCGTCGGGTCCGGGACGAGCTCGGCCAGCAGGGCGCGGACTCTGGTGTCGATGTCGTCGCGGATGGGACGGATCTCGTCGGGGCTCTTGCCTGCGGGATCTGGGAGTTGCCAGTCGAGGTAGCGCTTGCCGGGGAAGATCGGGCAGGCGTCGCCGCAGCCCATGGAGATGACGACGTCGCAGGCCTGGACGGCGTCGCTGGTGAGGAGCTTGGGCTGCTCGCGGGACAGGTCGATGCCGATCTCGGCCATGACCTGGCGAACGGCCGGGTTGATGGTGTCGGCGGGTGCCGAGCCCGCCGAGCGGACGGTGACGCTGCCGCGAGCGTGATGGTGCAACAGGGCGGCGGCCATCTGGGAGCGGCCGGCGTTGTGCACGCAGACGAACAGCACTTCGGGAGTCACGTGCGCTCCTTCCAGCGGCGGCGGGCGGCGAGGGAGACGTAGACCAGGGCGACCAGGACCGGAACCTCGATCAGCGGGCCGACGACACCGGCGAGGGCTTGTCCAGAGGTGACACCGAAGGTGGCGATCGCAACCGCGATGGCAAGTTCGAAGTTGTTGCCTGCGGCCGTGAAGGCCAGCGTGGTGGTGCGCTCGTAGCCGAGCCCCGCGAGCCTGCCGACGGCGAAGGAGCCTGTCCACATGATCGCGAAGTAGGCCAGCAGGGGGAGGGCGATCCGGGCCACGTCCAGGGGCCGGGAGGTGATCGCGTCGCCTTGCAGGGCGAAGAGGATCACGATGGTGAACAGCAGCCCATAGAGGGCAAGGGGCCCGACGCGGGGCAGGAAGCGGGACTCGTACCAGTTCCGGCCGTGAGTGCGTTCGCCGAGGCGGCGTGACAGGTAGCCGGCGACCAGTGGAACGCCGAGGAAGACCAGTACGGATCCGGCGATATGCCAAGGCGACACCGTCAGGTCTGTCTGGGGCAGCCCGAGCCAGCCGGGTAGGCCGTCGAGGTAGAACCAGCCCAGGCCGGCGAACGCGACCACTTGGAACACCGAGTTCAGCGCGACCAGTACGGCGGCGGCTTCCCGGTCGCCGCAGGCGAGGTCGTTCCAGATGATGACCATGGCGATGCAGCGGGCGAGCCCGACGATGATCAGCCCGGTGCGGTACGCGGGCAGGTCCGGCAGCAGCACCCAGGCCAGCGTGAACATGAGCGCGGGGCCGAGGATCCAGTTGAGGAGGAGCGAGATGATCAGCAGTCGGCGGTCGCCGGTGACGGTGTCGAGGCGGTCGTAGCGCACCTTCGCCAGCACCGGGTACATCATCACGAGCAGCCCGAGTGCGATCGGCAGGGACACCCCGGCGACCGAAACGGAGTCGAGTGCCGGCCCGAGTACGGGGATCTCTCGCCCGGCGAGCAGGCCGACGGCCATCGCAACCAGGATCCAGACGGGCAGGAACCGGTCCAGTATCGAGAGCTGCGCGACGACCGGCGCCGAGCTCGTCCGAACACTCACGAACCGACCGCCGACTCGCTCGGGACGAGAACGGCGGAGAGCCGGCCCAGCGCTTCAGGATGCACGCGGTAGTAGACCCACGTCCCTCGCCGCTCGCCGGAGATCAGCCCGGCCTCGCGCAGGACCTTGAGGTGGTGGCTGATCGTCGGGCCGGAGAGGTCGAACACGTCGGTCAGCTCGCACACGCACGCTTCCCCGCCGTCGTGTGAGGCGATCAGTGAGAGCAGGCGGAGCCGGACCGGGTCGCCCATCGCCTTGAACAGACGCGCCAGTTCCGTCGATTGCGCGGCCGACAAGGGCTCGCGCACCAGCGGGGAGCAGCACCCCTCCACCTCAGCCGGCTCGCCGAGCGACAGCCCCTGTTTCGACATTCTTCTACCTTGACAGTCGTCGAGATAGCGCGCAACCTCTGTCTCGACAGACGTCGAAACAAGAAGGGCCGTGGTCATGTCTCGAGTTCAGCTCGCCCTGCGGGTGTCGGACCTCGAAGGATCCATCGCGTTCTACCGGTCGCTGTTCGGTGTCGAGCCCGCCAAGCGCCGTCCCGGCTACGCCAACTTCGCGATTGCCGAGCCGCCGCTGAAGCTCGTGCTCATCGAGGGTGAGCCCGGCCAGCCGACCGTCATGGACCACCTCGGCGTGGAGGTCGAGACCACCGACGAGGTCCGCGACGCCACCGGCCGGCTGTCCGACCTGGGGCTGTTCACCCAGGTCGAGGACGACACCACCTGTTGCTACGCGTTGCAGGACAAGGTGTGGGTGCACGGCCCCGGCAAGGAGCCGTGGGAGGTCTACACCGTCAAGGCCGACGCACCCGACGCCACGTCGATCCACCCCGTGGGCGTGTCAGCGGCGGCAGCCTGCGAGTGCGGGACCCCGAGCCGGAATGATGCCCAGGGGGATCAGACCGCCGACAGCAGCGCCTGCTGCTCTCCCGCGAACACCTGACCGATCGCCGCGGTACCCGGCGTCTGATGCCTGGAACTGCTCATCAAGCCGGCCGGCCGGGCATTCGTGCGGACCACGGAATGATGGTGGTCTCGCCATATTGCGATCTCGAGAGCAGGCGGCCAGGTTTCGCCGTTCCTCGCGCGAATTGGTGATCTCCCCCTCGCAGACGACGTGAAAGGTGCCGCCGACCGTAGCTGTGGGGAAGGCTTGACGGGCATGCGCGCGGTGGTGATCGGTGGCGGTATCGGCGGGGCGACCGCAGCGCTCGCCCTTGCCGAGGTCGGTGTCGAGGTCGAAGTCCATGAAGCGGGTGCACGGCCCGTCGAGGACCGGGGATGGGTCACGCTCGGGCCCGCTGCGATGACCGGACTCGATCAGGTGGGTGTCGCCGACAGCGTGCGGGCCGTCGGCTTCCCGGTCACGAAGGTGCGCAATGTCGACATCGCTACCGGCGCGGTGTCGGGGTTTGCTCGTTCAGAACCCACGCATCGGTACACGAGTACCCACGTGTGGCGGCAGGACTTGGTATCCATCCTGCGCAACCAGTTGGAAGAGCTGGGCGTCCCCTGTCATTACGACAGCGCCGCAACCGCAGCCGATCTCGATGGGGACGTGATCGTAGGTGCGGACGGAGCCCGTTCGGCGACCCGCCGTTCACTCGGCAACCTGGTCGACCCCGCCTACACCGGCGAGATCATCCGTTATGGCCACCACCCCAGCCCGGTAGCCGGACTACCGACCGGCGTGCTGCACTTCTGGCGACACCGCACGGGTGTTGCCGGCTACGTCGGAGACGCCCGCGACGGCTCGTTCTGGTTCTCGCGCCACCAGAGTGACAGCCCGACCTCGACGATCGACCTGCCGACGATGATCGCCCCGCTCCGAGACACGCCCGTGGCCACCGCGCTCGACAGCTCTTGGGTGAGCCGCCCGATCGCGCTCTACGACCTCGACCCCACCGACGTCTGGCACCGCGGCCACACGGTTGTCATCGGCGACGCCGCCCATGCGCTGTCTCCTGCGGCCGGTCGGGGTGCAACCTCATCCATCGAGGACGCCATCATCCTGGCCAAACACCTGCGGCAGCACCAGTTCGCGGTGTATCAGGCCCTCGAGTCCTTCACCAGCAACCGCCGCCCCATCGCGCTCGCCGCCTACCGCCCCACGCCTGGACAGCGCCCAGTCGCGGCCACCGCCGAGGAACTCGACTTGAGAGCGCAGCCTTCCGGTGAACGGTCCGCAGCCGGACCGGGAGTGCCACGAACGTGAGACGCGGGTCGACGTCGGCTCGGGCCGTGTTCAGGCGTAGAGCGACACTCACACAGTCGGGTGGGCGGAGGCGGTCGGACTGTGGAACGAGTGGCTTTTCGCCAGTTCAGAGCCCGCGTCGACGCCTATCGTTCCGGGTGTGACTCGTTACAGGGCCATCGCCGCCGAGATCGCCGCGCGCGTCCGTGACGGTCATCTGGAGCCTGGCACCGAGCTTCCGACGGTCCGAGAGGCTGCCAGGATTGCGGCCACGAATCCGGCGATGATCGCACGCGCGTATCAGTATCTCGCCCAGCACGGCGTGGTCGTGCAGGACGATCGGCGCCGGTCCCGCATCGCTTCCGATGCAGTGTCGGCCGCCCACCAGCTCCTCGACGACGGACGGGCGTTCCGGCTGGCCGGGAGCGACGACCCGGCGTTGCAGATCGTGGTCGCTCACCTCGACCCACAGATCCACATCGTCGGCACTCGGGGTAGCTTCCCGGCTCTGCGTGCCTTGGCCCGCGGTGAGGCCGATGGGGCAGCGATCCATCTCCGCCATCGAAGCGGCGCTTACAACACCCCGTTCGCTCGCTCGCTGCTGCGCGGCCGGTGCCCGCACGTGCTGCACCTGTGGCGCCGCGAGCAGGGCCTGATCGTGCCGCCGGGAAACCCGCTGGCCATCACCACCCCCGCGGACCTGCACGGGCGACGGGTCGCCCGCCGCGAACTCGGTGCGGGTACCCGGGTGCTGCTCGACCAGCTCCTGCACGATGCCGGTGCCGTACCCGACCCGACGCCCGCCGAGTTCCGCTCCCACCTGGAGATCGCTCTGGCCGTCGCGACCGGGGTGGCCGATGTCGGCCTGGGCGTGCGCGCGGTGGCGACCGCCCTCGACCTCGACTTCGTCTCCCTCACCTGGGAGAACTATGACGTGATCCTGGCTGAGGCGGCACTCGGCGCGGCCCATCCCCTTGTTGCCGCGCTGGGTGAGCACACCATCCGCAGCGCGATCACGGATCTGGGCGGATACGATCTCACCACTGCGGGGACGATCGAGCAGCTCGATGCGCCCGTCACCGTCCACGCTTCGCCCGGATCGACGTCGGCGGTGCTCTAGCGGATCCGCCGGCCGGTCTCGGCGCACGAGTACCCGCCGAGTTTCTCCACCTCGTTGTGGAAGTCGGTCTGCCTCAGCAGGGCCCACAGTGGCGCGAGCACCTCGTCGTCCAGCCCGGTGGCGCGCAGGACGAGGTCGTAGGGCTCGCGGGCAACCGGGATGAAATCCAGTCCGAACGCCCGAGCGGCGGCCTGGATGCCCAGGCCGGTGTCGGCGCGGCCTGCGGCAACAGCGGCGGCCACGCCGAGGTGGGTGTGTTCCTCGCGTGTGTAGCCGCTGATGGTGGACGGGTCGGCGCCCAGCTTGCCCAGTTCGTGGTCGAGCAGCACTCGGGTGCCTGCGCCGCGCTGACGGTTGACGTAGCGCAGGTCGGGACGGGTGAGGTCGGCGACGCCCGTGAGGCCCAGCGGGTTGCCGGGGGCGACCAGGAGGCCCTGGTCGCGGTGCACGAGGCGGACCACGGCCAGCTCGGCGTCCGGGCCGAAGATCCGGTCCAGGTAGGGCAGCGTGTATTCGCCGGTGGCCGGGTCGAGCAGGTGCGATCCGGCCAGGTGGCACAGCCCGTCGCGGAGCGCGACCAGCCCGCCGAGCGACCCGACGTTCGACGATGCCAGGGTGATCAGCGGGTCGGCCGCGCGCAGTGCCGACGCGGCGACGTCGAGGACCAGGTCGTGAGAGCCGATCGCGACGATTGTGCGCTCGACGTCGGCGAGCCCGCGCAACAGCTCGACCCGGACCTGCTCGCCGGCGTGGTGACCCTCCAGCCCTGCCGGCACAACCAGCAGACCGTCCGCGCGGACCAGCGAGGTCAGCACACCGGCCGCACGCGGCAGAGGTGTCGCGACGACATCGCCGCCGACACGGCCGAGCCGAACCCGCACCCAGTCGTCGGAGCCGATGGCAGAGGCCAGCTTGCGGGCCAGCCGGGCGGTGGTCGCCGGGCGCTCGCGCGGGGAGGCACCCTCGATCGCGGCCAGCATCGGCGCGGCGAAGATCTCGAACGTCAGTGCGGCCGAGACCGGATAGCCGGGGGCGCCGAGGATCGGGGTGGCCGGGTTGCCGGCGACCGTGCCCAGCACGACCGGGTGGCCGGGCCGCACCGCGACGCCGTGAACGGCGAGGGAACCGGCGGCCGCTACCACCCGTGCGGTGTAGTCGTCGCGTCCGGCGCTCGACCCGGCGATCAGGATCACCAGGTCCGCGTCTGCGGCGGCCTCCCGGACCGCAGCCGTGATCAGGTCGGGGTCGTCGACGACGATGTCGGTGGTTCGGGCATCGCAGCCGACCTCGGCGGCCTGCGCGGCCAGCATCATCGAGTTGGTGTCGGCTATCTCGCCGGGGGCCAACTCAGTGCCGACGGGGCGGATCTCGTCGCCGGTCGGGATGATCACTACTCGGGGCTTTCGGCGCACCATCAGCTCGACAACGCCGGCCGCGGCGCAAGCCGCGATGTCGACCGGGCGCAGCCGGTGGCCCTCTGGCAGTAGCAGCTCGGTGGCGCTGATGTCCTCGCCGATCGTGCGGACGTGCTGGTAGGGCGGCACGGCGGCCCGCAGCTCGGCGCGCCCGTCCGGAGTGTGGTGCACGTGCTCGCGCATCACGACGGCGTCGTATCCGGGCGGCAGCGGGTCGCCGGTGTCAACCATCGCGAAGTCGTCCAGCAGCAGCGGCGTGCTCTCGGTGGCGCCGACCGTCTCAGCGGCCCGCACGGCGATGCCGTCCATGGCCGCGGAGTCGAACGCCGGCGACGACCGCCTGGCCCACACCGACTCCGCGGTGACTCGCCCGACCGCCTCCCTGACCGGCAGTACCACCGCGTCGACCCGGGGCGGGCAGCCTGCGGCGGCGGACTCCTCGCTCCACACCCACCGGGCCTGGTCGGCGGGGATGTCGGACACGAATGGGCTCGTCATCGGTACAGGATGACCTCCACCTCAGTGCCACCGTCGAGGCCGGTTGCCGGCTCCGGGACGACCAGGTAGCCGTCCGCCCGGGCCAGTACGGACAGCAGAGCGGAGGGCCCGAACAGCGGCTCCGCGACGCCGTCTCGCAAGGCGATCTGCACGACGTCCAACCGGCCGGTCGCCGAAGCGAGGTCGCGACTCAGCCGGGCACGCACGGACGGCTGCGGCGGCGGTCGCTCGGCGCCCGCCAGCCGCCACACCAGCGGCACCCCGACCAGCTGGAACACCACGAGCGCGGACAGGGGGTTGCCGGGCAGCCCGATCAGTGGCACACCCGCACACTCGGCCAGCAACGTCGGCTTGCCCGGCTTGATGGCGAGCCCGTGGCACCAGATCTCGCCCAGCGCGGCCACCGCCCCCGCCGTCTCGTCGCGAGCGCCGACCGACGACCCGGCCGAGACGACCACCATGTCGGCGTCGCGGAGCGCAGACCGCAGCGTCGACTCCAGGGCGTCCCGATCGTCCAGCACGATTCCGGCCACCACCGGCTCCCCGCCGGCCTCGCGCACCAGCCCGGCGAGCGCTGACGCGGTGGCATCGCGGACCTGACCGGCCGCGAGCACGGCCGTCTCCGGCGGCACCACCTCGTCGCCGGTCGACACGATCGCGACCCGCGGGCGGGCGTGCACCGCCACAGTTGTCACGCCGGCCGCGGCCAGGAACCCGAGTTGCGGGGCGCGCAGCGGCTGGCCCGCGCTCACCAGCACGTCGCCTGCTGCGGCGTCCTCGTCGGCCCGGACCAACCCGGATCCCGGAGCGACCGGACGGGTCACCTCGATGGTCCCGGGCATGGTCTCCGCCGTGTACTCGACCATGACCACCGCGTCCGCCCCGTCCGGCAACACCGCGCCGGTCGGGATCGCCACGCACTTGCCGTGCGACACGACGACAGTGGGCGCGGCGCCCATCCGCACCGCTCCAGCCAGGTCGAGGTAGGAGGGCAGGCCCTCGGACGCACCGTAGGAGTCGGCGGCACGGATCGCGTAGCCGTCCACGGTGGAGCGAGCGAATCCCGGCATCGCCGAGGGCGCGCGTATGTCTGCGGCCGGCACCCGATGCAGCGCCTCGGCGAGCCCGACATCCTCGACGGCGGTGCGCCGGGCCGGGCGGAACCCGGCCAGCGCCTCGCCGACCGTCCGGGCAGTGAAGAACTCGCGGCTCACCGGTCCGGCTGATCCTCCGCGCCTTCGGGCCGGGGCTGCGGTCGGGCCGCGGCCCCGCCCTTGTTCAGTCCCAGGACACTCACCACGGGTCCGAGCGCGACCTGACCGAGCCCGCAGATGGAGGTCTTGCGCATGGCCTCCTCCAGCCGAAGGATGTGCGCCCGCTGGTCGTCGTCCAGTTCCGAGCCCGCCTCGACGACGTCGCGCAGGATCGCGTGCGCCTTGGTGGAGCCCACCCGGCACGGCACGCACTTCCCGCACGACTCGTTACGGAAGAACCGCAGCACGTTCGTCGACGCGGCGAGCATGTCGGAGCCCTCGGCGAGTACGACCATGGCGCCCGAGCCGAGCATCGTGCCGTGCTCCACCGCGGTGCCGAAGTCCAGCGGCATGTCCAGCTTGTCCGGGCCGATGAAGTTCGATGAGGCACCGCCCGGCTGCACCGCCCCGACCTGCCGGCCGCCGGTGACGCCGCCGGCCAGCTCGATCAGGTTGCGCACGGTGGTGCCCATCGGCACGCAGTAGACGTCGGGCTTCTCGACGTGGCCGGACACGGCGAAGAACTTCCAGCCCACCGAGTCGCCGGCGCCCTGGTCCTTCCACCACTGCGCCCCGCGCTGCACGATCACCGGCACGTCGGCGAACGTCTCCACCGAGTTGATGAGCGTGGGCCGGCCGTGGAGGCCGTAGTTGCCGGGGAACGGTGGCTTGTTCCGCGGCTCCCCGCGGTGGCCCTCCATGCACTCCAGCAGCGCTGTCTCCTCGCCGAGGATGTAGCCACCCGGCGAGACGAAGACGTCGACGTTCAGCCGTCGCCCGCTGCCGCACGCGTCGGGCCCGATCACGCCCGCGGCCCGTAGCGCGTCGATCTCCTCGCGGAGCACGTGCTCCTCGGGTCCGTACTCGTGCCGGATGAAGACCCAGCCCTCCTCGGCGCCGACCACGACCATGCCGAGCAGCAGGCCCTCCAGCACGAGGTGCGGCTGCTGGGCGAGGATCTGACGGTCCTTGAAAGTGCCGGGCTCGGACTCGTCGGCGTTCACGATGGCGTACTTCGTGGTGCCCGGCTCGGCGTCCCGGACCAAACTCCACTTCTGGCCGGTGGGGAAGCCCGCTCCACCCATCCCGCGCAGGCCGGAGTCCTTCAGCGTGGCGACGATGTCGTCGGCGTCCAGCTCGCCTGCGAGCAGTGCGCGCAGCGTGGTGTACCGCTCGGGGACCCCGGAGCCCGCAGGGTAGGGATCGTTCGGCCAGGGCTCGAGGCGGGTGGCCGCGGGCGCATCGCCCACACCCCCGTCGCGGGCCGCCCCGACGAGGTCGTCCGTGTCGGCCACCGGGGCGGGGCGCTCGTTCACCGCCACCGCCGGCGCGATGTCGCAGCGGCCGAGGCAGGACACCTCGACGATCTCGACATCGTCGTCCTCGCCGTAGCGCTCGCGCAGCTCTGCGATCCGCGCCTCGCCGTCGCGCAGCCAGCACGGCAGGTCGTGGCAGACGTGCAGCGCAACCTTCGTCGGCGGCTCCGTGCGGAAGTGCGGATAGAACGAGATCAGACCCTCGATCTCGTACCGCGGCCGGCGGGCTTCGCGGGCGAGCTCCTCCAGCTCCTCGCGCGGGAGCCAGCCGAGCCGGGCCTGGATCGCGTTGAGCGCCGGGATGAGCGACGGGCCGGGGAACTTCCCGGCACGCGCCTCCACCCCGGGCACACGGCGCGCCCGCACGTCGGCCATGCGGTCGGACAGCTCGGTCATGCACGAACTCCTGCAATCGATGTGGTCTCCGCATGCGCTGCACCGAGGGCCTCGACCTGCACCGCGCAGAACTTGAACTCAGGGATCTTGCCGACCGGGTCGACCTCGTCGATCGTCAGGAGGTTGGCCGCCGCCTCGCGGAAGTGGAACGGGATGAAGCAGTTGCCGAGCTGCTCCCGGTGCGAGATGCGGACCAGCAGCTCGATCGTGCCGCGCCGCGATCGCACGCGGACCATCTCCCCATGGGCGACCCCGCGATCGGCGGCGTCCTTCGGGTGCATGTAGACCTCGGCGACCGGCGAGATCGCGTCGAGGGCGTACGAGCGCCGGGTCATCGAGCCGGTGTGCCAGTGCTCGAGCAACCGGCCGGTGTTGAGCACCAGTGGGTAATCGGCGTCGGGCAGCTCCCGGGGCGGCAGCCACTGCGCGGGCACGAGGTGGGCGAGCCCGTCGTCGGTGTTGAACTTCTCGTCGAACATGACGATGGTGCCGTCGCTGTGCTCCGGGTCGTCGTTCGGGTAGAGCTTCCCGGACAGCCCCAGGTTGCCGTACGAGAGGTTCTTGTACGAGGGCATGAGCTCGACCATCTCGTCGAAGACCTCGCTCGGGCTCTCGTAGGTCCAGTTCAGCCCGATCCGGCGCGCGATGTCCTGCACGATCTCCCAGTCGGGCCGTGCCTGGCCGGGAGGGTCCATCACCTTGCGGCCGAGCTGCACCCGGCGGTCGGTGTTGGTGTACGTGCCGTTCTTCTCCAGGTAGGAGCTCGCGGGCAGGATCACGTCGGCGAACTCGGCGGTCTCGGTGAGGAAGATGTCCTGGACCACGAGGAAGTCCAGGGCCGACAACGCCTTGCGGACCTTGTTGATGTTGGGGTCGGACAGGAACGGGTTCTCCCCGAGCATGTACATCCCGCGCACGCCACCCGGCTGCAGCACCGACTTGATGATCTCGGTGACCGTCAGGCCGCGGTTGGGATCGAGGGTGGTGCCCCACGCCTCCTCGAAGTGCCGACGCGTGGCGTCGATGTCGACGCCCTGGTAGTCGGGGTAGAACATCGGGATCAGCCCCGCGTCGGACGCGCCCTGCACGTTGTTCTGCCCGCGCAGCGGGTGCAGCCCCGTGCCCGGACGCCCGACGTTGCCGGTGATCGAGCACAGCGCGATCAGGCAGCGGGCGTTGTCGGTGCCGGTGGTGTGCTGGGAGATCCCCATCCCCCAGTAGACGACGCCTGCCCCGGCCTCGCCCCAGAGCCTCGCGACCTCGCGGATCGTGTCGGCGTCCACACCGGTGATCTGCGCGGCGCGCTCCGGTGGGTAGTCGGCGACGGTGCGCGCGAGCTCGTCGTAGTTGGACGTGCGGCTCGCGATGAACTCGCGGTCGATCATCCCGAGGCGGATCACCTCGTGCATGATCGAGTTGTAGAACGCGACATCGGTGCCGGGCTTGAGCTGCACGAAGATGTCGGCGTGCTCCGCCACGGTGGACGCGCGCGGGTCGATGTAGATGATCTTCGTGCCGCGCCGGCGGGCCTGCTTGAAGAACGAGCTGGCCACCGGGTGGTTCGCCGTGGGGTTGGAGCCGGTGATGATCACGACGTCGGCGTTGGCGACATCGCCGTAGGTGGTGGACACCGCACCTGAGCCGACGCCCTCGAACAGCGCGGCCACCGAGGAGGCGTGGCAGAGCCGGGTGCAGTGGTCGATGTTGTTGGTGCCGAAGCCGGTGCGGATGAGCTTCTGGAAGAGGTAGGCCTCCTCGTTGGAGCACTTCGCCGAACCGAACCCGGCGATCGCGCCCGGGCCGCCTTCGGCGTGGATCTCCCTGAGGCGCCGGGCGATCAGGTCGAGCGCCTCCTCCCAGGTTGCCTCCCGGAAGTACGGCATGACCTCGTCGTAGTCGACCAGTCCGCCGGGCTTGTGCTTGCCGCCGCGCTTGTCGCCCGGCTTGCGCCCGCCGCCGCTGCGGTTGCCTCCGCTGCCCCCGCGGCCCCGGTCGTTGTCGCTGTCGCCTCGGACGTCGGCCGAGAGCGGGCCCTTCGGGTAGGCCGTGTCGATGCGGATCAACGGAGTGGTCAGCCGCTGCGGGGAGGCCGAGTAGTCCCAGCCGTAGCGGCCCTTGACGCAGAGCCGGCTCTGCGAGCCGGGCTGGTCGCGGCCCTCGGCGAAGGAGATCGCCCCACGCTCGCGGTCGACGTAGTAGGTCAGCGCGCAGCCGACACCGCAGTACGGGCAGACGCTGTCGACAGCGTCCAGCTCCTCGCGCGGGCGGATCGGGATCCCGCGGATGGGCTTGTTGGTCAGGGCTCCCGTGGGGCAGGCCTGCACGCACTCGCCGCAGGTGACACACGAACTGGCGCCCATCGGGTCGTTCAGGTCGAACGCGATCCGGGTCGAGTAGCCCTTGCCGGAGCGGCCGATGACGTCGTTGCCCTGGATGTCGTCGCAGGCCCGCACGCAGCGGTCGCACAGGATGCAGGCGTCGTGGTTGACGTCGATGACCGGGTTGGACGAGTCGGTGCCCCGGCCCGAGCCACAGGGCAGTTCGGTGGTCTCCCGGGCCACCCCGAAGCCGTCAGCCAGGTCGAGCAGCAGATTGTCGCGGGTCGTGGTGTCCTTCGGGTCCTCGGCGCGCGGCGGCTGGTCGGCCATCAGCAGCTCGGTCAGGGTGGCGCGGCTGCGCTCCAGCTCCGGGGTGGAGGTCTTGACCTCCATGTTGTCCTCGCACGGGCGCACACACGCGGCGGCGAACACCCGCCCGCCGGTGTCGACCACGCACATCCGGCACACCCCGACCGGGTCGTAGCGCTCGTCGTGGCACAGCACCGGGATGTCCACACCGACCTGTTTGGCGGCGTCGTAGATGGAGGTGCCCTCGGGAACGGTGACCGAGTGCCCATCGATCTCGGCGGTGACCGTCCGCACGGCGGTCGGCGGATCCTGCACGGATGTCATCTCGACTCCCAACCGGTAGTGCATACCGCATACAACATAGTCACCCTGTGCCCGGTTTGGCGATTCTCGTCCTTCATCCACCTAGCAGCAACGCGGCCTCCGCCTCCGGCGCAGGGCGGCCCTCCTCGTCCAGGCCGCGCTCGGAGTAGTACCCGGCGACCATGGCCTGCAGGCGCTCGGCGGTCAGCGCGGCCACCCGTCCGGAGCCCAGCTCCAGCGGCGTCTCCAGCATCCGAGGCGGCAGCGTGTCGTCCGCGGCCGTGGCTCCCTCACGCTGGTTGAACACCCGCTTGGCCAGCACGATCCGCCGCGCGGTGGCGCGCAGCTCGGCCGCGTCGACATCCCAGCCGGTGACCGAGCGCAGCAGTGCCGCCCACTCGGTGAAGGGGTCCTCGAAGACCCCGCGCAGGAACTTGCAGAGGATCATCGAATCCATCACCGCGGCCCGGTCCTCCGTGCCTACCGCCGCGGCGACATGGGCCGGACCGCCGTCCAGCCGGTCGAGCTCGCCGGACAGGTCGGCCTCGTACGCGCCGGAGCGGTTGTGGTCGGCGCCGCGGGCGTTGACCGCGAGGCCCAGGGCCATCGCCTGCAGCGTGCGGGGCTCGTACCCAGGCAGTTCCAGGCCCTTGACCTGCGGTGCGAACGCGATCGATCCGTTGCCGACGACCTCAGCCGCCCGTCGTGAGCCCTGCGCCAGCAGCTCGCCGAGGCCCTCCCGGGCGCCGATCAGGTCGAGCGCGCGCAACAGCGCCGCACCGTCGCCGAACTTGAGCCACGGCGCATCGATGAGGCCGCGCTCGACGCACTCCATCGCCCACGCGATCGTGCCTCCGGCGGAGATCGTGTCCAGGCCCAGCTCGTCGCAGCGGGCGCTGGCGGCGAACACGTCGTCCGGGTCGGAGACGCCACACAGCGGCCCGAGCGCGAACACGTTCTCGTATTCCATCCGCTGCTGGCCGCCGCCCTTGCGGGAGTAGATGTGCTCACAGCCGATCGCGCAGGACGCGCACGAGTTGCGTGCCACTCCGCGCAGCTCGTGCAGCTCCTCGGCAGCCAGCCGGGGCGCGTCGGCGAAGGTGGCCGCAGTGAAGTTGCGGGTCGGGAGCGTGGAAACGGCGTTGAAAGCGAGCAGGTTGGCCAGCGTGCCCAGCTCGCGGTACTTCGCCGTGGCCGGCCCGAAGCTGCGCGTCCGCAGGTCCTTCGCCGCGGCCAGCACCGCCGTCTGGTCGGCGATCTCCACCCGGGTTGCCGACCTGACCAGGATGGCCTTGACGTTCTTGGCCCCCAGGACCGCGCCCAGCCCGCCCCGGCCGGCATGGCGGCCGTCGTGGCTGATCGTGGCGTAGTGGACCAGCTGCTCCCCGGCCGGCCCGATGGCCGCGGTCTGCCAACCGCGCCCGAACCGCTCCCGCACGGCCGCTTCGGCCTGCGCCGCCGCCAGCCCGGCCAGCTCCGGCGCCGGCTCGAGGCGGGCGCCGTCGCCGTCGACGAGCAGCACCGACAGCTCCGCCGCCCTTCCGCGGACGACGATCGCGTCGTTCCCGGTCAGCTTGCCGGCGATGGCGAACCGGCTGGACGCCAGCGCGTCGGTGAGCAGCCCTGTCAGCGGCGACTTGGCCACCACCGCGAACTTCGCGCTGGTCGTCAGCGGGGTGCCGACCAGAGGGGAGAACACGAATGCGAGCGGCGCCTCCGGGGCGAGCGGGTCGACACCGGCCGGAGCCAGCCGGTGCATCAGCCAGGTGCCCAGGCCGACCCCACCCAGGTAGGCGCGCAGGACGGCGTCCTCGAGGGGGAGCGGCGCGCTCGTCACCTCGTGGTCCCCGACGTCCACGACCAGGGCCCGGCCGAAATACCCACCTGCTGACACAAGACCCAAGCGTAGGCCTGCTCAGCCCCCCGCGTCGGCCGACAGGAAGGCAACGTTGTCGCCGTGGACGAGCGGCAAGTGAGGGTCGCGGGTCATCTGGTCGCCGTTGATGGCGGCCACGACATGCCGATCGAGAGCGATCCCCACTTCAGCAGCGGCCGCACCGAGCGAAGCCGCACGGACCGTGCGCGGCCCGCGCTGCCCGCCGCTCGCGAGCGCCCCGAACCGTTCGACCACCACCTCCGGCTGCGGTCGAGCGAGGGCGGCAGCGTAATCATCGGGCTCGTTGACGTTGACCAGCGAGTCCAACCCCGGGTCGGCGCGTGCCAGCGCAGGATCGGCAAGCAGGGTGTCGTCGTCGAGCTGGGTGACCCGGCAGTGCTGGAACAGCATCCCCGGCCGCAGGTCCCCCTCGCCCAGCAGCTTTTCCACCAGCCCGGCCAGCGCCGTCCGGTAGCCGGCCGCCAGTGGCTGCCGGTAGCCGCGCGCCACCGGCAGTACGACATCGGCCTCCGGGTCGGCGAACCCGCGCAGCACCCGCTGGACCAGCGCAGGATGCAGGAAAGGCAGGTCGGTCGAGCACACGAAGGCCACCGGTGCACGCCCGTCGAGCGCGGCCAACCCCGTGGCCAGACCCCGCATGGGCCCCAGCCCATCGATCGGGTCGGCCACCACCTCGATCCCGGGCGGCAGCTCGGGCAGGTCCTGGCCAGGTGCGGCGACGACCAGTACCGGCCCGTCGACGACGCGAGCAAGCAGGGCGGTGGTCCTGTGCAGGAGCGTCGAGCCGTGCCACTCCAAGGCCGCCTTGGAGCGGCCCATCCGGGAGGACCGGCCGCCGGCGAGGACGACACCGGCGGCTTCTGCGGGCCCGATCACGGCTCGATACTAGTGGCGTCGGGGAGGGTTGGCCGGTATCCGGCAGTCTGCCGCGTTCGACGCACATGCCGGCCGGCCGACGCGAGTTCCCAGGTAGAGCGTCGGATTCATGTGCCGCCGTCCGGGGTCGGCACACCTGTACTCATCCCAGCGGCAGTTCAGCCACACTGCGCCAGGCCCCGGGCGCGGCCGAGCCCTGGAACAGGTGAGCCACGTGCACCGACGCTGTCACCGGCAGTCGCCTGGAGACTGCGTCGCCCGCGGCGGACAACGTGTCGAGGGCGGCATCGTCTCCGATGGTCAGGTGAGGCACCGGCGTGCCGAAGGCACCGCGGTATGGAGGGCACTCGGGGAACGCCGACCACACGGCGTCGATCAATGCGCGGAAGCCCTCGGCCGGATGTGGAGCAAGCCATACGACGGTGTCGGCGAACCAGCGCACCTCCGTGAAGGAGACCTCGAAGCGCGGCACAGATCGAACCGCATCGCGAAGCCGCCGCAGCTCGTCGGGGCCGAGACGGTCGGGAGCGAGGAACGGGTAGATGACGGTCACGTGCGCCGGCACGCCCCACCCCGCGGAGCGATCCAGCGAGGCGCGAAACGCGCCCACCACCGGCTCGGCCTCAGGCACCGGCACGATGACTGCACTCTCGCTCATGTCCACTCGACGATCATCCGATGGGCCCGGCAGGGCGGCCACCGCATTGCACCGCACTTCGGCGGGCGCCGCGTCGCCGCTTCCGCGGACCGCAAGGCGCGGCCTGGCTCAGATGTTGGCCCATGTCAGATGATCGAGACGTTTCCGCCCCACGGATCCTCGGTTGACACCTGCCCCGGGGCATCTCATGATCATGGTTGTCCGCAGTGGAACATCGGCCGTGACACAGCAAGATCGCCGAACGGTTTCGCCCTGATTTCTCGGGCACCCCGATTCCGGCCCCGAAGGACTGCCTCGCCGGATATCGGTCCGGGCACAAGGATGTGGAGGTGTTCGTATGGCGCTGATTCGTTCACGGGCGCTGCTGGCGGCAACCTGCTCCGCGGTTCTCTTCGCCCTTTCTGCATGCGCGGGCTGGTCGTCGCAAGCCCAGGAGCCGGAACCGCAGGCTGCCGCATCGTCCACCGCCGCGGGCAAGCTGGAGCGCGTCAAGGTGCACGGCAAGTCGCTCGAGGGCAACCTGATGGGCGAATCGGCCGACCCCGATGTGTCGATCTACCTGCCGGCGAGCTACTCCACCGATTCCGATCGCCGGTATCCGGTGGTCTACCTGCTGCACGGATACACCGGGACGGACCTGTCCTACTTCGGTCCCGGCGGCCGCCAGCTCGACCAGATCGCCGAACGCGTCTTCGCCAACGGCAGCGCGCAGGAGATGATCCTCGTGATGCCCAACTGCATGAACGCCTACGGCGGCTGCATGTACTCGAACTCGGTGACGGCGGGCGACTGGGAAACGTATGTCGCCGACGATCTCGTCAGCTATGTCGACCAGAACTACCGCACGATCGCGACGCGTGCGAGCCGTGGGCTCGCGGGCCATTCGATGGGCGGCTACGGGACGATCCGTATCGGCATGAAGCGCCCCGACGTGTTCAACGCGCTCTACGCGCTCAGTTCCTGCTGCCTGAACGAAGGGACGATCCGTCCGCCGGCCGGCGGTGTCACCCCGTTGGCCGAGTCGATCAAGAGCCCGGAAGAAGCACAGGGCAACCGCGATGTGATGGGCACACTGGCTCGGGCCGCTGCATGGGCACCGAACCCGAAGAACCCTCCGTTCTTCTTCGACCTGCCGACGAAGAACGGTGAGGTACAACCGGACATTGCCGAGAAGTGGGCGGCGAACTCGCCGGTCGCCATGCTCGACCAGTACGCCGGGAACCTCAAGAAATACAAGGCGATCGCGCTCGACATCGGGCTCCAGGACAGCCTGCTCGCCAGCGACGAGGTCTTCGTCGACCGCCTCAACCGGTTCGACGTGCCGCACACCTTCGAGACCTACGAGGGCGACCACACCAGCGGGGTCCCTCAGCGCCTCGAGGAGAAGGTCCTGCCGTTCTTCTCCCAGCAGCTGTCCTTCGGCTCGTAGCAGCCTCCCGGCGCACCTGCTGGATAGTGGCGCGGCGGATCCTGGATGCTGGACGGGTCCGGTCGGAGGTGCGGGGGATGAGTTTCCGGTTGGCGGCCTACGCCGTGTGCGTCGAGGACGGGCGTGTGCTCCTCGCCCGTCACGTACCACCGACGGGCGAGAGCAGCTGGACTCTTCCGGGCGGTCGGGTCGAGCACGGGGAGGATCCGTTCGATGCGGTGATCCGGGAGGTCGCCGAGGAGACCGGCTGCGACGCGGTGGTCGAACGCCTGCTGGGCGTGGACTCCAGAGTGATCCCCGCGGCCACCGCACGTGCGGGAGTCGAGCACCAGAACGTCGGCATCTTCTATCGGGTCCGCATCGCCGGCGGCCGGATGCGGCCCGAGCCGAACGGCGAGGTCGCGGAGTCCGTCTGGACCCCGATCCCCGAGGTCGCCTGCCTGCGCCGCTCATCGCTGGTCGACGTGGGCCTCGACCTGGCGCAGACCGTGCCGGCGACCGGTCACGTCGCTCCCGTTCCGGTCGGCGGCTTGATCCAGCACTGAGCTCTCGATGGCGCCCGCGCGGTCGTACCGCGAGATCGCGAATGATCAGCAGTGTCCGCCGCTCGGCCGCTGGTTCCAGGGCGCGGGTGAGGTCCCTGTTCCGGTCGAAGTCCCGCCGCTTCGCTTTTCGCCCATAGCAACCTTTCGGGCGCGATGTGAAGCGCATGGGAAATTGCTAACTTGCGATGGCGAAGTTACCTGGTTACGGTTGTCGTCATGACCGGACAGGCGAGGGTGATCGTCCCGGCACACACCGAGCCGCGCGGTCGGCCTCCTGGGCGCTGACCGCCCATTCTCCTTCCCCATGCGGGTCGGCACGGCAGCCGGTGAAGCATCGGAATGTCGTGTTCCTATCCGCCGGAAGCGACAGCCATCCGGTCGGCCACCATGTTGCGAGAGTGAGGAATGATGAAATTCGGCGTCACGTTGTTTGCGACCGACGAGGGAATCTGGCCCAGTGCTCTTGGGAAGGCGGTCGAAGAGCGTGGGTTCGACTCGATTTGGCTAGCCGAGCACTCGCACATTCCGGCGAGTCGAGAGACTCCTTTCCCGCTCGGCGGTGAGCTTCCTCGCGAGTACTACCGTGCCTATGACCCGTTCGTCGCCTTGGCGAGCATATCCTCCGTCACGGAAAGAATCCTGCTCGGCACGGCAATAACGCTGATCATTCAACGCGACCCGATCCACACCGCAAAGGCTGTCGCGACGCTCGACCAGGTATCGGGCGGTCGGGCGGTGCTCGGCGTCGGCGTCGGCTGGAACCTCGAGGAAATGCGCAACCACGGCACGGATCCAAGCGTCCGAGGACGGCTGGCCGACGAGCGGCTGGCGGCCATCCGGGAGATCTGGACCAAGGAGCAAGCTGAGTTCCATGGAACACTGGTCGACTTCGACCAGATTTATAGTTGGCCCAAACCGGTACGGCAACCTCATCCTCCGATATACGTCGGAGGCAACAGCGCCGCGGCTGTTGCGAGGGCCATCCGCCATGACGCAGGCTGGCTTCCCTTCGCGGTCCCCGAACCGCGGCTCGTCGATCAGCAATTGGCGATGGCCGAGCGTGCCGGAGGCGGTGACAGCACGCCGATCACCATCACAAGCTTCGATCCGAGTAAGCGGGCGGTGCTGTCCGCATATATGGAGAGCCGGGTCGAGCGGATCTTGTTCTTGCTTCCGGAAGGGCGGGAGAGTGAAACACTTCATCGCCCGGACGGACTGGCCGGCCTGATCGAGTCCATGCAGTGAGCGGCTGCTGGTTCCGGGCCCCGGGGACCGGAGGTCAGGCTCGGCAGTACCAGTCCTCCTGGCCGCCGAGCGACTCCTGGGCGGCGTCCGGAGCGGGGAACGGCGTGCCGAAGGTGAACGCCCACGCCGACGGTCCGTGCTCCCGCAGATGCGCAAGCCTCTCTTCCGCTTCCAGGACCGTCGGCCGATGGCCTACCGGTACCCACCACAGGACCTGATGAGCCTGCCCGAGCCGGCTGAACCCCTCACGCTTGCGCCGCAGCACCGCGAGATGCGCGGGGTTTCGGTAGACGAAGTCGCCCAAGGCTTCGAGCGAGTCCCACACCGTCATATTGACGATTATTCGATCGTCGCCGAACCCGCGAACGGCAGTGGCATCGCCATCCTCGGTCTTCATCCGCCAGCGGAAGCCCGGAGCCGCATCGGCAACGGCGTTGACCGGAACCAGCGCGTCCACGAACCACTTGAGCTCCGGCTCGGTGAGAGGTACCACCGGCAGCGCGATGTTGACCTGAGCGATCTCCCAGTTCGTCATGATCTCGGAAGCTAGACGTCGAGCTGACCGATCGCCAGCTTCCGGACGAACCGCGCCGGGCCCCGACCCGGGCTTGCCGCGTGTCAGGCGACAGTGGCGTGCAGCGAGATGTCGATGTTGCCCCGGGTGGACTTGGAGTACGGGCACACCTGGTGCGCGCCGGCCACCAGGTCGTCGGCGGTCTGCTGGTCGATCCCGCCGGCCTCGAGGCGCAACACCGCACTCAGACCGAACTCGTCAGCCTTGATGTCGTGGTGCAAGGTGACCTCCGCGATCACCGCGAGGTCCTTCAGCGCGATCTTCTTCCGGCTCGCGACCCGCCGGACCGCACCGACGAAGCACGACGCCCAGCCCGCTGCGAACAGCTGTTCCGGGTTGGTGCCTCCGCCCGCTCCGCCCAGCGCCTTCGGAACGGCGAGATGGACGTCGAGCGCACCGTCGTCGGAGGTGGCGCGGCCGCCGTTGCGTCCTTCCGCGGTGGAGGTGGCAACGGCCGTGTACGTGGTTTCAGCCACGAGAGATCCCTTCTCCTGTCTTGGCACGCGTGAAATCAGTGGTGATCGCCGGGCAGGGCAACCGTGCGCGGCTCACCAGCCGTCCCGCACGTCCGTGGGGACGGCGTTCGGTCTCGACGGATCGGCCGGGGACGCGCTCGGCACCGCACATCCCAGGGCGAAGACGGCGCTCGCCGCGGCGAGCACGACGTGCTGGGGCGACCAGCGCCGCTGCGCACGCGTGGAACGTGGCTTCGATGGAATATCGCGTAGCACGTAGTCACGCTAGGTGCGCATTGTCGGCCTCCGCGCCTGACATGTGACGCCGTCTCTGTACGTCACAGCCGCTGTACGTCACAGCGGAAACGACGGCTCTCATCCGTGTCGATCTGTGCGGTGATCCCCGATCTCGTCGGCGTGTGGCAGTTGTCGCGCTAGTTCGTCTTCGGCGTGAGGCGGTAGATGGCGCCGGACTTGTCGTCGCTGACGTAGAGCGCGCCGTCGGGTCCGATCACGTCGTCGACCGGGCGGCCCCAGCGCTCGCCGTTGGCGTCCTGGAAGCCACCGAGGATGGTCTGCGGCGCCCCGAGCGTCTTGTCGGCTGCGACCCACGGCATCCACACCACCGCGGGCGCGCGCGGCGGCTGCGCGTTCCAGGAGCCGTGCAGCGCGAGCACCGCGCCCTCGCCACGGCCGGCGCCCAGCGTGCCGGCGGGCAGGAAATGCAGCCCGAGCGGTGCGCTGTGGGCCGGGATCCCGCGCTCGATCGGCTTCAGATCCGTGCAGTTGCGGACCTTGCCGTCGGGGTTGTTCTGCGCGTCGGGCGTGAACGGCGGATCGGCCTCGTCCAGCGCGGTGCCCGCGACACCGGGATCGACGTCGGGATCCGGGTTGCAGGTCGGCCAGCCGAGATCGCGGCCCGGCGTCAGGCGCGCCACCTCCTCCGACGGGTGGTCGGTGACGTAGCCCGGGATGACCTTGCCGAACGCGTCGGGCTCGCCGCCGTAGGCACGGTGGAACGGGTAGGCGATGGTGTCGCGGTTGTTGACCGCGACCCAGAGCGTCCCGTCGGGAGCGAACGCCAGGCCTTCGCCGTTGCGGATCCCGCGCGCGAAGATGCGCAGCGTGCCGGTGTCGGGGTCGACGGTGGCCACGGTTCCGCGTGGCGGGTCCATCCGCTCGTCGGCGAGGCCGGCGTTCGTCGAGCTCGGCAGCGGGAAGTAGAGCGTGTGGTCGGGCCCGACGACGACCGACTTGAGACGGTGCACGTCGTCGCCGCCGGGCTGGAGGTCGGGCAGGTGGTCGACGACCGTGGTGCGGGGTCCCGGGCCTGTGGCCGACCACGGATAGCGGTCGAGGCGATCGGACTCGATCACGTACAGCACGCGCCGGCCGTGCCAGGTGTCGAAGGCCAGGCCCTGCGGCTGGGTCAGGCCTGCCAGCAGGACCCGTTGCTGCGGCACAGCGCTGGGATCGCTGCCCGGGCTCAAGAGAGACACGGTGCCGTTGCCGGGTTGGCTGACCAGCAGGTCGCCCTCCGGCGTCCACGCCTCGTAGCGCGCGTTGGCGACGCGTGCCCACACCGAAGCGTTCCACCCCGCAGGGACTCCGACGACGTGTGGCGTGTCGAACGGCGGCGTCGCGTTGGCCTGGGGCACCGAGAGCTCGACCGACGTCGTCGCCGGGTCGGCAGCCGGCGCCGGGTCGGCGGCGGCCACCGTGCCGGTCGTCTCCGAGCCGCCGACTCCGCAGCCGCTGACCACAGCGCCCAGCACCGCTGCAGTGGCCAGCGCCGATCGCAGCGCTCTCATCGTCGGCAGGGTAGTCCGCGAACCGGGCGTGAGCGGCGGTGAGCGCGCCGAGCGGTGTCGCCGCGGCGGACATCAGCCGGGACGCGGCCACCGGTCACCGAGCGCACCCCTTGCACGGCCTCGGCATCTCACCGAGGCTCGCTGTGTGGCGCCCGGGCCGAACGAGACCCGCGACCGGAGGACACGGGAGGAGACGCAATGGCCGATGAGGACTACGACGCGATCGTGATAGGGACCAGCCAGGGCGGCCGGTTTCTCCCCGCCGAGCTGGCGAAGGCGGGTCGGAAGGTGGCGCTCGTCGAGCGAGGCAGACTCGGCGGCGTCTGCGTCAACACGGGGTGCACCCCGACCAAGACGATGGTCGCCAGCGCGCGCCTCGCCCACCAGGCGCGCCGCGGCGCGGAGTACGGCGTGCGTATCGGTCCGGTATCGGTGGACCTGGCCGCGGTGCGCGAGCGCAAACGGGCCATGGTCGCCGGCGCGCGGCAGAACTATGCGAGTCGCCTGGCGCAGGACGGGCTCGACCTGATCGAGGGCGAGGCCCATTTCACGGGGCCGAAGACGGTCGAGATCGCCTTGACGGAAGGCGGGACACGGCAGATCAGCGCGCCGGTGGTGGTGATCGATGCGGGCACCCGGCCCAGGCCGCTGGCGATCACCGGCGCGGACGAGGTTCCCTTGCTCGATTCAACGTCGATCATGGAGCTGGACGAGGTCCCGGAGCACCTGATCGTCGTCGGCGGCGGCTACATCGGGCTGGAGTTCGGGCAGATGTTCCGCCGGTTCGGCAGCGAGGTCACCATCGTCCAAAGTGCCGCGCGCCTGATGACGATCGAGGACGAGGACGTCTCGGACGAGGTCGCCGCCATCATGCGCGATGACGGGATCGCGGTCCTGACCTCGTCGAGGCCGGTCAGGGTCGAACGGGGCGACGGCGGCCACCTGCGGCTGACGGTTCGCACGGAGGACGGTGAGCGACAACTCGAAGGCACGCACCTGCTGTCCGCCATCGGTCGCGTCCCGAATACGGAGGCGCTCACCCCCGAGGCGGCCGGCATACGTCTCGACGACCGCGGTTTCATCGAGGTCGACGAGTACCTGGAAACCAGTGTCCCCGGCGTCTACGCGATGGGGGACATCAAGGGTGGTCCGGCCTTCACCCACCTTTCCTACGACGATTACCGCATCCTGCACGCCAACCTCATCGAGCATGGGAAGGCGAGCACACGGGACCGGATCGTCCCGTACACGATGTTCATCGACCCGCCGCTCGGCCGCGCCGGCATGACCGAGCGCGAGGCCAGGGCCCAGGGACGCGCGATCCGGGTGGCGAAGCTCCCGATGAGCGCCGTGATCCGGGCCATCGAGACCGGGGAGACGCGCGGCTTCATGAAGGCCGTCGTCGACGCGGACAGCGGGCAGATCCTGGGCTGCGCGGTCCTCGGCAGTGAGGGCGGCGAGATCATGAGCATGATCCAGGTCGCCATGCTGGGAAAGCTCGCCCACACCGCCATGGCGGACGCGATCTTCGCGCACCCGCTGCTGGCGGAAGGCCTCAACTCTCTCTTCGCGATGTTCGACGACCATGAGGTTGTCTCAGAATGACGTATTCGCCTCCAGGCGAGTAGTGGCCCGGGCCGTCAGTGTCGAGAGGAATGTGTAAGAACGCTCGCCCGGGGACATCATCGAGGGGCTGCGCCCTTTCCATGGGGTCGTCCGCGCACCGCGCGCGGTGACCTCGCCGCCGACGTCCGCCTCGCTCGGCGGCGCCGCACTGCTGCGGTATATGCGCTTGGCGGTCGGCCCCTTCACACGTTGACCAAGACGATGCCGGCCGCGACCACCGCAGCGGCGGCGGCACGACCGACCCCGAAGCGCTCGCCGAGAAAGACCGTGCCGATGATGGCTCCGACAACGATGCTGGTCTCGCGCAGCGCCGCGATGGCCGCGGTCGCCCCGCTGGTCTGGGCTACGAGCACCAACCCGTAGGCCGCGAGCGACATCACCCCGCCGCCGAGGCCCGCGATCACTACCGGTCGGGCCTGGGTGAACAGGCCCTTCTTCCGGCGGACCAGCGCGATCGCCGGCATCACCGGGCCCTGGAGCAGGAACATCCATGCCGCGTAGACCAGCACCGGTGTTGTGCTGACCGCCGCGGCGTCGACGACGGTGTAGCCGGCGATGCAGACCCCCGTGGCCACCGCGGCGCCCAGCGCGGGCAACGACGAGCGTGAGAGACGGCCTCCGTCGAGCGCCAGGCTGATCAGCCCGATGGAGATCACCGCGATCCCGGCCAACTGGACCACAGGCGGGACGTGACCCAGCGCCATCTCGATCATCGCGACCACCCACGGCGCGGTCCCGCGCGCCACCGGGTAGACGTGGCTGAATTCGCCGAGCTGGTAACTCGCCCACAGCAGCAGGTTGTAGACCACGTGAATGACGGCCGAGGCCAGGATGAAGGGCCATGCCGCGGCGGGCGGCAGGCCCAGAATCAGCACGGCGACCCCGCAGATCACAACGTAGGCCGCTCCGATCAGCGCGAACCCCACGAGACGGTCGGGCGCGCCGTGGGCGACGGCATTCCACACCGCGTGCAGGACCGCGGCCAATAACGTGAGCGCGACGACTCCGGCGGACAGCCCGGGGCCACCGCCGAGGGCCAGCACAGCAGTCGAGAGGGGCAGGACAGGAACAACAGTGGCCACCGAAGAGGCTCCTTGGCGTCGGTGCCATCCGAAGATGGGCACGTCGAACACGGAGCCCTCGGGGTTTTTATCCCGTCAGGTGTCGACCGGCCCCGACCCGACAGTCGGGCGGCCGTGGCGCCGCTCGGTCCAGACCCTGACCACCCTGATTGTGGGCTGGTAGGCAGGCAGCAGGCGGAACCCTAGGCGCAACCACATGCTGCCCGTGACCTTACTCGGCGAATACGCCGCCCGCCGCCCGTTGGTCAGAAACGCCTCGGTTCCTGCGTGAGCGACCCTCAGCGGGGGTCGCGGCCGATGAAGGCGAGCATCTTGGTCTGCACGTCGGCGTCGTCGGGGACGTCGACCTTGGGCCCGTACTGCCCGCTCGAACGCAGCAGGTCGTCGAGGGGCTGCATCCCTTCCAACAGCATTGCGCAGCGCTCGGGGTCGAGGGTCTCGTCCTGACCGGTGGCCCGGGCGAGGTCCCAGCTGTGCATGAACACGTCGCTGGTGAAGAAGCGCGCGATCGCCGTGGGCAGCTCGACCTCGCCGATGTGGCGGTTGACCAGCTTCTTGTCCGCCGAGGCGGGGTCGTCGAGCACGACCTGGACGCCATCGCTCATGGTGCGCCATGCGGCCACCGGGTCCTCGTCGACGCTGGGCCCCTGCGGCAGGGTGACGTCCGCGCCGTCGGCCAGGAATCCGGGGAACCACTCGACGAGGTGCCTCACGACGTCGCGGGCGGTCCATTCGGGGACAGGGGACCGGCGGTTCCACGTCGCATCGTCGGGCACACCCTCGACGAGCTTGGTGAAGCGGTCGGAGATCTCGCGGTACTCGTCGGCGGGGGTCTGGTTCGCGATCACGACGTCGTCTCCCTTGAAGTGGGCCGATGGGTGCGACGGGCGACGCCCGTTCGCGTGCTGTCACAGAAACGACCACGGCGCCGTGCTCAACTCATCGGTCGGAGACGACGACGCCGGGTGACCCCCGATCCGGGCCCTTGTGAGGCCCCGTCGCCGCGAGCACGCTGGTCCGGCCACGCATCTCGTAGAGCCTGACGAGACGTGCGCAGCCGAACACTTCCGTTTCGCTCGGTCGGAGGGGGGACGAACAGAGAAGGGACACCGACATGTTCGCTCGATACACCACGCTGCGAGGCGATCGCGACAAGATCGAGGCCGCGATCGAGTACGTGGACGGCGAGGTCAGGGCCGCCGTCGAAGCGACACCGGGCAACGTTGGTTTCGGGGTAGCTGCCGATCCCGCCAGCGGCTTCCTGATCGGCGCGTCCTACTGGGACAGCCGCGAATCGATGACAACCGCGGAGTCCGCACTTGCCGAATCGCGGGAGCGTGCCGCCGACATGGCCGGCGCCGAGATGAGCATCGAGCGCTACGAGGTGGTGGCAGGCTTCCGGCATTCCATCCCGGCCAGGGGCGCCCTGTTACGGCTTTCACGATTCCTGGTGGAACCCGCCAGGGTCGACGAGGCGATCACGAACATGCGCGAGGGATCAGTGCCCCGGGTCAAGGGCGCCGATGGTCTGTGCAGCTTCCAGTTGCTGTTCAACCGCGACACCGGCCACGGAATGGTCGTCTCGAGCTGGGAGAACCTGACGGCTGCTGACGCTTTCTGGCCCGTCGCGGAACAGCTGCGGGCCCGAGCGACCGAACACGCCGGCGTCCAATTCCTCGACGTCGAGAACTGCACCGTGATCCGTACGTCGGTGCGGCTCGACTGAGACGAGCCCGAGACCCCTGCCGGCGGTCATGGGGCCGGTGGTTCGACGAGCCGGTGCCGGTATGCCAGGACCACCAATTGAGCGCGGTCGCGGGCGCTGAGCTTGGTCATGGCGCGGCTGACGTGGGTCTTGGCGGTGGCGTGGCTGATGGTGAGCGTCGTAGCGATCTCGGTGTTGCTCAGTCCCTGGGCGACCAGCCCGACGATCTGCCTTTCGCGGGTGGTGAGCTCGGCCATCGCGCGGGCATCGATTCGTGGGGTCCTGCTTCGGGCGGTGAGCTGGGCGATCAGCCTCCGGGTCAGCCCCGGGGAGAGGAGGGCTTCGCCGCCGGCGACCACACGGATGCCGCGCAGCAACTGGACCGGTTCGGTGTTCTTGATCAGGAAGCCTGCGGCGCCGGCGCTGAGCGCGTCGATGACGTACTCGTCGTGGTCGAAAGTGGTGAGGATGAGCACGTGGACGCCGGCGAGATCGGGGTCGGCAGCGATCTGATGGGTGGCGCTCAGCCCGTCGACGCCGGGCATCCTGATGTCCATCAGAACGACGTCGGGACGGGTCTGCCGGGTCAGCTCCACCGCGGTGGCTCCGTCGCCGGCTTCGCCGACCACGATCATGCCGGGCTCGGTCTCGATGAGTACCCGGAAGCCACCCCGCACGAGGGCCTCGTCGTCGGCGATGAGCACGCGAATGGGATCGGTCATCGGGTGGCTCGGGCGCACGACGACATCATCGCGGGTGCGGGATGGGTAACTCGGCGTGTACTTCGAAGCCGCCGTCGGGGTGGGGAGCGGCGGTGAGCCGGCCGGACAGCGCGCGGGCACGCTCGCGCATGCCGTCGATGCCGTGCCCGCCCGCGGTGTCCGTGCTGGTCGTGGGCCCGTCGTTGCGGATCCGGATGAGGAGCCGCGACGGTTCGTGCGTCAGCGCCAGCTCGACGGTGCGGGCCTCGGCGTGGCGGAGCACGTTGGTCAGCGCTTCCTGGATGATCCGGTAGGCGGCCAGATCGACGGGGGCGGGCAGCGGCCGCGGGTCGCCTTCGACGTTCAGCTCCACCCGAAGGTTCGCGGCCTCGGCGGTGTGGAGCAGGTCGGCGAGGCGGTCGAGCCCGCCCCGGGGCGCGCGCGGTTCCCCCTCCACCGCCGGGGTGTCGGTGCGCAGGATGCCGAGGATGGTCGTGACGTCGGTGAGGCCGTCGTCGCAGATCTTCTTGATCGCGGCGAGTGCCTCGCGGGCCTGCCCGGGGCGCTGTTCGATGACGTGCAGACCTACCCCGGCCTGCACACTGATCGTGGCCATGGCATGCCCGAAGACGTCGTGCAGCTCGCGTGCGATGCGCAGTCGTTCCTCGGCTGCGAGTCGGCGCGCCCGCTCCTCGTGTGTCTGGATCTCCCGGGCGAGCTGGGCGCGGGTGGCCGCGAGAACCGCCCGGTAGTACCCCGCGGCCGCGCCTGCGCTGCCCGCAGTGGCCGCCAGCAGCACCGCGAAGGGGACCACGCCGGCGGTCTCGGCGTCGCCGAGCACCACCCGGATCGCGACGATCTGGATCAAGGCGGTGAACGCGGCGCCCGCGAGGCCCCACCGCCACCCGCGATGAACCGCGAGGGTGTAGCAGCCGATCAGCGGGGCCAGGGTGATCAGACGCCCGGGATAGGCGCCGAGGAACCAGACGAGGGGGACCGCATTGAGCACGACCACCGACGCGATCGGGTAGCGGCGGCGCACCGCGACCGCCGCTGCGACCGTTGCGCCCAGTGCCACCGCTCCGGCGTCGAGCGGGCGGGTGTTCGCCACTAGCGGGTCGACCCCGGCGAACGCGGCGGCGAGGAATCCCACCGCCACACAAGCGCCGAGACTCGCGTCGGCCACCACCGGCAACCGCGTGTCGAGACGCACGGCCTCACGCATGGTGTTGACCATTCCCGCCCTCGATCCGCGCACCCGTCGCCCGGCCCCATGTTCTCGGGTGCCGCCGGGGTGCGCATCCACCGGGCGCGGTGTCTCGGTACTACCGCACCGGTTGAGAGCGTCTACTACCGGCGGCTGACCGTACCCCGCGGGCATCAGCCGGGAAAGACGACCGTCGCCCGATGCGCAGATGCCGTCCCCGCAATCACCATCGCTCTCACTCATGCATCATCGCGCCGACCGCGCGACCGATCAGGTGTAACCGCAAGAACGATTCCCGGTACCTACGCTGCCGCTCCTCGTTATTCGACCGAAGGGATTCTCGATGTCCGTCCGTCTATTGCTCGCCACACCGGCGGCCGTGCAGGTCTCCGTCGCCGCTGGTGGTTACGACATCGGCTCCGGGCGAACCGTGCCCACCGTGGCCGCCGTGCTGGGGCTGATCAGCGTGGTCGTCGGCGGACTGGCGCTGGCCCGCTCCGCCGGTCGCACCGGCGTCGGCAACGGGCGAAACGGTGCCATCGTGGCCCTGGTGCTGGGCCTGATCGGCGCGGTCGTCGGAGGGCTGCACATGGCCAACTCTGCCGGTGGTCTCGGCACCGGCAACGGGCTGGCCGGGGCCATCGTGGCCCTGGCGCTGGGGCTGATCGGCATGGTCATCGGCGGGCTGGCGCTGGCCCGCTCCCGCCGCACCGCCTGACCCGGCCATACGCGGCCGCTACGGGTAGCGCCGTGTCGACGTCGATGCTGCGAAAATGGCGCGAGTACAAATCCGCCGGATTGCCGGCGAGATATTCGGATTCAGGTAGGTACATTCCTGGGCCCGCCCGCCTAAGGCCACGGCGGCCGTCCGACCGGGTGGTCCCCGATCGATTCCGGCCGCCGCGGCCTGTCGCCTCAGGAGGCGAGGAACTCGTCGATCTGGTTGATCGCCCCGCTGGCACCCTCGATGACCCCCATCTCCAGCACCTTCTGCAGGTCTTCCGCGGTGGCGTACGTACCCGCGTAGGTCGCGCGCGTGCGGCCGTCGTGCTCGGTGAAGGTGTAGACGTTCGAGGCGACCGGTAGGTCGGGGTTCGGGTTGAACTCGAGGTCGGCGAACCCGTCCTCGAACGAGAAGCTCCGCGGCTCGTCGACGGCCGTGACCTTCCAGTACCCGGCGAACTTCTCACCCTCCGGGCTGGTCATGAAGTAGGTGACCCGGCCGCCGGGGGTGAGGTCGTGATCGACGAAGGTCGCCGGGTAGGTCGGCGGGCCCCACACCTTCTCCAGCTGGCGCGGGTCCGCGTAGATCTGCCAGACCCGCTCCACGGGGGCGTCGAACTCGGCGGTGATGGTCAGGGTGCGGCTGTCCAGGTCGTGCTTGACGTCGGTGACGGGCATTGTTCAGTCCTCCCGGTCGGTGGGGGTTGTGGTGTCGGATGCGATCAGCTCGTCGATGCGTGCGATGCGGCCACGCCAGACCTGCTCCAGCTCGGTGAGCATGGACGCCACGGACCGCACTGCCGACACGTCGCCGCTGGCCAGCTGCTCGCGACCGTTGCGCCGCTTGGTGAGCAGGCCGGCCTTCTCCAGGACGGCGACGTGCTTCTGCACCGCGGCGAAGCTCATCTCGTACTTCGCCGCGAGGGCTGAGACCGAGTGCTCACCGGCCAGCACCCTGCGCATGATGTCGCGCCTGGTCCGGTCGGCGAGTGCGTGGAACAGGGCGTCGGCCCGCTCCTCGTCGGTCTCGGTCACGAGGAAAATATACAACTAATCGGTTGTACGTTGTCAAGGGTCAAGGTCCCAGCGGTCGATCTGGTTGCGGCGGTTCGTCGCCCGCGGGAACGCTGTCGGCATGATCGATCGGCCGGCGGAACACGACGCAGCACGACACTGGGAACACGTCGCGAACGAGTGGACGGACTGGGCCCGCGCACCCGAGCACGACGCCTACTGGTACTACCGCGAGGCCTTCCGGGAGTTCCTGCCCGGACCGGGCGTCGCCACGCTGGAGATCGGCTGCGGTGAGGGCCGGATCGCCCGCGATCTCACCGCGCTGGGCCATCACGTCACCGCGACCGACATCTCGCCCAGCCTCGTCGCCGCGGCGGAAGCGGCAGGCTCCGAGCAGCGCTACATGGTCGCCGACGCGACCTCGCTCCCGTTCGAGGACCGCGCGTTCGACCGAGTCGTGGCCTACAACATGCTGATGGACGTGCCGGACATGCCGGCGGCGGTGGCCGAAGCCGCGCGCGTGCTCGCCGATGACGGCGTCCTGACGATCTCGATCGTCCACCCCTTCGTCGACCGCGGATCCTTCGCCGACGCCGAGCCCGACGCCCCTTTCGTGGTCCCCGGTACCTACTTCGGGCGTAGCCATTTCATCGGCACGGAATCACGAGCGGGGCGCACCATGCACTTCGCCGGGTGGTCGTACCCCCTGGAGGACTACGTCGCCGCCCTCCAGGCCGCGGGACTTGCCATCACATCACTGCGAGAGCCCCGCCCGGCTCATCTCAACGGGCGCGACCCGGCTCGGGCGCGATGGGAACGCATGCCGCTCTTTCTGTGGATCAACGCCGTCCCGCGAAGATAGGTCGAAGGCCGCGCCGGTGTGCACCTGGTGGCGTTGTCAGGCGAGTCCCTCGACCACGATCAAGCGGCCGACGGAGGCTCGCTCCCGGATCTTGAGCGCCTCCGCGTATTCGGCCGACCGGTACCAGCGACGTGCTGTGGCCGCGTCGGGGAACTCGAGGATGACGATCCTCCCTGGCGACGCGTCGCCCTCCAGCAGTTCGGTCTCGCCGCCCCGAGCGAGATACCGTCCGCCGTACAGCTCGATCGAGTTCGCCGCGATGGGTTTGTACTGCTCGTACAGCTCCGGGTCGTGCACCTGGATCTCCACCACGACATAAGCGGTCACGTCGCTCCTCGGCTCTCGATCGACTGCCTGCATCCCCAGTGTGGTCGCTGGTCGCGACTTCGTGCGAGGAGGAAGGCCTGGGGCGCGCCGTCGGCGCCTCGATCTCAGACGGCTTGCCTGCCCGTATCCACTTCAGGCACCTGGCCGCTCGGTGTCGATGCTGCCTGAGCGGTGGCGAGGCAGAACGGATGCCCTGCGGGGTCGATCAGCACTCGGAAGCGATCGCCGCCGGGCTGCGAATCTGCGCGGCGAGCGCCCATCGAGCACAGGTGCGCCTCGGCCTCATCAAGGTCGTCAACGACGAAGTCCAGGTGTAGCCGCCGAGTCGCGGCCGGGTCCGGCCACGGGATGGGCTCGGAGTTCTGCACCCGTTGGAAGTCCAGCCGCAATGCGCTGTCGGTTCCGCTGAGCACGACGAAGTCATCGTTGGACGATCGGAGGTCGCCGCCCACTATTTCTCGGTAGAAGCGGGCCAGCGCATGGGGATCAGGGCAATCGAGAGTCACGGCAAACAACCGGCTGCCAAGAATCACGCGGGACGGCCTCCTGGACCAGGGGCGGCCGCGCACGCCGCCACCACCTCGGCGAGGAGAAGGGCCGGGTCGTACAGCGGTTGCAGGCCATCGGTCACGACGGCGCGAGTGCCGGAGTCCACCGGGGTGAGTGCGGCCCATGTCGGGTGGGCGAAGCCGAACTCGACCTCCAGACCTGAGCCGAGTCGGACGCGCCGCTCGGTGAGGACACCCCACCGCTGCGTGCGTACGACATGAGGGCTCCCGAAGTCGTGCAGCCACTCCTCGTCGTCCACGTAGAGCTCGGGGGATTCGGTGAGAACGACGAGATCGACGTCCGACGACATTCGCTGGGTGTTCCGAGCCCACGAACCGCACAGCCCGACCGCTCTGACATCGGGTCGGTGCATCGCCCAGCGGGGTACCCCGGAGAGCACGCGGTGGACTTCGGCCCTCCGTTCGTCCGTGACGTGCATGTCGTGACCGTAGAGCGCGTGCGCGGCAGGGGCTCGACTCTCTCGTGGAGCCGTGATCACCACCAGTTGGAGTGAGGAGAAGTGATGTCGCATTCGATGCGCAGGCGCATCACCTCCGCGGCCGGGGCCGCGTTGTGCGTGCTGCTCGCTGCCTGCGTGAACACGGCCCCGCCCGCGACGGCGCCGCCGGTGATCGCCGACGACGTGTACACGCCGCTGGTTCCGTCGGTCCCGTCGCCGCCCCGCTGGTTCACCGGTGGAGATGGCACCTCCTTGCTCGTCTACGAACTCGAGCTGCTCAACGGGTTCCCGGTGCCCGTCACCGTGACGGGCGTGGACGTTCTGGCCACCGGTGCGGAGAGGCCGATCGCCGGCCTGTCCGGATCGGCCCTCACCGAGGCGACGTCGTTGCTGGCACCGACGACGCCTCCCACGACGACGATTCCGGCGTCGGCGATGGGTGTGGTCTGGATGGCGATTCCGGTGCCCGGGCCCGGTGCGATTCCGGCATCGATCCAGCACCGGATCACGGTCACCGTTCCGCCCGGTCTGCCGGTACCGGGCTCCATCACCTACACGAGCAGGCCGACGGAGGTCGACCGGCGGCCACCACTCGTCGTCGGGCCACCGCTGGTCGGACCGGGCTGGATCGCTGCAGGCAGCTGCTGCGACGGGCCGCACCGGCGCGCGTTGCAGCCGGTGGACGGTGAGCTCTCGCTGGCTCAGCGCTTCGCGATCGATTGGAACGGCTCCGACGTCCAGGGGCGACTCGTCGTGGGCGACCCCGACGTCAACACGAGCTGGGTGTTCTACGGCGCGCCGGTGATCGCCGTCGCCCCCGGCGCCGTCGTGCAGGCGGTGGACCGATTCCCCGACCAGGTTCCGAATCAGCCGAAGCCGGTCGGACTCGACGAGGCCGAGGGCAACCACGTGATCGTCGATCTCGGCGGCGGCCATTACGCCAGCTTCGACCATCTCAAAGCCGGCTCCGTCGCGGTGAGAGCCGGTGACCGGGTGTGCCGGGGGCAGAAACTGGGCGAGCTCGGCAACTCCGGCTCGTCCAGCGGGCCACACCTGCATTTCCACATCGCGGACGCGCCGACGCTGGCAGGCGACGGCCTGCCCTACGTCATCGATGAGTTCACGCTGTCGGGCAAGTTCCCGCCGCTCGACCAGGCCGAGAAGTTCATCGACGCCAGTCAGCCTGTACCGATCGACACCGCGGTGACCGGACCGCGCCACGACGAGCTGCCACTCGGTCTCGACGTCGTGTCCTTCCCGGGCACGGTGGGATGCCGCTGACCATCCTCGCGACGTCGCTGCGTCTTTCCCCCCGCCCGCCCGGGATCACTGCGAGGTGCGGAGCAGTAGGGGGCTCATGGCGGCGTCGAGGGAGTCCTCCAGCGGCGCCGGGTCACGTCTCAGGTGAGAGAGCATGATGCCGCCTTGCAACGCCGTGAGCAGGGAGAGAGCGGCCATGGAAGGGTCGGTGTCCGGATCGAGCCTGCCGGTGCGCTGCGCGCGTGCCACGAGCCGGGAGATCGCGTCCTGCCATCGTGCGAACAGGCCGGCAAGCGTGTCCTGGAGCATCTGGTCGCCGTCGGTCTGGCCGACGAAGGTGCCGAGAGGGCAGGGGCCGAGGCCGTTCGATCGGTGGGCGGCCAGCACCTCGTCGCGCCAGCGGCGGATGTCGTCGCATGTCTGGTCGCGCAGCGCCGGTTGCCCAGCCATCACGAGATCGAACTGATGGTGCAGCACGGCCACACGGAGGTCCTGCCGGCCGCCGAAGTAGTGATACAGCTGTGACTTCCCCGCGCCGCTCGCCGCCAGGACGTCGTCCATCGACGGCGCGGCAAGCCCTCGCTCGTACATGAGCTTCGCCGCCGCCGAGACGATCGCCATGCGGGTGCGACGTCCGCGTTCTGTTGTCGGCAGCGGCTTCATGTTTTTCCTCCTCAGGCAAAACTATCGCGGTAGCGGGGTCACGGCATGCCGTTGAACTCCTCGCCAAAGGGCGGGGAGAAACGACGCGAGATCATTTATCTCGGCGGCGCAGTGATGCGGCAGAGCGACGCGCAGCGCTTCCATGCCGGGTTCGGCCATAGGCGCGCGGTTTCCGGGAGGGGCAGCCACGGACAAAGGCCGCAGATCGAGGTGATCCGGGTGGCCGAGCAAGCCGTTGTCGGTGGGACGGACCTGGTGGACGACCCGGCCGAAGGTGACGGGCGCAATGCTGAGACGGTCTCAGACAAGGACCAGCACGTGCGATCTATGCGGGCTCGGCGCCGAAGGCGTGCAGGAAGGTGTTCACCGCCGCGCGCGTGACGGCCCACAGTTCGTCGTCAGGCACTCGCCGGGTGCCGCCGGACGACTCTGAGGTGTCGATCGGGCGACGCGCAGGTCAGGGTCACGGCGGCGGTGTGACGAAGGAGCGCCTGGTCAGCTCTGCGGCGCCGGTTCGGTGTCGGCATGCTCGTCGAGGTGTCTCGGCAGGTCGCGCATGCGCACGAGCGGGCTGAGCAACACCGGAAGGGCGCCGAGCGCCTGGCCTGCCACTCCGACCCAGAACGCGGTGAGCACTCCGTACTCGCTGCCGATGATCCCGCCGAGGAACGCCCCGACCGGCATCGTTCCCCAGACGACGAAGCGGACGGAGGCGTTCATCCGGCCCAGCAACCTCCGCGGGCACAGGCGCTGCCGGAACGACACCTGGGCGACGTTGTAGACCACGATGCCGACGCCGACCACGGCGGTCGACGCCGCGAGCATCGCGATCGCGACCGGACGGGAGTGGCCGGCGGCCAGCGGGACGAGTGCGAGCGCGGGCAGGCCGGGCAGGAGGGCGAGGGCGATCGTGCGGCCCTCGCCGACGAGCCTGATCAGAGGCCCGGCGAGGAGGGCGCCTGCGAGCCCGCCGATCGCGCCGACGCTCAGTGCGAGACCGAGGCCGGCTTCGCCCACGCCGAGGTCGCGGATCGCGTAGAGCACGAGCAGCGCGTTGCTGATGCCGCCGAAGAGGTTCGACGCGCCCGTGGTCGCGACGATGCGGCGCAGCAAGGGCTGCCGGAAGACGAACCCGAGCCCTTCGCCGATCTCCACGTGCAGGGCGCGGCGATCGTTTCCGGGCGCGCGCTCGTCCCGGTGCCGGATGCGCAGGACGAACACCGCCGAGGCGAGGAAGGAGACCGCGTCCACCAGGATCACCAGAGGTGCTCCGAGCGCACGGACGAGCACGCCGCCGAGCCCCGGCCCCGCCACCTGCGCCACGGAGTGCGAGACCTGCAGCTTCGCGTTGCCCTCGCTGATGCGCGACGACGGCACGAGCGAGGGCAGGTAGCTCTGGTAGGCGACGTCGAAGAACACCGTGGCGACGCCGATGACGGTCGCGACCGCGAGCACGAGCGGGAACGTGAGCACCCCGGCCAGCCATGCGAGTGGCAGCGACAGCAGTGCGACACCGCGCACGAGGTCGCCGGCGATCAGCACGTTGCGCTTGCGCATCCGGTCCACCCATGCGCCTGCGGGCAGACCGACGACCAGAAAGGCGAGGTGCTGGAACGTCGCGAGCAGACCCATCTCGAACTCGTCCGCACCGAGGACGGACACCGCCAGGAGTGGCAGCGCGATCGTGCCGATCTGCGTGCCGACCTGGCTGATCGTGTCGCCGATCCAGAGTTGCCGGAAGTCCCGGCCCGCGGGGTGGCCGACGAGGCTGGTGCGGTACCAGCGGGCGAGCCGCGACGGGGCGGCGGGTTCGGCCGGGATCACCCAAGTGATGTTCAGTAACCGATTGGGAAAAGTCAATCAGTTACCTTCGCAACGCTACCGTGGTCTTGTGGACCCTTCCGATCTCGGCCGCCGGCCCGCTACGGACGCCGAGGCCAAGGCGCTGGCCTCGTCATTGCGGTTGCGGATCCTTCGGATGTGTCTGGACGAACCGATGACCAACGCCCAGCTGGCCGAGCGGTTGGGTCGTCCTCCGGCGAGCGTCCTGCACCACGTCCGCACTCTCACGGCCACGGGCTTCCTCGAAGCGCTCCCGGTCCAGGAGGGTCCCCGCGGGTCGCGGCCGGTGCCGTACCGCGCCACGCGCAAGTCGTGGATGCTGGAGGACCACCGGTCGAGCCGGCCGATGATCGAGGCGTTCCTGGAGACCACGTCCGGTGTCGGCGAGGACGATCTATCCGTGTCGCGGCTCGGGCTCCGGCTCGACGCCGCGGGCCACGCCGACCTCCTGCGGCGCCTGGACGAGGTGCTGAACGAGTTCGCCGCGCGTTCCCCCGACCCGCACGGACGGCCGTGGTCGGTGTTCGTGGCCATCCATCCCGATCCCGACCGCGACTGACGCAATCGCGATTGATCACGCTCCGGGCGCGGCGCTACGTTGGCCCGCTGCCTATCGAGAGGTTGCACCGATGTCCCGCGAAGCACTCACCGATGACGTCCTCGGCTCCATGCTCGTGCATGGCCTGCGCCCGACCCGGGTCGTGATCGTCGACTACGACCCGCAGTGGCCCGTTCGATTCGCCGCCCGCGCGGCGGAGCTGCGTCACATCCTCGGTGACCGGGCCCGGCTCATCGAGCACGTCGGCTCCACCTCGGTGCCCGGTCTCGCGGCCAAGCCGATCATCGACATCGTCGTGGGCATCGACGATCCGGACGACGAGCAGGCCTTCATCCCCGATCTCGAGGCCGCGGGTTATGAACTGCGGGTCCGCGAGCACGGTCATCGGTGCCTGCGCATCGGTGATCCGGACGATCAGGTGAATCTGCACTGCTATCCCCCGGAGGACGACGAGGTCCGCAAGTACCTGATCTTTCGCGATCGGCTCCGTGCGAGTGATGCCGACCGCGATCTCTACGAGAGGACGAAGCGGAAGCTCGCCGAACGGGAGTGGCCCGACGTCAACTACTACGCCGAGGCGAAATGGCCCGTCATCCGCGAGATCCTCGTGCGTGGCGGATGGCAGGAGTAGGCACCGTCAGTACTTCCGAACGAACTCGATGACGGCCCTGGCAAGCACCGGCCCGGCGTCTTCCTGCACGAAGTGACCGGCCCCCGGGATGTCGGGATGATCGTGCCCGGCCGCTCCGGGGAAGTTCTCGATCATCCCGGCAGCCATGGGCTTGGTGAACACCTCACCGTCGCTGAAGGCGCAGAGCAGGGGTATGTGCAGTTCGGAAAGAACCGTCCAGATCCGCTGTGCGGCTGCGGCGGTCGGATGATCGGGAGTGGTCGGCACCAGTGCGGGCATGGCGCGCGGTCCGGCTTTGTACGAATCGTCGGGGAACGGGGCGTCGTATGCGGCGAGAGCGGCCGACGGTAATGGTTTCTGCACCAGTTCGGAAATGAGTCCGGAGATGCGGAGGTCGGGGGAGGTCTCGATGGTCCGCCGATAGTCCCACCATTGCTGGGGCATCTCCGTGTGGCCATAGGGGATGCCGGTGTTGGACATGACGAGATGGGAGAATCGGCCCGGGTCCTCGGCCGCCAGGCCCAGGCCGAAGGCGCCGCCCCAGTCGTGGCCCAGCAAGGAGATATCGCGCAGGTCAAGGGCCTCGAAGAGCAGTGCGGAGAGCCATTGGACGTGCCGTTCGAACGTGTGGTCGGACTGCTCGGCGGGTTTGTCGGAGCGGCCGAAGCCCACGAGGTCCGGTGCGATCACGCGGAACCCGGCGTCGACCAGCACCGGGAGCATCGACCGGTAGAGGAACGACCAGGTGGGCTCGCCATGGAGCAGGACAACCACGGGACCGGTAGTCGGGCCGGCCGTGACGTACGCCATTCGCAACGATCCGCCGGCCGCGTCGACAATGGTGGCGTACTCGGGCACGTAGTCGAAACCGGACAGGTCGGAGAAACTTTCGTCCGGCGTTCTCAGGAATCGCATGAAATGACAGTACGCGGCGTACCTGTGGGGTCCTGCCGCGTTGGCCGTACGGCGACGTGCAGTGTGCTGAGGACCGGGCAGGACTGGCAATTGCGAACGGCATGCGGCAGAGTGCCACGCGGCGCGGCAGACCCCCGACTGCCGTCGTTCGTCCGACCTGGACCGTCGAAAGGAGAGCTTATGAAAGCGCGCCACGGATACCCTGAGCGCGTTGCCTCCGCTGACGTCACCGCTGCCGAGGATGCCGACGACTGCGGTCGCGTCCTGCGTGAGCTGCGGACCATCAAGCACGTCAGTGCCGCCGAGCTCGCGGCTCGCGCGGGCGTCAGCGAACGGGACGTCGCCGAGTTCGAAGCGGGCAGGATCATCCCGCCACGGCCGGCCTTCAGTGCCTACCTGAGGGTCCTGGGCTACGCCTGAGCCGCGGTGGGCCGTCGGTCGCCTCGCTCCCACCACGCCGTGTCGCGCAAGCGGCGTGTCACCGATGTGTGGGCGGCGAGCCCTCTGTGAGATCCCTGGGCTCGGGGCATGCGTGAAATGTCCGTAAACGGGGGTTTCGTGTCCTTGTCCGCTCCGGCTGCCGGCCCGATGCTCCGTGTCGGTAACTCGGCGAAAGGACGATCTTGAGCAGCGAGTCGACGGCCCCGGACACCATCGTGCTGATTCACGGGTTCTGGGTGACCCCCCGGAGCTGGGAGCACTGGATCACCCGCTACGAGCAGCGCGGATACCGCGTGATCACACCCGCCTACCCGGGCTACGAGGTGGAGGTCGAGGCGCTCAACGCCGACCCGTCCCCGATCGAGGCCGCGACGATCCCGGGGATCGTCGAGCACCTCGAGTCGGTGGTGGGTGACCTCGACTCGCCACCCATCCTGATGGGCCACTCGGCAGGCGGCGCGTTCACGCAGATCCTGCTCGACCACGGCTTCGGCGCCGCTGGGGTGGCGCTGAACTCGGCCCCCACCGAGGGCGTGCCCGTGGTCCCGCTGAGCCAGATCAAGGCGACGTTCCCTGTGCTGGGGAATCCCGCCAACCGGCACAAGGCCGTCGGCTACACCCACGAGCAGTGGCACTACGCGTTCACGAACACCTTCACGGAAGAGGAGTCGAAGGCGCTCTACGAGCGCTACCACATCCCTGCTTCCGGTTCGATCCTCTTCGAGTCCGCGCTCGCCAACCTGCAGCCGGGCCACCAGGGCACGTGGGTCGACTACCACAACGACCGGCGTGCGCCCCTGCTGTTCGTCGCAGGCACCGAGGATCACCTCATGCCGCCCAAGGTGCAGTGGTCGAACGCCAAGCACTACAAGTCCGACACGGTCACCGAGGTGGTGGAGTTCAGCGGCAAGTCGCACCTGCTGCCCGCCCAGCAGGGGTGGGAGGAGATCGCCGACTACGCCCTGGCCTGGGCCGTCCGGCACGCCACCGCGCGGGTCGCTGGAGCGACGACCACGGCATGACCGGAGTTCGCATCACCCACATCGGTGGGCCGACCGCCCTGATCGAGATCGACGGCTGGCGGCTGCTCACCGATCCCACCTTCGACGCCCCCGGCCGCCGGTACGCCTTCGGCTGGGGGACGTCGTCGCGGAAGCTGACCGGACCGGCGATCGCGGCGCCGGACCTCGGGCCGATCGACGCCGTGCTGCTCAGTCACGACCACCACGGTGACAACCTGGACGACGCCGGGCGTGCGCTGCTCCCGTCGGCGGGCAGGGTCCTCACGACCGTGGCCGGGGCACGGCGGCTGGGCGGGGGTGCCCACGGTCTGCGGCCGTGGGAGACCACCCGGCTCGAGGCGGTGGGACGGCCGACGATCGACGTGACCGCCACACCGTGCCGCCACGGCCCGCCGGCCAGCCGCATCATCGTGGGTGACGTGATCGGTTTCGCCCTCCGCTTCGACGGTCAGGAGCACGGGGTGCTGTGGATCTCGGGCGACACGGTGCTCTACGACGGGGTGCGTCAGGTCGCCGACCGGTTGCGGGTCGGCATCGCGCTCCTGCACCTCGGGGGCGTGCGGTTCCCGGTGACGGGGCCGGTGCGCTACTCCATGACGGCTGAGCAGGCGGTCGAGACGGTGCGCCTGGTGCGGCCGCGCACCGCCGTGCCCGTGCACTACGAGGGGTGGGCGCACTTCGCGCAGGGCCGGGACGCCGTCGATCGCGAGTTCGCCGGTGCGCCGGAGGATCTCCGGCGTCGGCTGCGCTGGCTGCCCCTCGGCGAGGGGGTGGACGTCGCCTCGTGAGCCCGGTTCACACGGTGCCCTCGGCCACCCCGGTCGTGCGGAAGCGCTGCCGGTAGGCGTGCGGCGTGGTGCCCATCTCACGGGTGAAGCTGCGTCGCAACGCCTCCGTCGAGCTCATCCCGGCCCGCCGCGCGATGGTGTCGAGCGGCGCGTCCGATGCCTCCAGCAGCATGCGCGCGGCCTCGACCCGTACCTGCTCGACGTAGCGGGTCGGGGTGATGCCGAGCTCGCGGAGGAACACACGGGCGAGGTGACGCTCGCTGAACCCGGCCCGTTCGCTGAGCACCGCGACGCGATGGTCGCCCGCCGGGTCGGCGACGATGGCGTCGAGGATCTCGCGCAGCGGTGACCGGGCGGGTGGCTGCGTTCGCATGCGGACGCTGAACTGGGCCTGCCCGCCCGGACGCTGCATGAAGACCACGAGGAACTGGGCCACCTGCCGGGTGAGGTCGGGGCCGTGGTCGGCTTCGACCAGAGCCAGCGCGAGATCGATCCCGGCGGTCACGCCCGCGCAGGTGAACACCCGCCCGTCGCCCACGAAGATCGGGTTGCGTTCCACGGTGGTGGCGGGAAAGCGCTCTGCGAGGTCGTCGAGGAACAGCCAGTGGGTCGTGGCGCGCCTGCCTTCCAGCAGGCCGACGGAACCCAGCAGGAACGCACCGGCGCAGACGGCCGCCACGCGCCGGGCCCGGGCCGCCCCGCTGCGGAGCACGGCGAGGAGCGGCTCGTCCTCCATCAGGCGCGCCCAGTGGGGTGTGCCGGGGATCAGGAACGTGTCGATGGGACCGTCGAGATCGTCGAGCGACGAAGCGACGCCCATCCGGAGACCGGAGGCGCTGACGGTGTCGCGCCCGTCCGCCGAGACGATGTGAACGCCGTAGATGCCGCCGCCCGCCAGTTGGTCGGCGACGTAGAACACCTCGGCCGGGCCCATCAGGTCGAGGACCTGGGCCCCGTCGTACGCGAGGAGCGCGACCGTCCGCATCGGCCGTCAGCCGTGCCGCTTGACGAACTCCAGCGCCTTCTCCGCCACCTCACGCCAGCCGTGGTCGATCGTGAGGGCGTGGCCGCGGTCGGGCATCTCCACGATCTCGGTGGTGCCGGGGTTCTTCTGCTGCTGCTTGAAGCTCGCGTTCGAGATCGCCCACGGCACGGTGTTGTCCTTCTCGCCGGAGATGATCAGGAGCGGACCGCGGTCGGGGTTGTGGGTGTCGACCTTCACCTCGGTGAACGGGTTGAGGTTCGCGGTCGCTGCCTGGAACAGCGTCACCCCGGACGCGGGCACGTGGAACTCCTCGTACAGCGACCGGGCCTCGTCCTCGGGCAGGGCGTTTGCCCAGCCGTACTGGAACTGCTCGAACGTCAACGCGACGGCGCGTCCGATGTTCAGCGGGTTGCCCAGTACGGGCGAGGCCGACTTGAGCGACGACACCGGCAGCGGCAGCACCCCGCGGAACGGGGCCGGATCGATCGCGACGGTGACGGCGGACCCGCCCTCCCCGGCGATCAGCTGCGCGATGAGCCCGCCGAACGAGTGCCCGACGACCGCGGGCCGGCGGCCGAGCGCGCTGATCGCATCGAGGTAGTGGTCGGTGACATACCTGACCATCTTGTGGGCGAAGACCTCCGGATCTCTCCGGGCCTCCTCGACGCTGTCCGGGTCGTCCGGCCAGCCGGGTGCGATGGCCGCGTACCCGTTCTCCTCGAACAGTGAGCGCCACCGGTCCCAGCTGCTGGACAGCAGCCAGAGCCCGTGGACGAACACCACCGGTGGCAACCCCAGCTCGTTGGCGCGGGCGATCTCGTGCCGCTCGCGCTCGGTGAGCCCGGTCATCGTCGTCTCCTGTCCGGCCCCGGTGTGTTCCGAGATCCTCAGGCGGCGGATCGTAGGGCCGTGGCTCCCAGGTTGACCAGGAGCCGCGGGTGAAACTCCGCGATCGTCCATTTCGGACCTGACTGCCGGGTCAGGAGCCGTTCAGGAGCTGCTCGAACGGGGTCGGCTCGAGGAACGGGTCCGCCGCCTTCTGCGCCGGGCGGGCGGCGACGATCTCGGCCAGCTCCCCGGCTGCCCGCGCGATTCGCTGGTCCAGCGACTGGGCGGTCCGGTCACCGGCGCCCCAGTCCTCGGGGGCCGAGAACACCGACGTCGGCACGACCATCGCGCGCAGGAACGCGAACAGCGGGCGTACGGCGTGCTCCAGCGCGAGGGAGTGGCGCCCGGTGCCGCCGGTGGCGGCGATGAGCGTCGGCTTCCCGATGAGCGACTCGGAGTCGAGCACGTCGAAGAACATCTTGAACAGCCCGTTGTAGGACGCCGAGAACGTCGGCGTGACGGCGATCAGGCCGTCCGCGTCGGCCACGGCCTTCAAGGCGGCCTGAAGCTCTGGCCTCGGGAACCCGGTCAGCACGTTGTCGACGAGCTCGTGGCCGTGGTCGCGCACTTCGATCACGTCGACCTCCGTGTCGACCCCGCGCTCGCGCAGGGCCGACACGGTGGCGGCGGCGAGCCGGTCGGCGAGCAGCCTGGTCGACGACGGGACGCTGATCCCGGCGCTCACCACGGCGATCGTGCGGCGTGTCATGCAACGACCTCCTCGTTCTTCGTTTCGGACGCGGCCGCCGCCAGGAGGCTCGCGTGCGTCGGGGCGTCCGGGACGCCGGCAGGCTTCAGCGCGGCGAACTCGCGGCGCAGCACCGGCACGACCTCCTCACCCAGGATGTCCAGCTGCTCGAGCACCGTCTTGATCGGCAGCCCGGCGTGGTCCATCAGGAACAGCTGGCGCTGGTAGTCGCCGGCCATCTCGCGGAAGGACAGGGTCTTCTCGATCACCTGTTGCGGGCTGCCCACCGTGAGCGCCGTCAGGTCCGTGAAGTCCTCGAGCGACGGGCCGTGGCCGTACACCGGCGCGTTGTCGAAGTACGGGCGGAACTCGGCCATGGCGTCCTGGGAGTTCTTCCGCATGAACACCTGCCCGCCCAGTCCCACGACGGCCTGGTCGGCGGAGCCGTGGCCGTAGTGCTCGAAGCGCGTGCGGTAGAGCGCCACCATCCGCTGGACGTGCTCCTTGTTCCAGAAGATGTTGTTGTGGAAGAAACCGTCGCCGTAGTAGGCCGCCTGCTCGGCGATCTCGGGGCTGCGGATCGAGGCGTGCCAGACGAACGGGGGCACGTCGTCGAGCGGCCGCGGCGTCGAGGTGAAGCTCTGCAGGGGCGAGCGGAACCGGCCCTCCCAGTCGACCACGTCCTCACGCCACAGCCTGCGCAGCAGCGCGTAGTTCTCGACGGCCAGCGGGATGCCGTTGCGGATGTCCTGGCCGAACCACGGATAGACGGGGCCGGTGTTGCCGCGGCCGAGCATGAGGTCCACCCGGCCGTCCGCGAGGTGCTGGAGCATCGCGAAGTCCTCGGCGATCTTCACCGGGTCGCTCGTGGTGATCAGCGTGGTCGCCGTCGAGAGTTCGAGCCGCTTCGTGCGCGCGGCGATGAAGCCGAGCAGTGTCGTCGGTGATGACGGCACGAACGGCGGGTTGTGGTGCTCGCCGGTCGCGAAGACGTCCAGCCCGACCTCTTCGGCCTTCAGCGCGATCGCGACCATCGCCTTGATCCGCTCCGCCTCGGTCGGCGTGCGGCCGTTCGTCGGGTCAGGGGTGACGTCCCCGACCGAGAAGATGCCGAGCTGCATGTCCTACCTCCGGTCGTTGAAACTTGAATAGTCACTTACTCTTATCAACTCTGAGGGCTCCTCGCGTATGCCCTGAGGGTCGAGCCGCCTCCAGATTGTTGCATCGGCAATCACTGCGACGAGGTGAACGTGCCGAGGGCGCCGGTTATGCCCGGAGGCTAGGAGCGGCTCTCCGTGGCACGGGAGCGGTGAACAGGCGATGCTCGGGACATGGACCGCCCCGAGCTCGCCGACTTCCTGCGCCGCCGCCGGGAGCAGCTGCGCCCGGCGGACGTCGGGCTCTCGGCAGGCCCGCGGCGGCGCACGCCGGGCCTGCGCCGGGAGGAGGTCGCGCAGCTGGCGGGGGTGTCCGCCGACTACTGCATGCGGCTCGAACAGCAGCGCAGCTCGCAGCCGTCACCGCAGGTGCTCGCGGCGCTGGCCCGTGCACTGCGGCTCACCGACGACGAGCGCGACCACCTGTTCGTCCTGGCGGGGCATCCGGTCCCGGCCGGGCGGGCAGCAGGCGACCACGTCCGGCCCGGCCTGATGCATCTGCTCGACGCGCTGGTCGGCACGCCCGCGCAGATCCTCGGCGATCTCGGCGACCTGCTCGCACAGAACGAGATGGCCCGGTTCCTGTTCGGGTCCGTCTGCTCGGAGCGGGAGGAGTCCCGCAACGTCGTGGTGCGATGGTTCACCGACCCGGCGGTGCGGGCGGCCCACCCACCTGAGGAGCACGAGTACCTCAGCCGCATCCATGTCGCCGACCTGCGCGCCGCCGTCGCCCGTCGGGGCACCGACGCCACCGCGGCCGGGCTCGTCCGGCGGCTGCGCGCGGCCAGCGACGAGTTCACGCAGCTGTGGGACCGGCACGAGGTCGCCGTCCGCAGGCGCAGCCGGATGCGCGTGCTGCACCCGAGCATCGGGCTGATCGAGCTGGACAGCGAGACGCTGCTGACCCCGGCCGAGGACCAGACGCTGCTCGTCTTCACGCCGCCCCCGGGGAGTGCCACGGCCGAGAAGCTGAGCCTGCTGCGCGTGATCGGCGACCAGGACCTCACGCCGACCCGCGACTGACCACGGGCGCCTCGGCGCCCGTCACACGATCCGCACCACATTCGAGGAGACACGCATGCCTACGGACATCCCCGCGCCCGTCGCGGACTACCTGAAGGCGAAGGCCGACGACCACGTCGAGGCCGTTCTGAAGAACTTCGCCGACGACGCGGTCGTGCACGACGAGGGCACGAACCACGTCGGTGCATCGGCGATCCGTGACTGGGCCGCCGAGCGCAGCTTGCGGAGCGAGCATCGATCCGAGATATCCGCGAGGTACCAGCTCGAGCGCACCGTGGTCGAGACACACCGGATCGGCGCGGCGGCGGTGGTCCTCGTCCGGGTCGCCGGGAACTTCCCGGGCAGCCCCGTCGATCTGCACCATCACTTCACGGTCTCCGAGGACCGGATCACGGCTCTCACGATCTGCCCGTGAGCGGCGTGATGCGCAAGGGCGAGTTCGACGGGCGCCGGGCCGTGGTCACCGGCGGCACGCGCGGTGGCATCGGCGCGGCGATCACCGCGCGGCTCGCCGAGGCAGGCGCGCGTGTGCTCACCACCGCCCGTTCCACGCCTGACGATCCGTCCGGCGCCGAGCTGTTCGTGGCCGCGGACGTCGGCACCGTTGCGGGCATCGCCCTGGTCGCCGACGCGGCCCTGCACCGGCTGGGCGGCGTGGACATCGTGGTCCACGTGGTCGGCGGGTCGCGCCAGGAGCCCGGCGGCGTGCTCGCCCTGTCCGACGACGACTGGGAGCAGGCCTTCGCCGTGAACCTGTTCGCGTCCGTGCGCCTGGACCGCGCACTGCTCCCGTCGATGATCGACCAGGGCGGGGGAGCGATCGTGCACGTCACCTCGATACAGCGCAGGGTGCCGCTGCCCACGACCATGCCCTACGCGGCGGCCAAGGCCGCCTTGACCAGCTACAGCAAGAACCTCGCCACACAGGTGGCCCCGGCGGGGGTGCGGGTCAACACGGTGGCACCCGGGTTCGTCGAGACGGCGGGGGCGCGGGGGATGGTCAGCGCGCTCGCGGCCGCGGACGGCGTGGACGAGGCCACCTCCCGCATGCGGATCATGGAGTCGATCGGCGGGATACCGCTCGGCCGCCCGGCCCGGCCGGAGGAGGTGGCCGAGTTGGTGGCCTTCCTCGTCTCGGACCGGGCCTCGGCGATCACCGGCGCGGAGCACGTCATCGACGGCGGGAGCACGCGGACGATCTGAGGCCCGGACCGGGCGACGGGGTCAACGAGTGCGGCTGGAGAGCAAGGCGGACAGCTGCTCGCGGCGACCCCACGCGATCGGGGCGAGCAGGACGAAGAGGATCGCGGGCGTCACCATCCCGGCGGGCGCGCCGAGCACGACGGCCTGGGTGAACGCCGCCCCGATCATGAGGCCCATGAGCCCGATCGCGGCCGGTGCGGCCAGCCGCGGGATGAGAAGCCCGATCCCGCCGGCCAGCTCCAGGACGCCGACGAGGAAGCGGAACCACTGGCCTGCGCCGATCTGTTCGAACAGCCACACCGCAAAGGGGTCGCCGTAGAACTTCGGAATGGCCGAGGCGATCACGAAGAACAGGCCGATCACGATCTGGAGGCCCCAGAGGACGCGGTGGGTGGTGCGGCCGAGGGAAGCTGCGGGGGCGGAGGTGGTCATGGAATGTTCCTTCCGGTGAGGAGCACGGGCCGGCTGTCGGGGGTAGGACCCGCCGGCATCGGGGAAGTCATCGGTGCTCCGAGGACGGGAGGCGCCGATGGGTGACTCCGCTCACGCGGGGAGATCGGTGCTCGGCCGGGCGCTCGCTGTGCTCGAGTCGTTCTCCGACGAGAATCCGGAGCTGACGCTCGGGGAGATCGCCGCGGCCACCGGCCTCGCCTCGGCCACCGCGCATCGGCTCGTCGCCGAGCTGGTGGAGTGGGGCGCGCTGGAGCGGCCGGCGCGCGGGCGCTACCGGATCGGCATCCGCCTGTGGGAGCTCGGTGCCCTCGCGCCCGTGCCGCGGACCTTGCGTGACTCCGCCCTGCCGGTCATGCAGGACCTCGCCGCGGTGACGGGCCACGTCGTGCACCTGGTCGTGCTCGACGGCCACGAGGCCCTCTTCGTCGAGCGGCTCGCCGGGCATTCCCACGTGCACGTGCGTTCGCGCGTCGGCGGCCGGCTGCCGCTGCACGCGAGCGGCCCCGGCAAGATCATGCTCGCGCACGCCCGGGCCGAGTTCGTCGACGAAGTCGTGGCCCGCGGGCTGCCCCGGCTCGCCGCCGGCACCATCACCGACCCGCGGCGGCTCCGGCAGGCTCTCGCCGAGGTCCGCAGCACCGGGTACTGCCTGTCGCGCAACGAGATGACCGACGGCGCGTCCTCCGTGGCCGCGCCGATCACGGGACCGTCCGGAGACGTCGTCGCGAGCATCGCCGTGGTCGTGCCCAGCAGCACCGAGAACCTCCAGCGGCTGGTGCCGGCCGTGCGAATCGGGGCCGGCACTGTGACCAGGGCACTCCGTCCCCGTTCTCCACTGGGTGAGAGGAACCGCTGACGGATCCACGCCGGGCGCCGATACTCCCGCGCACATCGGCAGAAAGGCTCAGGAGATGTCCGCGGATTCAACGGTGAACCCGACCACTGTCCGAGATCGCCGTGCCGCCGGCTGGGTGGCGCCCCTGTGCTGGTCGGCCGTGGCGCTCGAGGGCTACGACCTGGTGGTGCTGGGCGTGGTGCTGCCGTCGCTGCTGCGCTACCCCGACTGGGGACTGACCCCGGCCACGGCCTCACTGATCTCCGTGGTCGGCCTGCTGGGCGTGATGGTCGGAGCGCTCGCGATCGGTCCCGTCACCGACATCGTCGGCCGCCGCCGGACGATGCTGCTCACCGTCATCGCGTTCTCGGTGCTCACCCTGCTCTGTGCGTTCGCCCCGAACCCGTGGATCTTCGGGCTGCTGCGCTTCGTCGCCGGGCTCGGTCTCGGCGGCGTGCTGCCCGTGGCGATCGCGTTGGTCAACGAGTACGCCCACCACGGGCGCTCCGGGAGCGTCACCACGACGCTCATGACGGGCTACCACGTCGGCGCGGTGGTCACGTCCCTTCTCGGCATCGCCGTGATACCGGCACTCGGCTGGCGGGCGATGTTCGTGATCGGTGCCCTGCCCGCGCTGGTGCTGGTGCCGCTGATCCTGCGGTACCTGCCGGAGTCGGAGTCCTTCCTGCGGGAACGCGCGTCGGGGACCCGGCCGGACCACGAGCGCAACCCGGTCACGATCCTCTTCCGCGGTGGGTACCTGCGCGCCACCATCGCGTTCTGGGTGACCTCGTTCATGGGGTTGCTGCTCGTCTACGGCCTGAACACGTGGCTGCCGGAGATCATGCGCTCCGCCGGGTACGACCTGGGAGCCGCGCTCGCCCTGCTGCTCGTGCTGAACGTCGGCGCGATCGTCGGGCTGCTGGTGGCAGGTCAGGTGGCCAACCGCATCGGCACGCGCACCTCGACCATCGCCTGGTTCACCCTGGCCGCGCTGTTCCTGGCGCTGCTGAGCATCCGGCTCCCGGGCATCGGCGTGTACGTGAGCGTGCTGCTGGCCGGTGTGTTCGTGTTCAGCGCACAGGTGCTCGTCTATGCCTACGTGAGCCAGTTCTACCCGGCCGCGGCCCGGGGCACGGCCATCGGCGCAGCCAGCGGCATCGGCAGGCTGGGCGCGATCACCGGCCCGCTGATCGGTGGCGCGCTGCTCACCGCCGGCATCGCGTACCCGTGGGGCTTCTACATCTTCGCCGCGGTGGCGGCCGTCGGCGCAGTCTCCGTGGCGATCGTGGCCCGCGCAGGCGACCCGGCCGCCGAGAGGACTGACGCGGGATGAGCGAGCCGGGCCGCACCGTCCGCGATGCGACCTTCGACGTCCTGCGTCGACACGGTCTGACCACCATCTTCGCCAATCCTGGGTCCACCGAGATCGCGTTCCTGACCGACCTCCCCGACGACATCGACTTCGTCCTGGCACTGCACGAGGGCTCGGTCGTCGGAATCGCGACGGGGTGGGCAACGGCCATGGACCGGCCCGCGCTGGTCAACCTGCACACGACGGCCGGCCTGGGCAACGCCGTCGGGGCGCTCGCGACCGCGCGGGTGAACCGGGTGCCGCTCGTGGTGATCGTGGGGCAGCAGGATCGCCGCCATCTCGCGTTGCAGCCGTTCCTCGCCGGTGAGCTGGAGGGGCTGGCCGGGCGCTACCCGGTGTGGGTCACGACGCCCGCGCGCCCCCAGGACGTGCCGGGTGCGGTGGCCAGGGCCTGGCACGAGGCGCGCGACGGTCGCGGCCCGGCGCTCGTGATCGTGCCGAGCGACGACTGGAGCGCCCCCGCCGCCGACACCCCGCCCGGCGCGCCCGCGGTGCTGTACCGCGCATCGGCCGTCGACCCCGCGGCCGTCGACGCGCTCACGGACCTGGTCGGCCGGGCCGAGTCACCGGCTCTTGTCGTGGGAGCCGACGCCGACGACGCCGAGACCTGGTCGGCTCTGGTCGAGCTCGCGGAGCGGTTGCGCTGCCCGGTGTGGCAGGAGCCGTTCGCGGCCCGCGCCGGGTTCCCGCAGGATCACCCACAGTTCTCCGGGCACCTTCCCGCCGCCCGGGCCCGGCTCCGGCAGGTGCTGGCAGGCCACGACGTCGTGCTCGTCGTGGGGGCGCCGGTGTTCCGGCAGTACCCGTTCGAGCCGGGACCGCTGGTCGAGGACGGCACGGTCGTCGCGCTGGTCACCGACGACGCCGAGGACGCGCACCACAGCCCCGTCGACCTCGCCGTGGTGGCGAGCCCGGCGCCGGTCTGCCGCCGGCTCGCCGCGCGCCTGCCCGAGCGGACGGAGGCGCCCGTGCCCGTAGCCGACCGCGTCGCCCCGCCGTCTCCTCCGGGCGCGGGCGAGCCGCTGCGCGCCGCCCACGTGATGGCGGCACTGGCGCAGCGGATCCCGGCCGAGACCGTCGTCGTCGAGGAGACGCCGTCGACGCGTCCCGACCTGCACCGGTTGGTGCCGGCGCGACGCCCGCTGGGCTTCCTCAGCGCAGCCATGGGCGGGCTCGGGTTCGCGATGCCCGCGGCGATCGGCGTGCGGATGGCACGGCCGGACCAGCCGGTGATCGCCGTGGTCGGGGACGGCTCGTCGCTCTACGGCATCCAGTCGCTGTGGAGCGCCGCCCACTACGGCTGCGGCGTGCTGTTCGTCGTGCTCGCCAACGGCCGCTACGCGATCATGGACCGGCTGGCCGAGCAGCACGGAAAGGGCGGCGGCAAGCCACCGTGGCCCGCGTTCACCGAGGTAAGCGTGCACGGGCTGGCGCTGGCACTGGGGTGCCCGGCCGAGCGGGTGGACAGCTATCCCGCGCTCGTCGAGAGGCTGGACGCGGTGGTGCCGACCCTCGGCGACCGCAGGGAACCTCTGGTGATCGAGGTGACGGTGGAGCCGGAACGGACCTTCCCGCCCTAGCGAGCACGCGCAACCGACTCACCAGGGCGCGTTCTCGCCCAGGCCGGCGAACAGCGCGAACAGGAAGAAGCGGGCGCCCGTGCCGAAGGCTGCCGCCAGCGCGTACCCGACCGCGGCCTCGGCGGGCTCGGGTCGCGCCACCGCGGCGACGACGCCGAGAACAGCGACGTCCTTGTGCCATCTCGTCGCCACCGACCCGTCGTCGAGACGCTCGTAGACGCCCAGTTCGCGCTCGGGCTTGTAGGAACGCCCCCGGACGAGACGCGCGGTGGTGGGGCTGTTCGGGGTGAGGAGCAGGTCGACGGAGTCGATCCGCGCCCGTACCCGGTACGACCGCCGGGAGAGGCCGGCCTTGGCCGGGTTCAGCTCCTGTGTGGTGCCCGCGACCCGGAGAGTGAGAGCTGCGGGGTCCCGGGTGCCGATCGGGATGTAGCCGAGCAGGGGCACGCCGCTGCGGCGCTCGACGGTGACCTCGGGAAGCGACTCGCCCTGCACGGTGACAACGCCTCCGCCGCCGTCCACCGTGACGGTGACTCTCCCGAACACGTCGTCGATGACATCGTGCCGGACGGCGTCGAGATGCTCGGCCTCGTCCATCGGGCGTGATCGTAGGGGCATGCGTTGATCACGAACGCGCTGTCCCGGCACGGACCATGGTGGACTCGACGGCCGTGAGGTCGCGCCCGCGGGTCTCGGGGGAGAACAATGCGGTGACCACCGAGGCGGCGATCAGCAGGATCACCCACCAGTAGAACAGCGACGTGCTCTGGCGCTGGTCGAAGAACGCCTGGAGATAGGGCGCGGTGCCGCCGAACAGCGCGACGGCCAGCGAGTAGGGCACGCCGAAGCCCACGGCGCGGATGCCGGTGGGGAACATCTCGGCGAACAGCGCCGGGATGATCGACACCGTTCCTGCGACCAGCACCAGCGCCACGCCCATCGCCGCCAGCAACTGCCAGGCCTGCCCCTGGATCAGCGCGGCGAGCGGGAAAGTCAGCGCGGCGAGCAGCACCCAGCTGATGATGAGAACCGGGCGGCGGCCGATCCGGTCCGAGAGCGCGCCCCACAGCGGCAGCACCAGGATGAACAGCACGAGTGCGGCGGTGGCGGCCCAGAGTGCGCCGGCGGGGTTGGTGCCGCGTTGCTGGATGGCGAATGGGGCTGCGGCGACCGACCAGAGATAGAAGGTGATGGTGCCGCCTGCGGTGAGGCCGATGACGCGGAGCAGGAGTGCGGGGTGGGCGAAGAATTGTCGTCGGATCGGGGTGCGTGGTGCGGTGGTGGTGGTGGTGAAGACGGGGGTTTCGGTCATGCGTGTGCGCATGATGATGGCGAAGAGTCCGATGAGGCCGCCGAGGAGGAAGGGGATGCGCCAGCCGTAGGCGGTCATGTCGGTGTGGGTGAGTTGGCTGGCGAGTAGGGCGGCGAGGATGGTGCCGGCGAGGGTGCCCAGGGAGCCGG
>NZ_JAKXMK010000036.1 GCF_022524485.1 Pseudonocardia alaniniphila
GGGGGGGGGGGGGGCGGGGCCGGGGCGCCCGGGGGGGGGGGGCCGCGCCCCCCCCGGCCGCGGGGGGGGGGGGGGGGGGGGCCCCCCCCGCCCCCCCCCCGGGGGGCCCCCCCCCCCGGGGGCGCCCCCCACCACGGTGGCGTTCAGCGGTCGAAGACCTCGCGCTTCCAGGCATCGCGGCTGGTGAGCTCCGGCAACGCGGCACGGTAGCGCCGGCGCAGCTCCGGCCACGCCTTGGCGATCTCACGGTGCTGTGCCACCGCGTGCTTGATCATCGAACGGAACAGCTCCGGGTTGCGGCGCCGGAACGTCACCCCGCGTCCGTCTGGCGTGGAGACGGTGGCCGAGTCGAGCTGGGACAGCACGAACCACTGCGCCTGCCGGGACGGGATGTTGCGCTGGGGCACCATCTGGTGCTCCGGGTTGGGCGTCCGCAGGTTGTGCAGGACGCTCCGCGCGAGGCCCTTGGCGATCGGGATCTTGCGTGTGGGCGGTGGCGGGAACACCTGCGCCGCGAGCGCGTCGAGCTCCGACAGCGGCACCTGGGTGGCCGAGTCGAGCGGCCTGCCGTCGTCGTACCTGGCGCGCTCGGCACGCACCTCGCCCAGCACCGTCGACAGCGTCGGGAACAGCGCCTCCGGGCCGGCCAGGAAGTCGCGCAGGGCCATCGCCTGCAGTGCGACCGCCGAGTACTCCATCAGCAACAGGTGGCGCAGCGTGCGCTTGAGCGTGTCGCGCAGCAGCGCCTTGGGGCTGTCAGGCCCGTGCAGCGCGGCCGCGACCAAGCGGTTGCGGTAGTGGAAGTAGGCCTGCCAGTCGCTCGTGTCGTCCTTCTCGAGGAACGACATGTGCCAGATCGCGATCCCCGGCACCGTGGCCGTGCGATAGCCGCGGCCGCGGGCCCGCAGGCCGTACTCGGCGTCGTCCCACTTGATGAACAGCGGGAGCGGCATCCCGAGGTCCTCGGCCACCACACGCGGGATCAGGCACATCCACCAGGCGTTGTAGTCGACGTCCGTGCGCCGGTGCAGCCACGGCGTCTGGCGCAGCGGGTACTCGGCCAGGTCGTGGTGCGGCTCGGTGCCGGGCGCGTTGCGCCACAGGAAGGCGTTGCGGTCGACGACCTCGCCCATGGTGGACAGCTGCGAGCGGGCCTGCAACGACAGCATCTGCCCGCCGACGAGCATCGGCTCGCGGGAGAAGCGGGAGAACGCGATGGCCCGCAGCACCGAGTCGGGTTCGAGCAGGATGTCGTCGTCCATGAAGAGGATCTGCTCGCAGTCGGTGTCGAGCGCCTCGTACATCGCGCGCGCGTAACCGCCGGACCCACCGAGGTTGGGCTGGTCGATGATCCGCAGCTTCTCGCCGAGCACCGCCGCGGCAGCCTCGAAGCCGGGCTCGTCACGCACCTTCTGCGTTCCCTGGTCGGCCAGTATCACCGCGGTGACGGCCTCCAGCACCAGGGGGTCCTCACCGATGGCGGTGAGGGTGGCGACGCAGTCGGCGGGCCTGTTGAACGTCGGCATGCCGATCGTGACCGCGGCCCGGCCCGCGGCCTTCTCCGCCGCGTACCAGCCGCCCGAGTGCAGCGTGAGGTCGTCGGTGTCGGTGGTGAGGTCGAACCAGTACCACCCACCGTCCTCGAACGGGCGCAGATCCAGGTCGAGGTCCAACTCCTGGCGCCTCGGCCCGGTGATGACGACGCCGCGCACGAAGATCTGCGAGCCGTCGGCCTTCGTCCGGTAGACGTCGACCCGGCCGCTGCCCTCGACCTCGAGGCGCAGGTGCACCTCGGTGAGCCGGCTCCAGCGCCGCCAGTAGCCGGCGGCGAAGGCGTTGAAGTAGGCCCCGAACGACACCTCGCTCTGCTCCGGCACCGTCAACGAGGTGCGCGAGACGACCCGTAGCCGCCGCGCGCTCACCGCCGATCCGGTGAGGTCCACCTTCCGGGTGGGCGCCGCTCCGACCGGCCCGGGCTGGGTGGTCAGGCGGATCCCGGTGCGTTCGTCCATGTAGAGCGAGCGGACGCTCATCGGGTCGCCGGAGCGCGGCATGATCACCCGCTGCAGCAGGCTGCCGGCGGCCGCCTCCCCGCTGGGCGTGGCGATCTCCTCGGCGGTCACGATCGTCTGGGTCATCGGTTCGGGCCCTGCATGCTCGTCGTCAGTCCTCAGTGCTCTCGGTGCCGGCAAGCGCCCGGCCGTCGGTGAAGTAAGGAGCGATGCGGTTGTCGAACATGGTGAGCGCCGACCCGATCGCCATGTGCATGTCGAGGTACTTGTACGTACCGAGCCGCCCACCGAACAGCACGTTCGCGTTGGCGGTCTCCTTGCGCGCGAGGTCGCGGTAGCGCTGCAGCTTGAGCCGGTTGTCCGGGGTGTTGATCGGGTAGTACGGCTCGTCGCCGGACTCGGCGGACCGGGAGTACTCCCGCACGATCACCGTCTTGTCCGTGGGGTAGTCCCGCTCCGGGTGGAAATGGCGGAACTCGTGGATCCGCGTGAACGGAACGTCCTCGTCGTTGTAGTTCATGACCGAGGTGCCCTGGAAATCGCCGGTGTCGTGGAGGACCTCCTGCTCGAAGTCCAGCGTGCGCCAGCCGAGCTCGCCCTCGGAGTAGTCGAAGTAACGGTCCAACGCTCCTGTGTAGACGACAGGGGTGCCGGCCGGGATCTGATCACGAACATCGAAGTAGTCGACGTCGAGGCGCACCTCGATGTTCGGGTGGTCGGCCATCTTCTCGAGCCACGCCGTGTATCCGTCGACCGGCAGGCCCTCGTACGTGTCATTGAAGTACCGGTTGTTGAACGTGTAGCGCACCGGTAGCCGAGTAATGATCGAGGGATCGAGCTGCGTGGGATCCGTCTGCCATTGCTTCGCCGTGTAGCCCTTGACGAACGCCTCGTAGAGCGGCCGCCCGACCAGCGAGATCGCCTTCTCCTCGAGGTTCGTCACGTTCTTCGGGTCGATCTCACCGGCCTGCTCGGCGATGAGCGCGCGGGCCTCGTCCGGGGTGTGCGACTTGCCGAAGAACTGGTTGATCAGCGCCAGGTTCATCGGGAACGCGTAAACCTGATCACTCACACGTGCGAACACGCGGTGCTGGTAGCCGGTGAAGTCGGTGAAGCGGTTGACGTAATCCCAGACGCGCTCGTTCGACGTGTGGAACAGATGTGCTCCGTAGCGGTGGATCTCAATGCCCGTCTCCGGCTCGGGCTCGGAGTAGGCGTTTCCACCGATGTGCGAACGCCGCTCGAGCATCAGGACGCGCTTGTCCAGCTCAGAGGCGACCCGCTCGGCCACGGTCAGGCCGAAAAAGCCCGATCCGACGATGACGAGGTCGTATCCCGCGTAACTCACGACTGCCGAGGGTAGCGGCGACCACACATGCGACGGGCGCCACCCTGCCCGCTGCGGGTCCGCTGCAGACACGCTGCTCCCGGCCTCACGCTCATGCGTACCCGTGCCTGCCCGCCCCCTGAGGGCCGGGCCGACTCGCCGTAACCGCGTATGACCTCGGTCACTCACGGCGAGTGCTGGGCAGGCACCTCAGGCGTACACCGCGAGGACGAGGGTGCCCACCCAGAGCAGCGCCAGCACCTGCAGGACACGGTCGGCGAGCGCGATCTCCTCCGGCTCGCCGCCGTTGCCCGAGTCGACGTCCACCGAGTAGCGCAGCACGGCGATCACGAACGGCACGATCGAGATCACCGACCAGACCGTGTTGTGCTGCTCCTCGCGGATCTCGAAGGCCCACAGGGAGTACGTCGTGATCAGCACGGTGGCCGAGAGCGCCCAGACGAACCGCAGGTACGACGAGGAGTAGCTCTCCAGCGACTTGCGGATCTTCGCGCCGGTGCGCTCCGCCAGCATCATCTCCGCGTAGCGCTTGCCGGCCACCATGAACAGCGACCCGAAGCCCGCCACCAGCAGGAACCACTGCGAGAGCGCGATGCCGGTGGCCGCGCCGCCCGCGATCGCCCTGAGCAGGAAGCCCGAGGCGACGATGCAGATGTCGAGCACCGGCTGGTGCTTGAGGTAGTAGCAGTACGCCAGCTGCACCGCGATGTAGACGGCGAGCACGATCACCAGCTGCACGCTGGCCAGGAAGCTCAACGCCAGCGCGCCCAGCAGCAGCACGACGGCCACCGACTGCGCCAGCCGGGGAGCCACGATCCCCGCGGCGATCGGCCGGTTGCGCTTGGTCGGGTGTGCCCGGTCGGCGGCCACGTCGTTGGCATCGTTGACGAGGTAGATGCCCGATGCGGCGATCGAGAAGGCCACGAACGCGATTGCGAGGTGGATCGCGATGCCCGTGGTGAACAGGTCGCCACCGACGAAGGGCGCCGCGAGCACCAGGACGTTCTTCACCCACTGGCGCGGCCGCATCGTCTTGAGCACGCCGCGGGTGACGCTCACCGGCGTGCGCGGCGGTACGGCCTGCTGCTCGGTTGGCGCGTCGGTGCTCGTCATCGGTTTCCCTTCCGGGGACGCTGTGCGGTGGAGCGGTTCGCCAGACGCCGGGCGCCGACCGCCACCGCGGCGCCTAGCACGGACCCCGCCACGACGTCGGTGGGGTAATGCACGCCGAGCACCATCCGGGACAGCGCCATCGGTGGCACCAGCGCTGCCACGAGCGGCTTGCGTAGCAGCGCCCCGAACACCACTGCCGCCGCCGTGGTGGACGTGGCATGAGCCGACGGGAAGCTCAGCCTGCTGGGCGTGCCGACGAGCACCTTCACCCGAGGGTGCTGTGGGCGAGGCCTGCGCACCACCCGCTTCACCCCGACGGACGCGCCGTGCGCGAGCGCAACGGCGGCGGTGGCCGTCACCCAGTCGCGGCGCCGGCGGCGGTCGAGCATCGCGCCCACGGCGCCGAACAGGAGCCATCCAGCGGCGTGCTCACCGAACAGCGACATGCCGCGCGCGACCCGCACGACCGGCGGACTGGCGATGTTGTCCTGCACGGCCTCCAGCAGGCGCACCTCGAATGAGGCGGGTGAGACGTCGTCGGTACCCCCGGGAATGACGGCCGGGGGGCGCGTCGGGCCAGGGCGGTCGAGGAGCTCGGCCACGGGCGGGGGCCTCCAGTGCGGCGTGGCGGGGCCTGGCCCGCGCCGGGTCAGTGCGTGTGACGGCGGCGCGGGGGTGGGCCGCCGATGCACAGGTGCGATGCGCTATCCGAGGCTGATGCTACGCCCGGTCACCTGGAGTAGCCGGGTGCGGTGTCCCCGGAGTGTCCTCGCTGCCGACTCCCGTGCTCAGAACCAGCGCTCGAGCACGAGCGCCAGGCCGTCGTCGCGGTTGCTCGCGGTGATCTCGTCCGCAATCTCCAGCAGTGCTGGATGCGCGTTCCCCATGGCCACGCCGTGGCCGGCCCAGCGCAGCATGTCCAGGTCGTTCGGCATGTCACCGAACGCGATGACGTCCGCCGCATCGACCGCGTCACGCTCCGCCACCTCCGCCAGCCCGGTGGCCTTGGTGACGTTCGGTGACGAAATCTCGACGAGCCCTCGTGGATGCGAGTAGGTGAGATCGGCCGCGTCCCCCACCACCGGGGCGAGCGCGGCCACCATGGCGTCGCTGGAGAGGCCCGGGCAGCGGACGAGCATCTTCACCGCAGGCCGCGAGACCACCTCCGAGCGGGTGACCACCGCGGCGTCGGACTCCGGCCAGGCATGGCGGTACTCGGGCTCGGCCACGAACGCCGAGGGCTCGTCGGACCCGGTGGCCCCGACCCGCTCGACGGCCAGCCCGCAACCCGGCAGGGCCACCGTGACCACCTCCGCGAGGTGCGCGAGGGCGTCCGGGCCGAGGGCGCGTGACCAGAGCACACGGTCCGCAGCGGCGTCGTAGAGCACGCCGCCGTTGGAGCACACCGCGAGACACGCCACCCCGAGCTCCGCCACGACCGGCGGGATCCAGCGCGGCGGCCGCCCGGTGACCAGTACGAAGCCCACTCCGCCTGACACCAGCCTCTTGATCACGGCGGCGGCGCGCGCCGAGACCCGATCGTCGGGATCCAGCAGCGTGCCGTCGACGTCGGTCGCGACCAGTCGGGGAGCCTGCACGACGTCCAGAGTACGGACACGGCGCCCACGGACCGCGTTTCTCGCCGGAGGAGCCCGGAAGGCGCAGACGGGGTGGAGCGGGTCAGGCCGGCCCCAGCTCGGTCCGCAACCGGACGACCCCGCCCCGGATCATGTCCGCGTAGCCGCCCGGGGGTAGATCCGGCAACGCGGCCTCCGCACCGGAGAGATGCTCCAGCGCCGCCTGCCGGTCCCCGAGCTTCGCGTGGTCGGCGGCGAGGTTCAGGTGCAGCGACGCGAGGAAGCCACGGACGGACAACCCCTCGTGGTAGCGCCGCGCCCGCTCGTCGGTGAGCCGCTCCGCCGCGCGCAGCGCCACCTCGTCCCAGGCCAGCTCCTCGCGCGGGTCGTCCTGGACATCGGCCGCGTAGTGCGCGAGCGAAACCACGTGCAGGGCGTCGCCCTCCTCCCCGAGGTCGGCCCAGACGGCGGCGAACGCCTCTCGCGCACCCTGCCGGTCGCCCGCCACCGCGCGCTCCTGCGCGGCGACGATCCGCGCCATGACCGGATCCGGAACGGGGTTTCCCCCGGTCACGACCGCACCGGCATCAGCAGCGACACCGACCGCGGGGAGCGGACCACCAGTGGGCTGATCGGGCCGTCCAGCGAGAGCAGGAGCTGCCCCTCTCCGCCCGCGTCGAGCGCCTCCAGCAGGAACTCGCGGTTCACAGCGACGCCCTCCCCGTCGGCGCCGACCGCGATCCCGTCCGGGCCGGGGCGCAGCACCGCGACCTCGTACTCCACGCCGTCCGCGTCACGGCGCAGCGTGCGCGTGGGGGCTGCGGCGAGGGCGGCGCGCAGAGCGGCGTCGACCGGCACCGCCCGGTCGTGCTCCGGGACGAGGCGGCGGTAGTCGGGGAACGCGTCGGGGATCAGGTGACCGGTCAGCTCCTCGGCACCGGCTCGCACACCGATCGTCGCGCCGTCCACGGTGATCACAACGGTCCCGGTCTCCGGGAACCGGTCGGAGAACGGAGCCGGAACGACGGCACCGACGGCAGGCCCGTCGAGCGCGATGACGGGCACGGAGGCGATGGCCAGCCGGTAGCGGTCGGTCGCCACGAGGGTCACGGCATCGGCGGTGACGTCCAGCAGCACACCGCCCAGCACGGGAAGATCGGGATCCGAGCCGACGGCGAACCGGACGGCGCGCAGCGCGGCGGCCAGCTCGGGGCCTGCGACGGTGACGGTGGTCGGGGACATGGGTCGCTCCTCCTGCTCGATCAGTGACCGGACCGAGGAGAGCGCGCGGCGGGCCTCGACGAGCCCCTGCTCCAGTTGGTGCAGGTGCGCGGCCAGCAGTTCGTCGACACCGGCGGGATCGTGCCGGCGGGCCAGCAGCTCGCGGATCCCGGCGATCGGCATCCCCACCCGGCGCAGCACGGCGACCAGCCGGGCGACGACCACCTGCTCGGGTGCGTAGGAGCGGTAGCCGGTCCGCTGATCGACGTGGGCCGGCACGAGCACCCCGGCACCGTCGTAGAACCGCAGGGCACTGACGCTGAGGCCGCTCTCCCGGGCCATCCGCCCGATCCCGCGCAAGCTCTCCACGATCAGCGACCCTCGTGTCTCGACATGGTCGAGAGTCAACCGCGCACGGCGTTCAGTTCCGGCATTCGCTCCACGAGCTCAGCAACGATGTTCGCTCCACAGGTTCCGCTCGGCAACGATGTTCGCTCCACAGGTTCCGCTCGGCAACGATGTTCGCTCCACAGGTTCCGCTCGGCAACGATGGTCGCTCCACAAGTTCCGCTCAGACCCGAACCACCTCCAGGCCCCCGATCCCCTCCACCGGACCGAAGTCGTCGTCCTGCGTCACGACGGGCAGGCCGCGCGAGGCGGCGACGGCTGCGATCCACAGATCGTTGACGTTCAGCCGGCGACCGCTCTGCGCGAGGTGAACCCGCATGCGCGCCCACATCAGCGCGGCACGCTCGTCGATGGCCAACAGTTCGATGTCGGCAACAGCATCGAGAGTGGCCAGCCGGCGCGCTCGCACGTCCACGTCGGCTGCGGCCAGCACGCCCGCCTGTAGTTCGGCGACCGTCACCACGGAAACCGCCGCCTCATCCGGGATCCGCTGTTCGTCCAGCGGGCGCCCACTCTCCGCCGCGATGAACACGCTGGTGTCCAGCAGCCCTCTCATCGGATCGGTCCGAGGTCGTCCGTCGTCTCTCCGGCGAGCCGCGCGAGATCGGCGCGTAGCCCCGGATCGGCCTGGGCACGCCGCAGTCTGGCCACCAGGTCGTCACGCCTGATCCAGGATCGCCGGGCGCGCTGGAGCGGCACGAGCTCGGCCACCGCTCTGCCGTTGACCGTGATCGTCAACCGCTCTCCGGCCTCGACCCTGCGCAGCAGACCCGCTGTGTCGTTCCGCAGCTCACGGGAGGCCACCATGTCGTCCGACATGCTACGACCGTAGCACTCGTGTAGCCGCATGTAGCCGCACGCCAGGGGGTACGCCGGGATCGTGAGCGACGCCCGTGCCACCGTCCGCGCGCTGCTCGGTCGCGCGGGCACCACCTACGCCGAGGACGCCGGGATCCGGCTGCACGACACCCCCGCGCCGCTCTACCGGCTCCTGGTCCTCTCGGTGCTGCTCTCCACCCGGATCCGCGCGGAGATCGCCATCAAGGCGGCGCGCGAGCTCGCTGTCGCCGGGATGGGAACGCCGGAGAAGATGCTCGCCGCGTCGTGGAAGCAACGGGTGGACGCGCTCGGGAGCGCGGGCTACAGGCGCTACGACGAGAGCACCGCCACGGCCCTCGGGAAGGGCGCGGAGCTGGTGCAGTCGCAGTACCGGGGCGACCTGCGGCGGCTACGCGACGCAGCGGAGGGCGATCCGGCGCGCGTCCGCACGGCCCTCACGACGTTTCCCCGGCTCGGGCCGGTCGGCGCCGACATCTTCTGCCGGGAGGCTCAAGACGTCTGGCCGTCGCTGCGGCCCGCCTTCGACGGGAAGGTGCTCGACGGGGCACGCGCACTCGGCCTGCCCACCGACCCGGATGAGCTCTCCCGGATCGCGCCGGGCGCCGAGCTCGCGCCGCTCGCCGCGGCGCTGGTGCGGGTGGCGCTCCACCGTGAGCTCGCCGAGGAGATCACCCGGGCGACCTGAGCACCGTTGGGGACTCGCGGGGTCAGAGGATCGCTACCGCCACCACCAGGCCCAGCGCGAGGTGCGCGGCACCCACCACGTACGCCTGGGGGCTGATGCGGTCGGCCGCCAGCACCGCACCGATGTCGATGCCCGTGATCCACTCCAGCAGCCGCACCCCGCCGACCTGGGCGATGATGCCCACCAGGCCGAAGATCAGCGATGCGAGCAGCCCCTCGACCAGCAGGCCGGAGGACGTGTAGATCGCGACCACCACGATGAACGCCATGCTCACCATGCCTGCGGCGGTGACGATCACCGCGTTCGGCTTGCCGTCACGCACGAGGCGGTTGAGCTTGCCCGGCGTGGTGATGTCCACGCCCCAGAAACCGACGAGCATGAGCAGCACGCCGATCACCGCATATAGCAGGATCGCGCCGATCCCCCGTCCGACCACCGAGAAGAACCCCGGATCGATCTGGGCCAGCGTCACGAGAACCTCCAGGGAGCGTCAGGATTCGGGGATGCGGTGCGGGACGAACGCGGCCCCGTCGTCGGTCACCAGACCGACGGTCTCTCGGATGCCGAGCCCGGCCGCGGAATCGCCGACGATCCAGGCACCCAGCGCGGGCCGGAAACCGTCGAACTCGGGGAGCGGGTCGAAGAGCTGGTAGACGTACCCTTCCTCGCCGTACACGCCGCCTGTCTGGTGCTCCATGCCCGGCGCGACGATCGAGATGTTGGCGCCCTCACGGCCGAGGCGGGGCTTGCGGACGTACTCGGTGAGAAGGCCCGGCTGGTCGAGGTGGGCCGGCAAGAGGTTGGGGTGCCCGGGGTACATCTCCCACAGCACGGCGAGCAGCGCCTTGTTCGACAGCAGCGTCTTCCACAAGGGCTCGACCCAGAGCGTCTCGGGGAGGCTGCGCAGAACGTGTTTGCCGAACTGGTCGGACAGCACCCACTCCCAGGGGTAGAGCTTGAACACCGCCCCCATCGGCGATTCCTCGAGGTCGACGAAGCGGTCGAGCGCGACGTCCCAGCCGATGTCCTCGATCGCGAGACCGACCGTGTCCAGACCCGCCTCGGCGGCCGTCTCCTGCAGGTAGCCGACCGTGACATGGTCCTCGCCCGTCGAGTCGCCACTCGACCAGGTGAAGTACACGTCGTCGGCGGGCAGGCGGCTCTTGATCATGCCCCAGCGCTCCACGAGCTTCTCGTGCAGCGAGTTCCACTGGTCGTCGCCCTCGTGGGTGTCCTTCAGCCAGTTCCACTGCAGGATCGACGCCTCGAGGAGCGTGGTGGGGGTGTCGGCGTTGTACTCCAGCAGCTTCGCCGGGCCGCCGCCGTCGTAGCGGAGATCGAACCGGCCGTAGACGTGCGGGTCGCTGCGCTTCCAGGACGCCGCGACGCCCTCCCACGCCCACTCCGGCAGCGCGAAGTCGCGGAACCGCTCCGTGGTGACGACGTGGTCGACGGCCTCGAGGCACATCGAGTGCATGACCTCGACGTCGGCCTCGAGGGAGAGGATCTCGTCCATCGAGAAGACGTAGTGCACCGACTCGTCCCAGTACGCCCGGGGTGCGCCGCCCTCGCCGCGGCCGGGCGTCCCGTACACCATTCCCTGGTCGCGGACCGTGGTCTCCCAGTCCGGCCGCGGCTTCCCCCTGCGCCGTTCCATGTGCGTCCGTTTCCGCCTATGAGCCGCTCGAGCCGCGGTTCGAGACGCCGAAGCCGCCGCGTGACACCGAATCGCTCCCCGAACCGGCAACGGTCTTCCCGGACGGCGTGGAGATCCGGGTGCCCGACTTCGGCACCGTCGCGGTGCCGCCGCTCACCGGTTGGCCGATGTTGCCGCTACCGCCGTAGTTGTAGCGGTACTGGCGGCCGCCGCCGCCGATGAAGATCGGGTACGGGATGATCCCGCCCCCGGCGTGGTAGTTGGTGCCGGAACTCGCCGGCGTCGCGCAGTTGGCGTCGTCGACGACGACGTTCGTCTCCTCGTCGACGCAACGGGCCTGCACGTCCTCGTCCGGCTGTGCGACCTGGTAGCCGATGGCGATCAGCGCGACGATCCCGACCGTGGCCCCCGCACCGATCAGGATGCGTTTGCGCTTCTTGCGCGAGCGCTCGGCCTCCTCGGCCTCGCGGCGCTCGGCCTCCTCCTTGCGGCGCGCGGCCTGCTCGCGCGCGCGGCGCTCGGCAAGCGTGGGTTCGCGCGGAGTGGTGGACTCGTCCTGGAAGCGCATGCGCCCGGTGGGTCGCTCGGGTGACCCCTCGGAGCGCTCGGGGGACTTCTCAGAGCGCTCGGGTGACTCGTCGGGCTCGCCGCCGCCGGGACTGTTGTCATTCGTCGACATGCGATCCCCCTCGGCCGTACCAGTCCGCCGTTCACAGTCTCCCCTGCGCGCGCACCGTACCGGGACCACGCTCAACGGCAAACGTTGACGTTCGCAGCACGCCACCGACCGATGGTCGCGCAGTGCCTTACGAGCTCTTGGTGTCACCAGAGGTAACGGCATGATGACGCCCGACATGGACCGACTCCTCGCCGCTCCCCACCGGCCCACGAACCATGGCGCCGGCGCCGTGCGTCCCGCGCCCCCCCGTACCAACGGTGGGCCGCGCGTCGCACCTTCGTGGAACCCGGGCCGACCCACTGTCCCCGCCCCGGGCGCAGGCGTTCCCCCGCGCGCTGTCCCCGGCCCGGCCGTCGGCGCTCCCCCGCGCGCCGTCCCTGCCCCGGGCATCGGTGCTCCCCCGCGCGCCGCCCGCCACGTCTTCCCCCCGCCGCAGCCCTCCGTGCCTCCCGTGCCCGCCGACCGGCGGCCGCCCCGCACACCGGCCGACCGGCCGCCGCCGCCCGCGGTGAACGCCTCCCGCCCCTTGAAGCAGCTGCCTGCGCGCCGGATCGTGATGGGCGTCCTCATCGGCGCGCTCACCATGTTCGGGGTGGCCACGCTGGACACCTTCGCCGGCGCCACGGTGCCCGTCCTCGGCACTCTCGCGGCGCTGCCCGGGGTCGCGGGCGAACGGGACATCGTGGAGGTGCCTGCTCCGCCTTCCACTCCCGGCACCTGCCTGATGTGGACCCGCTCGGACGCCGCCGACACCAAGGTCGTCGACTGCGCCCAGCCGCACCTCTTCGAGCAGGCGGGCTCGGTCGCTCTCGTCGACCAGGCCACGCTGCCCGACGACCGGCAGTGGCGTCAGCTCGTCAACGAGCGGTGCACCCAGCTCGTGCTCGACTACATGGGCGGGAAGTTCGATCCCGACGGGCGTTACCGGGTGGGCGCTCTCAAGCCGTCCCCCACGAAGTGGGCCGAGGGTGACCGCGAGCTGCGTTGCGGGCTGCAGAGCTCTTCGCGCTCCGGTGCGCTCTACCCCCTGGCCGGCCGGGCCGCCACGTCGGACCAGTCCGCGGTGCACGACCCCGGCACCTGCCTGGCCATCGACGGCCGCACGATCGGCGACCCTGTTGACTGCGCCGGGCCGCACGCGGTGGAGACGGTCGGCATCGTCGACCTCTCCCAGAAGTTCCCCGACGCCTTCCCCGCCGTGGGCGACCAGGACGCGTTCCTGCAGCCGGAGTGCGGGCGGATCGCCAACGAGTACGCCGGCAGCGCCGACGTCATCGCGGCCAAGAAGCTCACCGTGTACTGGGACAACCTCACCGAGGACTCCTGGAAGGCCGGCACCCGCAAGGTCAACTGCAACCTGGCCGCCCTGCTGCCCGACCGCAGCGGTTTCGCACCCGTCACCGGTCCGGTCCGGGGCGAGGTGGTGGTCGGCGAGAATCCCGCTCCACCGGCATCCCAGGTCCCCGGTCCCGGAGTTCCGGCACCCAGCACCACGGTCCCGGTCGAGCCGCCCATCGACGGGCCGCCCAACGAGCAGCCGCCACCCAACGGCGAGCCCAACGACGAGCAGCCGCCCGTCAGCCAGCCGCAGGCTCCGCCGCAGCCGACCGAGCAGCCCGACGTGAACACGCCGGCCCCGCCGGACCCACCGAGGGTCGACACGCCGACCCCGCCCAACCCGCCGGTCCCGACCACTCGGCCCGACACGGGGGCGTGAGGGCCCGCACCCGGATGGAGATGACGCGCCGGCGGTTCGAGGAAGCGGTCGCCGACGCGCTGGACTCGATTCCGCCACAGCTGACCGCCGCGATGGACAACGTCGTGGTGCTGGTGGAGGACCGCAACCCCGAGGAGCCCGAACTACTGGGGCTCTACGAGGGTGTGGCGCTCACCGAGCGCACCTCGTCGTACGGCGGGGTGCTGCCGGACCGGATCACGATCTACCGGGACGCGATCCTCGACGTGTGCGACGACGTCGACGAGGTGGTGCACGAGGTGGCGGTCACCGTGGTGCACGAGGTCGCCCACCACTTCGGGATCGACGAGGAGACGCTGCGCGAGCTCGGCTGGGGCTGACCTGCCCGGCCCGTGCGAAGAGCGAGCTTGCGAGCGAATCAAAGTCACGGCGCCCTCGCGAAACGCCGACCGAACACAGCCAGGGAGTGCGAAGAGCGAGCTTGCGAGCGAATCAGTGTCACAGCGCCTTCGCGAAACGCCGACCGAACACAGCCAGGGAGTGCGAAGAGCGAGCTTGCGAGCGAATCAGTGTCACAGCGCCTTCGCGAAGCGCCGACCGAGCGCAGCGAGGGAGTGCGAAGAGCGTCAGCGGGGCGCGCCGCCCGCGGTGACGTCGCCCGGCACGGGCGGAGCGCTGTCCCAGTGGTCCAGCGCCCAGCCCCCGGGCATCGCGGGGTCAGGGACCAGCACCACGAGGCCGGTGTTCGGGACGTACAACGTCTCCGCCGTGTCGCCGAGCAGCGCGGCGGCCGCCAGCCGGATCGCCGCGCCATGGCTCACGAGCACGACGTCACCGTGGGCGCCGTCGGTGATCCGCTCGACGACCGGCAGGTACCGGTCCCGCAGATCATGGGCCGACTCGCCGCCGGGCAGGCGCGCGTCCAGGTCGCCCTTCCACCACGCGCCGTAGACCACGTCGAACTGCTCACGGGCCTCCCGGTCCGACCGGCCCTCGAGGTCGCCGATGAAGATCTCGTGCACCCCGTCGTGGACCACGACGTCGAGACCGTGCGCGGCCGCGATCGGGGCGGCGGTCTGCTGGGCGCGGGTGGCGCGCGAGGCGTGCACGGCGGTGACCGGATGCGTCGCGAGCCGTTCCCCCGCCGCCTGGGCCTGGCTCAGGCCGAGGTCGTTGAGCGGCGCACCCGGAGGCACGGAGTCGAGCTCGCGGCGGACGTTGGCGTCGGTCTGCCCGTGCCGGACGAGCACGAGGCGTAGAGGGCCGGGGTTCACGCCACGTTCCCGGCGCGCAGACCGGCGAGCCAGCTCTCGGCGGCGGCGAAGGCCGCGGGGTCCGCCTCTCCCACAGGTCCGGGCGGTGATGTGGAGGCCGGTGCGGAGTTGCCGTTGGCCGCCCGCGGGTAGGAGCCGAGGAAGCGAACCTGGTCGCACCGGCGGTGCAGCGCGGCGAGCGCCTCGCCCATTGCCGGCTCGGCGACGTGCCCGGAACAGTCGAGGTGGAACCAGTACTCGGCGTGCCGGTGCTTGATCGGCCGCGACTCGATCCTGGTCAGGTCGATGCCCCGCACGGCCAGCTCGGTGAGCAGGCCCAGCAGCGCACCAGGCCGGTTCTGGGTGGTGGCCGCCAGCGTGGTGCGGTCGTGACCGGTGGGCGCGGGCGGTGGGCCGGGGGGCGCGACCAGCGCGAACCTGGTGACGGCACCGGGGTTGTCGGCGATGTCGTCGGCGAGCACCTCGAGCCCGTGCTGCTCCGCCGCGATCGGGGCGGCCACGGCCGCATCGAACTCCCCGCGGGCCACCTGCGCGGCAGCCTCGGCGGTGGAGGTGGACAGGAGCACCTCGGCGTCGGGCAGGTTCGCGGCGATCCACCCGCGCGTCTGAGCGATGCCATGGGTGTGGGAGGCGACGGTGCGGATGTCGCCCGCCTTCGTGCCCGAACGCACCATCAGCGCGAACCGGACCTCGACCAGCGCCTCACGGGCGATCACCAGCGGCGGGTCGGCGACCAGGCCGTCCAGCACTGCGGGCACCGCGCCTTCGACGGTGTTCTCGATCGGGACGCAGCCGGCGTCGACGGAGCCGTCGCGAACGGCTGCGAGCACGGCCGGACTTCCCGCGCAGGGCACCAGCACGGCGCCGACGGACTCAGGAAGTGACCGCAATGCCTGTTCGGTGAAGGTGGCGTGCGGTCCGAGGAACGCGAGTCGGGGCACGAGAGACCACCCTACTGTCCTTACGTGGGTGGGATCACGTCCGCCCGGTGCCGATCAGGCCAACAGGCCGAGACCGGCAAGCTGGACTCCGGGCACCGGTTCCGGGTCGGCCCCGCAGCGCCACAACAGCCCGCGCACAGCGGAGACGGACTTCTCGGACAGACCGCCGACCTCACCCGCCAGCGCGTCACCGTCGGTGCTCTCCAGCGCCGCACGGACGTCGCCACCGGTCAGCGCCCTGGCGACGGCGGCAACGAGGTTGAGCAGTCCGTGCTCAGCGGGCGTCGTCTCGCTGCGGACGACGTGCCGCACTCCGAGAGCGGTGAACCCGCGCCCGGTCTCGACGACGACGCGTACGAACTCCTCGATATCGGAGACGGACGGGATGTCGGAGGCGCGCGGTCCGCCGCAGCGCAGTTTCGGCGCGCAGCCGTGGGTGGCCACCCGGCGCACGGCGGTCAGCCACGCCCCGGTGCCCACCGGCTCGGCCACCGACGGCCGTCGCGGCTCGACGACCGCGACGACGTCCTCGGGCACGAACTCGGCCACCCGCTCGAGCCAGATCGCGTCGACGTCGGGCGGCGCGGCCGTCTCGACGGTGCGCGGGGTGAGCAGGCTCGACCGGGAGAAGACCGTGGACAGCGCCTTCGGAACCGCGCCGAGCCCGGTGTCCACCACCAGTGACAGCTCGACGGGCCGGGAGGGGGCCGATCGCGCCAGCTCGGCAACGAGCACAGAAAGTCGGGAGACCGGGCAGACCAGCTGCCCGACGAGCCCTCCGTAGCGACCATCCCTGGCACTCAGGTACCGCGACACCACCTCGTCGACACCGGGGGCAACCGACCGTGGCTGCAGCAGACTGGTGTCGTCGACGAGCTGGGCGAAGAGCGGTGGGATGGCCCATGGGGTAACACCAGCCGCCGTCGTCACGGGCACAGACGCTAACGGGTCGCCTCTTACGGCTTCACAACGGCTGCCGGTTCGCGCCTGCTGGACATCCACAACTCGCGAACGCTAGCTTAGGCTCACCTAACTCGGAGGTGACTTCGTTGGTATCCACCCGGCTGCGACGCCCACCGGCCCCCACTGATGCCGAGCGCGCTCGCAGCGTGGTCGCCCGCGGTGGCGTGGCCTTCCTCGTCGGCACCGGTGCACCGGAGACGGCACCCCTCGTGCACCACGTGCGCGCCGACGGATCCGCGGTGCTGCTGCTGCGCGACGACGACCCGGTGCTCGACCGGATCCGGGAGGCGCCCAGCGGGGAGAGCCCGGCGATGCTCGAACTCGCCGACCACGCGCCGGTCAACCTCCGCGAGCCGGTGCGCGCACTGCTCTGGATCACGGGACGGCTCCGGCTGCCGGATCCCTACTCGGCCCGCCGGATCGCGCTGCAGGTCGCCGACACACGCCCGCATCCCGACCTCCTGCTCCTCGGCCACGGCGCCACTCTGGTGCGGCTCAATCCCGGCTCCGCCGTCCTGTCCGACGCCGAGGGGAGCGCCGCGCTTGCCCCTGTCGAGCTGGCCGGGGCCCGTCCCGACCCGTTCTGTCGCTACGAGCGGCACTGGCTCGTCCACCTCGAAGAAGCGCATCCTGAGGTGCTCGCGATGCTCGCCCGCCACCTGCCGCCCTGGTTGCGCGACCTGCGCAGCTCGCGGCTCCGTCCGCTCGGGGTGGATCGCTGCGGCCTGCGGCTGCGGGTGGAGACCTCCGAGGACAACAGCCGCCGATCCGACCACGACGTGCGCCTGGCGTGGCGGGAAGAGGCCAAGACCGTGGACGACCTTCGCGTGCAGATGGGGTTGCTGATCAGCTGCCCGTTGCACGGCGACACGGACGCCGGCTCTAGCTGACCGGCGAGCGGCCCACCCGCACGCGCTGGGTGACCCGGTGCTCGGCAACGAACGAGGCGAACGGGATGGTGCCTGCCACGAGGATGAGCAGCGCGTCGAGCGGCTTCCACCGGCACCGCTCCGCCAGCAGCAGCGTGAGGACGATGTAGGCCATGTAGAAGAAGCCGTGCATCATGCCGACCACCGCGACGAGCTGCGGCTGACCGAAGAAGTACTTGAGCGGCATCGCGATGAGCACGAGCACGAGCAGTCCGACGCCCGTGACCCACGCGGCCACCCGGTAGTTCCGTAGAGCGGTCTCGATCGACACGAACGTCCTTCGTCAGTGGGGGTCAGTCGCCCGCGTCGCGGGCGGCCAGCTGAGCCAGCATCTGGTTGTACTCGGCCAACGCGCGGTCGTCCCGCTCGTCGTCCTCCGTGACCACGGGCGGGGGCACCGACGCGGGTCGCGGCGTGAACGGCGAGGGGCCGTCGGGGATGACGGGCCGGGGCTCGGGGCTGCGGAGCGCGGGGGCGTCGGGCACGACGGCACGCTGCTCCTCCGGAGCGGCGGGGGCGGTAGGGCCTTCCGCGGCCTCCTGCAGCCTCGTGGCCTCCATCCTGAGCATCCGCCACCACATGGCCCCGAAGAAAAGGGCGAACACCGGCCACTGCAGCCCGTAGCCGACGTTGAGCGCCGAGCCCATCGCCGAACCGGCGCGATGCCATTGCCAGGCCGACAGGAACCCGCACGTGACCATGGCGCCCAGGGTGAGCACGTGCCACAGCATCCAGCGGGGGGAGAGAGCCAGCTGTCGCACGCAGGTCAGCTTACTCGCCGGGTACCGTCCGCCATCGTGTCCAGCCTCAGCTCGACGGCAGCCGGGCGGTGGCTCTCGCCGCCGTCGCCGGTGACCGCGCCGATCACCGACCCGCGGCTGCGCCGCCTTGTCGGCACCGAGGTGCTCGTCGTCCTCACCGTGACGCTCGGGCTGTCGGCGCTTCGCAGTGCATTGAGCCTGATCGACGCGGTGCTGCAGCCGGTGCCACTCAACCAGCAAGAGGTGGCGCTGAACGCGCCGCAGGCCCAGGCCGGGCTCGTCGACCTCGCGCTGCAGCTCACGCGGGTGCTGCAGCTCGTGGGCTGGGGAGCGCTGGGCGCCTACCTGTTGATCCGGGCAGGCGTCGCACTCCGCGACGTCGGGCTGGACCGCCGCCGACCAGGACGGGACGCGCTCGGTGCCGCCGGGCTGGCCGCACTGATCGGCGTGCCCGGCCTGGGTCTGTACCTCGTGGCGCGCGCGATCGGAGTGAGTCTCACCGTCGAGCCGTCCACGCTGGGAGACACCTGGTGGCGGCTGCCCGTGCTGATTCTCTCGGCCGCTGCGAACGCCTGGGCCGAGGAGGTGGTCATGATCGGCTACCTCATCACGCGGCTGCGCCAGCTCGGCTGGTCGGAGAACCGCTCGCTCGTGGCCCAGGCGCTGCTGCGCGGCAGCTACCACCTCTACCAGGGGCTCGGCGGCTTCATCGGCAACATCGTCATGGGCCTGGTGTTCGGCCGGATCTGGCAGCGCACCAATCGGCTCTGGATGCAGATCGGCGCGCACACCCTGATCGACGTGGTCGCCTTCATCGGCTACGCCGCTCTGGCCGGCAAAGTGGGCTGGCTGCCGTGACGGCGGCCTAGCTGGGCATTACACCTAGCGCAGGGTGACCTGCTTGCCGGCCAGCGCATCGCGGGCCCGGCGCTCGGCGTCGGTCAGCGATGTCTCGTCGGCGAGCGCCTCGTCGAGCCGCACGGCGAACGCGGCCGCGGGTGCCGCCCACTCCTTGGGGTGCAGCTCCCGATCGAGGTCCCACACCGGCACGAGGATCCCGTGGGCACGGAAGACGCCGGCGAAGCGCGCGTCCTCGGTGAGTGCGAGCTCGCCGCGGGCGTGCAACCTGGCCATGGCCGCGAGCAGCTTCTCCTCGGGTTCCGGACGCACCCAGCGCAGGTGGGCCTTCGACCCGGTGTCCACCCAGTAGGCGGAGCGCACGCCGTCGGCGACCACCGCCTCCGTCGGCATGATGACCGAGTTGGCCCGCTCGAGCGCGGCCGTCACGTCGGCTGCGGGCTCCGTGCCGTCCTCGGACGGGACGACCCACCACCCGAAGTCGGTGTGCAGCGTGAGGTCCAGGGTGGCCTCGGGGTCGAGCAGATCCTGGAGCCGGACGAGCTCGCCTTCGCCGAGCCCGGGACCGACGACCGGGAGCGCGCTGCCCGGTTCGGCAGCCTGCGCCCAGCGCAGCGCCTTGCCGAGGTCGGCCGACAGGTCGCCCGAGCGGGTCTGCACCTGCATGCCCAGCATGATCGTGCCGTCCGGACGGACCAGCGCGGCCGACGCACCCGGCAGAACCGTCGTGAGCGTCACTGTGACGTCTGACGGCTCCCGCAGCGGCAGCGGCGCTGTGGCCGACGGCAGGAACTCCCGCATCGCCACCAGGTCGCACTCCGCAGCCAGGCCGTCGAACGGCCGCAGGACGATCACGTCGTCCCCTGCGCCGTGACATGCCTTGTAGCGCTTCCCGGAGCCGCAGGGGCAGGGACGGCGCGGGTTCTCGCCGGCCGGCGCGTCGGTGTTGTGCTGCGTGGTGCCCTCGCGAGAACGGGCACGTGTCTTCTTGGCCATGGTCCCCCTGACGCTAGCGAATACGCCCCACGCTGTCCGTTCGCCGTGCCGTCGCCGACGCTGCCACGGGTGGACGGTCATCGGCCACGCGATAGCTTCTCGCGCGACGGCCCGACGCCGGCCGCCGGGGCCGACTGGGAGGTTCTGCTGCATCCGTTCGATCCGGGCGACCCGCACTTCCTCGCCGACCCGTACCCGGCCTTCGCGGCGCTGCGCGCGCTCAGTCCCGTGCACGCCCATCCGCTGCTCGGCATGCCCGTCGCCGTCTCGCACGCCGCGTGCTCGGAGCTCCTGCGCAGCCGCAACCTCGGCCGCATCTGGGTCGACGCCAAGCCTGCCGACGATTTCCCGGCCTTCAACCTGCTGCACCGCAACTCGCTGCTCGAGCGGGAAGGCCCGGCGCACGACCGGCTCCGCACCCTCGTGGCAGGGGCGTTCAACCGAGGCCACACGGCCCGGCTCGAGCCGTGGGTGCGTGGGCTGGCGCACCGGCTGGTGGGTGAGCTCGCGCAGCGCATCGCGGCCGACGGCAGCGCGGACCTCATGTCGGGTGTGGCCGCCGCGCTCCCGGTCCAGGTGATCGCCGAGCTGCTCGGGGTGCCGGAGCCGGAGCGCGGGGCGCTGCGGGGCTGGTCGAACGCGATCGTCACGATGTACGAGCCGGATCCGGGGCAGCAACGCAGGATGGCCGCGGAGCAGGCCGCCGCCGACTTCGTCGACGCCTTGCGCGGGCTCGTGGCTCATCGCAGGACGCATCCGGGCGACGACCTCGTGACCGATCTCGTCGAGGCGGACGTCGACGCGGACGAGCTGGTGGGCACCGCGGCGTTGCTGCTCATGGCGGGCCACGAGGCAACCGTCAACGTGATCGGCAACGGGGTGTTGGCGCTGCTGCGCCACCCGGCCCAGTGGCAGCGGCTGCTGGAGGACCCGGGGCTCGATGCGACGGCCGTGGAGGAGCTGATCCGCTACGACCCGCCGCTGCAGCTGTTCGAGCGCACGGCAGTGGTCGACACGACTGTGGCCGGGCACCCCGTGCCGGCCGGCACCAAGATCGCCGCCCTGCTGGGGGCGGCGGCGCGTGATCCGCAGGCGTTCGACCGGCCCGACGAGCTGGACGTGGGCAGGCGACGCAACCCGCACCTGGGCTTCGGCGCCGGGGTGCACTACTGCCTCGGTGCCCCGCTGGCCAGGTTGGAGGTGATCGCCGCGCTCGACGCGCTCCGGGCACGGCTTCCCGGTATGCAACTCGCGAGCGAACCGGTGCGCCGCCCGGACTTCGTCATGCGCGGGCTGCGCGAGCTGCGGCTGGCGGCCTGACGCTCAGCACGAGCTCCCGGCGCCGGGGCCGGACCGGCGCCAGCAACCGCGTCAGCCTGGTGACCAGCCGGGCCGTGACGGCGGCGGTGACCGCGGCCAGCACGTCGAGCACGGCGTGCAGCACGACCCCGTCGGCGTCGGCCTGAACACCGCTGCGCAGCGACCACAGCAGCACCACGGCGGTGAGCACGACGCTGCCCACCCACAGGGCCCACCAGGCCAGCAGGAGCCGCGACGGGCGCGGGCGCAGGTCGGCGGGCAGCTCCAGCGCGCTGTGCTCGATCTCGCTGAGCACCGAACCCGGCACCGAGAGATTGATCCCGGGAATGAGCCAGCCGAGCACGATCGCCCTGGTCGAACGGGACGGGCGCACGCCGGCTCGTTCGGCGGCCGCCTGCGAGGCCCGCACCGACCAGAGAATGAGCAAGGCGCCCGCCACCACGGTGAGGATCGGCGCAACGGTGCCCGCGGACCCGACGAACGCGTCGGAGGCCGCCACGGCGTCCGCGGAGAGCGCCTCGTTCCGGCTGGCCAGCAACAGGATGTAGCGCCACACCTCGGCGCCCGCCGCGAGCAGCGCCACCGCGACGGTGGCCCACAGCAGCGGCACGAGGGTGCCGAACGCCGAGCGGGCGCGCTGCAGGGGACCGGGCCGCGGCGGCGTGTCCGGCACCGGCGGTTCCCACCTCCGCGGAGGGAATCCCCAGCGCGGCAACGACCGGTAGCGCGGCGGCCCGGAGTAGCGCGTGGGGATACGCGGGGGCGGAGCAGGCGCGGCGGGAGCCGGCGGCTCGGCCACCCATCGCAACGCGGCGAGATAACGACCGCAGTACGGACAGAACGGGCCGTCCCCCGCAGGCGCCCGGCGGCCGCACCGTGGGCACGGCGGCCCGAGTGCCTGTGGGGGCGCGGACGGAGGCACGGGGCTAGTGTCGCGGAAACGAGGTCGTCTTACCCGCCTCCGGAGCCCAGGCGGCGCCTCGCGGCGTTCTCGTCGGCGCCGATACAACAGCGGTATCGGCGCCTCCTCCGCCTTGCGAGGCATCCGCCTGGACGCCGGATCCGGGCAAGGAACCTCGTTTCCGCGACACTAGATGATCTCGGGATTGCCGTTGTCGGAGACGATCGTGCGACCCTGCGCCGCCCAGGACTGCATGCCGCCGTCGACGTTGACCACGGGGTAGCCCTGCCCCGCCAGGTAGGCGACCACGCGTGAGGAGCGCCCGCCCGAGCGGCACACGACGTAGAGCGGGTCGTCGTCGGGCAACTCGTTCAGGCGGGCTGTGAGCTCGGACATCGGCAGGTGCCGCGCGCCGGGCGCGTGCCCGGCAGCCCATTCGTCGTTCTCCCGGACGTCGAGCAGCGCGGCGTCGACGGGGAGATCCGCCACCGAGACCGCCGGGACGGCTGGACCAGTCATGACCCTCATCCTGCCACGCGCGGCGTGACGATCCGGTCAGGCGAACGGGACGAGGATGGCCCGATCGGGTGCGCGCACCCACTACGGTCGGATCTCGTGGAATACGCCGGTGTAACCGGGCAATGGGCGGTGTCCGTGGCGCGTCGCGTCCACCGCCGTGGCACCGGGGCATCCCCGCTGATCATCGAGGAGACCTGGGTCGGCACCGACCTCGCGCTCTATCTCCGGTACCGGGTGGACGCCCATAAGCTCGGGGCACGGTTTCGCCTGGATCTCGATCCAGGCACGGGCACCCACCCCACCGACGCTGATCACCTGGCGTCCGCCGTGTTCGAGGCGCTTCCCGATGAACCGCAGGCGGAGGCGTTCGTCGACGAGTTGGGCTACCACTGGTGGAGCACGGCAGTTCCGCACAGCGGGTGGACCGCCGCGGTGCGCTCGCTGAGGATCGTCACGATCTGCTGACGCGCGGACGGGGCGGGCCCGAAGGCCCGCCCCGTCCGGTAGTGCTGGGAGGAACGCCCAGTGCTAGTGCGAGATCGCCTTCTCGGAGCCGGCGCCGGTGAGCGACCGGACCTCCATCTCCGCGAACTTGCCCTCTTCCACGCGCCGGCCACCCACGTAGGTGCCGATGACGCCCAGGAGGAACGACGCCGGGATCGAGACCAGACCCGGGTTGTCCAGCGGGAACCAGTGGAAGTCCACGCCCTGGAGCATCGACGCGCTCCGGCCGGTGGCCGCGTTGACCGGCTTACCGGACACGGCGGGTGAGAACACGATCAGGATGATGCAGATCGCCAGACCGCCGTAGATGCTGAACAGCGCACCGGTGGTGTTGAACTTCTTCCAGAACAGCGAGTACAGGATCGTCGGCAGGTTCGCCGACGCCGCCACCGCGAACGCCAAGGCCACCAGGAAGGCGATGTTCTGCCCGTTCGCGACGATGCCGCCTGCGATGGCGACGACGCCGATCACCAGCGCGGTCATGCGGGCGACCCGGACCTCGGAGTCCGGACTGGCCTGACCGCGCTTGATCACGCTGGCGTACACGTCGTGTGCGAACGACGCCGACGCGGTGATCGTCAGGCCGGCGACCACCGCCAGGATCGTCGCGAACGCGATGGCCGAGATGATGCCGAGCAGAACCTCGCCGCCGAGCTGGTAGGCCAGGAGCGGCGCCGCGTTGTTCTGGTTGGCGCTCGTGATGGTGCCCGGGGGCAGCAGCGCCGCGGCGCCGTAACCCAGCACCAGCGTGAACAGGTAGAACAGCCCGATCAGCCAGATCGCCCACACCACGGAGCGACGGGCCTCCTTGGCCGTGGGCACCGTGTAGAACCGCATCAGGATGTGCGGCAGGCCCGCGGTGCCGAGCACCAGCGCAAGGCCGAGCGACACGAAGTCGATCGGGTTGGTGTACTGCAGGCCGGGCGCCAGCACGGCCTCGCCCTTCGGGCTGGCCGCGGCCGCGTCACCGAGCAGCGACGACAGGTTGAAGCCCGCGATCCCGAGCACCCACACCGTCATCACCGCGGCGCCGATGATCAGCAGCACCGCCTTGATGATCTGGACGTACGTGGTGCCCTTCATGCCGCCGACCAGCACGTAGATGATCATCAGAATGCCGACGACGGCGATCACGGCGCCCTGGCCGAACGTGTTGCTGGTGGGGATCTGCAGCAACAGCGCGATCAGGCCACCGGCTCCCGCCATCTGTGCGAGCAGGTAGAAGAACGAGACGACGAGCGTGGACGTCGCCGCCGCCGCTCGCACGGGACGCTGGCGCATCCGGAACGCGAGGACGTCGCCCATCGTGAACTTGCCGGTGTTGCGGAGCAGCTCGGCCACGAGCAGCAGTGCGACGAGCCACGCCACCAGGAAGCCGATGGAGTAGAGGAAGCCGTCGTACCCGTTCAGCGCGATGGCACCGGCGATCCCGAGGAAGGAGGCGGCGGAGAGGTAGTCACCCGCGATCGCCACGCCGTTCTGCGGACCCGTGAAAGCACGGCCTGCGGCGTAGTAGTCGGACGCGGTCCGGTTGGTGCGGCTCGCCCGGTAGACGAACACGAGCGTCACGGCCACGAACGCCAGGAAGATCCCGATGTTCAGGCCGACGTCACCGACGGCGGTCGCAGCGGGCGGCGTAGGCGCCTGGGCGAGGACGGTCATTCAGCACCCTCGATCTGCTGACGGAGCTTCTCGGCCGCCGGGTCGAGGTGCTTGTTGGCGTACCGAACGTAGATGGTGGTGATAACGAAGGTGCTGACGAACTGCAGCAGGCCGATGATCAGCCCGATGTTGATGTTGCCGAACACCTTGATCGCCATGAATCCCGGCGCGTACGAGGCCAGCACCACGTAGAGCAGGTACCACGCCAGGAACAACACGCTCATCGGGAACACGAATCGCCGTAGTCTTGAACGTAGGTCGGCGAACTCGGGACTTGCCTGCACCTGTTCGTATATGGTGTTTGTAGATCGCTCGCCTGTCGTGCTCACGGCGTCCTCCCCGCTCGTTTCCGGTTGCGCACCGCGTACCGTCACGCCACCCGGTTCCACAACGCAGCGAACGATAGATCAGTCACACTCTCCCGTCGGAATACTCCGGTGGGGTGAACGCGAGCGTCGCTCAACCGGCGCGACAAGGCCTCGATCAGCGGTCATTTCACCGAGACGAGCGGTCTACGAACGGTCGCCCAGCGACCGAGAGTCACCGACGTGACCTTGGGGAGACATCGCCGTTAGAGCTTTGGTATGTGTGTCGTCAACCACTTGCGCGTTTCACGCGCTCCTCGAGCCGGTCGCGGGTGAGCCCGAGCCGCTCCGGGGCGTGCAGCCGGAGCAGCAACTGGTCGACGTCGGCCGGCCGGTGCTTCTCGGTCAGCTTGCTCACCAGGACCATCGTGAGGAACGCCGCAGGCACGGTGACCAGCGCAGGCCGGTAGAGGAGCACGCCGACCGCGCCCGATCCGCCGTAGCCGGACAGGCTCACGGCCACCGCGCCCGCCGATGACAACCCGCCCACGAGCACACCCGCGATCGCGCCGACGTCGGTCAGTCCGCGCCACCAGACGCCCAGCACGAGCAGCGGGCAGAAGGTCGACGCGGCCACCGCGAACACCAGCGCGACGGCCTCGGAGAAGTCGAGGCGCGTGACGGCGACGGAGAGCGCCAGCGGTACCGCCCCCGCCACCACGGCGGACATCCGGAAGTCACGCACCCTGCTGCTGCCGAGGATGTCGGTGGAGAGCACACCGGCGACACTGACCACGAGCCCGGACGACGTGGACAGGAAGGCGGCCCACGCGCCCGCCGCCACCAGACCGCCGAGCAGGGCACCCGCCCAGCCGCTGCCGAGCACCGCCGTGGGCAGGAGCAGGACCGCGGCGTCGGTGTCACCGCTCACCAGGAGCTGCGGCGTGTACAGCCGCGACAGCGCCCCGAGCAACGTCACGACCGCGTAGAACCCACCGAGCAGGGCCAGCACGACCACCGCGCTGCGCCGCGCCGCGCGGCCGTCGGGGTTGGTGTAAAAGCGCACGAGCACGTGCGGCAGGCCCATCGTGCCCAGGAACAGCGCGATGATCAGCGAGTAGGTGCCCAGCAACCCGTCGTCGCGGTCCTCCGGGAACGGAGTGAGCCAGCTCGAGTCGGACGCGGGAGCGCCCGACGCCACCGGCACCGGCGACCCGGCCGGGAACTCGAGCTTCGTGCCGGCTTCCACGGTGTGGGTGCCGACTTCCCATCGGACGGGGAGGTCCCGCACGACAACCCCGTCGACCTCGCCGTCGGCGGTGAAGGTGACCGGCGAGGCGACGGTCAGCACGACATCGGTACGGATGTCGACCGTGGTGCGGTCGGGGAACTGGGGCGGGGCGGGGCGGTCGAAGGTGTGATCGTCGCTGAAGAAGAAGATCAGGGCGATGATGGCCGGCAACGCCAGCGCGGTGAGCTTGAGCCAGTACTGGAACGCCTGCACGAAGGTGATCGACCGCATCCCGCCCAGCACCACCGTGGCGACGACGACCACCGCCGCGACGACGACCCCGATCCAGGAGGGCAGTCCGGTGACCGTGGTGACGGTCAGTCCGGCGCCCTGTAGCTGGGGCAGCAGGTAGAGCCATCCGATGACGACCACGAAGATCGTGCAGACCTTGCGCAGCGCCGGGGAGCGCAGCCTGGCCTCCGCGAAGTCCGGCACCGTGTAGGCGCCCGACCTCCGCAGCGGCGCCGACACGAACAGCACCAGCGCGAGGTATCCCGCGGTGAAGCCGACCGGGTACCACAGCGCGTCCACACCGTCGCGCAGGATCAGCCCCGCGATCCCCAGGAACGACGCTGCGGACAGGTACTCACCCGAGATCGCGCCGGCGTTCGCGGCGGCACCGACGGTGCGGGAAGCCACGAGGAAGTCGGAGGTGCTGCGGACGACCCGGACGCCGAGCGAACCGATCACGGCTGACGCCACTGCCACAAGGCCCATTGCGAAGAGCGCGATCAGGCCGGTGGTTGTCACGCGCACCACTATGTCAACGGGTCGACTGCACTACCACATCGGCCGCGGCGCGCCGCGCACGGCATCGCGTGGCGAGTCGGGAGATCGCCCGGCTGTGAACCTCGTACGTCCCAGCGGTCACATATCAGGCCTGGCCTGCATCTGTCGGGATGCATCGAGATCCACCGCAGCGGCCACGGTCGCGATGTCCCCCCGGCGCTCCGCGAACTCAGTGAGCTCCGCGCGCGGAGCAAGCCGGGGGAACACCACCTCCACGACGACCTCGTCGTGGTCCGACGCCGTGGTGGTCACCCCTCGAATAGGGCTCGGTCGACGGCACCGAACGCCGATCGCCCGAGCCCTCGATCACCACGGACTCATCGAGCAGGGCGGCGAGCAGGCATTACTCGGGGGTGGGGTCGGCGTGCGCCAGGCTGCAGCGAGCTCGCTCGCTGATAGGGCGAACATCACTGACTTCACCGGACCTAAAGTAATCCGAACACTGACGATCGCCGCCCGAACGCGACGACGGTCACATGCGGCATCAGGGGCTCAGTCGTCGACCAGGCTCTCCCAGTGCTCCGTCAGCCTCAGAAGGCGCTTCAGCATCGCATCGGTCTCCGGGGCGTCATAACCCTCCATCAGCAGGAGGTGGAGCTCTCCGGCCTTGCGGCTGACCTCCTGGCGCGCCGCGTCGCCCGCCGTGGTGAGGCGCAGGAGCCGCTTGCGGCCGTCTTCCGGTGGCGTCTCACGGGTGATCAGCCCTCTGTCCTCCAGACGGCGGGCGATGCTCGCCATCGTGGAGCGATCGAGCGAGACAGCGCGGGCCAGCGAGCCCTGATCGGCGCCGGGATGGGCGTGGATCGCGACGAGCACGGCGCTCTGTGGCCCGGTCAGCACCGGGTCGACACGCCGGACCCAGGCGGCGACGTAGGCCTGGTGGAGTCGGCGGATCACGTAGCCGGGCGCAGCGAGGAGCTCCGGTGGCGCGGGCAGCGGCGGCGTGCCCGGTGACCCTGCCGCCTGACCCATGACCTCAATTTGACCACACCGGCGCGCCGGCACCGGCGTAAGCAGCGCTGCCATTTCGCGCCGGCGTCAGGGCCCCCGTTGGAGCCGGTCGCGAGTGAGCCCGAGCCGTTCCGGAGCGTGCAGGCGTAGCAACGCGTCGTCCACATCCGGCGGGATCTCCGCACGGGTCAGTTTGCTCACCAGCACCATCGTGAGGAACGCGGCCGGCACCGTGGCCGCCGCGGGCCGGTACATCAGCACTTCCAGCCAGCCGCCCGGCGCCGCCCCGATCATCGTGAAGCCGACCGCGACGCCGGAGAGCCCGCCGCCGACCAGCACACCGGCGACGGCCCCGCGGGCCGTGAGCCCACGCCACCAGATCCCGAGCACGAGCAGAGGGCAGAACGTCGACGCGGCCACAGCGAACACCAGCGGCACCGTCAGCGCGAAGTCCAGGCGGGTCACGAACAGGGCGAACGGCAACGGCACCACGGTCGCCAGCAGTGCGGCCAACCGGAAGTCGCTGAACCGCCCGCGGAGGAGGTCGGTGAAGAGCACCCCGGCCAGGCTCACCACGAGCCCGGACGAGGTGGAGAGGAACGCCGCGGCCGCGCCTGCCGCCACCAAGCCGCCCAGCAGCCATCCCGTCCACCCGTTGCCGAGCGCCGCCGTCGGCACCAGAAGCACCGCGGCGTCGGTCTGCCCGTTCACCAACAGCTGCGGCGTGTACAGCCGGGACACCAGCCCGATGAAGATCACCAGCACGTAGAACGACCCGATCATCGCGAGCACGACCACGGTGGTCCGCCGGGCGGCCCGGCCGTCCGGGTTCGTGTAGAAGCGCACCAGCACGTGCGGCAAGCCCATCGTGCCGAGGAAGCCCGCGAGCAGGATCGAGTAGATCTCCAGGAGTTGGTTGGAGGCATCACCCGACATCGGTTCCAGCCAGGCGCGGTCGGTGGCCGGGGTGCCGACCGCGGTCGGCACCGGCGAGCCGGCCGTGAAGGTCAGCGTGCTGTCCGCGGCGACCTCGTGCCGACCCGGCTCCCAGGTGATGCGGCCCTGCACCGCCTGGCCGTCCACCACACCGTCGGCCTCGAGGCGGATCCGCGTCGAGACCTCCAGGACCACGCCGGTGCGCACCTGGACCGTGGTGTTGTCCGCGAAGCTCGGCGGGGCGGGCCGGTCGAACGAGCGGGCGTCGGACAGGAACAGCCCCAGCACGACGAACGCGGGAACGGCCAGTGCGGTGAACTTGAGCCAGTACTGGAACGCCTGCACGAAGGTGATCGACCGCATACCGCCGCCGAGCACCGTGAGCAGCACGATCACCCCCGCTGCTGCCACCCCGGACCACGCGGGCAGCGCCGTGAGCGTGGTGAGCGCCAGGCCCGCTCCCTGCAGCTGCGGGAGCAGGTACAACCAGCCGATCACCAGCACGAACACGGTGCAGATGCGGCGCAGCGCCGGCGAGAAGAGCCGGGCCTCGGCGAAGTCGGGCACGGTGTACGCCCCGGACCTGCGCAGCGGTGCGGCGACGAACAGCACCAGCGCCAGGTACCCCGCGGCGAACGCGATCGGGTACCAGAGCGCGTCCGCCCCCTCCCGCAGGATCAGGCCGGCGATGCCCAGGAAGGACGCCGCGGACAGGTACTCCCCCGAGATCGCGCTGGCGTTGGCCACCGAACCGACGGTGCGCGACGCGACGAGGAAATCCGACGTACTGCGCGCGACCCGGACACCGAGCGAGCCGATCACGGCGGACGCGATACCGACGAGCGCGATCGCGACGAGCGCGACTAGCGCAGGGGTGTCCAACGTTCGTGCTCAGTCCTGCACGTGGTCGGCGAAGTTCTGTTCCACCCGCTCGGCCGTGCGGGTGTGCCACAGCCCGATCCCGAACAAGAACGGGTAGACCAGCACACCGAGGAGCAACCACGGCAGGCGAAGCCCGAACACCTCGATCCGGCCGATCTCGGGGAACATGGCGAACAGCAGCGGGAGCACCCCGAGGGTGATCCCGGCCACGACGGCGAAGCGGAGCGCGACGGCGAGCTGGGAGCCGATGAGGTTGCTGCGCAACAGCTCACCGACGCCCGTGCCCTCCTGGATGTCCACGACCGTGCGCACCGGCCGGGCCACACCCTTGCGCTCCGCGAGCACGACCCGGACCCGCCTGCTCTCGACGTCGTCCTGGACGCCCGTGGCCGCCTCCTCGGCGTCGCGGGCGTCGGGCGTCAACGTGGCAGAACGGCTGCGGGATCCGGGCGCCGGAGTGCGCGCGGTGAACAGCGGGTCGCCCGACAGCGAGGGATCGGGTTCGAGCGCCGGGGACGTGGGATCCGTGGCGGGCGTGGCCTCCGCGGGGGCCGTGGGGGACTCGATCACGGCGGGTGCCACGATAGGCGTGGTGGCAGTTGTCGTTGCAACGATGGACGGCGCAGGCGATGTGTCGGCGCGCAGCTCCACCCTGGCCGGAAGTTCAGGCAGCGCCGCTGGAAGGGCTGCGTCGGCGTCCGCCGCGGGCGGTTCGGGTTCCGGATCGGCCGTCTCGGCCTGCTGTGGTCGTGACCAGGCCAGCGGGGCGAACGGCGGCTCGGCACCGGTGCGCTCCTGCCGGAGCAGGCCGCTGGGCCGCGGACTCACCGCACCGATCGGTGGACCCGGCCGAGGCGCCCCGGGACCGGGCGTGGCCACGGAATGTCGGGGCACGTACCCCCAGGAGATGGTGGAGTCCACGCTCTCCCGGCGTGCGTGCCGCCCGCCGCTCGTGGAGTTGCCCTCGGCAATGCGGCGCTGGATCTCGTCACGCAGCCAGCCGGGACCGGCGTCCGTCCCGTCGTCCGCGTCGTCTTCTTCGCAGTGCTCCGCGGACTCCTCGGTGACGGGGTCGGGAGCGTCGTCCTCGACGGACGCGTCCTCCTCGACCGGCGCAGCCTCCGGTGCGGGGGAACCGGTCCCGTTCCCCGGGTTCACCGACGGCTGGACGCCGTCGGTGAATGTGGTCACCGCTGGCTCCACGCCTGCTTCGTCGCCCGGACGAGCCGGTCCTTCAGCTCACGGGTGTGGCGGCGGCTGACGGGTAGCTCCGCGCAGTCGGGGCCGTTGCCGACGCGGACGACGTAGCCCGACCCGGACAGCCGCAACTCGGTGACGAGCGGGAGCGACACCAGGAAAGAGCGGTGGATGCGCACGAAGCCGGCGTCGCGCCAACGGTCCTCGAGCACCGACAGCGGGATCCGGACGAGGTGGCTGCCCTCATGGGTGTGCAGGCGGGCGTAGTCGCCCTGCGCCTCGACGTAGCGCACGGCCGAGCGCGGCACGAGCTTGGTGGTGCCGGCGAGCTCGACGGGGATCACCTCGTCCTCGCCACCCTCCTCGCGCACCGGCTCCGGGGCTCCGGCGGCGCGGTTGGCGAGGATGCGGTCGATCGACGCGGCGAGCCGCTCGGCGCGCAGCGGCTTGAGCAGGTAGTCCACCGCGCCCACCTCGTAGGCGTCGACAGCACGGTCGTCGTGGGCGGTGACGAACACGACCGACGGCGGCACCGCCATCGACGAGAACACGCGCGCCAACTCCAGACCGTCGAGGCCCGGCATGCGGATGTCGAGGAAGACGACCTCGACGTCGGTGCGCTCCGCCACACGCGTGCCCGTCATCGGGTTGGAGAGGCCGCGGCTCATCTGGCCGGCTGTGGCTGCCTCACGCACGCCTTGTCTGCTGTTGAGGATCCGCAATGCGTCGGTGGCGTCGGAGGCCTTGAGCACGATCCCGACGCGTGAGTCCTCGCTGAGCAGGTAGGCGAGTTCTTCGAGAGCCGGCTCCTCGTCGTCCACCGCGAGAACGACCAGGCCGCCGGAGCTGTCGTTGCTGTCCACGATCTCCTCATCCTGCGTGTCCGGGACTCGCGCCGGGGCCGAGACGACCACGCCCCGGCTCCGCCGACCATGGTGACGGCGATTCCGTGTGAGTGCCAGGGGCCAGCACCAATCGGGATCGACCGGTCACACCGTGCTACAAACCGTACCGTGCCCATGTGGCCCGAATCTCGGCCGCCTGTGTGATGCCCAGCAGCTGATCAGCACCGAGCATCGAAGCGGCCGCCGGCGCGGGTCCGATGCCCAGCCGCGCGAGCAGAGGTCTGCGCCCTTCCACCGCCACCAGTTCGGCATCGGGGAAGCGCTTGCCGAGCACCCCGCGCGCCGTGCCGAGGCCATCGACGAGCCCGATCTCGACCGCTCGCGCACCTGTCCACACCTCGCCCGTGAACGGTTCCGCCTCGACCTTGAGGCGGTCGCCACGCCGCTCGGTTACCCACTTCTTGAACATCTCGTGCAACTCGCCCTGAAGATCGTGCAACCAGTCGACGTCCTCCTGCTTCTCCGGCAGGAACGGGTCGAGCCGGGCCTTCGAGGTGCCCGCGGTGTAGAGCCTGCGCTGCACTCCGAATCGCTCGATCAGGCCATCCAGACCGAAGCCCTGACTGATCACCCCGATCGATCCGACGATCGACGTGGCATGGGCGTAGATCTCGTCGGCAGCGCATGCCAGCCAGTACCCACCGGACGCGGCGACGTCCTCGCAGAAGGCGAGGACCGGCACGCCCTTCTCCTCCGCGAGACCGCGGATCCGGTCGGCTACCAGCGCCGACTGGGTGGGTGCGCCGCCCGGCGAGTTGACCAGCAGCGCGACCGCGGCCAGCCGCTCCGGTGCGAACGCCCGCTCGAGGGTCTTCTCGATGGCGTTCGCGTTGATCACCGATCTGGGCACAGGACCGACGGTCGCCGTGATGACTCCGTGGAGCCGGACCATCGAGACGACGGGCTGGTCAGTGCGCTCGCCCAGCCGCCCGGGCAGGCGGGAGGCGAACCGGTCGGGGAGGCGCAGCGCGTCCATACCGTTACGTTACGCGGTGGCCGCAACCCCCGCCGAACAAGATCCACAACTCCGCGGTGCGGTGCTCCGTCAGACGCGGATACCGGCGCGGAACTTCGGCACGCGCAGCGTGATCTTCATCCCGGCGCCCGGTGCGGTGTCCACCACCAGCCCGAAGTCGTCGCCGAAGGTGGAGCGCATCCGGTCGTCGACGTTGCCGAGCCCCACGTGTGCGCCGGACTGGTGCGCGTCGTCGAGGTCGTCGGTGAGCCGCGCGGGGTCCATGCCGATGCCGTCGTCCTCGACGATGATCACGCACTCGGCTCCGGCGTTCTCGGCCGTGATCGTGATCGTGCCGCCGTTGGGCTTGCTCGCCAGCCCGTGCCGCACGGCGTTCTCGACGAGCGGCTGCAGCGCGAGGAACGGCAGCACGACGGTGAGCACCTCGGGAGCGATCTGCAGCTTGATGTTGAGCCGGTTGCCGAAGCGGGCCTTCTCCAGCCGGATGTAGCGCTCGATGTTGGTGAGCTCGTCCGACAGGGTCGTGTACTCCCCCGCCGTACGGAACGAGTACCGGGTGAAGTCGGCGAACTCGATGAGCAGCTCGCGGGCCCGCACGGGGTCGGTGCGGATGAACGACGCGATCGTGGTGAGCGCGTTGTAGACGAAGTGCGGGGAGATCTGCGCCCGCAACGCCCGGACCTCGGCACGGTTGAGCCGGGCCCGCGACTCGTCGAGCTCGGCGAGCTCCAACTGGCTCGAGACGTACCGCGCGACCTCGGCGGTGGCGCGCAGGAGCACCGGCCCCGCCGTGGACGTGGTGAGCGCGGCCAGCGTGCCGACGATCGCACCGTCGGTCTCCAGCGGGACCACGACGATCCCGCGGACCACACAGTCGGGGTGGTCACAGATGATCGCCGTGTGCGACAGCACCTGCTGACGCCCGGTGGAGATCACCTGGTCGGCGAGCGAGCGGACGTCGGGTTCGTGCTGGTCGGCATCGCCGTCCCAGGCGAGCGTCTGACCGCGGTTGTCGGTCATCGTCAGCGCGCATGTGTCGAGCAGCTGGCGCAGGTAGGGCAGCGCGAACGCCGCCGAGTTGTGCGACAGGCCCTCGCGCAGGGCCGGCGCGGCCAGCGCGACGGTGTGCAGGGTGGCGAAGGTGGCCCGCTCCAGCGGGGTGGCGAACGTGTTGCGGCGGTTGCGCAGGATCAGCACGACGACCAGCACGATCATCACCACGATCACGCCGCCGGCGATGAGCAGCGCCGTGGAGCTGCCGAGCAGCTCGGTCACGTCCAAATCTTCCTACCTCACCAGCCGCGACAGCCGCCGGTCGGCGAGGGGCTTGCCGCCGGTCTGGCAGCCGGGACAGTACTGGAAGGACTTGCTGGCGAACGACACTTCCCGCACGGTGTCGCCGCAGACGGGGCACGGCAGGCCGGTGCGGGCGTGCACGCGCAGGCCAGAGCGCTTCTCCCCCTTCAGCTGTGCCGCACCCTGGCCCACCGAACGATCGACGGCGTCGGTGAGCACGGAGCGCATCGCCGCGTACAGCTCGTCGATCTGCTCGGCCTTCAGCCGGCCCGAGGGGGCGTAGGGCGAGAGCTTCGCGGTGTGCAGGATCTCGTCGCTGTAGGCGTTGCCGATGCCGGCGATCGCCTGCTGTTCCACGAGCAGCGTCTTGAGCCGCTCGCTGCGCCCGGTGAGCACCGCCGCGAACTCCTCGCGCGTGAGCGCGAGCGCGTCCGGGCCGAGCCGCGCGACGCCCGGGACCTCCTGGGGGTCGTGCACGAGGTACACCGAGAGCCGCTTCTGGGTGCCGGCCTCGGTGAGATCGAACCCCGGGCCGCCCACGGCGTCGAGGTGCACGCGCAGCTCGAGTGGCCCGCGGCCCGGCTTGGGCGGGGTGGTGGACGCGGAGTCGTGCCAGCGCATCCAGCCCGCCCGGGAGAGGTGCACCACGAGGTGCAAGGGGTCGTCCGGCCGGTCCTGGAACTCGACGGCGAGGAACTTCCCGTACCGGGCCGCGCCTGTGACAACGCGTCCGACCAGCGCCGACACCGGAGGGTCGAAGGTCTTGACCGCGCTCATGCTCGCCACGTCCACGCGGGCGACGGGCCGGTAGAGCGCGTGCTCGCGCAGATGGTGAGCCAGCGCCTCGACCTCGGGCAGCTCGGGCATCCGCTGGCTCCCGGGCGCCTAGTTCACCGGCTGCAGAGGGCTGTCGGCGTGCGCGGGCGTGCCCTGCATGCGCAGCCTGCGCACCACGATGCGCAGCTCCTCCTTGGCCTTCGACCCGCCCCGCACGAGCCCCGTCCACTTCTCGGCGGGGAGGTCGTAGTTGCCGGCCGTCTCGGCGACGACCGTCCACGGCCTGCGGAGATACCACCGCACCGGGAAGAACAACACCACGACGAGGCCGACCGCCCACAGGAACCAGGGGATGTGCACCTGTGCGGGAGCCCACACGATGACGACCACCCAGAAGAAGAACAATGCCGACAAGATCAGGACCGCGGCACCCCGGCCGCCGTCGACGTCGTGCTCGAAGTCGTCGCCTGTGGCCGGAAGCGACCACTCGATGTTGCGGCGGACGGACCACATTCGCCCGTCGACACCCGCCACCGTCCTACTCCCCATGTTCCCCGCCGTCGTGAGTCGGGCCCGTGCAACGTCCACTTTCCCACAACTTGGGGCCCGGATGTTGTCCCTCAGCAGGCGGGTGCGACAGGGGTTTGTGACGGCGCGCCCGGGGCGAGCAGGCTGGTGACCATCAGCTCCGCGGGTACGCGCCCGTCGTTGCGGATCAGATGTGGCTGGCCGTCGGGGAAGAACACGGCCTCCCCGGGTGAGTAGCGGGTCGGCTCACAGTCGTCCTCACGCAGCACCGTGATCTCGCCCGAGCGCACGGCCGTCAGCTCCGGGCCGTCATGACGGTGCCATCCCGTGGACTCGCCGGGACGCAGCACGATGGTGGCCACGGCGTACTCGGCCGGTGCGGTGGTCCGGATGTTCACCCGTTCCTCGACGCGCCCACTACCGATCAGAACCGGGCCCGTGGGTGGCGGGGGCACCGCCGGAGCGGACGGCGCCGCGAGCACCGTCGCAAGGGGTTCGGGGCCTGGGTGGCCCAGCTGCCCCGGTTGCGCACAGCCGGTCAGCACCACGGCGGCCAGCCCCACCGCCGCCGCGAGACGGGGCCCACTTCTACTCACCCGCGGAGGGTATCGGGATCGCCGGGACCTACCAGCGCAGCGGGAGGCTGGTGAGCCCGTTGATGAAGTTCGAGACCAGCCTGCGCGGCTCCCCGTCGAGCTCGACCTGCGGCAATCGCAGGAGCTCGCTGAAGAACTCACGCATCTGCAACCGCGCGAACGCCGCACCGAGGCACTGGTGCGGACCCTGTCCGAACGCGAGGTGATCGTTGTCGTCGCGCTCGATGTCGAACCGGAACGGATCCGGGAACCGGCGCTCGTCGAAGTTCGCCGAGACGTGATAGACGACCACCTTGTCGCCCGCCGCGATCCGGCGGCCGGACAGCTCCTGGTCACGGCTGGCCGTACGCCGGAACGTCAGCACCGGCGGGTGCACCCGCAACATCTCTTCGATCGCCGAGGGCAGCAACGACGGATCGGCCCGCAACCGCCGGTACGCCTCCGGATTGCGCACCAGCGCGAGCACCCCGCCGGGAAGCGCGCTGCGCACCGTGTCGTTTCCCGCGATCACCAGGAGGAAGAAGAACATCTTCAGCTCGGCGTCGGTCAGCCGCTCGCCCTCGACCTCGGCCTGCACCAGCGCCGTCATCACGTCATCGGCCGGCTCCCGGCGCTTGCGCTCGGCCAGTTCCTCCGCATAGCCGAACATGTCGGCGAGCATCGCCGGTGAGCGTGGGTTGATCGGACGCCCATCCGCATCCGTGACGACGTGCCCGTGCTCCGGATCCTGGTAGCCGATCACGCGGTTGGTCCACTCGAGCAGCAACGCCCGATCCGCGGCGGGCACGCCGAGCAGATCTGCGAGGTTCTGCAACGGCAGGTCGTCGGTGACCTCCCGGGGCAGGTCGCAGCGGCGCCGCTCGGCCACCGCACCCAGCAGCGCCGCGGCCCGCGCCCGGACCACCCCGGCCTGCTGCTCCAACCTGCGCCGGGTGAACGCACCGGTGACCAACCGGCGCAGGCGCAGCTGCTCGGGCGGGTCCATGTTGAGGATCATCTGGCGGATGAACGGCAGGTCCGCGGGATCGGGGTCGCGGATCTGGGTGGCGCCCAGCGACGAGGAGAAGTGCGCGGGAGAGCGCAGAACGTGCCGCACGTCCGCGTAACGGGTGACGGCCCAGTACCCCGGACCCGACGGCCAGATGCCGACCTCCGGCTCCTCCTGCCAGCTCACCGGGTCGGTGTCCCGCAACAGCTGCAGGTCCTTGTGGGGCACCCCACGCGCGAACGTCCGAGGGTCGAACACGTCGGCCATGGGTATCTGGATACACGGCCGCTGCTCCATACCCGCGCCGCCATCCACAGCGGGCCCGTGGTGTGCGGAATCACGGCAGCAGACCCGATATCGACTTGCCGATCTCGATCCGCCCGCGCATGCTTGGCCCAAGCAAGTTGTTGCTTGTTACAAACAACGCTTGGTAAAGCCAAGACAAACAGAAGGTCGAGGGCACGTGATGGGCGAGGAGGACCTCCTTGTCGCCGACCGCATCGCCCAGGAGGTCGGCGAGTTGAGCCGGATCGTCACCTCGCTGCGCAGGCACCGCGGTGACATCGCAGTGACTCACGTCCTCGTCCACCTGATCGAGCAGGGCCCCCAACGAGTGAGCGCCATCGCCGACGCCGTGGGCACGGACCAGTCGACGGTGAGCCGCAAGGTCGCCGAGCTCGTGGCCGCAGGCCTCGTCGAACGACGCCCCGACCCCCTCGACGGCCGCGCCCACCTGCTGGCAGTGACGCCGGCCGGGGCCCAGCTCTGTGAGCACGGACGACGCAAGCGCGTCGAGCTCGTCGCGTCGGTGCTGGCCGGCTGGCCGGTGGACTCCCGCCGACGCCTCGCCGAGCTACTCGGCCGCTTCGCCGACGACGTATTGGATGCGGGCCGGCGGGTCAGCCGCCGCCCAGGAGGAGAGAACTGATGTCCACCCAAGTTGCCGCCGAGCCCGTCCCCAGGGCCGAAACGGCACCATCGGGCGAGCTGAGTCACCGCCAGGTGCTGACGATCCTCACGGGCCTCGCCCTGGGGATGTTCCTGGCCGCCCTGGACCAGACGGTCGTCTCGACCGCGATCCGCACCATCGCCGACGACCTCGGCGGGCTGAGCCTCCAGGCGTGGGCGACCACCGCGTTCCTGATCACCAGCACGATCACCACGCCGCTGTACGGGAAGCTGTCGGACATCTACGGCCGCAAGCCGCTGTTCCTGACCGCCATCACGATCTTCATCGTCGGCTCGGTGATGTGCACCTTCGCCGGGTCGATGTACCAGCTCGCGGCCTTCCGCGCGGTGCAGGGCCTCGGCGCGGGCGGTCTCTTCTCGCTGGCGCTGACGATCCTCGGCGACATCGTGCCGCCCCGGGCACGCGCCCGCTACCAGGGCTACATCCTCGCGGTGTTCGGCACGTCCAGCGTGCTCGGGCCGGTGATCGGCGGCCTGTTCTCCGGCCAGGCCATGATCGCCGGAATCGACGGGTGGCGCTGGATCTTCCTGGTGAACGTGCCGATCGGTGCCATCGCGCTGATCGTCGTGGCGCGGGTGCTCACCCTGCCGCACACGTCGCGCCCGCACCGGATCGACTGGCCGGGCGCCGTGCTGCTCGCGGTCTTCCTCGTTCCGCTGCTGATCGTCGCCGAGCAGGGCCGCGAGTGGGGCTGGGGCTCCACGGACGCGCTCGTCTGCTACCTGATCGGCCTCGTCGGTCTCGTCCTGCTCCTCGTGGCCGAGCGGCACTACGGCGACGACGCGCTGCTGCCGCTGCGGCTGTTCCGCAACAACGTCTTCGCGTTGTCGAACATCGCCGGTGTCGTGATCGGCGCGGGCATGTTCGGCGGCATCTCGCTGCTGCCGCAGTTCCTGCAGATCGTGCGCGGGGCCAGCCCCACCGAGGCCGGCTTCCTCATGCTCCCGCTCGTCGGCGGGATCATGGTCTCGTCCATCGTCTCCGGCCAGATCACCTCACGCACGGGCCGCTACAAGATCTTCCCGATCATCGGCACCGCGCTGATGGTCGGCGCCACGGTGCTCCTGCACTTCCGCATCAGCGTCGACATCCCACTGTGGGAGTTCGACCTCTACATGTTGATGTTCGGCCTCGGGCTGGGCCTGTCGATGCAGACCCTGGTGCTCGCGGTGCAGAACGCGGTGCCCCCGCGGGACATGGGTGTCGCCACCGCCTCCACCACGTTCTTCCGCCAGATGGGCGGCACGGTCGGCGTGGCGGTCTTCCTGTCGGTCGTGTTCAGCACGGTCACCGGCAACATCGCCGACCAGTTCCGCAAGGCCGCCGGGACGGCGGAGTTCCAGCAGGCGCTCGCCGACCCCGCTGTGCGCGCCAACCCGGCCAACGGCCCGGTGATCGCCTCGCTGACCGGCGGCGGTGACGGCGGAGCGTCGAACGTCCTTGCCGACTCCTCGTTCCTGCAGACCATCGACCCGCGGCTCGCCCGGCCGTTCCTCGCCGGTTTCGCCGACTCGATGGCCTTCACCTTCAGCATCGTCGCGATCGTGCTGGCCATCGCCTTCTTCATCGTGTTGTTCGTCAAGGAGCTTCCGTTGCGCACCATGTCCGGTGCACAGGCCAGGGCGATGGAGGACGCGGCGCTGGCCGAGGCAGGGCCGGCCGCGGCTCCCCTGACCGCCGACGCCGCGCAGGAGCTGAACGAGAACCTCACCACCACCATCGCCGCCCGCAACGGGGGCGGCGGGCGGCACGCCCTGCTGACGCAGGAGACCAGCCCGCTCGCGGCCGTCGTCGCCGCGAACGGCAACGGCAACGGTCACGCGCAGCCCAACGGACACCACGCCGCCGACCCGCTGCCGCGCCGCGAGCCCGCGGCCTCCGCCTACCCCGCTGCCTACCCGGCCGCGGCTCCCGCCGAGCGTCCGGCCTATACCGCCGACAACGGCCCCGCCGTGTACGGCACGGTCGCCCGCGCCGACGGGATGGGTCTGCCGCAGGTCGTCGTCACCGTCGCCGACCCCGCCGGCCGCCAGGAGGCGCGCACCACGACGGGCCAGGACGGGTACTACCGCGTGGACCTGCGCACCGGCGGCACCTTCCTCGTGGTCGCCGCGGGGGGCACCTACCAGCCGCACGCGGCCATGGTCGCCGTCGGCGGCACGCCGACCCGCCACGACGTGGCGCTCAGCGGCGCCAGCGCCGTGGTCGGCACCGTGAGCACCCCCGACCCGGCCACGGGCAGCCGCATGGTGGCCGGAGCGGCGGTCACGCTGATCGACGTGCGCGGCGACGTGGCCGCGGCGCGGGTCACCGACGCCGACGGCCGCTTCCAGCTGATCGGTGTTCCCGACGGCAGCTACACGCTGACGGCCGCGAGCCCCGGCCACCAGCCGGTCGCCGTGAGCGTGCGCCTCGACGTGGGTGCGACGGTGGAGTGCGACCTCGAACTACCGCGACGTTCACGCCTACTCGGCACCGTCACCGCGGCGAGCAACGGGCGCGGCGTGCCCGAGGCGATCGCCACGCTCGTGGACGGCTCCGGCATGGTCGTCGGCTCGACGGTGACCGGTCCCGACGGCTCGTTCGTGTTCGAGGACCTCGCCGAGGGCGTCTACACCCTCACCGCGAGCGGTTACGCGCCGGTCGCGCAGATGGTGCAGGTCACGGCGGGCACGCAGGCTTCCACGGTGGTGGAGCTCGGTGCACCGAACCCGGCCGCCACCCCGCCCGCCGAGCCGCTCTTCGAGCCCTTCGACGCGGGAGGTGTGCGGTGAGCACGGTGACGGGTCAGCTGACCACCCTCGACGGCTGGCCGGTGGCCGGGGGCACGCTCACAGCGGTCGACGCGGGCGGTGTGCAGCGCGCTCGGGGCACGAGCGGTCCTGACGGGCGGATCGTCCTCGACGGCGTGCCCGCCGGGCCGTACACGTTGATCGTCGCCGCTCCGGGGCACGACCCGCTGGCCCGTACCGTCTCCGTCGGGGCCGAGCCGGTCACCGCGCTCGGGGTCCTGGAACTCAACCGAGCGGGGCTGGCGGTCCTGCCCGCCCCGGGCACGTGGGTGATCGACCCCGTGCACTCGAGCATCCAGGCCACCGCGCTGCACATCGGAATGAGCCGGATCCACGGTCGGCTGCGCCGCTTCAGCGGTCAGGTGCAGATCGCCGACCCGCTGGAGAACAGCTCGGTCGAGGTGCTCATCGACCCCACGGGCGTGGACACCGCCGACGAGATGCGCGACGAGCACCTGCGCAGCGCCGACTTCCTCGACGCGCTGCGCTACCCCGAGATCCGCTACAAGAGCGATGGTCTGCGGCGGGTCGACCACACGCACTGGATCGTCGACGGTGTCCTCACGATCAAGGGCGTGAGCGCGCCGGTGCCACTGCAGGTCGAGTTCCACGGCACGGGGCCCGACCTCATGGGCGGCGTGCGGGCGGCGTTCTCGGCGACCGCCGAGGTGTCGCGCGACGACTTCGCCATCGACTGGAACCAGTCGGTGCTCGCCGGGCTGCTGGCCGTTGGCCGCACGCTGCGGATCGACATCGACATCCAGGCAGTACGCAGCTGAGCGGTGCTCACCCCGGCCCGAAGTCGAGGGCCGGGGTGAGCACCCCCTCCAGTGCAAGCAACCATTCCTTGGTGGCCCGGCCGCCGCCGAAGCCGCCCAGGGAGTCCGACCCGAGCACCCGGTGGCACGGCACCACCACCGGCAGCGGGTTCGACCCCATGATCGACCCGACACCCCGAGCGGCCGTGTGCCCCTGCCCGCCGCTGCGCGAGGCCAGCTCCCCATAGGTCACCGTGCTGCCGAACCGCACGGTCTCGTACAACGTCTGCAACACCTGCCGCTGCCACCCGCGGGTGAGGCTCCAGTCCAGCGGCACGTCGAACGTCCGCCGGCTCCCGCCGAGGTACTCGGTGAGCTGCTCGCCCGCCGGCCCCCCGTCACCGTCCACCACCGGCTCCCCGAGCCGGGCGGCCATCCGCTCCACCGTCTCCGGATGATCGCCGAACACCACCACCGCGAGACCGGCCGTGGTGGCGCCGAGCGTGAGCGCACCGATCGGCCCGGGCGCGGGGACGATGCTGCGGACGACGGTCATGACGTCAGTGTGGCACCGGCTCCGCACCGACGGTGGGGAAGAGATCGGCCGCCAGGTGCCGGCACACCCACTCCGCCCAGTCCGGGGGCGCCCAGCCCTGCCCCACGACGAGCAGCCCGTAGGTCTCCGGCGACAGTAACGCGGCGATCACGTCGGTGGCCCGCTGCAGCGAGATCCGGTCGGTGAAGCCCGGCTTCTCGGCGAGCTCGTCGACGGCCTGCGCATGCTGGGTGAGCACCGCATGCCGCGTGCGGCCGAGCAGCTCGGCCAGCTCCGGGTCGGCGGCCGCGGCACGCAACACCACGTCGAGTGGGTGTCGCCGCTCGATGACCGCCACCGTGGCCGCCACGTAGCGCCCCAGCGCGACGATCCCGTCGGGCTCGGCCCGCAGCAGCTCCACGGACTCGGCGGGCGGTTCCTCGGGCCCGTAGCCCAACGCCGCCTCCAAGACGGCCACCTTGCTGCCGAAGGACAGGTACAGCGTCTGCACCGCCACGCCGGCCGCACGAGCGATGCCCGCCATCGTGGTCTCGAGGTAGCCGTCGCGTACGAACAGCGGGCCTGCCGCGTCGACGACGCGCGAACGGGTTGCCATCGCCCGCTCGGCGCGGACGGAGTTACGCCTGCGTGTGACGATGGAATCCTCCACTGGAACGACGTTCCAGTGAGACGTTACAACATCACGTTAACTCGCCTCGTGATCGTTCCCAGATCCGGATTTCCGCCCCCACAAGGGCGCATAAGCGGATCTCGCGGCGATCTTGCCGGCTACCGGGTGGGGGGAAGCTCCACGTCGGGCCGGTCGCTGAGACACACACCCGTGCCGCCGATGCCGCAGTAGCCGTCGGGAACCTTGGCGAGGTACTGCTGGTGGTAGTCCTCGGCGTAGTAGAACTGCATGAGCGGAGCGATCTCGGTGGTGATCTCCCCGTGGCGGGAGGCTTTGAGGGCGTCGCCGTAGGTCTTGGCGGTGCTCTCGGCGAGCTCACGCTGCGCGTCGTCCACGTAGTACAGAGCCGAGCGGTACTGGGTGCCGCGGTCGTTGCCCTGTCGCATGCCTTGTGTGGGGTTGTGGCCCTCCCAGAACAGCTTGAGCAGCGTCTCGTAGCTGATCTGCGCGGGGTCGAACACGACGAGCACGACCTCGGCGTGCCCGGTAAGGCCCGAGCACACCTCCTCGTACGTCGGGTTCTCGGTGAACCCGCCCGCGTACCCGACGGCCGTGGAGTACACGCCGGGCGTCTGCCAGAAGATGCGCTCCGCGCCCCAGAAACAACCCATGCCGAACACCGCTGTCCGCAGGCCGTCCGGGAACGGTTGCTGGATGCGATGGCGGTTCACGAAGTGCTCCGCCGGCACGCGCAACGGTGTAGAGCGGCCCTGCAACGCCTGGTCGGCGGTGATCATCTGCGACTTGTCACGTCCGAACAGGGCCATGTGGTCCAGATTACGCCCGGATGCGACCGCCGGACCGCGCCGAAAGTCAGGCTCGGCTGTTCCGATCGAACTCGTCCTGCGTGGACAGAATCTCGACCGCGTGCTCCTGGATCCACCCGAACATGCTCGCGAGAGGCTCGCTGGTGCCCCGCCCGAGCGGGGTCAGCCCGTACGTCACGCGAGGTGGCGTGGACGGCTCGACGGCCCGCCAGAGCAAGCCGTCGCGGACGAGCGTGCGCAGCGTCTGCGAGAGCATCTTCTCGCTCACACCCTCGATGCGCTCACGCAGCTCGTAGAACCGCAGATCCTTCTCGCGCAGGGCCATCAGGACCCACACGCCCCAGCGGCTGGTGACGTGGTCGAGCACGGTGCGCGCCGGGCAGTCGGAGTGGAACACGTCACTCAGCGCGTACGCCGACCAGTCCGCGATCTGCTTTCCACCCTCCACGTCGGGAGCTTACGTTCAGGTACGTCCTTACCGGAAGTAAGTCCTTTTCCTAGCGTTCGTCTCCCCAGTTCCGGAACGTGCAGGAGAAGAACATGATCGTGGTGACGGGAGCGACCGGAAACGTCGGCCGGCCCCTCGTGGAAGTGCTCGCCGCGGCGGGTGAGCGGGTGACAGCGGTGTCGCGCCGACCTGCGGAGCTGCCGAAGGGCGTGGCGCACAGGCAGGCCGACCTGGCCGAGCCGAAGAGCCTGCGCCCGGCGCTCGACGGCGCCGAGGCGCTCTTCCTCCTCGTCGCCGGCAGCGGCGAGAAGATCGACCCGCATGCGATCGTCGACGTCGCGAAGGCAGCCGGTGTCCGTCGCGTCGTGCTGCTGTCCTCGCAGGGCGCCGGGACCCGCCCGGAGTCGGTGGCGCATTCCCACCTCCGGGCGTTCGAGGACGTCATCCGGGAGTCGACCATGACCTCCACCGTCCTGCGGCCGGGAGGCTTCGCCTCGAACGCCTTCGCATGGGCGGCGACGGTCCGCGCGGAACGCGCACTCGCCGCGCCGTTCGGAGACGTCGGGCTGCCCATGATCGACCCGGTCGACATCGCCGAGGTCGCGGCCGTGGCACTGCGCGACCGGAGTCATGCCGGCCGGACGTACGAGCTCACCGGACCGGCACCGGTCTCACCGCGGCAGGCCGCTCAGGCGATCGGCGCCGCGCTGGGCGTGCCGGTGCGGTTCGCCGAGCAGAGCCGGGACGAGGCACGGGCGCAGATGCTGCGGTTCATGCCCGAGGTGGTGGTGGACGCCACCCTCTCGATCCTGGGCGAACCGTCGCCCACCGAGCAGCAGGTGAGCCCGGCCGTCGAGCAGGTGCTCGGCCGCGGGCCCCGCACCTTCGCGGAGTGGGCGGTGCGGAACGCCGCGGCCTTCAGGTGATCGCCCGGCGGGTCAGAACGCCGCCGCGGCGCCGACCCCGCTGCGGCGGTCGCCACCGGCACGCATCAGCGGCCCGTCGCCCCGGCCGACCGCGCACATCCGGCCCAGCGCCCACTCACCCGCGTCGGTGATGACGTGACCGCGGCGACGCAGCTCCTCCAGGGTGTCCTCCCCGAGCCGCGACTCGACGGAGATCCCGCCCGGCTGCCAGCCCCGGGGCGCGAACGACGACGGGAACGACGTGGTGTGCCACGCCGGGGAGTCGATCGCGGCCTGCAGGTCGAGACCACCGACGGTGTGCGCGAGCCAGAAGCACAGCTGCCACTGGTCCTGCTGGTCGCCACCGGGCGTGCCGAACGCGAGCCGCGGCTCACCGTCGCGCAGGCCGAGGGACGGGCTCAGCGTCGTGCGCGGCCGCTTTCCGGGCACGAGCGACGACGGCAGGCGGTCCTCCAGCCAGAACATCTGCGCCCGCGTACCGAGGCAGAACCCGAGTGCGGGGATGGTGGGTGAGGACTGCAGCCAGCCGCCGGACGGCGTCGCGGAGATCATGTTGCCTGCGGCGTCTACGACGTCGACGTGCACGGTGTCGCCGCGCATGACGCCCTCGCGGCTGACCGTCGGCTCGCCGAGCCCTGCCCAGCTGGTGCCGTCACCGGAACGGCCGCCCGGCTGCGCCGCGTACTCCGCGAGCCGCGGCTCGCGCCCGTCCGGTGAGCCGGGGCGCAGCTCGAGGGACGCTTTGTCGTCGATCAGAGCGCGCCGGGCGGCGGCGTACTCCGCGGACACCAGCGTCTCCAGCGGGACGGGCGCGCTGTCGCCGTACCACGCCTCGCGGTCGGCGAAAGCGAGCTTGATCGCCTCGACCGCCTGGTGCACCGTCTCGGCCGAGGCCACGCCGTCGACGTAGCGCAGGTCGCTGTCGCGAAGCAGCTGCAACGTCTGCGGCAGCACCGGACCCTGCGACCACGGGCCTACCTTCGCCACCGTCCAGCCGCCGCCGACCTCCACGGTGAGGGCGTCCTCGTAGGTGGCCGACCAGCGGGCGAGGTCGTCGGCCGTGAGCAACCCTGCGTGATCCTGACCGGTCTCGTCACGCACCGGCGTGCGGGAGAACGCCTCGATCTCCTCGGCGACGAAGCCGCGGTACCAGGCGTCCCGGGCCGCGTCGATCTGCCGCTCACGGTTGCCGCCCGCTGCCGCGGCCGCGTCGAGAAGCCGCTGCCAGGTGGCAGCGAGGGCCGGCAGGCGGTGGACGGACGTCGGCACCTGGCCACCGGGCATCCAGGTGGCGGCCGAGGTCGGCCAGAACTCGCGGAAGTGGTCGGCGATCGTCGCGATCGTGGTGGGGATCCGCGGCACCAGCGGGAACCCGGACGCCGCATATCCCAGCGCGGGTTCGAGCACATCGGCCAGCGACATCGTGCCGTGGTCGCGCAGCAGGAGGAGCCATCCGTCCCACGACCCGGGCACGCACGGGGCCAGCAGCCCGGTGCCCGGCACGATCGTCAGGCCCAGCTCGTCGCGCAGATGTGCGGTGGTGGCGGCGGCCGGCGCCACGCCCTGCGCGCACAGCACGCGGGGCGTGGTGTCGCCCGCGGTGACGAAGACCGCGGGAAGGTCGCCCCCTGGTCCACATAGGTGCGGCTCGACGACCTGTAGCACGAAGCCTGCGGCGACCGCCGCGTCGAACGCATTGCCGCCGCGCGCGAGCACGGCCATCGCTGTGGCCGTGCCGAGGTAGTGGGTGCTGGACGCGGCGCCATTGGCGCCTCTCTGCTCGTGCTTGATCGGCGACATGTCTGAATCATCGCTCCTGTGACGCGATGACGGGTGCCGAGAGCGGCGGGGATCACGCCCGCAGCAAGATCGTGGCTGGTCAGAGCTCTGACGCGAGCGGAACTTCATTTATCGCCGGGGACGTCATCCACTCCCGCAGCGCACGGGTGGCGGCCACGTCGTCGGCGTTGTACTCGAGAAGCCGCCTGCGCTGACCCTCGTCGGGGGGTGCGCCGTCCATGCCCACGGCGTCGCGGTACCAACGCATCGAGTTCTCCCCGCCGGCCTCGGGATCATGCCACGCGAAGCCCGCCGCCGGGGCGATGCGCTTGAGGCCCTTGCCGTGGGCGCAGAGGAACCACTCGCTCACCACCGCGAACAGGTCGACCCAGCACGGGTCGGCGATGAACGCCTCGACCTCGGCGACCGGAGGGATGCCGGGCATCCCGGCGAACCGCCGCGCCGATGCCAGCAGCCAGCGGTTCTCGGCCTGCTCGTTGTAGCAGTAGGCGGCGAAGCTGCGGCCGCTCTCACGGGCAGCGGCCCGGACGCCCGTGAGCCAGGACCAGAACTCCGCGAAGGAACGGGCCTCGTCGTCGGTGGGCACGGGCTCCCAGGTGGCGAAGGCGCGGTAGCCCGCGGGCTCGTCGCCGGGTAAGGCGCCGCCGGGGTGGTGGAGCAGCGCACCCCACAAGTAGGCCCCGGACTCGCCGAAGCTCTCCATGTCGACGTCGACCTCGACGTCGGCGCGGGGCACCGGCGTCTGCGGCACCCGCCGCACCACCGACAGCCCGCGCTGGCGCGCGCGAGCCAGGGCGATCATGTCGGCGAAGGTGACACCTACGGGCGGGATCGGCGGCTCGGCGGAAGGATCGAGCGCAGCGAGATCCCCGACGGTGCGCACGCCCAGGTGGCGCAGGGCGACAGCCGGCTCCCCGCGCACCACCAGGCTGACGTCCTCGGTGCGCTCCAGTTCGGCCTCGCAGGTGGGCCACCAGGGGCAGTGGCGACACTCCGTGACGCGGGACGGGGCGGCCAGCGCGGGTGCGCCGGTGGCAGCGGCCACGGCGACGGCCATGCGGTCGCCGAAGCGGGCGTCGTACTCGGCCAGGGTGGAACGGCCACCGGGCCAGTGGCCCGCCCGGAGGTCGTGCCAGACGACCACGTCGGCGTCCATGCCGATCACGCCACCGTGGTCGTGGTGGAGCAGTTCGGGCGCAGGCGCCCAGCCCGCGGCGTGCAGCATGCGGTTGAGGTGGGCGAGCCGGAGCAGGTCGCGCGGCTGGGACCGCACCTTGCGCTCCTGGTCGAGCCGGGCCCGCCGGGGTGTGGGCTCGTGGAGCGGGGTGGTGAGCGCACCGCTGCCTGGGTCGGTGATGCGGTGGCGGACCACGATGACCGGCACGTAACCGCCGCCGGGCACCCGGACGAGCAGTTCGGCGCCACCACGGCGACCTGCCGCGCCGACGTCGGACAGCACGGCACCCCAGATGAACGGGGCCTCCATGGCGACGGCCGCTGCGGTGGCCGCGATCCGCTCCCGCGTGGACGCCGGCGCGGGCACCGCGTGCCAGGCCGCCCCGGCCGCAGCTGCGAGCTCCTCGCCGATGCGGTTGCGGTGGGCGACCGCATCGGCCCGGCGCTGCTCCAGCGACGGATCGGGCAGGGATCGCGGCGATCCGACGGCGGTGGGGTCGTGGTCGAGGTGCACACGCCGACGGCAACGCGTGGTGACGGCAGCGTCGAGGGACACCCCGCCGATGGGCGTTCCATCGGCGGGCACCGGAGATAGCCGGTTCTCGATTGCCGTCACGAGGTTGAGGGTAGTGACCGCCACCGACAGTCGACGGATCCACCACGACCACCCGAACCGGTGATCCTCTTCCGGACGCGCCGGGTGGCACGGCGGAGCGGGTGCAGACGGGGAGCCCTAAGCTGCTGGCCACCGCCTTCTGATCACTCGGGCGGGCACGAGGAGGGTGAGCGGATGGGGCTCCGGCGACGGTCCGGTGACGAAGCGCGCTCCGCGGACCCCACGGCGACATCGGTCCCGGACGAGGAAGCAGCGGCTCCCGCGAAGGCGAAGAAGGAGAAGGAGAAGGAGAAAGGACGGAGGCGCAAGGCCAAGGACGACGAGGCCGAGATGGACCACGGCCGCCGCCCCCTGACCGCCGCGCGAGCCAAGCGGCTCATCGGCGTCAGCAAGGCCGTCGCTCCGCTCCTGGCCCCCTACGCGCTCGCCATCGCCGGAGTGGCGAGGGCCCGTTGGGACGCCCACCGCGCAGCACGTCTCGGGGTCGACCCGGGCCAGCTGTCCGCCTATGCCGGTCCGGGCGGCGCTCTGCACGCCCGGCTCTCGCGCGTGGCCGAGGCGCTGAACGAGCTGGAGTCGTCGTCGCAGCTGCACCCCACGCCTGCGGCCCGCACGTTCGCCGCGGAGACCCGCCCCCGGCTGGCTGATCTGTCCGTCGCCGTGCGAGCCGCCGAACAGATGCCCTCCGCTCGCCGGCGCACCGCCTACCGGGCCATCGCAGGCGAGCTCGACCGTATCGAGACCGACCTGCTCACCCACCTGGGCATCACAACCTGACGCAGGGCGGGCTACGGTCCGTACCCATGAGCGGCGGTACTGCGGGCACGCGCCGCCCGCTGCGCGGCGCGGCGCTGGCCGTGCTGAGCACGCTGCTCACCGCAGTGGGGCACGTCGCAGGCGGTGGCTCCGTGCCCGACCTCGCGCTGCTGGTGGTGCTGTTCCCGCTGCTGGCCGCCGTGTTCATGTCGCTGGCAGAGCGCGGGCGCAGCATCGTCGGCACGGTCACCACGCTCGCCGCAGGCCAGCTGGTCCTGCACCAGCTGATGGTGCTGCTGCATCCGGGCCAACTCCCCATGGGGCCCGCCACGGTGTCGGGCGTGGGGATGTTCGGCATGCACGCGGCGGTCACAGCCGTCCTGACCGCCGTGCTGATGTACGCGGACGCGGCCTCGGCCGGGCTCCTCGCCGCAGTGCGGCGCGTGGTGCCCCGGCACCTGCGCCCGCTCCCGGCCGATCGGCCGCTGCCCGCGCGGCCGGTGCCCGGCCCCGCGGTTCCCGCACGGCTCGCCCGTGCCCTCTCCGTCACGCATGTCCGGCGCGGTCCTCCGGTGTGGTGCGCAGCAGCCCCTTCACCGAACCCACACCGGAGACACCCATGTCCTCGTCCACCCGCCGGTCCGCGCTGCGTGCCGGCACCATCACCGCGGTAGCCGCGGCCGCCATCGTCATCAGCGCCGCGCCCGCATTCGCTCACGTCACCGCCCAGCCCGGCCAGGCCGAGCAGGGCAGCTACAGCGTCATCTCCCTACGTGTGCCCAACGAGTCCGACACCGCGGGCACCGTGAAGCTCGAGGTGACCCTGCCCGCCGACCACCCGATCACCTCGGTGCGCACCACTCCGAGGCCCGGCTGGACGGCCACGATGACCAAGGCCCCGGTGAACCCGCCCGTCGAGAGCCACGGGCGGTCGATCACGGAAGCCGTCCGGACGGTCACGTGGACCGCTGACCCGGGCGTCCGGATCGCGCCGGGCGAATTCGTCGACTTCCCCTTGTCGCTGGGTCCGTTGCCGACAACCACCGACCAGCTCGTGCTCCCCGCCGTGCAGACGTACGACAACGGCGAGGTCGTCGCGTGGGACCAGCCACCCGCTGCTGACGGGTCGGAGCCGGAACGACCCGCTCCCTCCATCACCTTGACGCCCGCGTCCGACGAGGGCGGCCCGACCGGCGCGGCAGCGAGCACGGCCGCCGGCCCACCGGCGTCGGGCAGCGACACCACGGCCCGCTGGCTGGGCGGCGCGGGCCTGCTCGTCGGGGCGCTCGGACTTGGCGTCGGTGCCGGCGCCGTCCTGCGATCGCGGCGGACGACAGGAGGAGACCGATGACCTCACGGATGCTGCGCGCGCTGGCCGTCAGCGTGCTGTGCGGGCTCGCGCTGCTGCTCGGGGCGGGCCAGGCGTTCGCCCACACCCGGCTGGAGAGCAGCGACCCGGCGGACGGCACGAGCCTGGCTGCACCGCCCCAGCGCGTGTCCCTGACGTTCAACGAGCCGATGCAGGCCGGTTTCACCGCGCTGACCGTGGTCGGGCCGGACCAGGCGCAGTACCAGACAGGGGATGTCACTGCGAACGGCGGCACGGTGAGCATCGGCGTGCGCCCGCTCGGCCCAGCGGGACGCTACGAGATCGGCTACCGGGTGGTGTCCGAGGACGGCCACCCGGTGAGCGGCAGCGTCGCCTTCACCCTCACCACGCCCGGTCCCGGCGGTGCCGCGGTCGCCACCCCGTCGCCTCCCGGTGGCGCCCCCACCGCGCCGAGCCCGACGACCGCCGCGGCCGAGAGCGCCCCGAACCCGCCCGACGAGGGCGGCGGTATGCCGGTGTGGCCGTGGATCGTCGGCGCGGTCGTGCTCGTCGGTGGCGGTGTGTTCGCGGCGATGCGGCTGGCCAAGGGATGAGACCACCGGCCGTGGGTCCACGCGCGGGCGGCCGGCAGCTGCTGCCGGCCGCCTGGGCGGGACTCGCGGTCGCGGCGGCGGTCCTGGCCAGCGTGCTGTCCGGGGCGCTGGCCGGCTCCACGCTGCCGTTGGTGGTCGGCACGTCCGTCACGCGCTCGGGTATGGACGTCGTCGGGGTGGCGTGCGTGGGCCTGACCTTGCTCGGCACGCTCCTTCCACAGCCTCGATCCCTGCCGGGGGCCGCGGTGCGCGACCTGTCCCGGGTGCACGCCGCGTCCGACCGGTGGCTCGTGCCACTGGCCGGAGCCTGGCTCGTACTCGTCATCCTCGGGATCATGTTCCGGGTCGCGTCCGCGTTCGGCCGTCCGGTGTCGCAGCTGAACTCCGCCGAGCTCGTGGAATGGTCGACGGACCTCGCCGCAGGCCGGGGGATGCTGCTGACCGCCGGCTGCGCTGCCGCCGTCCTCGTCTGCGGCGTCATCCGGCTGTACGACGCTGATCGCATCGAGGTGCGGATTCCCATGGTCGCCGCACTGCTCGGCATGATCACCCCCGCGGTGACGGGGCACGCAGGCTCCGCGCCCGACCACCAGCTCGCCATCATCACGGTGGGGGCGCACGTGGGTGCGGCGGCACTGTGGGTCGGCGGGCTCGCCGCGATGCTCGTGCTCGTGGCGCGCCACCGCGCCCTGCTGGAGGTGGTGCTCCCGCGGTTCTCACGGCTGGCGACCGGATGCCTCATCGCGATCACGCTGACCGGCGTGGTGACCGCGCAGATCCGGCTGCAGAGCTGGGACGCGCTCGTCACCACCGGCTACGGCTGGCTCGTCCTCACCAAGACCGCCTGCCTGGTGGGGCTCGCCTGCCTCGGCGGCCTGGCCAGGCGCCGGCTCGCGGCCGGGCGCAGCCCGGTGCTGCGATGGGCCGGGTTCGAGACGGCGCTGATGGCCGCGACCCTCGGGATCGCCGCTGCCCTTTCCCAGTCGGCCTGATCTCAGGACGGCGTGCGGTAGGCCTCCAGCAGACGCAGCCAGACCTCACTGATCGTCGGGAACGACGGCACGGCGTGCCAGAGCCGGTCCATCGGCACCTCGCCCACGATCGCGATGGTCGCCGAGTGGATCAACTCGGCCACGTCCTGACCCACGAACGTCGCACCGATCACAACGCGCCTGGTCTCGTCGACCACGAGCCGCGCCTCGCCGTCGTAGCCGTCGGCGTGCAAGGCCGCGCCCGATACGGCGATCGGGATGTCGACCACGCGGATGTCCAGCCCGGCGGCGCGGGCCTGCGACTCCGTGCGCCCCACGAACGCCACCTCGGGATCGGTGAACACCACCTGGGGCACCGCCACGTGGTCGGCGGTGGTGACGTGCTCACCCCACGGCCGGGTGTCGAGCTCCTCACCGATGGAGCGCGCCGCGATCACGCCTCCGACGATTCGCCCCTGGTACTTGCCCTGGTGGGTGAGCAGCACCCGGCCGGTGACATCGCCCGCGGCATAGAGCCATTCCCCGTCGACACCCTCGACCAGCCCGGTGTCGTCCACCGCGAGCGGCTTACCCGGCTCGAGCCCGACGGTCTCGACCCCGACCGACCCGCTGTTCGGACGACGGCCGGTGGCGAGAAGCAGTTCATCGACGATGATCGAGTCGCCCTCGACGTGCATCGTGATCGCGTCGCCCGCCGGAGAGACCGAGTCGAGAGGCCGGCTCAGACGCACGTCGACACCCTCGCTGCGCAGCGCGGCCACCACCCGCTCGCCTGCGAACGGCTCGGCGGCCGGCAGCAGCCGGGGCCCCCGCTGCACGAGCGTGACCTGCGAACCGAGCCGCTGGAACGCCTGAGCGATCTCGGTGCCCACGACACCGCCGCCGAGCACACCGAGGCGGGCCGGGATCTCCTTGGCCGCCGTCGCGTCACGGGAGCTCCACGTGCGGACGGAGTCCAGGCCCGGAACGGGCGGTCTGATCGGGACGCTCCCGGTGCACACCACCACGGCACGGCGAGCGGTGAGCGTCTCCGGGCCGGCGGGTGCATCGTCGACGACGACCGTCTTCTCGCCCGCGAGCCGGCCGTGCCCGCGCAGGACGGCGATGCCGGCGCTCCTGGCCCATCCCAGCTGGCCCTCGTCGTTCCAGTTGCCGGTGAAGTAGTCGCGGCGGGCGAGCACGGCGGCCGGGTCGAAGTCGACGGTGGTGCCGGGCAGGCGCCGGACGGCTGCCACCGCATTACCGGTGCGCAGCAGCGTCTTGGACGGAACGCAGGCCCAGTACGAGCATTCTCCCCCGAGCAGCTCGCCCTCCACGATCACGGTCGAGAGCCCGGACCGCGTGGCGAAGTCGGCGACGTTCTCACCGACCGGTCCACCGCCGATGACGACCACGTCGAAGGTCGAGCTCATCGGGACACCGCCGCCACGGCCTCGTGCACCTCGTCCTCGCCCTCGCGCAACTCCAGCACCTTCCCGATGCTGCCCGGGGAATCGAGCAGCGCCGCCAGCACGGCGGCAGTGTCGTCACGCGTGACGTCGGCGCGCTCGACGGGCGGTGGGGCGAGCAGCACCCGCCCGGTGCCCGGATCGTCGGTCAGCCGGCCGGGCCGCAGGATCGTCCAGTCCAGGTCGGTGGCGCGCAGCGCCTCCTCGGCGGCCTTCTTGGCCTTCACGTAGGCCGCCCACACCTCGTCCCTCCCGGGATCGAGCGGCTCGTCCACACCGGTCGACGAGACGAGCAGGTAGCGCTGCACCTCGGCCAACCTCGCGGCCTCGGCCAGCAGCTCTGCAGCCGCCCGGTCGACGGTGTCCTTGCGGGCCACACCGCTGCCCGGCCCCGCGCCTGCCGTGAACACCACGGCGTCCGCGTCCGTCAGGTGGACGGCTAGCTCCTCGGCGGTCGCGGACTCCAGGTCGACCACGGCGACGGTGCCACCCGCCTGCTCAACATCGCCGCGGTGATCCGGGTTGCGCACCACCCCCGTCACCACGTCGCCGCGGCCGGCCAGCAAGGCCACGAGCCGCAGTCCGATCTTGCCGTGGGCTCCTGCGATCACCACCTGCACCGCGGAAACGGTAGTCGCGCCACACCGTGGCTGCCCGGCGAGTGCCCCGTCCCGGGGACCGAGCCACCCCGTTCGGCCCCTAGGAGCGGTTCGCCTGCCGGTTCGGCCGCAAGGTCCAGACCACGGACAGGTGTGTGGTCTCGCGGCCCTCGGCGTCGGTGACCACGACGGACACCGCGAACTCCGGCCGCGTGCCGGCGTCGAGCTCGGCGAGGACATCGGCCGATGGGCGTCCGAGCACGGCCGTGGCGGTGAGTGGACCGCGGGCCAGCCGCAGGTATCGGACCTCGCTGCTGACGACGAGCGGCGTCGCGCGCTCCAGGAGAGCGCCGAATGCCGCCATCGTGATCGCTCCGGAGGCGGTCTCGCCCAACCCGAAGATCATCGCGGCGTGCGGTCCGCCCACGTGGTTGTGCACGGCGGCGTCATCCGGGAGGCGCACCACCGCACGCTCCGGCGTGACCTCTGCGAACTCCAGGCCCATGCTGCGGACCCACGGGACCGACTGCGCCATCGCCTGACCGACCCAGCCCGTGTCCGTCGCCACGGCGGTGACCCTACTCGTCGGTAGCCCCACCGGACAGTCGGTGTTCGACGGCACGCCGGACAAGGCGTCCTGCCGCCTCCACCCTAGGTCAACCCCGCCATCCGTGACCGGGCCGCGTCCGAGGTGTCCGTTTTATCGCTCCGTGGAATAGGGGTGGTTGTGACGGCCACTACCCCGGATTGGAATCGAGATGCGGGCTGGATTCGAGGACAGACACCCACGGAGGTATGCCGGTGAAGGCCGTCCGGGTACACGAGTACCACGTCGATCCGTCGATCGACGACATCCCCGAACCGAAGCTCGCGGGACCCCTCGACGTGATCGTGAAGATCGGTGGTGCCGGGGTCTGCCGCACCGATCTGCACATCCTTGAGGGGCAGTGGGCCGAGGCCATGAACCCCGCGCTCCCCTACGTCATCGGCCACGAGAACGCGGGCTGGGTGCACGAGGTGGGCGAGGGCGTCACGAACGTCGCCGTCGGCGACACGGTGATCCTGCACCCGCAGCCCTCCTGCGGGCTGTGCCTGGCCTGCCGGGCGGGCCGGGACATGCAGTGCGAGAACGCGTTCTTCCCCGGTCTGTCCGACAACGACGGTGGCATGGCCGAGTACCTGCGCACCACCGCCCGGGCATGCGTGAAGCTCAACCCCGACACGAACCCCGCCGACGTCGCCGCGCTCGCCGACGCCGGCATCACCGCCTACCACGCCGTACGCAAGGCCGTGCCGTCGCTCTACCCCGGGACGACGGCCGTGGTGCAGGGCGCGGGCGGGCTCGGGCACATCGGCATCCAGGCGCTGGCGGCCCTCACCGCCACGCGCATCATCGTGGTCGACCGCAACCCCGACGCGCTGGCGCTGGCCAAGCAGATCGGCGCGGACGAGACCGTGCAGGCCGACGGCAACCACGTCGAGGCGGTCAAGGACCTCACCGACGGCAAGGGCGCGGACGTCGTGTTCGACTTCGTGGCCGAGCAGGGCGCCGAGAACGACGCGTGGCAGATGACCGCGCCCGCGGGTTCGCAGTACATCATCGGCTACGGCGGTGAGGTGCGAATTCCGACACTGGACTTCGTGGCCGGCGAGAAGAACATCATCGGAAACATCGTCGGCACCTACAACGACCTGGCCGAGCTGATGGTCCTGGCGCAGGCCGGAAAGGTCACGCTGCACACCAAGCAGTACCCCCTCGACGCAGCTCTCGACGCCCTCCACGATCTCGACGCCGGCCGAGTACGCGGTCGCGCGATTCTCGTCCCGTAGTACCGATTTCCAGCTGGTTCCGCACCGACGCGAAAGAGGCCACCACATGTACGAGAAGGACGGCGAGAAATACTTCATCGTCGACTCACACAGCCATTTCTGGGATGCGAGCCGGGAGAACTGGAAGCCGGGAGCCGAGGAGTACGCAAAGGGTTGGATCGACTGCTTCTACGGCTACCACCAGCTCGGCCCGCCCGAGACCCACTGGGACTACGAGAAGTACCTGAAGGTCACGCCCGAGGACTTCGAGCGCGACATGTTCACCGAGGGGCACGTCGACTACGCGATCTTCCAGTCGACCTACCTCAAGGAGTGGTACACCACCGGCTTCAACACCGCAGCGAAGAACGCCGAGCTGCTCGAACGGTGGGGTGACCGGCTCATCGTGAACGGCCGTTTCGACCCACGCGACGGCGATGCCGGCATGGCCGAACTCGAGGCCGACGCCGAGAAGTACAACCTCAAGGGCGTGAAGCTCTACACCGCGGAGTGGAACGGCGCCTCCCGGGGCTGGAAGCTCACCGACCCCGAGTCGTACCGGTTCCTGGAGAAGTGCCAGGAGCTCGGCATCAAGAACATCCACGTCCACAAGGGCCCCACGATCTGGCCGCTGAACAAGGACGCGTTCGACGTCGCCGACGTGGACCAGACCGCCACCGACTTCACCGACCTGAACTTCATCGTGGAGCACGTGGGCCTGCCGCGTATCGAGGACTTCTGCTTCATGGCGGTTCAGGAACCCAATGTGTACGCGGGTCTGTCCGTGGTGATCGGCGGCCTGATGCACGCCAGGCCGAAGTTCTTCGCCAAGGTCATCGGTGAGCTCATGTTCTGGGTCGGCGAGGACAAGATGCTCTTCGGCGGCGACTACAACATCTGGGTGCCGAAGTGGCAGGTCGAAGGTTTCGTCGACTGGCAGATGCCCGACGACGAGGCATTCACCGACTACGCGAAGCTCACCACGGAGACGAAGAAGAAGATCCTCGGGCTCAACGCGGCGAAGCTCTACGACATCCCGGTTCCCGAGGAGCTCCGGATCCGCACCACGGCCGGAGCCGACCTTCAGCCGGGCGAGGAGCTCGTCAAGGACGCCGCGGGGGCGCAGGCGTGATGCAGTGCCCACCCGGTTCCGAGCTTCGGGACGCGGTGTGGGCCGCGCTGGGGACGGTGCTCGACCCGGAACTGGACGAGCCCATCACCGAGCTCGACTTCGTCGAGTCGTGCACCGTCTCCGAGAGCGGCGCCACCGGCGCTGCCGAAGTCGTGGCGACCGTCGTCCTGCGGCTGCCCACCTTCTTCTGCGCGCCGAACTTCTCGTTCCTGATGGTCGCCGACGCCTTCGACGCCGTTTCCGCGGTGCCGGGAGTTGCGCGGGCCGACGTGACGCTGGCCGACCACCACGCCTCAGCGGAGATCAACAGCGGGGTGGCCGCCCAGGCGGGGTTCGTCGGGTCGTTCGGGGAGGAGGCCGGCGCGGAGCTCGACGAGCTGCGCGCACAGTTCCTCCGCAAGGCAGCGCTCGCAGGCCAGGACCGCGTCGCCCGGCCTCTGGTCGACGCCGGCGCCGGTCCCGACGAGCTCGCCGAGCTGACTCTCGGCTCGGTGCCGCCGTCACCGGAGCTGGATCGGCTCCGGGAGCGGCGCGCGGCGATCGGGATGGCACACGGCGACGACTCGCCGCTGCTCGTCCACGCCGACGGCAGCCGGGTCACCACCGCCGAGGTGCCGCTGCACCTGCGGCGGGCGCGGCTGCAGCGGATCGGGATCGAGACCAACGGCGAGTACTGCAAGAGCCTGCTCAAGACGAGGTACGCCGACGCAGTGCGTTAGCACGGCGGGGTGACACCACCGGCGTTCGACGTCGGGGGGTCACCCCGCTCTCGTCAGCTCACCGTCACCCGCAGCGTCCGGAAGCCGCGAAGGATGTTGTGCAGGACGGGCTCGGCCTCCAGGATCTCGAACCGCTGCACCCGCTCCGCCAGTGCGGTGAACAGCGCGAGCATCTCCATGCGGGCGAGGTTCATGCCGACGCACGCGTGCGGGCCCGCCCCGAACGCGAGGTGGTCGCCAGGGCAGCGCCGCACGTCGAACCGGTCGGGATCCGGGAATTTGCGCTCGTCGCGGTTGCCCGATCCGTAGAACACGATGGCCCGGGAACCTGCGGGCAGCACCACGCCATCGATGTCCACGTCGCGCGCCACATAGCGGGAGAAATCCTGGATCGGCGATTCCATCCGCAGCACCTCGCTCATCGCGCTGGCCATCAACCGCGGATCCTCGCGCACCAGATCCCACTGGTCCGGATTCGTGGCGAACAGATACACCGCGCTGCTGATGGCGAAGATCGTGGTGTCCAGGCTCGGACCCATGTAGTCGATCATCATGACCGGGCACGCCTCGGCGGGCACCTCGCCCCGTTCGACCGCGTCGTGAATTCCCTCGGCCCAGCTTCCGGGCTTCACCCTGCCGGGCACGGCCTCGTTGGTGGCGTACGCCATCATCTCCTTCAGGACCGGAAAGGAGTGGGTCGTCCGGTCGTTCATCGGGCCGAAGCAGTTGAACATCTCCTCGGCCCACTCCAGCATCCGTTCCCGGCCTGCCTCCGGAAGCCCGATCAGCTCGGAGACGACGGTCACCGGGAGATGGTTCGCCAGTTCGGACGCCGCGTCGAAGGTGCCCTGCGCCACCAGCCGGTCCACCACGCTCCCGGCTTCCGCCGTGATCCGCTCCCGGGCATCTCGCAGCGCCCGGGGCATCAACGGGCGGATGAGCACGTTCCGCAGCGCGCTGTGCTCGGGGCCGTCGGTGCACAGCGTGTTCCCCCGCAGAACCTCGTTCATGTCGTCGTTCATCATCACGCCGTAGCGCGACGGAAAGGTCTCCCAGTCCTCGAGCGCCCGCCGGACGGATTCGTACCGGGCGAGCGCGAACATCTCGTACTCGGGAAGCCAGACAGCAGGACCCGCATTGCGTAGTTCCCGGTATCCAGGCCATGGATTCAGCAGCGCGTCGTCGCTGTATGGATCATAGTTCGACCACGGGGCCGAATCGATCAGGCTGCCGTTCTGCATGTTTACTCTCCTCGTCGCCAGGCGCCATGGCGACAATATTTGCGGCGATCGAGAAACTATCCGTGGAGCGCGGGCAGCAGGCCAGAAAGCGCGCCCGCCGGTTTACGGCGAACGAGCAAAACCCGCGAATCGTTCGATCGGGGACTTCAGGCAGTTACCGTATAGATCCGGAACAAGTTCTCCAGCCGATACCCGCCGTCGGCCAGGCGGTGGGCCGCGAGCCGATCGAGGAGTGCCCGGCGAACCGCCTCGGGGCCGGCGGCGGCAGCCGCTCGCCGTCCGATCCCCGAGCCGAGCACGGGCGCGACCAGCTCGTCGGCATCGGCGTAGTCGAACGGGCACGCCAACTCGCGCAGCGCAGCAACCTGCAGGCCGGCCAGCGCGACGAGCTTCCGCAGCCGGTCGGGGTCGGTCAGCGGCGGCGGACCACCTGCAGCACGGCGCGGCGGGAGCCATCGAGCAAGGGCCTCACCGAACGCGCGGACGTCACACTCCTCGTCACGTCCCCACACCGTGACCACGACCGTGGCGCCGACCGACGCAGCCCTGCGCAGCACCAGGACCGGGTTGGTGACGTGTGAGAGCAACTGCACGGCGGCGACGACGTCGAACGGACCCGGCGGCGGGTCGTGGGCGTCGCCGAGACGGAACTCGGCCCCGGGCACCGCCGCGGCCGCGACCGAGACGGCCGAGCGGTCCGAGTCGATCCCCGTGACGCGCGCGCCCCGCTCGACGGCCGCCCTCGCGAACTCGCCGGATCCGCAGCCGAGCTCCAGCAGGGTGGTGCCGGGAACGACCCCGGCCGCGTCGAGCGCCCGCTCGTACAGCGGCCGGGCCCACCCTCTGGGGCCGTCGTCCACCGTGGCGACCCTAGTGCCGAGGAAACGAGGCCGTCTTGCCCTGTTTTCCGCGACATTGGGCTCGGCGCGTCCCTACCGACGGCACGCGGCTCGGCCGCGCCGGGCCATAGTCTCGATCCGTGGACGTTCGCGCTCTTGTGTTCGATGTGTTCGGCACCGTCGTCGACTGGCGCACCGGGGTGGCACGCGAGGCGAGCCGGCTGCTCGGTGACGTCGTGGACGCCGAGGCGTTCGCCGACGCCTGGCGCGGGCGCTACGTCCCGTCCATGAACCGGGTGCGCCGCGGGGAGCAGCCCTGGACGAACCTCGACGGGCTGCATCGGGCTTCCCTCGACGAGCTGCTCACCGAGTTCTGGGTGCCGGACACCCCGTCCGACGTGCGTGCTGAGCTGGTGCGCGCCTGGCACCGGCTCGACCCCTGGCCCGACTCCGTCGAGGGTCTGACGCGACTGAAGCGACAGCACGTGATCGCGACGCTCTCGAACGGGAACGTCGCGCTTCTCGTCGACATGGCCAAGCACGGCGGCCTGCCGTGGGACACCGTGCTCTCCGCCGAGCTGTTCCGGCACTACAAGCCCGACGCCGAGGCGTACCTCGGCGCGGCGCAGTTGCTGGGACTGCCACCGGAGCAGGTGCTGATGGTCGCCGCCCACATCGACGACCTGGCGGCTGCTCGCGCGGCCGGCCTGCGCACGGCGTACGTGCACCGGCCACGCGAACGCGGCGACGAGGCCCCGCCCCCTCCGGCCACGGACCCGGAGGCGGACCTCACCGTGGATTCGCTGACGGAGCTGGCCGAGCGCCTCGGGGCGTGACCTGCGCCCTCGATCAGCCCCAGACGTCCTGCGCCACCTGGACGATCAGGCGCAGCTTCGCCACCTGCTCCTCCTGCGTGATGGCGTTGCCCTCCACCGTGGAGGAGAAGCCGCACTGCGGGGACAGGCAGAGCTGCTCGAGCGGCACGTACTTCGCCGCCTCGTCGATGCGGCGCTTGAGGTCGTCGGCGTTCTCGAGCTTGCCGGTCTTGGTGGTGACGAGTCCGAGCACCACCTGCTTGCCCGGCGGCACGAACCGCAGGGGCGCGAACCCGCCCGAGCGCTCGTCGTCGAACTCGCAGAAGAAACCGTCGACGTCGAGCTCGCCGAACAGGGCCTCGGCCACGAAGTCGTAGCCGCCCTCCGCCGCCCATGACGAGCGGAAGTTGCCACGGCACATGTGCGTGGTGATCTTCATGTCCGCCGGGCGTCCCGCGATGGCCGCATTGATCTGCTTGATGTAGCGGATGTGCTGGTGGTCGGCGTCCTCGCCCTTGGCGGTCATCTCCGCCCGCTGCGCGGGGTCGTTGAGGTACGCGAGGCTGGTGTCGTCCAGCTGGAGGTAGCGGCAGCCGAGGTCGGCGAGCGCGCGCACCTCGTCGGCGTAGGCCGCGGAGAGGTCCGCCCAGAACTCCTCGACGTCCGGGTAGACGCCCTTGTCGATCGCCGCCGTGCCGCCGCGGTAGTGCACCATGCTCGGCGACGGGATCGTCAGCTTCGGCACGGCGGTGGTGGTCTGCTCCGCCAGGAAGCGGTAGGCGTCGGCGAAGATCGGCTTCTCGAGTCGCACCTTCCCGGTGACGGCGAGCCCTGCCGAGGTGAACGCGCCCTCGCCCTCCGCGTTGATCATCCGGACGCGGATCTGCTCATCGGTCTTCGTGACGCCGCCGAGCTGGTAGATGAAGTCCATGTGCCACGACGTGCGGCGGTACTCGCCGTCGGTGGCCGCCTGCAGGCCGATCTCCTCCTGCATGGCCACGGCGTCGCGGATGGCGTTGTCCTCGACCTCGCGCAACCCGTCGGCATCCAAGGCGCCTGCGGCGAAGCGTTCCCGCGCCTCGAGCAGGGCTTTGGGGCGGAGCAGGCTCCCGACGTGGTCGGCGCGGAACGGCGGCTCACTACGTCGATGCATGGTCGGCAATGTATCGCCGAGATGACCTTCCGAGGACCGTGACATTCCACATGATGGAAGGGGGCTTTACAGCGCCGCGTGTAACGCTTGCGAGATGGAGCATGGCGTTGTCACCTTCCTGACCGACTACGGCATCGACGGCCCGACGCTCGCCAGAGCCGTGGAGGAGCGCGACCTCGATGCCGTCTTCCTCTGCGAGCACACCCACATCCCGACCAGCCGGCAGTCGGCGTGGCACGGCGGTGCCGAGCTGCCGCGGCGCTACTCGCACACGTTCGACCCGTTCGTCGCGCTCGCGGCGATGGCGACCGTGACCGAGCGGATCGCGCTGGGCACGGCCGTGTCGCTGGTGCTGCAGCACAACCCGATCGGGCTGGCGAAGACCGTCGCGAGCGTGGACCGCCTCGCGAACGGCCGGTTCGAGTTCGGGGTGGGGCCCGGGTGGAACCGCGAGGAGATGGCCAACCACGGCATCGACCCGAGCGCCCGCACGGCCCGGATGCTGGAGCACATCGCGGCGATGCGGGAGATCTGGGAGAACGACGAGGCCGAGTTCCACGGCCGCTTCGTCGACTTCGACCCGATCTGGTCGTGGCCCAAGCCGGCGAGCGCGCCTCCGATCCTCATCGGCGGCGAGGGCCCGACGGTGCTCGACCGGGTGCTGGAGCACGGCGACGCCTGGCTCCCTCGCGGCAGCACACCCGACGAGGTCGAGGCGCTCGCGCCACGGCTCGCCGAGCTGCGCAGCCGGGCCGGCGACGCGGGACGCGAGGACATCACGGTCACGCTGTTCGCAGGCGACGTCGACAAGCTGGTGCTGGAGGCCGCCGAGCGCGCCGGCATCCACCGCGTGCTGTTCCTGCTGCCGGACGGTGGCACCGACGTGGTGCTGCCCTACCTCGACCAGTACGTCGCCGCGCGGGTCTGACCCACCTCACTCGGGACGGGGTGCGACGGCCGCCACCCGTGCGGCCGCGTGGCGCACCACCCGTTCGAGCTCCCACCGCCTGTCGGTGAAGTCCGCACGCGTGACCGACACGCCGAGCGCCGCGGTGACCTCACCTCCGGGGCCGCAGACGGGGGCGGCGACCCCGGCCACACCGGGCTGGTATTCCTCAACCTCCACGGCGGCGCCGTCGGACCGGATCCGCATCAGCTCGCGGTCCAGGGCCCTGCGATCGCCCACCGTCTGCGGGGCGAGCCGAGGCATCCCGCGGCGGCCGATGAGCTCCGCCAGCCGTCCGGGGCGCATGTCGGCCAGCATCACCTTCCCTGCGGCGATGGCGTGCGGCTCGGTCGGCTCGCCGACGCGCATCGGCGCGGGGCGCGGGTGGTCGGTGCAGTCGTCGATGTGCGCCACCACGACGTCGACGTCGCGGAACACGGCGAGATACGCCGCGGCCCCGGTGGTGGCGTGCACCTCGTGGAGCACGGCCCGCACCGGCGCGGGCGGGCGGACCTGCTCGGTGAGGCCGCGGTGCAGCTCCGCGACGCGGTAGCCGAGGCCGTAGCCGCGCACGTCGTGCAGCCGGACGAGGTAGCCCTCCTCGACGAGCGTGCCGAGCGCCCGGTAGACGGTGGGGAGCGGCGCACCGAGGCGCCGGGCGATGGCCTTGGCCGTGACGCCGTCGCCCGCGGCGGCGACCGCCTCGACGACCCGCAGCGCCCGGGTGATCGAGGACCCGGTGGTGTGCCCCGGTGTCACGGGCACCAGTGTCGGGTAGAACGTGCGTCACGCGCACCTCATCTATGGACGGGGACCCCCTGATGAACGACGACGACCTGCACCGCCGGATCGACGAGCTGGTTGCCGAGGAGCACCGGCTGGAGCGCGCCCACGTCGGCCAGGCGCTCTCGGACACCGAGCAGAAACGCATGGAAGAGCTCGGCGTGCAGCTGGACCGCTACTGGGACCTGCTGCGCCAGCGTGACGCCCGTCGCCGCGCCGGTCTCGACCCCGACCAGGCCCAGGAGCGGTCCGGGGACGTCGTGGAGGGCTACCGCCAGTAGGTGGTGGAAGCCCAGACCGCGTACCGGCACGGCCTGGGCGCACTGCACCTTTCCGGCTGCACGCTCAGCGGTCGGGCTCCGTCACCACGAGCAGCACGACGAGCTGTGACCGCGTCGGGTGCCGGGCGATCTCGACGTCAGCAGCCCAGCACGCCGCCGCGAGCAGCGACCGGTTGGCGTGGAACGCGTGCACGTCCACACCTGCCGGACACCACAAGAGCACCCGCACACCGCGTGGGCGCGGGCTGGACAACAGGATCGCGGGCATCCGACCCGACCACGACATGATGTTGGCCTGCACCATCCCCACCCGCAGACGATGTTGCACCAGCACCACCCGCGTGCCCTCGGCCACGACCCGGCGCCCCGGCGGCCACCAGCCACACCAGATCCCCGCCGCAAGCGCGAGGCCCACGGCGGCAATCGGGTGCGTCGCGTCGGCGAGGACGCTGAAGCCGTAGGGAATGCCGAGCCCGAGTGCGAGCTCGTACCTCCAGCGCCAGACGACGAGGAGGGGGTTGAGCTTGCGGCGGCGCGGAACGAGCCGCCGCACGAGCTCGTCGAACTCCCAACGGTCATCGTCGCGCTTCATCGTGGCTCCCCCGCTTGAGGCGCCGGAGCCAGCGTGATCACCCCGGTCCCCTCACAGACCGGGCAGGAGGCGGCCCCGTCGAGGCCCGATCCGGCACAGTCGGCGCACTCCTGCCTCAGGTCCCACCGGCTGTCGCGGTAGACCTGGGTGCGGGTACCGGGGATGCGGGAGATCTGAAGACCCATCTCCCGGGCGCGGCGGTCGGCCCGCGCCGTTACGTGATCGTCGATCTTGTCGAATATGGCGGCAATTGCTCCTCGCCGCCGAGGCCGTGCGGGCGTACCTTCCACGTCGGGTGCCTCGATTCCGTGCCTGCGGATCCATCGAGCGCTCGCTGAACCGGATTGCCGTCCGGTCGGCACTGGCCGACAGCGCGAGCTCGTGCTGTCGGTCGCCAGCAGGGGTGCGCCGTGCGCGCTGGAACGTTCGCGGCGCGCCCCTGTTTCACATGCACATCCAGCCGCTGGATGTGGCGCCCCCGAACAAGGGGGCGCGCGGCTGGATCTCCGTCCCGGGAAAAGCCCATGAGGGCATGCCGGACTCACTGCAAGGCCTGCGGGGCCCCCGTGCCCACGTGCGGTAAGGTTCATCTAGCCTACCTACCTAACCCAGTAGGTAACACAGGCGTGCTCTTTACCTACTTGTAGGCTAACGGACTTGAGCGTGATCCGCACCGCGAAGATCGGGGATCAACCGTGGCACCGCGACTCGGCGAAGAGCTGAAGTCCCGGCGAGAGCGACTGGGGCTCACCCAACGGGCTGTCGCGGAGCAGCTCGGGGTGCAGCGAGCCAGCCTCGCCCAGTGGGAGGGCGGCCGGCATCTGCCCTCTGCCGAGCACACGCAGCGACTGGACGAGATCTACGGCGCGCGCGGGGCTCTCGTCGCATTGGCGGACGGGGCTCGCCGGGGCGGCATGATGGCGAGCCCGCGCGCCTTCCGTTCGGTCGGCGACGTCTTCGCTGACGTGGCGCGAGCGCTGGTCGACAAGATGCACAAGGACCCGGAAGGCCGCCCGCTCGGCTGGGCGCACAACCTCGTCGGCAACCGGCCCACCCCGCTCAGCACGGCGTTCGTGATCCGCACGCTGCAGCAGATCGACGACGCCCAGGTCGATCTGCACGCCCTTGGCCGGGCACTCGTGGAGCGCAGGAAGGACGGCGGCTGGACGAACCGGGTCGTCCTTCAGGGTCGCCCCGAGGTCACGGCGGTGATCCTGTCGGCGCTCGCGCGCCTCGGGATGCTGACCGACGTCGACTCCGAGATCGAGAAGCTGGGGCAGAGCGTCGACGACCTCGCGCGCTCCCGGCCCTACGTCCTGAGCGCGGTACTCGAGGCAGTGCTCGCGATCCGGCCCGGTGCGCGCGTCATCGACGACCTGGTCGACGCCCTGCTCGAAGCGCGCATGCCGGTCGGCGACGCTCTGCTCTGGCCGGCGAACGCGGCGGCACCTGCCGAGCTGCTGGAGCCATCGCTGGCTCACACCGCACGGGCCACCACGGTGCTCCGCCTCGCCAGAGGGGCTCGGTCACGCCCCGACGTGGACGAGGCGGTCGACATGGGGACGCGGTGGATCGTCGCCCGCTCCAAGGAGGACGACGGCACCACCGAGCTGCTGGAACCGGATCCGGGCAACAAGGCGGCCGACATCTCGGTCAACCACTTCACCGCGGCCTGGGTGGTCCGGGCGCTGGCCGGCCGAGACGGCGTCCCTCCGCAGCGTCTCAACGCCGCGGTGAAGACGGTCTGGAACACCTATTCCGCGAGCCGTCATCTGTGGGTCTGGCGTGCCGACGGCCGGCTCCCGAGCTGGATGACCCACGACGCGGTCGCCGCCCTGCGAGCGCTCGCAGAAGCAGCGGTCAGTTCCCCCGTCCCCCTGGACACCGGCGCACCAGACACTGGGACAGCTACCCCCGCTGCCTCGGGGGAGCAACGAAGATCACTAAGGTAGGCGTGCGTCCGTTGCTAGCTCGTCATCGCGTGCTCGGCCACGCGCAGGACACCCTCACCGGGGTTCCGATCCACCGTCGCCCCAGCCCACCGGCCAGGCGCCTTCCTCCTTTCGACTGGACCTTGCCCGGCTGGCCTTCACTCACACGGCGTGTTTGGTCGACCACCGGCTGTGCGGAGAGTGCGTTGACTCCTATCCCGGTGGCGTCGCCAATGCCGCCGCTCGATGCTGTGACCGAGTTGCTGGCCGGTCGCGCCGCGGATGCCACGCTGCTCCGCGCGGCCCTCACGGCCGTCCTCGATGACACTCCGGCTCTCGCGGCGTGGCTGAGTTCGTTCGACGACGAGGAGCGGGCGGCACGCTGCGCCGCCCGCTCGTACTGGCATCCCAACGGCTTCGCCAAGCTCGTGCTGCACGCCACCCCGGACTTCCGCATCAGGCTGCACGTCTGGCCGGAAGGAACGAGCCGGCGTGGTGAGCCGAACCCACACAGCCACCGCTGGGACTTCGCCTCCTCCGTACTGTGCGGCGACGGACTCGCCAGCGCCGAGTACGAAGAATCCACCGACGGCGCACCGTTCCACCGCCATCGCTACACGGGTGGGGGGATCGACGCCGTTCTGATCTCGGAAGTCCCCACCGGGTTGACGGTCACGGACGAACGGACGATCGCGAGACACGAGAGCTACAACGTCACCACCGACGTGATCCACACGATCGAGCCGCTCGGCACCTCGCTCGTCGCCACCCTGCTCGTCCAGGGGCCACCCAAGCTGGACTCGACGCTCGTCTACTGCGCCCCCGGGCAACAGGCCGATCAGCAGGGCATCCCGATCAGCTCCGATGACGTGCGGAAACTCGTGCGCGACATCCTGAACACACCGGACGGGCCGGGGAGGCATCTGTGAGTGCACCGGGCCTCGGGATCCTCTCCGACCGCGAGATACGTGCCGCCTACGACAGCCGCGAGCTGAGGATCGATCCTTTCGACCCCGAACTTCTGCGACCCGCCGCGTTGAGCCTGCGTTTGGGGTTCGAGGCCGCGGTACTCGATTCGCACACCGATGTGGACGTGGCTGACGCCACCACCTACCCCACGCTCGTCCCGAGGGATCCGGACGGACAGGGACGGCTTCGCCTCAACCCTGGCGAGGTGATGCTCGCCCCCACCCTGGAGCGGATCTCATTGCCCGCCGGGATCGCCGGCCTGGTCGACGGCACGTCGGACTATGCCCGGCTCGGCATCAGCGTGGTCCTCTCCCACCAGGTCAGCCCCGGCTACGGGTCGGACATCGACAGCGGCGCCATCCTCACCCTGGAGATCGTCTCGCACCTTTCGCGAGCGGTCTTCCTCCGGCCGGGAACACGCATCGGGAACCTGATGCTGTTGCGATGCAGTCCCGTCGAGCGCCTGTACCCCGAGATGCCCGCCAACTATTCGCGAGACGTGTTGGTCCGGGCGTCCCGCTTGGCTGAGCACCATGTCGGCTGACAGCGCGTCAGGCGCGATCTCAGCCGTTACGCGGGGTATCGATTCCTCTGATCCGGAGGTCGTGGTCGACACCGAGGCGACGATCTCGCTGGCAGACCTGGGGGAACGCCGGATCTACGACGAGGTGATCGAACCGCGGTACCGCGACGTCCCCTCTTTCGGAGACGACTGCGCGGACTTCGGCCACGGCCTCGTGGTCACCACGGATTCGTGCCCCACCCCACTCCTGGAGCGGATCGGCGAGCGCGACCTCTACTACTCGGGGTGGCTCCTCGCGACGATCAACCTGTCCGACCTCGCGGCAGCAGGCGCGCTCCCCGAGGGGCTCGTCGTGAACTACACCCTTCCGTCGGAGACCTCTGTCGGCGATCTCAAGAGGATCATCGAGGGAGTCGACGCGTGCGCGAAGTTCCACGGCACGCGTGTGCTGGGAGGCGACATCCGGGACGGCAAAGTGCGCCAGCTGTCCGCCACCGCGATCGGCCGGACCCTCCCGCGCAACTTCATGCGCGGCCGGTGGAGCAGCGGAAAGCTGAGCCGCCGGGGCGCGAGGGCCAAGGACGCGCTGATCTTGGTCGGAAACCCCGGCTACCTGTGGGGCGCCGCGCTCGTCAGTCGCGGCCACGCCGACGTCCCCGTCGACGTTCGGCTGCAGATCTTGGAGCGCGCACGTCGGCCGGTCGCACAGTTGAAGGCGGCGCGGCTGCTGGCCCGGCATGGCCTCGCGAAGGCCGCTATCGACGTCTCTGACGGCCTTTTCGCCGCCGTCCGCCTCCTCGCAGCCGCCAACGGTCTCGGGGCCGTCATGGAGCCTGAGATCGAGCTCGACGACGTTCTGAAGGACGTCTGCGAGAAGTCCGGCGTGAGCAGCCTTCAGCTCGGACAGAACTGGGGTGACTGGTGTCTCCTGGTCGCCGTCGGACACCGGCAGGCGGCGTACGCGCTGCGGGCTCTGCGCAAACGGAATCTCAGCGCCCGCCGCGTCGGAACGCTCACCTCCGATCCCGAGAAGCTCCTGGTGAGGTCGGAGAACGGCCCGATGGCATGGCAGGGCATCGACCAGGAGCGGTTCACGGCGCGCTCCTGGCAGGGCGACGGCATCGACGCGCACATCAGCTGGATGAAGGAGCAGAGCCAAGCCGTGGGACGCACTTGAGAGCCGGCTGAGGGCACGGGGCCCACAGGGTGCGCTGTCTCGTCTGCTCGGGGAACATCGACAGGTGCAGATCACTCCGGTCAGCCCCGACGTGCTCGTCGAGGAAGTGGCACAGCTCGTCGCGGACCGGCCCGGACGGGTTCGGCTCGCTCTCGACGGACCGCCGCCGGCCCGGCCGATCGTGTTGGCCGAGCGGGTGGCCGTCCGGTTGCGGGAGCTCGGCCGGGCCGTGGTGGTGGTGTCGGCCGACGATTTCCTGCGGCCCGCTTCTGTGCGGCTGGAGTACGGCCGCGAGGACCCCGACGAGTTTCTCGACGGCTGGCTGGACGTGGGTGGGTTGCGGCGCGAGGTGCTGGACCCCGCCGGCCCGGAGGGCTCTGGACGGGTGCTGCCGCGGCTGTGGGACGCCGCTGCGGACCGCGCTTACCGGGATGGGTACACCCAGCTCCCGCCGGACGGCGTGGTGGTGCTTGCGGGCGCCTTGCTACTCGGGCGCGGGCTGCCGTTCGACATGAGCGTGCACCTGCGAATGAACCCTGCGGCTCTGGCGCGCGTGATCACTGACGAGGAGCGGTGGACACTTCCGGCTTACACGCGGTACTCCGCCGAACGTGATCCAGAGGGATCGGCGGACCTTCTGGTGCTGGCCGACCATCCGGACCGGCCAGCGGTACGACGGGTATGAAGGAGGTGTTGTGGGCGAGGAGGGAGTTGAACCCTCACGTCCTTACGGACACACGGACCTGAACCGTGCGCGTCTGCCATTCCGCCACTCGCCCTGGCAGAACTGAAACTAGCACGCCCTCCGAGGGGTCTGATCAGGGGCCCGGGTCGGGGGTCGTGGCGCCGCTGGCTAGCACAGATACGATCTGCGCTGCCAGCAACACGCCGATGCGAACGGAGGAAGATCGGGTGGGCCGCGTAGACAGGTTCGAACGCCGTCTCCAGGGACTGGTGGGCGATGCCTTCGCGCGGGTCTTCGGTGGCAGCGTCGTTCCCCAAGAAGTTGTGCAAGCGCTGCTCAGGGAAGCCGAAGGCCATATCGAGGAGCTCGCCGGAGGGCGCCTGCTGGCGCCCAACCGGTTCACTGTGCTGCTCAGCCCTTCCGATCTCGATCGCATGGCCGGCGACCGAGCGGAGATCGTGAACTCGCTGTCCGCCTCGGTCACCGAACAACTCGCCGACCAGGGATGGGACACCTACGGCGACGTCGTAGTCTTTCTGGAGCGCTCCGATGCGCTGCACACGGGACAGTTCCGCACCCGCTCGTCCGTGGACCCCGACGCTTCCCGCCGGGACGCCATCCGAGCACGCGACGCAGGAGAAGCACCCATGAGCCAGCAACCGGGCCACCCCGAGGAGAACGGGCAGTACGGCTACGACCGTGGTGCCCCCGGCGGATACGGGCAGCAGACCTACGCCCCGCCCGCCTACGACCAGCGCCAGGGGGGCTACGACCAAGGCGAGCAGCAGCAGCAGCCCGGCTACGGGCAGCAGCCGGGCTACCCGCAGCAGGGCGGCCACCCCCAGCAGGGCGGCTACGGCCAGCAGCCCGGTGGCGGCGGCTACCCGCAGCAGGGCGGCGGCTACGGCGGCCCCCAGCAGGGCGGCTACGACCAGGGCGGCTACGGCCAGCAGCCCGGTGGTGGCGGCTACCCCCCGCAGGGTGGTTACGACCAGGGCGGCTACGGCCAGCAGGGCTACGCCCAGCCCGGGTACGGCGGTCAGCAGCAGGGCTATGACCCCGGCTACCAGCAGGGCGGCTACCAGCAGGGCGGCTACGGCCAGCAGCAGCAGTACGAGCAGGGCTACGACGGCGGCTACGACCAGGGCGGCTACGGCCAGCAGGGCGGCGGCTACGGCGGCTACGGCCAGCAGGGTCTGTCGGCCTCGCTCAGCCTCGACGACGGCTCGGGTCGCACCTACGACCTCACCCAGGGCAGCCACGTCATCGGGCGTGGCCAGGACTCAGCGTTCCGCCTGCCCGACACCGGCGTGTCGCGTCGACACCTGGAGATCAACTGGGATGGTCAGTCCGCCACACTGACCGACCTCGGTTCCACCAACGGAACCACTGTCAACGGCAACCCTGTCCAGACCTGGCAGCTCAACGACGGCGACGTCATCCGGGTCGGGCACTCGAGCCTCATCTTCCGCACGCAGTAACCGCGGCGAGCTCGAGAAACAGCAAACCGGAGAGAACGGAGTTCGCCGCGAGTGCCGGAGTTGGTGCTGCAGCTGACCAGGGCGGGCTTCCTCGCCCTCCTCTGGCTGTTCGTGCTGGTCGCGCTCCGGGTGGTGCGCTCCGATCTGTACGCCGCGTCCGGCCTTCGGGCCCTGGTCCCCGGCGGGCGGACCATCACCCGGACCGGGCGTGGACGCACGGCCCGCCAGCTGCTCGTGACGCAGGGAGCGCTGGCGGGAACGCGCGTGTCGCTGGACTCCCGGCCGATCCTCATCGGCCGGGCCGACGACTCGACGCTGGTGCTGGACGACGACTATGCGTCCACCCGGCATGCGCGCATCGCCATGCAGGGAGAAGAGTGGTACGTCGAAGACCTCGGGTCGACGAACGGCACCTACCTTGATCGGGCTAAGGTCACCGGACCTACCCGGGTTCCCCTGGGAGTCCCTGTCCGCATCGGCAAGACGGTGATCGAGCTTCGGTCATGAGCCGGCCCACGCTGCACCCGCGCACTCCGGTGTCCGACCGGGGTGAGCTTCGCCGGTCGATCTGCCCTGAACGTATTGGCGGAGCGCTGAGATGACGCTTGTCCTGCGCTACTCCGCCCGCAGCGACCGCGGGCTCGTCCGGCAGAACAACCAGGACGCCGTCTACGCCGGACCCCGTCTGCTGGCGCTCGCCGACGGCATGGGCGGACACGCCGCGGGCGAGGTCGCATCGTCGCTGGTGATCTCCGCGCTGGCTCCCCTCGACGAGGACGACCCCGGCGACGATCTGCTCGCCGAGCTGCGCGACGCCACCGTCGAAGGCAACGCCGCGATCACCCGGCACGTCGCCGACGCGCCCGACCTCGACGGCATGGGCACCACCCTGACGGCCATCCTGTTCGCGGGATCGCGCCTCGGCCTGGTGCACATCGGCGACTCGCGCGCCTACCAGCTGCGCGAAGGTGTCTTCACCCAGATCACCAAGGACGACACGTTCGTCCAGTCGCTCATCGACGAGGGCCGGATCACCGAGGAGGAGGCGCACACGCACCCGCAGCGCTCGCTGCTGCTGCGCGCCATCACCGGTCAGGACGTCGACCCGTCGCTCACGATCCGCGAAGCCCGCGCCGGCGATCGCTACCTGCTCTGCTCCGACGGACTGTCGGGTGTGGTGAGCGACGAGACGCTGGCCGACACCCTGCAGGCCTACCGCGACCCACGCGAGTGCGCCGATCGCATGATCGAGCTGGCACTACGTGGTGGCGGCCCGGACAACATCACGTGCATCGTCGCCGACGTCGTCGACATCGAGTTCGGGGAGGACGCCCCGATCATCGGCGGGTCGGTGGGCGACGGCACCGAGGACGGCCCACCCCCCGACTCCGCGGCGGCGCGCGCGTCGGCCACCACTCTGACCCGCGTCGCCCCCCAGCGCGTGCTGGCCACCACGAAGGCACCGCCGCGTCGCTCCCGCGTAAGACTCGTGGTGGGTCTCGTCACGGTTGTCGCCGTACTCGTCGGCGGGGCCGTGTTAGCCCGTATGTGGGTTCTTCAGCAGTACTACGTGAGTGCGGACGCGCAGCTGGTATCGATCTTCCAGGGAGTGCGCGGGGAAGTGCTCGGGTTCCCCCTTCACAAGGTGGCCGAGCACACCGACATCAAGCTCGACGACCTGCCCGAGGCGGACCGGAGCTCGGTCCGCGCCGGGATCACCGCCCTTGACGGGCTCCCCGGCGCCCGCGGCGTCGTCGACCGGCTGCGTTCCCGAATGCTGGAACCCTGCCCGCCGCCCGCGCCCCCGCCGCCCCCTCCCGCGCCGCCTGCCCCTCCCGGGCCGCCCGTTGTGGTGGGGGCCCCTGAAGCGCCTCCGCCGCCCGTCGACACCACCCCGCTGCCGACACCGGCACCCGAACCGGGAACAACCTGCCGGTCGGTGAGCTGATGGCAGCACCCGACCTGCGTACCGACGCGGCACCGCCCACCCCGGCGCCGCTGCCCACCGGTCGCGGCATCGAGCTCGTGCTGTTGGCGTTCGCGGCGGTACTGGTGACGAGTGCGCTCGTGCTGGTCGAGGCGAACCAGGAGCAGGAACTCACCCGGGTGCTGGTGTTCGTCGGCCTCGCATACCTGGGGTTGTTCACGATCGCGCACTTCGCGGTGCGCAAGTTCGCCCCGTACGCCGACCCGCTGATCCTGCCCTGCGTCGCGCTGCTCAACGGGCTGGGTCTGGTGATGATCCACCGGCTCGACCTGGCCGAGATCGACCAGGCGCTCGCGTTGGGCAGGAGCGCACCCACGGAGCTCATCGGCAGGCAGATCGCCTGGACCGCGGTCGGTCTCGCGCTCTTCGTCGCCGTCCTGTGGACCGTGCGCGACCACCGCACGCTGGCGCGCTATGGCTACACCGCCGGTTTCGTCGGCATCGTGCTGCTGGCGCTGCCCGGGCTTCTGCCGTCGTCGATCTCCGAGGTCAACGGGGCGAAGCTGTGGATCAGGATCGGTCCGGTCGGCATCCAGCCCGGTGAGTTCGCCAAGATCCTGCTGATCGTCTTCTTCGCCGCGTTCCTCGTGCAGAAGCGGGACCTGTTCACCACGGCAGGGCGCCGGTTCGTGGGCATGGAACTGCCGCGCGCCCGCGACCTCGCTCCGCTGCTGCTCGCGTGGGGCCTGTCGGTGGGCGTGCTCGTGCTCGAGCGCGACCTCGGCACGTCGCTGCTGTTCTTCGGCATCCTGCTGGTGCTTCTCTACGTGACCACCGAACGTGTGTCGTGGATGCTCATCGGCCTGGCGTTCTTCTTCGCCGGGTGTGTGATCGCCTACCAGCTGTTCGGCCACGTCCGCGTGCGCGTGCAGGTCTGGATGGACCCCTTCGCCGACTTCGACAACACCGGGTTCCAGATCGGGCAGGCGTTGTTCAGCCTCGGCACGGGTGGGGTCGGTGGCACGGGCCTCGGCGCGGGCCGTCCCGATCTCGTGCCGTTCGCGGAGAGCGACTTCATGCTCTCCTCGCTGGGTGAGGAGCTGGGTCTGATCGGGCTGGCCGCGATCCTCGTGGTCTACCTCGTGCTGATCACCCGGGGGCTGCGCAGCGCGCTGGCCGTGCGCGACAGCTTCGGCAAGCTGCTCGCCACCGGCCTGGCGTTCGCGCTCGCGCTGCAGATCTTCATCGTCATCGGCGGGGCGTCGAAGCTCATCCCGCTGACCGGTCTGACCTTGCCCTTCCTGTCCTACGGAGGGTCCTCGCTCGTCGCCAACTACGCGCTGGTGGCGCTCCTGCTGAGGATCTCCCACGCCGCACGGGCACCGCTGCCCCGCCGCCCGGCCACCCCGCTACCGCCCATCGCGGAGGCCGGCACCGAGCTGGTGGAGCGTCCGCGATGAACACTCCCGTCCGCCGCGTCGCCATCGCGGTGATGGTGATGATCCTGCTGCTGATGTCCAACCTGACGTACGTGCAGGTGGTCAAGGCAGGCGACTACCGCAACGACCCGCGCAACCAGCGTGTGCTGCTCGCCGAGTACTCCCGCAAGCGCGGGCAGATCCAGGCCAACGGCCAGATCCTCGCCAGCAGTGTCGAGACCGACGACAGGCTGCGCTACCAGCGTCAGTACGCCGACGGTCCGGTCTACGCGCCCGTCACCGGCTACTACTCGGTCATCTTCGGCTCGAGCGGTATCGAGCGTGCGTCCGACTCCGTGCTCAACGGCAGCGACGACCGGCTGTTCGGCCGCAGGCTCTCCGACCTGATCACCGGCCGCGACCCGAGTGGCGGCAACGTCGTGCTCACGATCGACCCCAACGTCCAGCAGACCGCCTACGACCAGTTGGAGCGCAAGGGCTACACCGGCTCCGTGGTGGCGATCCGCCCGCAGACCGGCGAGATCCTCGCCATGGCCTCCACCCCGTCGTTCGATCCGAACCCGCTGGCGAGCCACAACTCGGATCAGCAGACCGCGGCCTGGAAGGCCGACAACAACGCCGAGCCGTCGCCGCTGATCAACCGGGCGATCTCCGAGACCTATCCGCCGGGCTCCACGTTCAAGCTCATCGACACCGCCGCGGCGCTCAGCAGCGGTCGCTTCACTCCCGACAGCCAGCTCACCGCGGCGCCGCGGATCACGCTGCAGGGCACCAACACCACGCTGGAGAACTTCAACGGCAACGCGTGCGGCACGTCGGCCACGGCGAGCCTGCGCGACGCACTCCAGCGTTCCTGCAACACCGCCTTCGCCCAGTTGGGCGCCGACCTGGGCGAGCAGGCCATCCGCGACCAGGCCAACGCGTTCGGGATCGGCCAGAGCCTCTCGATCCCGATGCAGGTGGCGCCGTCCACGATCGGCGACATCCCCGACACGGCCGCGCTGCAGCAGTCCTCGATCGGACAGCGGGACGTGGCGCTCACCCCGCTGCAGAACGCGATGATCGTGGCCACCATCGCCAACGGTGGCCAGGTCATGGCCCCCTACCTGGTCAAGGAAGTCCAGAGCCAGGAGCTCGACCCCGTCGCCACCACGGAGCCGGACCGGCTCGGGCGTGCGATCGATCCGTCGGTGGCGCGCACGCTCACCGAGCTCATGGTCAACAACGAGAACAGTTACTCGGGTGCTGGCAAGATCACCGGAGTGCAGATCGCGGCCAAGACCGGCACGGCGGAGCACGGCAACGACCCCAAGAACACGCCGCCCCACGTCTGGTACGTCGGGTTCGCGCCCGCCGACAACCCCCAGGTCGCGGTGGCCGTGCTCGTGGAGTCCGGTGGCGACCCGAACGACCTGGCAGCCACCGGCGGCGCTGTCGCCGCCCCCATCGGCCGTGCTGTGATCCGCGCCGCGCTCGGGGGTGGGCAATGAGGCGATGTGGGTACGCATACGTCACCATGTCGGCGGTCGTCCCGACCCACGGGGCGACCTCCGGCCCTACTTCGCCGACGAGCGCCCGCGAGGAGCATCTGTGACGGTTCTCGCCGCCGGGCAGAAGATCGCCGACCGTTACCAGCTCGACCGCCGCATCGCCGTCGGCGGAATGGGTGAGGTCTGGGAGGCCTCCGACACCCGCCTGGGCCGCAGCGTCGCCGTCAAGGTGCTGCGCCCGGAGCTCTCCGATGATCCGGAGTTCCTGCACCGCTTCCGTATCGAGGCCCGCACCGTCGCGTCGCTCGACCACACCGGCATCGCCGCAGTTCACGACTACGGCGAGGACGACGGGCCCGGCGGCCGGCGCACCGCGTACCTGGTGATGGAACTGGTGCGCGGCGAGCCGCTGTCCACGCTCATCTCGCGCGGCCCCATCGAGCCCGACGAGACGCTGCGCCTCCTCGAGGAGGCGGCGTGGGCGCTGCAGGCGGCCCACGAGCGGGGTTTCGTGCACCGGGACGTGAAGCCGGGCAACATCCTCGTCCGCAACGACGGCCTGGTGAAGCTCACCGACTTCGGCATCGCGAAGGCCGCGGACGCCGTGCCGGTCACCCGGTCCGGGATGGTGATGGGCACCGCCCACTACATCGCGCCGGAGCAGGCCAGCGGTTCCGAGGCCGGCCCCGCCGGCGACGTCTACTCGCTGGGGATCGTCGGGTACGAGTGTCTCGCCGGCCACCGGCCGTTCCGCGCGGAGAGCGCGGTCGCGGTGGCGATGATGCAGGTCAGGGAGCAGCCGCCGCCGCTTCCCGCCACGGTTCCGCGAGCCGCGCGCGAGCTCATCGAGTCGGTGCTCGTCAAGGACCCGAAGCTGCGCTACGGCACCGGCGGTGAGCTGGCCCTTGCCGTCGGCGCCGTCCGGCGTGGCGAGCCGTTGCCGGAGCCGGCCTCGGTGAGCGGTGCCACGCCGGTCATCACCACGAGATCGCCCTCCACTCCGTCGCGCGCGCGGCCGGCGGTCACGCTCGCCACACCGAGCCCGAAGGCCAAGTCCGGGCAGGACCGCAAGTCGCGCAAGCCGGCGCGCCGCCCGAAGTCCACGCGGTCGACGCCGTCGCCCGCCGCGCCGTCTCCGGGGCCTGCGCCACGCACCGAGCCACTACGACTTCAGCCCAAGGCCCGTTCCGGGCGGACATTGCTGCTCGTGCTCTTCGTACTCCTCACCATGGCCGCTGTGGCGATCGGGATCTTCATCGTTCGTGGCCTTCGCGACCAACAGTTACCGGATCCCGACCCGTTGGGCCGCTCGACCGGTACGGTGTCGAGCCGGGAGGGCGTCCTGGCCGGACCGGCGGTGGCCGACCGGGCGTTCAACCCGGAGATTCTCCGGTGAACCCGTCAAATCGACGGCCTGGCGCTCAGGTGGCCCGCAACGCACCCCGTCGGGCTAATGGGCCCGGCATGATGTCCGAATCACACATGACTCCCAGGAACCGGCAGCGATGACCACCCCCCGACTGTTGTCCGAGCGCTATGAGCTGGGCGAGGTGCTCGGTTACGGCGGCATGTCCGAGGTACATCGCGGGCTCGACACCCGGCTGGGCCGCGATGTGGCCGTCAAGGTGCTCCGCGCAGACCTCGCGCGCGACCCTCAGTTCCAGATGCGCTTCCGCCGTGAGGCGCAGAACGCTGCCGCGCTCAACCACCCGGCCATCGTGGCCGTCTACGACACCGGTGAGGTTGCCGGCGAGTCCGGCCCTCTGCCTTACATCGTCATGGAGTACGTCGACGGGCAGACGCTCCGCGAGATCGTCAAGACCACCGGACCGATGACGCAGCAGCGGGTCATCGAGGTGATGGCCGACGTGTGCGCGGCCCTCGACTTCAGCCACCGCCACAACATCATCCACCGCGACGTGAAGCCGGCCAACATCATGATCAACCGCGCCGGCGCGGTGAAGGTGATGGACTTCGGTATCGCCCGCGCGCTCGGCGAGGGCCAGAACGTCACCCAGACCGCCGCCGTCATCGGCACGGCGCAGTACCTGTCGCCGGAGCAGGCGCGCGGCGAGGCCGTCGACGCCCGAAGCGACGTCTACGCCGCCGGCTGCGTGTTGTTCGAGCTGCTCACCGGGGATCCGCCGTTCACCGGCGACACGCCCGTCGCGGTGGCCTACCAGCACGTGCGTGAGGATCCGCGGCGCCCGTCGGAGGTCAACCCGAGCGTTCCCGCCGCACTCGACGCCGTGGTGCTCAAGGCGCTGTCGAAGAACCCGCTCAACCGCTACCAGTCGGCCGCCGAGATGCGGTCCGACCTCGTCCGTGTGCGCAGCGGGCAGAGCCCGATGGCGCCGCTGGTGATGAGCGAGGACGAGCGCACGGCGATGCTCGCCGCCGGCCCGTCCACCGGCCCCACCCGCCGGCTCAACGGCGGCGGCCGCCACACGATGCCGCCTGCGGCTCCGATCGACTACGACGACTACTACGACGACGCGCCGCGCCGCAGCACCGCCCGCACCGTCGGGATCGTCGTGGCGGTGCTGGTCGCGCTCGGCCTCGTGGGGTTCGTGGCCTACCAGATCTTCAGCCCACCGCCGCCCACCCCGCAGGTGGCCGTCCCCAACGTGGTCGGGCAGAGCCAGCAGGATGCCCGCAACCAGATCCTGGCGGCGAGGCTCAGTGTGAGTTCGGTGGTCGAGGTCCCGTCGCAGGCCAGCCAGATCGACCAGGTTCTCTCCACCGACCCCCCGGTCGGCACGGAGGTCGCGGAACGCAGCAGCGTCACCCTTCAGATCGGCCGCGGCCCCGACACGGTGTCGGTGCCTGCGCTCACGGGCAAGACCGTCGAGGAGGCCACCGCTCTGCTCAAGGACCGTGGCCTCGAGATGGGCACGCAGACCACCAGAGAGACCAACGACCCCAACCAGGTCGGGAAGATCATTTCGTCCACCCCGGGCCCGGGTGAGGATGCCCGCGGGCGCAGCCAGGTCGCGGTGGTCGTTGGAGCGGAGCAGACCACCGTCCAGGTGCCCGACGTCTCCGGTCGCGACCCCGACGACGCGGAGCAGCAGCTCACCCAGGCCGGGTTCCGCGTCGGGCAGCACCAGGAGGTCGACGGCGGTGGCGACGAGGGCTCGGTGGCGGGCACCAACCCGCCGGCGGGCTCGCGAGTGGCGCGCGGCTCTCAGATCAACCTGCTGATCTCACGCGGCAACGAGATCCAGGTGCCCAACGTCGTCGGCGAGAGCGCTTCCGACGCCGTGGACGCATTGCGCCGGGCCGGCTTCCGCAGCATCGACCAGGAGACCGTCGATGTGAACAGCCAGGACCAGGACGGCGTGATCGTGCAGCAGTCGATCCGGGCCGGCTCCACGGCCGAGCCGGACGACAGCATCACGATCTCGCGCGGGCGGTTCTCACCCACCGGCAATGGCGGTGTCTTCGGCAACAACTAGTGCGACGCGCCCCGGGGTGCTCAGGAACACTGGGCACATGCGCGTGCTGGTTATCGACAACTACGACAGCTTCGTCTACAACCTCGTGCAGTATCTGGCCCAGCTCGGGGCCGACTGCACGGTGCGTCGCAACGACGAGGTCGACCTCGACGAACTGGACACCGCCGACGGTGTGCTGATCAGCCCCGGCCCCGGCACGCCTGAGCGCGCGGGTGCCAGCGTCGACGTGATCCGGCGCAGCGCCGACCGCGGTCTCCCCGTGCTCGGGGTGTGCCTGGGTCACCAGGCGATCGGCGTGGCGTGGGGCGGGATCGTCGAGCGCGCTCCGGAGCTGTTGCACGGCAAGACGTCGCTGGTGCACCACTCGGGCGACCCTCTGTTCGCCGGTCTGCCCGATCCGTTCGTCGCCACCCGCTACCACTCACTCTCGATCCGCCCCGACTCGCTTCCGGCTGCGCTGGAGGTCACGGGGCGCACCGAGGGCGGTGTCATCATGGGCGTGCGCCACCGTGAGCTGCCGGTCGTCGGGGTGCAGTTCCACCCCGAGTCCGTCCTGACCGAGGGCGGCCACCGGCTGCTGGCCAACTGGATGGCCGAGACCGGTCATCCGGCCCCCGAGGCCACGGTGGAGGCGCTCACCGCGGAGACGGCGGCCGTGAGCGCAAGCGCCTGATTCCGCCGGCCCGGGTGCCGGCAGTGCAGGTCCAGGTGTACCGCGCGCTACCGTTGTGTGACGCACCCGAACATCTCGCGAGGTCAGACATGCCGAAGTCGAAGGTCCGGAAGAAGGCGGTCTACACGCCGCCCGCCAGTGAGCGCCGCTCTCCGGTGAAGGTGGCCGGCCCGACGCACCCCGTGTACGTCGCGGTGATGCTCGGCCTGATGCTCGTCGGCCTGGCCTGGCTCGTGGTCAACTACCTGGCCGGCGACGCGATCTCGTTCATGGTGACGCTCGGGCCCTGGAACTTCTTCATCGGTTTCTCACTCATCGTGGTCGGCCTCCTGATGACGATGAGATGGCGCTGACCTGCGGAATTACACCTCTGTAAGCAATCCCCAATGTGGACTGCTGCTGTGGACAACTTCACGCTGAGTGATCATGCGTGAACGTTTCAAGGAGTGGAGCCCGGCCCCCGGCCTGGTCGTCTTCGCCTGGTTACTGACCCTTGCCGCTGCCGCATGGTTCGTGGCGCTGACGATCGCCGGCTCCGACCCGGCCGGTCGGCTGCTGGCCGGCGTCGCCACGGTCGGCGCGGCCGTCGCGGCATTCTTCGGCACGCGGGCCCGTCCGCGCCTACGTGCCGATGCGGACGGGCTCACCGTCAGCGGCATGTTCCGCACCCGCCACCACCCATGGCCGCTCGTACAGAACGTGCGGGTGCTACAGGTGCGCAGGCTCGGCCGCCGCACCTCACTGCTGGAGATCGACACCGTCACCACGGACGGAGATGAGCACCTGCTCGTCTTCGGGCGGCTCGAACTCGCCGCCGATCCGGAGGACGTGGCACCGGAGCTTCTCGCGCTTCGGCCCTGATCGTCCCGAACCCTGCTCCATGATCACCCACACGTCGCAGCGCAGGCACGCCCTGTCACACGTCGCCCCCCGGAAGAGCGGTCGTGCCGGGCATCCGGATCTGTTTACGATCACGGAAGTCGACGAAGGGAGTCTGCATGGCCGCCACGACACCGATGCGGGGCACGGACGGCTGCACCACCGGTTGCGGCTGCGGTACGCCCGCCTGATCGACCCATCCCGACGAGCCACGGCGGGGCGGCCCCTGAGGGGCCGCCCCGCCGTCGTCATGCGCGCCGCTGCTAGGCGAGCGAGGTGATCGCGATCAGGAACAGCAGCACGATCGTCAGCCCACCGAGCGCGGCGGCCTGCACCGCCGTCCGGTTGCGCACAGGGGAGTAGACCAAGGCCGCCGTGGCCACGGCCCCGATGACGAGCCCGCCGAGGTGGCCCAGCAACGAGATGCCGGGGATGAGCACGCTGATCACAAGGTTGACCACGATCAGCCCGACCACCTGGCCCGCCGGCACTCGGAGCCTGCGCAGGACGACGGCGAGCCCGCCCATCAATCCGAACACGGCACCGGACGCACCGGCCACCGCCTGGTTCGGCGCCGAGAAGAGCATCACGGCGGCCGAACCTCCGAGCAGGGAGATCAGGTACACGGCCAGGAACCTGCCACGGCCGAGCACGATCTCCAGGTCCCTGCCGAGCACCCACAGCGCGATCATGTTGAACAGCAGGTGGATCGGCCCGATGTGCAGGAAGCCCGAGGTGAGCACCCGCCACCACTCGCCGTCCTGCACCAGCACGGGAACGAGGGCCCACTCGCCGAACAACGACGCCGCAGAGTTGCCGTTGATGCTTCCGGCCTGCACCACGGTCCAGATGAAGATGACCGTGTTGATCCCGATCAGCGCGGGCACCACCAGCGGGCGCCCACCCGGCTCGGCCCCCGCCACCGTGGTGGCGCGGCGACCACGCCGTACCCCGCGGCTCACGCAATCGACGCACTGGTGGCCCACCGATGCCTCGCGCAGGCACTCCGGACATGCCGGCCGCTCGCAGCGGGTGCAGGTCAGTCCGGTGACGCGATCCGGGTGCCGTACGCAGACGGCCGGCGCCCCCGGCGGCTGGCTCCCGGGGTGCGGCGGGGGCGACGGGGGCCCGGCAGGGTAGGTCACAGCTCGTTCAGTCCGAGATCTCGACGCGCTCGATCACGACCTCGTTGATCGGCCGGTCAGAGCGGTCCGTGCTGGCGGTGGCGATCGCGTCGACGACCGCGCGGGACTCGGCGTCGGCCACCTCACCGAAAATGGTGTGCCGCCGGTTCAGGTGGGGCGTGGGGCCCACGGTGATGAAGAACTGAGAGCCGTTGGTGCCGGGCCCGGCGTTGGCCATCGCCAGCAGGTAGGGGCGGTCGAAGCGCAGATCGGGGTGGAACTCGTCGGCGAACTGGTAGCCGGGGCCGCCCCGGCCGGTGCCGGTGGGGTCACCGCCCTGGATCATGAAGCCGCTGATCACCCGGTGGAAGACCGAGCCGTCGTAGAAGGGGCCGGAGTCACCGCCGCTCGCGTTGGGCTGCGTGTAGTTCTTGCCGCCCGTCGCCAGCCCGACGAAGTTGTCCACGGTCTTCGGGGCATGGTCCGGAAAGAGGGTGATCCGGATGTCGCCCTGGTTCGTCCGCAACGTCGCGGTGTGCTTGGGGTTACCTGGTTCCGTCACGACTACATGGTGCCAGCCTTGCCAGGGAGCGCCAGTGCAGCACCGCGGGGCGTCACCTCAGAGAACGTCGGAGAGGAACGACGTGACGGCTTGCTCGTACGCGTCCGGGTCGGCGTTCCAGGAGCCGGTGTGCTCCACGCCCGGCACCTCGAGGTAGCGCATCGGCCAGCCGAGGGCGGGTGCGGCGGCCACGAGGGCACGGCTCGGCGCCACCGGAACGGCCGTGTCCTCGGTGCTGTGGACGATGAGCGTCGGCGGACGGTGGCTCGGCGGGCACAGGAGCAGGTCGAACCGGTCGAAGTCGATACCGATGCGCCGGCTGGTCATCGCCATCGCGACGTGTGTCAGCACGGGCGGCAGGCGCCGGTTGCCGGCCTGCTGGCGAAGAGTCGCGCGCCAGTCCACCAGTGGCGCGTCCCATACGACCGCCGCCACCGCAGACGCCTCGGGAGACCGGTCCAGCATCGCCGCGATGATCGCTCCACCCATCGACCAGCCGAACAGCACGACTCGACGAGCGCCCCGCTCCCGGGCGAACCGGACGGCGGCCCCGATGTCCTCCCACTCCGTGTCGCCGAGGTGGTAGTAGCCGTCCGGGCTGGGCGGCGCGCCGTCGTCGTTGCGATACGTCACGACGAGCGCCGGGTAGCCGCGCTCGTGGAGGGCCGGCAGGACGCGCAGGGCCTCCCGGCGGGAGCCCCCACGGCCGTGCACCAGCACCACCCAGGTGTCGCCGGTGGCCGGAACGAGCCACGCGGGACAGTGACCGAGCGGGCCGGGTACCGCCACCTCGTCGAACGGCAGGCCGCGCGCACCGGGGTCGGGGTCGTACGGACCGGCGTCGAGCACCGCGGCGGTGCCGGGCGGGGGGATCGGGCCGCTGCGCACCGTGCGGACCACCGCACCGGGCCGCGTCGCCGTGACGGGCCCGAGCACGGCCAGCCCGTCGGGGCGCCCTTCGGGACCGTTCCACCGCAGACCCCACGTCCCCGGCTGCGCCGTCAGCCGTGTGGCCGCCAGGGTGACCGTGGCGCCGTCGGCCGTGAGGACGCGCTCCGGGTACTGCGGGCGCTCGGACGTATCGAGCAACAGCGAGGAGTAGAACCAGCCGATTCCGGCGGCACCGGCGCCGGCGCCGAGACCCAGACCGAGCCCGATTCCGGCTCCCACACGTGCGAGCAGCGCCATTCCGATGATGATGCCGAATCCTGGTCGTGATCGTTCACTCGCGTCACAACATCAAGCGTCGGAGCGTCATCGGCCGAGGTGACGGTTGCGCAAATCGGAGCAGCAAGATCACCGGATGGTGTGAACCGTGATAACTGAGCGATCACGAAGCGCAACCACTTCCGATGGTCTTCGTTGACCGTGTTGATCATCGTCATAGCGACGTCATCAGCACGAGAGGAACCACCACACATGAGCAGCTTCGCTCGGCGCACCATCCGGACGACCGCCGCGGCAGCCGGTATCGCCGCACTCGGGGTCGGATTCGCCGGTCAGGCCTTCGCCGCCGACACCCCCGAGCTGCCGACGCTTCCCGACGTCGACGCTCTCGGTGCCCTGGCCGACGCGGACCTTCCGGTGGACGTCCTCGGCAGCCTGCCGGAGGCCCCGACCGCCGACCTGGCGGCCCTGCCGGACGCGTTCTCGTTCGACGCCGCGTCCTTCGTCACCGACGGCGTCGACGCCTCGGCACTGTCGGCCGTGTCGGCGGTCGAGCTGCCGGCGCTGCCGGACGCCGCGGCTCTCCCCGAGCTCCCCGCTCTCGCCGATGCTGGTCTCCCGGGTCTTCCCGAGCTGCCGGCGCTCCCCGTCGACCTGCCCGAACTGCCCGAACTGCCGGCGGCCCCCAGCGCCGATGTCCTGAGCTCGATCACCGACGCCGCCCCCGACGTCACCGACCTGGGCGCCCCGCAGTTCGATGCGGCCTCCCTCGCCGGTGACATCCTTGCCGGCTGACATACCCCACCGGCCGCCTGTGCCGCGCGATCTTCGGTTGCCGCGGCACAGGCGGCCGGTTTCAATCCTCTGACCTGCAGTCTTACCTCCGGCGTCATCGACGCCGTCACCTCCTTTCGCGCAGAGTCGATCCCGTCAGACGAACGTGATCGACACGCCAGGAGGCGACGATGACCGCACTTCCCTTCGCCCTCGCCACCACTTCCGATGGCGGCCGCCTGCTGCGGTTCGCCCTGCGCCTGGATGCCGCCGGATCCGGTGCGCTCGGTGTCGTCGGGCTCGCGGCAGCCCCGCTGCTGACCGACCTACTCGGGGTGACGGCGAACGTCCTCCGCGGCACGGGCGCGTTCCTCGTCGTATATGCGGTGGCACTGGTCGTCCTCGGGGCGATGATAACGATTCCACGCCCAGCCGCGTGGACGGTGGTGGTCGGCAACCTCGCCTGGTCGGCCGGCAGCATCGCCTCCGTGGTGGCAGCCCGCGAGTCCCTCACCGCGCTCGGGGTGGGAGTCGTGCTCGTGCAGGCGGCCGCAGTGGCGGTGTTCGCCGAGCTCCAGTGGATGGGCCTGCGCCGAGCTCGCTCGCGGGACCCCGAGGACGGGTGTTCCACGTGAAACACCCACGTCCCTGCTAGTCGCGCGGCCCGGTCTCGGCCATCGTCCCCCAGCCCTCACCAGGGACGTTCTGGACGTTGATGATCTCGGGGGTGGTCTCGACGAAGTCCGGTATGTAGGCCATCGCTGCCCTGAAGTGGTCGGAGCTCAGGTGCGCCTCTGCCGCGTCGTCCTGGAACGCCTCGACGAAGACGAACTGATTCGGGTCGTCCACACTTCTCGACCGCTCGAAGAAGATGTTGCCCGGCTCCGCCCGCGTGGCCTTGGCGAACTCGTCCGTGCGCGACAGCCAGTCGTCGATGCGCTCCGGCCGGACCGTGAACTTGACGACGATGAAGATCATCGATTCCCCTCGAATTCAGCTCCGGGCCCTTTCGCGAAGCTACCTGCCGCCTCGGGGCTCCGTAGGCCGGTGAGGTGAACATCAGGGGGAAAGAAAGCCGCATACGAGGCAGATCGCCCGGTACCGTCCAGGCGTGATCGAGTCTGCGGGGGAGATCGTCGTCGATAGCGGCCGTCCTGCCCGCGAACCGGCGGCGTGGCCATGGCTCGGCGCGATCGCCGGAGCCGTCACGGTGCTGTTGATCGCCGTGGCGGACCGGTACGGATATCACCGCGACGAGCTGTACTTCATCCGGGCAGGGTCGGAGCCTGCCTTCGGATACACCGACCAGCCGCCGCTCACCCCCTTGCTCGCGCACGCCCTCCACACCCTCTTCGACGGTTCGCTGGTAGGGCTGCGGTTCCCGTCGGCGGTGATGGCCGGGTTCGTCGTGCTGCTCACCGGCCTGCTCGCACGCGAGCTCGGGGCGGGCCGGGGCGCACAGGTGCTCGCCGCCGGGTGCATGGCCGTCTCGGCAGTGCTTCCGGCGGTGAGTCACATGCTTTCCACGACCACGGTCGACCTGCTGGTGTGGACCGCGATCTCGTGGCTCGTGGTGCGGGCGCTGCGTGATGGCGGGCCCCTGTGGCTCGCCGTCGGAGCGGTCGCCGGTGTCGGGTTGGAGAACAAGATGCTGCCCGCGTTCCTGCTGGCTGCGCTGCTCGTCGGCGTGGTGGTGGCCGGGCCACGCTCGGCGCTGCGGTCAGCGTGGCCGTGGGTCGGCGGCCTGCTCGCGCTGCTGCTGTGGATGCCGAACCTCGTGTGGCAGGCCGCCAACGGGTTTCCGCAGATCGAGCTCTCCGCCGCGATCGCTGCGGGCAGCTCGGGCACCAGCGAGCCCTGGTACGTGTTCCTCCCGTTCCAGCTGCTCCTGGTGAGCCCGCTGCTCGTCCCCGTCTGGGCCGTGGGCTGGTGGCGCCTTGCCCGTGATCCCGCGTTGCGCACCTGGCGCGCGTTCGCGGTGACGTACGTGGTGCTGGTGGTGGTCTTCATCGCCACCGGCGGCAAGCCGTACTACCTCGCGGGCCTCTACCCCGTGCTCCTCGCCGCCGGAGCGGCACCGGTGCTGGCCTGGGCACGCGCACGGGGCTGGCGCTCGGTCGTCCTGGGCACGGCGCTCGTGCTCAGCGCGGCCACGTCGAGCGTCCTCATGCTGCCACTCGTGCCGGTGGAACGGCTGGCCGAGACCCCGATCGTGGACATCAACTACGACGCCGGTGAGACCGTCGGCTGGCCACAGTTCGCCGCCACCGTGGCCGCGGCTCGGTCGACCGTCCCCGCCGCCGACCATGTGGCCGTCCTGACCCGGAACTACGGGGAGGCCGGCGCCGTCGACCGGTATCTGCCCGCGCTCGCCCCGGCCTACAGCGGTCACAACGCCTACTGGGACTGGGGCCCGCCCTCGGACGACGTCACCACCGTGATCGCGGTCGCGTTCACCGAGGAGCAGCTGCGCAGCTGGTTCAGCCGGGTGGAGCTCGCCGGGCGGATCGACAACGGAGTCGGCCTGGAGAACGAGGAGCAGGGCACTCCGGTCTGGGTGGCGAGCGGCCGGCTGGTGCCGTGGCACCAGATCTGGCCGCAACTACGCAGCCTCGGCTGAGGACGCCCCACGCGATCCGCCGCTGTGGTCAGGCAGTGGGCGCGAGCCGGCGGAGGCCGTCGAGTACGGCCTGCTCGACCTCGATGCCGCCGGCCGCGCTCCGTTCCGCGCGCACGGCCGCCGACCGCTCGAACGGCATGCGCACGGCAACATCCGGATCGGCAGGTCGCGTCGCGCGAACGGCGGCCGCGAACTCCACGGTCCGTTGCTCGAACTCCGCGGCCGAGCCGAAGAGATCCGGACGCAGCGCGAGCACGAGCATTCCGAAATCCTCGAGCTGGGGCGGTTGCGCCGGGGATCCGGCCAGGACGCCGAGCAGTTGGACGACGATCCCGAGCCCGCTGCCCCGGTGGCCGCCCCACGAGGTGAAGGCACCGGACAGTGCCGCCACCGGGTCGTCGGTCGGCCGGCCCGCGGAGTCGTAGGCCGAGCCGGGCGGCAGTCGACGGCCGGTGCGGTTCGCCAGCACGGCCTGCGCGTGGATGATCTCCGAGATCCCGATGTCCCAGATCACAGGCACGTCGCCTGCCGACGGGAATCCGAAGCAGATCGGGTTGGTGCCGAAACGCGGCTCGGTGCCCCCGTAGGGCGCCACCCATGGCGTCGCGTTCGATGCGAGCATCGCCACCATGCCCGCCGACGTGATCATCTCCGCGTAGTAGGAGAGCATCCCCGTGTACCAGGTGTGGTTCGCACCCACCACGGCCAGGCCGGACACCTGTGCCTTCTCGACGGCGATCTCGGTCGCCCGGCGTCCGACGAGGTAGCCGATGCGGTCGGCGCCGTCGAGTTGGGCCGACACCGGCGACTCGCGCGTGATCCGCATGGCGGCGTCGGTCATCGGGGTGTGGGCGAACCGGTCGGCGATGCTGAGGATCCGCGCGAGCCCGGCGTAGGAGAGCCCGCGCAGTTCACAGTCCATGAGGTGGTCGAGCACGAGCGCGGCCTCCGCCTCGGCGAACCCGAGGACGCGCAGCGCGTCGGTGCCGAGGCGTTCCGCTTCGTCGAACGCAACGAACACCATCGCTCAGCGCCGCAGATCGACGGGCGCCCCGCCGGCCGTCCGGCAGGAAGATGGTCCAGCGGACGTGACGTGCTGGTCGATCGGGTTCACCATGCACCCGATTCTGCCTGCGTGCCGGCACAGCGCCTCTGCGATGGCTCGCGACCTGCTCTTACGACCGTCCTCGTACGACATTCCCGCATTTTCGGGCATATCGGAGTGGCACCTTCCAAACGGACCGCATATTCATTGGATTATGGTGCGGGCGAGCGACGATTCGCAGCGAGGAGAGCACCGCGGTGGGCACCTTGAGTTGGCTGGAAGCGATCGTGATCGGTGGCCTGCAAGGGGTCGCGGAGCTCTTTCCGGTTTCGAGTCTCGGGCACAGCGTGCTGATTCCCGCCGTGGTCGGCGGCAGCTGGGCTCAAGATCTCGACGTCACCTCGCCCGAGTCGCCGTACCTGGCGTTCGTGGTCGGGCTGCACGTGGCCACTGCCATCGGGTTGATCGTCTATTTCTGGCGCGACTGGGTGCGCATCGTCCGGGGTCTCGTCACGAGCATCGTCCGGCGCGAGGTGGTCGAGCCCGAGCAGCGGCTGGGATGGCTTCTGGTACTCGCCACGATCCCGGTGGGAATCGCCGGGCTCGTACTCGAGCACGTGTTCCGCGTCTACCTGAGCAGACCCGAGCCCACCGCGGCCTTCCTCGTCCTCAATGGAGTGCTCCTACTCGTCGCGGAACGGATGCGTCGACGCTCCGAGCTGCGCGAGCCCGAGCCGGTGACCGTTCCCCTCTCCCCGGTCCGGGTATCCGCCGGCCCCGCCGGAGCTGCTCATCGCGCGGCGGCCGTGCCGACCGCCGAGGAGTTGGCCGATCGCCGGCTCGCCCAGCTTCCGGTGGGGCGCGCGATGCTGATCGGGGCCGCGCAGATCGCAGCACTCGCGCCGGGCATCAGCCGGTCCGGTTCCGCCATGGTGGCCGGCCTGGGAAAGGGCCTGTCCCACACCGACGCAGCACGATTCTCCTTCCTGCTCGCCACGCCGGTGATCCTCGCCGCGGGAGTGCTCAAGGTCGGCGACCTCGCAGGCCCACTCGGCGACGGCATCCGGCCACAGATCCTCGTAGGCAGCATCCTCTCCGGGGTGGGCGCCTACGTATCGGTGCGATTTCTCACGCGGTACTTCGAAACCCGCTCCCTGCGCCCGTTCGGGATCTACTGCATCGTCGCAGGTCTCGCCTGCCTCGCGTGGTTCCAGCTGCGCTGACGCAGGGACTCGCCGGCGGCACCCGGCCAGATCTCCTCGACCGTTATGAATGGTTTGCGCGGTCGAGTTTCAGCAGCGCAACAAAGGATTACCGACGGAAATCATTCACCACATTTCGGACATTGCCGCCAGGCATGTATGGGAAGAGTCGCCACAGCCTTTCGTCACAGGTACTCTGCACGTATTATTCGGAACCCGTGGCCGATCAGGCAAAGCAGAATCAACTCACGGTCACGATAGTCTGTCCCACTCCACCATTTCGGGAGTTTATTCACGATGACCGACATATCGACCGGCCGTGGAACTGCGCCCACGTCCAGCTTCCGTCGCGAGGTCGGGCCGATCCCGTTGATGTTCATCTCGCTCGGTTCGATCATCGGCTCGGGCTGGCTACTGGGTGCGCTCACCGCGGCATCTGCGGCCGGCGGTGCGTCGGTCCTGTCGTGGCTGCTAGCGGGCGCGGTGATGGTGCTGCTCGCTCTCGTCCACGCCGAACTCGCCGCCGCCTACCCCTTCGCCGGTGGCACCGCCCGCTACCCGAAGCTCGCATTCGGCACGCTGGCAGGCTTCGCAGCGGGGTGGGTGGGCTGGCTGCAGGCGGCCACTCTCGCCCCGATCGAGGTGGAGGCGGCGCTCAGCTATCTGGATCACATCTGGCCAGGGCTGGTCAATACCGACGGCGCGCTCACCGGGCGCGGGCTGGGCATCGGCATCGCGCTGATCGCGGTGTTCACGATCGTGAATATCTTGGGGGTGCAGTGGCTGGCCGAGTCCAACCGGGTCACGATGCTGTGGAAGACAGCCGTTCCGGTCCTCACCGTCATCGTGCTGCTCGCGGTGTCGTTCCACGCCGGCAACTTCACCGCAGGCGGCGGCTTCGCACCCTTCGGTGCGCACGGTGTCTTCGCAGCGTTGCCGCTGGGTGTGATATTCGCTCTGCAGGGCTTCGAGCAGGCCGTGCAGTTGGGGAGCGAGTCGCGCAACCCGCAGCGTGACCTCCCGCGCGCGGTGATCGGCGCGGTGCTGATCGGCACGGTGATCTACATCGGGCTGGAGATCGCGTTCATCGGTGCGCTCAATCCGGCGAACCTGCTCCACGGCTGGTCGGCACCGGTCGGCAAGGGCGACTTCGGCCCGTACGCGACGCTGGCCACCACACTCGGGCTGGGCTGGCTCGCGATCATCCTCTACATCGACGCGTTCGTCTCGCCCGCCGGAACGGGTCTGGTCTACGCGGGCACCTCCGCGAGGCTGGCCTACGCCCTCGGCCACTCCGGGCAGGTGCCGCGGTCGGTCGCGAAGATCAGCAAGCGGGGTGTGCCCTGGGTGGCGCTGCTGCTCGCCTTCGTGGTCGGGATCGTCTGCTTCCTGCCGTTCCCGAGCTGGCAGGGCTTCGTCAGCCTGGTCACCTCGGCCGTGGTGATGATGTACGGGTTCGCGCCGGTCACGCTGATGGCGCTGCGCCGCTCCGATCCCGACCGGGTGCGGCCCTACCGCCTCAAGCGCGCCTCGGTCATCTCGCCGCTGGCGTTCATCGCGGCCAGCGAGATCATCTACTGGACGTCGTGGCCCACGGTTGAGAAGCTGCTGATCCTGATCGCCATCGGCCTGGTGATCTTCGGTCTCTACTACCTGTTCGGCAACAACACCCGGCGCCAGCCCCTCGACGCCCGCGCCATGCTCTGGGTGCTGCCCTGGTTCATCGGGCTCGGCGTCATCTCCTACCTCGGTCAGTACGGCGGCATCGGTGTCATCCCGCCCTGGGTCGACCTCATCGTGGTCGCGGCGTTCGCTCTGGCGGTCTTCTACGTCGGCGTGCGGCTCGCACTCCCGCCGGAGCGGGTGGCCGAGGAGCTGATGATCGAAGAGATAGACGCCGCCACCCAGCCGGCAACGATCTGATCTGGCGGACGGCGTCAGATCCCGCCGGCGAGCAGCCGCTCGAGCGCGGCACAGGCGGCTGCGTCGCGGGCGGCGACCTTGGTGAGGTCCTCGGCGAGGGCCTGCAGCCACTGTTCGATGGTGACGGTGCGGCGACTGATCACGACGTCCCGCACGACCTGGCGCACCTCGGCCTCCACAGCGCCGTGAGGCCCCTCGCGCAGCGCCAGCTGACGGCCGTCGCCGTGCACGACCACCGCGACCGCGCGCCCCTCCCGCCCCGCCATCCGGTCGCCCAGCCCTCGCCGCCGGTCCACCTTGACCATCCCGGGTGGGAGGGCGTCGTGCAGAGCGCCGGTCAGCACCCTCGCGTACGAGGCGACGTCGGCACGGTCGGTGCGCAGGGAGGCAGCCAGAAGCTGCACGTCACCCATCGGCCCGAGGCCACTCGGTTCCATGGTCATCGCCGGTCACCGGTCCGTCAGCGGCAACACGAGCTGAGGGGTCGGGATGCGGTGGTCGGGACGCAGCGGGCGCACCGCCGTGCCGATGGCGAAGAACTCCGTGGTGTGCCCGCCCCAGCGGTGCCCGTGGGAGAGCAGCTGCACCCCGACGATCCCCTCCGCGTGCATTTCCTCGGCCTCCGCCTGCATCCGGCTCATCGCGAGCTCGCGGGCGTCGTAGAGCGCCTCGGTGAACTGCGGCAGCTCGACGTTCTGGCCGACGTTGCCCATCGCCTGCCAGAACCGCTGGTGGGCGATGTGGTACACGCACGAGCCCATCACCATGCCCAGCGGCGCGTACCCGGCTTGGACGAGCGTCCAGAAGTCTTGGCCGGACAGGTCGGAGGTGAAGGGCTGGTTGCGGTTGTTGCGCCAGGACATCCCTTCGTGACGCGGGTCGTCGGCCGTCACGGCGGTGCCGACGGCGATGAACTCGGCGAGGTCGGCGCCGAACTCCTTGAACTCGATCTGCAGCCGCACCCCGACGATCCCGTCGGCTCCGAGCTGGTCGGCCTCCGCCTCCATCCTGGTCATCGCCAGTTCGCGGGCGTGGTACATCGCCTGCGAGAGGGTGGTGAGCTCCTGGTTGCGATTCCACCTGCCCATCTGGAAGCCCACGTGGTAGATGCTCGAGCCGAGCACCAGGCCCACCGGTCGGAACCCGGCCTCGCGCACGAGCAGGAACTCGTTGACGGAGAGGTCGGAGGTGAACAGGCTGGTTGCCTGCCCGGGCCGCATCTCGGCGAGGCGACGCATGGCGTCCGCTGGGATACCCAGCTCTGTCGGGTCGGCGGTCACGGAATCTCCAGGGTGGTTCGGTCCGGTCAGCGAAGCGGCAGGAACGTCAGAGTTCGCGTCGGGGGCGCGCTGTCGGCGTGGAAGCGCACCAGCGCTGTGCCGAAGACCGTTGCCTCGGCGACGTGGTCGATGTGGTTCTCACCCGGTTCGATCTCCCAGACCCGAAGGTCCATCGACGACACGATCGCCCCGTCGGCGCCGGACTCGTGCACGTGGCCGCCGAGCCGCCCTCGCGCGTCGGCCCGGGCGTAGGTGATCAGCTCGGTGTAGCCGGCCACCTCGGTGTTGCCCGAGCCCCAGGCTGCCTGCTGCCGGGTGCGCCAGTCGTCGTGGCGGATGGCGACCGAGATGCCGTAGACGAGGTCGGTGGGCATCCACCCGGCCGTCACGAGCTTGGCGACGTCCTGCCCGGGGAGGTGCGTGCTGAAGACGCGGTGCGGCCTGATGTCACCGCCTGCCCGTACGGCGGTGCCCAGTGCGGTGAACTCCCGCGGCCCTCCAGGCAGCGGCGACATCGTGAGCCCGACGCCGACGACGCCATCAGCGCCGATCGTCGCGGCCTCCTGGACCATCCGGCCCAGCGCCGTGCCGTAGCCGCGGTACAGCGCGTCGACGTAGGGACCGAAGCCCCCGAACCGCATCGAATCCGACGACGTGATCGTTGGGGACGCCCATCCTCCGAGGCCCCCGAGCCCTCCGTAGATGCCGCAGCCGCCGTACCCGGACCAGCCGATCTGCTGGACGATCGAGCCCATCACCTCGCCGACGGGCTCGAACCCGGCCACCTTCAGCCCAGCCGCCGCCGGTGCCGAGAGCAGCGACGTCCATGCTCCGCCCGCAGCCGCCCGGCGCGCCCGTTCGGCAGCAACCGGCGGCAACCCACGCCCGTCCCAGTCGGCCACGTCGCTCCTCCGCGCTTACTCGCTTCCGGACACTAGTCCTCCTGAGAGAGCGCGGTGGGTCGCAAAACAGCACGTCAGGGACGGTTCGGTCAATGCAGGACGATTCCAGGCCCACGAAGACGGGACCGCGCGGTCACGTCAGGAGACACGCCCCAGGTCGGATGACAGCCAACGCTCAGGGCGAAGGTAGATGACCATCTGCTCGCCGTGCTCGGCCTTGGCGACCTCGACGTAGCCCGGCACGGCTTCCGCCGGCAGGTAGCGCCTGCTCAACTCCAAGAGATGCTCATCGGTGCCCGGCTCCGTGCGGGTGACCGACCCCTCGACCATGACGTACCGCAGCGTCGGATCGACGCGATCCACCATCAACGTGAAGCGGCCCGCCTCTTGGATGAGCTTCGCCTTGATGGACGCGACCCCGGTGAGCACCCAGGCCTCACCACCCGGCGTGTACTGGTACCACATCGGCACCGTCAGCGGCGCGCGCTCCGCGCCGCCTGCGACGGACAGTGCGGCGATGTGAGGTTCGGCAAGGAACAGCTGGCGCTCTTCGATTGTCAGCGGCATGGGGCGAGCGTAGGGGCACACCCCGACAATTCGGACACCGACGATCGGCCCGGGTCTGAAGTCAAGCTCCGGCTATCCCTTGCGAAGGTTCGGCACCGGAGTATCGAGCAGCGCCAGACGTGCCGCGTTCCACGCCGTTCTCAGCGCCGCCTGCACCGACGCGGAGGTCGGTCCGAGCAGTTTGACGACTGCGCCGCAGCTGTTGGGCAGCTCGCTCACGCCGACGAGAACATCGGGGCAGGCGACGAGCGCCGACCGCAACAGGTCGACCGTGCTGGGCGCATCGATCCGGTCCGTGACGATGTACAGAGTGGCGATGACGTCATGGCGGCCGAGCAGTCCGGCCGACCGCGGGTTCCCGCCGTCCGCGCATGTCAGGCGCAGGGTTTCGGCGAAGAGCAGCGATCCATCGGGGCGGCGGACCTCGGTCTCCGCCCAGTACAGGTCGTAGACGTGGGCCTCGTCGTGCGCGACCCGCCCTGGCAACAGAGTCTCGCCGAGAATCACCGTGGACTCCCGGTCGGCGGTCACACTCGTTCGCTGGAAGAGCCGCGACCCGCGACACGGCACGACCGGGTCGGGCAGGTACTCCACCACGGCACCGGCGCCCACACGCAGGTTGACCAGCTGGGTGGCGAAGTTCTGGCGCATTCCGAAGACCTTGGTGGCGGCCTGGGTGGTGAGGTGCACCGCGGAGCCGGGCGCACAGTCGAGATCGATACGGCACCGGTCGCCTTGGACGAAGCCGTCGCCGGACTGCTGCATGAACAGGAACGCCATATCCGGTCGACCGGCGTCGAGGTAGATCGGCCGGTAGATGTGCAGCGGCGCCCGCTGATACTGGCGCTGCACACGTGTCGCACCCGCACAGGGCGCCAACGTCAGGTCGAGCAGACCGACCTTGCCCGAGGCGCCGACCCCCAGCCCGCCTTGCACGGGACTGCCGATGGCAAGCACCTCCGCGGGCAGGTCAGCGGGGGTGTACCACGCGGGGTCCTGCCGGGAGGTCACCGCTCGGGTCATGGGGAACCGCCGGCCGGAGCCGCGAACTGCCGGCTGATGACCTCCGAGATCCGGCCGGTGACCTCGTTCAGGCCGTGGCCGGTGAAACAGTTCGTGAGCACGAAGGGGCGCTCGCCGCGTACGGCCCGTGCGTCCCTGCCCATCACCTCGATGTCCGCCCGCACGTACGGGGCCAGGTCGATCTTGTTGATGACCAGCAGATCGGAGTGGGTGACACCGGGCCCCCGCTTGCGCGGGATCTTGTCGCCCTCCGCCACGTCGATGACGAAGACGAAGTAGTCGGCGAGCGCTCTGCTGAACGTCAGGGTCAGGTTGTCGCCACCCGATTCGACCAGCACGACATCCGCGTCGGGAAACCGGCGAGTGAGGTCGCCGACCGCATCGAGATTCATGCTCGGGTCGTCACGCACCGCAGAGTGCGGGCACGAGCCGGTCTCCACTCCGACGACCCGTTCAGGATCCAGCACGCCGGACAGAGCCGCCCGTACATGATGGGCATCTTCCGAGGTGAAGATGTCATTGGTCACGACCACCGGGCGATGGCCCCTGTCGAGCAACATCGGCACGAGTGCCTCGATGAGAGCAGTCTTCCCCGATCCGACCGGCCCGCCGATGCCGATACGAGCGATGCCAGGCGCACGGGCACTACCGAACGCATCGTCGTCCGGCGTCGGAGATCCGTGCACGTGAGCGTGCGGGTGTCGAAAGTGCTCGTCCATTCAGGACCGTCCTCTCTCAGCTGGCGAACATTCGGAGCTCGGCTGTCTCATGACGCATCGCCATCACGTCCAGCAAGGGCGTGCACCCGCCGATGTGCGCGACGTCCCGATCCACCGCCGTCAGCGCGGCGTCGGCGGTCACCGCACGCACGTGGAACAGCACGCCTTGAGCGGTGCGGTGATCCGTCAGGGCCAGGCGCACTGCTGCGGCGACCCAGCCGGCTGCGAAGGCGTACAGCTCACCGGCCACGGCCTCCGGGCACGGCACACCCAATGAGGCGCTGAGCATGCCGAGGACAACCGCATGGTTCCCCGGCGTGCGTCCCGCTTCGACGAGCTCCGCGTAGTCGCGCCCCACCGTTCCGCGAAACGCGACAGCGGCGGTGCTCAGCAACGCCCGGCCGGTGCGCGTCGAGGCCTCCCGGGCCTCACGGGGGAGCTTGACGGCGGTCAGCCTGTGATCGGCGCGCATCACCAGGTCCAGATCGAGCACACCGTCCGGGCTGGTGGCGCGATGGGCGCAGGCCAGCGCGACTCCGTCCGAGGGCGCGACTCCGAAGCGCACGCAGTCGGTCAGAAGCGCCACCAGCATGGACGGGCGGATGGGCCCGGCCGGCTCGTCGCTCTGCGCGAAGCTCTCGAGGCCGTAGGAGAGGGTGTAGCGCCCGGTCGGGAAAGCGGAGTCGCTCAGCTGCAGGACCGACAGATGGCTCGTGAGTCGCGCCTGGCTGCCGGAACGCGATGCGTGCGCCGTGTGGGCCATCAGACGATGAAATACAGCTGAGACATCGACACCTCGTCGACCGCATCGACCGTGGCCGGTCGACCGTCGACGCACACCTGGTAGGTCTCCGGGTCGACGGTGATCTCCGGCGTGGCGTCGTTGCGCACCATCTGGGCTTTGCCGACCGTGCGGCAGTCCCGTACCGGTTCGACCCATCGCTGCAGGCCCAACTGATCCGCCACCCCGGCGTCCGCCGCGGCCTGCGAGATGAACGTCATCGACGTGCGCGCGACGGCGCGTCCCTGAGCGCCGAACATCGGCCGCAACTGCACCGGCTCGGGAGTAGGGATCGAAGCATTCGGATCGCCCATCACCGCCCAGGCGACGAAACCTCCCTTGACGACGTACTTCGGCTTGACGCCGAATGTGCTCGTCGGCCACAGCACGATGTCCGCGACCTTGCCGGGTTCGAGCGAGCCGACCAGATGACCGACCCCGTGGGCCACTGCCGGATTGATCGTGAGCTTGGCGAGATAACGCAGGATGCGCTGGTTGTCGTTCTCCGCGGGATCGCCGTCGAGGCTGCCCGTCATCTTCTTCATCTTGTCGGCAGTGCGCCAGCAGGTGGTCACGGTGTCCCCGATCCGGCCCATCGCCTGCGAGTCCGACGAGTACATGCTCAGCACTCCCATGTCGTGCAGGACATCCTCGGCCGCTTCCGTCTCGGCCCGGATACGGGACTGGGCGAAAGCCATGTCCTCGGGATTGTCGGGATTGAGATTGTGAGTGGCGACGGTCATGTAATAGAGGTTGTCGGCCGTGTCCGTCGTATAAGGCCGGGTGGGGTTCGTCGAGGACGGCAGCACGTTCGGAAGCGACGCGATCGCCATGATGTCCGGCGCGTGGCCGCCACCGGCACCTTCCGTGTGATAGCTGTGGATGGTGCGTCCGTCGATCGCCGCGATGGTGTCGGCGAGGTAGCCGCTCTCGTTCAACGTGTCGGCATGCAGGGCGACCTGCACGTCGTACTCGTCGGCGACGCGGAGGGCGCAGTCGAGCACTGCGGGCGTGGCACCCCAGTCCTCGTGGACCTTCAGCCCGAACGCGCCGGCCTGTAACTGTTCCACCAGGCTCTCGGGCCGGCTGCTGTTGCCTTTTCCCAGAAGCCCGATGTTCACCGGCAGAACTGCTGTCGCCTCGAGCATTCGAGCGATGTTCCACGGCCCCGGTGTGCAGGTGGTGCCCTTCGAACCGTCCGCGGGGCCGGTACCTCCACCGATCAGCGTGGTGACGCCGCTGGACAGGGCGTGCGGTATCTGTGCCGGAGTCAGGAAATGCACATGGGTGTCGACAGCGCCTGCCGTGGCGACCAGCCCCTCACCGCAGATCACTTCCGTACCTGCGCCGACGATCAAGTTCGGATCGACGCCGTCCTGGATATCGGGGTTTCCGGCCTGGCCCACACCGACGATCCGCCCGTCCTTGATCCCGATGTCGGCCTTGACGATTCCCAGCATCGGATCCATCACGATGACGGCCGTGATCACCAGGTCGAGCGCCCCGTCGGCGTTGCGCAGGCCTGGCGTCTGCCCCATGCCGTCACGCAGCGCCTTGCCACCTCCGTAGATGGCTTCCTCTCCGGGAAGCAGCAGGCTCCGCTCGACCTGGGCGACCAGTTCCGTATCTGCCAGGCGGAACCGGTCGCCCACCGTCGGGCCGTAGAGCGAGGCGTAGTGCTGACGCGAGACGACGCTCACGACCGCTTCACCCGCCTGCCCGCGTCCGGCCGGTCCTGCGTTCCGAGGAACCCCAGATCGCCGGCGCGCCGGATCGCCCGCTCCACGCTGCGCTGCGACGACGTCCCGCCGTCGAGCAGGGCGTTGAATCCGATCACCCGTCCGAGGCCGCCGAACTCGACCAGCCCGACATCGCGCTCGTCGCCCGCTTCGAAACGGATCGACGTGCCCGACGGGACATCGAGCCGCATCCCCAACGTCGCCGGTCGGTCGAACTCCAACGCACGGTTGACCTCGAAGAAGTGGAAATGCGAGCCGATCTGTATCGGCCGATCTCCGGTGTTGCGGACCGACACTCTCGAGGTCCGCCTGCCGGCGTTGATCTCGATCGGCTCGGCGGAGAGCAACCACTCGCCTGGAATCACCATTGCCTCATCCCTTCCGCGCGCGGCGGCGACGTCCTCAGGAGATCGGGTTGGACACCGACACGAGCTGGGTTCCCGTGCGGAAGGTCGCCTCGACCTGCACGAGATTCATCAGCTCCGGGACTCCCTCCATCACGTCGGCACGCGTCAGGATGTGCTTCCCGAGCTCCATGACGTCCGCGACCGACATCCCGTCCCGAGCCGCCTCCATCACGCCCTCGGCGATCAGGGCGATCGACTCCGGCAGGTTGAGCTTGACTCCTCGGTCCCGGCGTCGGCGGGCCAGCCCGGCGACCTGGTAGATCACCAGCTTCTCGCTCTCGCGGGGGCTCAGCATCAACGAGGAGACCGACTTCTCGATGCGCGGCGTTGCAGGGCCGTTGGTACTCATCGAAACCTCCGATGGCCGAATGTTCGGCAGATCAGAATCCGGCCAGGCCCTGTGGGCTGTTGTACGGAATGCTCGCGCTGGTGACCTCGTCCAGCGAGCCGTCCGGTTGAACGGCGTAGCCGACGAGCTTCGAGGCATTCCCGTAGATCTGGTACAGGTAGACACCGTCAGGAGTCATCCAGTTGTCGCTCGGGCCGCTGCTGACAGTTCCGTTGAGCGCCCTGAACGTGCCGTCGCCAGTGACCTTCGGGCACGCAGGATCCTGCGCAATCGAGAGCACGTTGCCGTCGATCCGGAAGCTGCTGATGTTGCTGTAACCGAAGTTCGTCGCGAAAACGAACTGGTCATCCGGGGACACGGCCAGCCAACACAGCTCGGAGGGCCGGCCCGCGCTGGTGTCGATCTGCACGAGTGGGCCGACGCTGAGCCGTCCGTCCGGGTCGATGCTGCCCATGACGAGCCCGTCGCCGACGGCCTCGCCGATGACGAGGTGATCCGGCCGGCTGTGGAGGAAGGCGGGATAGAACGGAGAACCGCCTCCGGCATCGTGGAACGAGGGCCGGTCGAGCGTGCCGTGCGCGTCCACGCGAAATATGACGAGGCCGTCGGGATCCGGCGCATTCGACGCGATCGACTTCGGGGTGCCGTCCGGGCGCCGGACCCAGAGAATCGGTGAGCCGTCCGGGTTCGCCGTGGGCAGCTCGTCGAACGTGGTGCCGACCAGGAGGAACTTCTCGTCGGGCGACAGCACCACCATCGTCGACACGCGGTCGGCCTTGTCCGGAGTATTCGCCGTGTAGCGCTCCGGGCGCGCGGTGAGCCTGCCTTCGCGGTCGACCGACATCAGCCGGACGTGGTCGGGGCCGAACGCGTGAAGCACGAAAAGCGTCCCGGACGACGGCGCGTACGCAAGGGACTTGGCGGTGCCGCTCGGCCCGGTCACGATATTGCCCGTCCGCTTGACGTCGACGAGCGAGAGCTTGCCGTCATCGCCGACGCTGAAGCTGGAGACCGAGTTGTCACCGCCGTTGGTGGTGAACAGGAACCGTCGGTCCGGCGAGAGGATGACGCTACCCGCGCCCTCGAACGCATTCGGTGCGCTGGCCTGCCCACTGATCGGCTTGAACACCCCGGAACCGGCACCACCCGTGGGGATCCGCTCCACCTCGGTGATCCTGCCGCTTCCCGACCGCAGATAGTGGATCACGGCATTCTGGTTCTCGTTCGTCTGCATGTAGAGATGTCCACCATGCATCGCATCACCGCGACCGGCTTGTGGTGCCGCGGATAGCTCGTTCGACATACTCATCGCTCCCACATCAGTTGTCCTGGCCTGCCACTCCGGTATCCGCTTCGTGCGGGTCGCAGCTCGGTCGGATCGCCGGCTCGTCGAGTGCCGATCGCGCGGACCCGGGGCCGATGTCGGCCCGGTTGGCATGTCCGGCCGCCGCCGGAGCGCGCGGTGCGTCGTGTTTTCGCTGTTCGGAGCCCTACGGTCGCGGTGTGCACCGCGGCTCGAACCAGTGAAAAACACCGGCAGCACTCCGACGACACCGGCACTGATGCGTGGAACTCCGGGACATACCCGGCGAATCTCGGCTGATGAAGCCGGAAGGATGGCCTCAGCTACGGGGGCGGCGACCGAGAATGTTCATGACTCGGAACCTGATCGGGAGCTGATCGTTCTGGTTGAACAACTCGGCCAATGTGACGACCATGCCTCGGTCATCCTTCGAGCGCGACAGCCGGGCTTCCACGATCGTCGTCCGCAGGCGAACGGAGTCACCGGGGCGCAGCGGCACCTGCCAGCGCACTTCGTCGACTCCGGGGGAGGCGAGGCTGGCGACCCGGGACAGGTAGTGGTCGGCGAACAGGCGCATCGCCAGTCCTGCGGAATGCCATCCGCTGGCGATGAGTCCGTTGAACGGACCGGTCGCAGCAAACCTCTCGTCGGTATGAATCGGCTGTGGGTCGAACTGTTCAGCGAAGTCGATGATCGCTTCCTCACTCACGGCGAGGTGGCCGTACTCGTAGACCGCGCCGAGTTGGTAGTCCTCGAAGTAACGATCATCAGTGGGTGCGCTGAAGTCGGTCTCACTGAGGGTCCGGGATTTCGTAGCGGTGCGTGCCATGCAGCGGATGATCCCACCGCAACAGTTCAGTCTGGCCTGAACAGTTGAGCTATGGTCCGGTGGTGATCGGCGCCGACCTCGACCTCGCTGCCACAGCGCGGGCCATCGCTGAGCCACCCCGGGCGGCGATGCTGCTGCGTTTGATGGACGGGCAGGCACATACCGCGAGGGACCTGGCCGAGGCCGCCGGAATCTCGCCGCCGGCCGCGAGTCCGCACCTGCGCCAGCTGGTCGACGCCGGTTTGGTCGACGTCACCGTCACCGGTCGGCGCCGGCTGCACACGATCGCTTCTCCTGAGGTTGCCACTGCGATCGAGGCACTCGCGGCGATCTCCCCTCTGCTCCCGGTGGAATCGCTGCGTGAGGCCCACACGGGGAGTCGGCTGCAGACCGCGCGGGTCTGCTACAGCCATCTCGGAGGTTCCCTTGCCGTTGCCGTCGCCCGCCGCATCACCGCGGACGGTGTGGTCTATGACGTGGACACGAGTGGGGGTGGAACGGTCGGGGCGCTCGACCATCCGCTGCTCACCGCGCTGTCGATCATCGACCTGTCGAGTTTCACGGGCCCGATGGTGCGCGGCTGCATGGACTGGACAGAACGCCGAGTCCACCTCGCTGGGCGGCTGGGCACTGCCCTGCTGGTCGCCATGCTCGAGCACGGATGGCTCCTGCGCCGCCAGGGGGATCGCGCACTCAACATCAGCTCGACGGGTACGGGTCATCTCACCGAGCTCGGTATCTGGCCGCTCGACGCCATCGCTGAAACCACGTCCACCGGGTAGCGCGCCCGTACACGTTCGACAGCCGCGCGGCGTACCGGGACCGCAGCCTGGTCGCCCCCGTGCAGCAGCTACCAACTAGAGCGCCGCCGCGTCGCGATGGAGCCGCAGCAGGCCGTCGATCGCCTCGGCCGGCTCACGGCCCATCCCGCACTCCGTGGCCACGCCGAAGTCGGTGACGTGCTTCGCGGCGATCGCGATCCGGCGCGCCGCGCCATCCATCCCGTCCTCCTTGTGGAGCAGGCCGAGGTAGAGCTGCGTCTGCGGCTTCAGCTTCAGCCCGGCGAGCGGCGCGAAGTACGCATCGTCGTCACGTTCGATCGGCACCGGCATGTGGACCCAGTCGAGGCGGCGCGTGGTCAGCGTGGCGATGTTGTTGGCGAAGTCGACCGGGACCGCGAGGTCGCGCGGCTCGATCATGTGCGTGCCTTCGGGGTCGCCGTAACAGAGGTGGACCCCGAGCAGAACGGCCTCGGGAATCGGACCGGAAACGCGCGCTATCGACGCCGTCGCCACCTCCAGCGACCAGTTCCTGGTGTCGCCCCACGGGACCGCGGAGTACCGAACCTGCTCCTCCATGATGATCTCGCCGGAGACGTCCCACTGCACCGCCAGGTCGTCAGCTGGGATCTCGGCGAGCAGCGCAGCGACCTCTGCGGCGAGGTCACGCTCGAACACCCCCAGCACCTCCGCTTGGTGCTCGGGGAAGACCATCGCGAACATCATCGGCGTCGGGATGGACACCTGAAAGCGGGTCTCGGGCGAGAATCTCCCGGCCGCGCGCAACTCCGTGAAGTGATCATAGGAAGCGACCGCCTCCCTCACGTAGTTGAAAGGGCCGAAAGTCACCTCTGCGAGGTCGACGCCCTCAGCCGGCACCAGGACCGGATTGCTGAACTCCCCGATGACCGGGCTGGTGAAGGTCACCTCATCGACAACGTTGACCTGCAGCAGCTTGCCGATCCGGTTCAGCTCCCACGAGACCCAGACGCCCCGGTCGCCCGTCTCACCGTCCGGCACCGAGCGCAGACCACCTGTCAGGTGCTCGGCGACCGCTTCGAAGACGTCGTCGCGAGTGGGCATGTTCACGCTCCCCACCAGCAGAACGGGGCGACCTTGTCCGGTCACGGTGCAGCTCCTCTTGTCACTCCGTCACCACGACTTCGCCGGACACGAATCTCGCCCCTCGACCGGGCCGGTCGGAGGCCCTCCCTGCGCGGCGGGACGAGGCGCGACAAGACCGACCGACCCATGGTCGTGCCGCCGGCTGATGCTGGTCCAATGCCGCTTCCGGGCGCTGGTATGCCCGTTCCGGAATGTCAGGTCGGGGCGCAGTCCCGATCGCCGAGAGAGCGAGGAATGTGCCGTCGTCGCGCGGCGCTGAGGCCGACGCACCGAAGCCATTGACGTAGACCTGCACGCGGGCGTCTGCACGTCGAGGAAGAACTCGCGAAGCCGCCCGAAAACGAAGACGGACGGCCCACCATGGCGATACCACCAACGATCCGCTCGGCGCACGGCCACACCGACATGCGCTCGACGAGCGCCGGGCGCAATGGCGGCACGTCGGCAACCATCTGGCCGCCGTGACCGGCGCGAGCACAGAAGAGCTGATGACGCGAACGGGCCACAGCAGTGTCACGGCGGCTGCGATGATCTACCAGCACGCGACGCGCGACCGTGACCGTGAGATCACGCGAACGATGCGCGTCGAGCAGGAAGCGGAGCCCGAACCAATCGCAGACGAGCACGATCGGCCCGCGCGGCCCGGACGGGCCTATCGCATGATCAAGTTTCGCCGCGCTGACCAGCGCATACGCCGCTGGTCAGTGTGGTGGAGACGAGGGGAATCGAACCCCTAACCCCCGCCTTGCAAAGGCGGTGCTCTGCCAATTGAGCTACGTCCCCGTGCTGAGCGAGGACGTTACCCGCTCGGGTGCGGGCGGGGGTACGCCACCCTCAGTTCTTGGTGGCGTCGTGCCAAAGGTCGTTCTCCGAACGCGAGGCACGGACCTTCGAGAACACAAGCGCGCCGGCCGCGATGGCAACGAGAGCTGCAATGATCTTCTTCATGGGTTCACGTCCTGCCTGTCCCAGAGGGGATGGGGAGTGGGCCCAGCTGGATTTGAACCAGCGACCTCGTCGTTATCAGCGACGCGCTCTAACCAACTGAGCTATGGGCCCCTGCGGCGCGAATGAGGTTACCTCAGCCCCTCCCGCGCCTTCCCACCGGCTCCCCCTATCGAGGGGGAGCCGGAAGGGTGGTCAGTCTCGCTCGGAGAGTGTGACTTCGATGCCGCCGACGAGGTCGGCCGAGACGTTGTAGACAAATGCCCCGATCGTGACGGCGACAGCGAACAGCAGGCTGTTGATCGCACCGATCACCGCGGCCAGACCGAAAACGCGCCCTGCGCTGATCAGCGGGCTGCCGGTGGGCGCCTCTCCCGAGACGAGGTCGGCGTAGGTGCCGTTGAGCCGGTCCCAGACCCCCATCCCGTCGAGGACGCCGTACAGGACCCCGACAGCGACCATCCAGATGAAGAACAGGACCACGGCCAGCACGAGGGCGAGCTTCAGCACCGACCACGGATCGAGCCGCTTCAGCTGCAGTGCTGCCTGACGCGGCGGGCGGCTGCGCCGTGGCCTGCCGGGTGACGCTCCCTCACCTTCGGCGCCGGACGTCTCGGTGTCCGACGAGCCGCCGGGCAGGGCCGGGGGCTCGAGGAAAGTGGTGGGCGCGTCCTCCAGCAGGCCGCCCGCCGGCCGGTCGTTGCCGGCGCGCTCGAACCGCTCAGGAGCGGCCTTGCCGGGAATCCGGTTCCACGGCGGAGGGCTGCCCGGTGCGGCCGGCGCTTGAGGCGGCGGTGCCTGGGTGGGAGGCACCCGAGTGGGCGCCGCCGGAGCCGCCGCAGGTCGTCGGTTGGGCGGACCAGGAGGTGGGGCGGCCGCCGCCTTGGGGGCAGGCGCGCCGTTCTCCACGGGACGCGCGGAATCCACCTTGTCGGGCTTGGTGGGGGCCGGACCGTCCCCCGGCGCACCCGGGGCCGGGCGCCCGGCCGATCCATTGGCCGACGTCGGCAGCCGGAGCTCCGTCGTGACGGCCTCCGGTCCTTCCGGATCGGGCCGAGCAAGAACGTCCGATTTATCGTCACTGGTCCGAGAAGCGGCCGTGCCGTCGTCCGCGGCCCCGGCGGACTCGGGAACCGACGAGCCCGCGGACGCGGCTACACCGTTCGTGACCTGTGGATCCGCGGGGGCGGCGCCACCCTTGGTCTCGGCGCCGCCCGCCGCAGCGGACTCTCCGGTGGCCACCCGGCTGCGGCCGTCGGGCTCGTTCGGTTTTCTCGTCTTGTCGTTCACGAGGTGAACGTCTCCTCGGGGCCAGGTGGGGTGGTGCCGGCTCGACGGATCGCCAGGTCAGCTGGTGGGGCCGTTCAGCTGCCCGTCCTCCGCGTCGTCCTCCGCGTTGCGCGCGACCGCCAGCAGGGTGGCGCTCTCGCCGAGATTCATCAGGCGCACCCCCTTCGTCTGGCGACCGGCCTTGCGAACCTCGCGGGCCGACGTGCGGATCACCCCTCCGGTCGAGGTGATCGCGTACAGCTCATCGTCGATGCCGACGATGAGCGCGCCAACCAGAGTGCCACGGCGGCGGTCGTACTGAAGCGTGAGAACACCCTTACCCCCGCGACCCTGAACGGGATAGTCCTCGATGGGCGTACGTTTCGCGTACCCGCCTGCCGTGGCCACGAGCACGAAGGTGTCCTGGCGGACGACGCCGAGCGAGAGCAGCCGGTCGCCGGAGTTGAAGCGCATCCCGAGCACGCCGGACGTGGCACGGCCCATCGGGCGCAGCACCTCGTCGCTCGCCGTGAACCGGATGGACTGGCCCTCGGCGGACACGAGGAGCAGGTCGTCCTCCGCGGAGCAGAGCACCGCGCCCACCAGCTCGTCCTCCTCGCGCAGGTTGATGCCGATCAGACCGCCCGACCGCGGCGAGTCGAAGTCGGTGAGCCGCGACTTCTTCACCAGCCCGGTGCGGGTGGCGAGCACCAGGTACGGCGCTGCCTGGTAGTCGCTGATCTGCATGACCTGGGCGATGTGCTCGTCGGGCTGGAACGCGAGCAGGTTGGCGACGTGCTGGCCCCGCGCGCTCCGATTGGCTTCGGGCAGCTCGTAGGCCTTGAGCCGGTAGACCCGTCCCTTGTTGGTGAAGAACAGCATCCAGTCGTGGGTGGAGCACACGAAGAAGTGGGCGACGATGTCGTCCTGCTTCAGCGCAGCGCCCTGCACGCCCTTGCCGCCACGCTTCTGAGCCCGGTACAGGTCGGTCTTGGTGCGCTTGGCGTAGCCGGTCTGGGTGATCGTGACGACGACGTCCTCGACGGCGATGAGGTCCTCGTTGGTGACGTCCCCGTCGTCGGCGACGATCCGGGTGCGCCGGTCGTCGCCGTGCTTCTCGACGATCTCGGTGAGCTCGTCGCGCACGATCTGCCGCTGCCGCTCGGGCCTGGCCAGGATGTCCTGCAGGTCGGCGATCTCCCGCTCGATCTCGGCGAGCTCGTCGATGATCTTCTGGCGCTCGAGGGCGGCGAGGCGCCGCAGCTGCATGTCGAGGATGGCCTGCGCCTGGATCTCGTCGACGTCCAGGAGCTGGATCAGGCCGTCACGGGCGACCTCGACGGTCTCCGACGCCCGGATCAGGGCGATGACCTCGTCGAGCGCATCGAGCGCCTTGACGTAACCACGCAGGATGTGGGCCCGCTCCTCCTTCTTGCGGAGGCGGTAGCGGGTGCGCCGGACGATGACCTCGATCTGGTGGCGGACGTAGTTGCGCACCACCTGGTCGAGCCGCAGGGTGCGCGGCACCCCGTCGACGATCGCCAGCATGTTGACGCCGAAGCCGTACTGCAGCTGGGTGTGCTTGTAGAGGTTGTTCAGCACGACCTTCGCGACGGCGTCGCGCTTGAGCGTGATGACGATCCGCATGCCCACGCGGTCGGAGGACTCGTCGTTGATCTCGGCGATCCCGGCGAGCTTCCCGTCGCGGTGCTGCGCGGCGATCGACTCGATGAGGTTGTCGGGATTCACCTGGTAGGGCAGCTCGGTGACGACGAGGATGGCGCGCCCCTTGGCGTCCTCCTCCACCTCCACCACGGCGCGCATCCGCACCGAACCGCGGCCGGTGCGGTAGGCCTGCTCGATGCCGTCGCGCCCGACGATCAGGCCGGAGGTGGGGAAGTCCGGGCCCTTGATGCGCTCCATGAGGGCCGCGAGCAGCTCCTCGTCGGTGGCCTCCCAGTTGTCCAGCGCCCACACGACCCCCGCGCCGACCTCGCGCAGGTTGTGCGGGGGGACGTTGGTGGCCATGCCGACCGCGATGCCGGCACTGCCGTTGATCAGCAGGTTGGGCACTCGCGACGGCAGGACGAGGGGCTCCTGCGTCTTGCCGTCGTAGTTGTCGGCGAAGTCGACGGTCTCCTCGTCGATGTCCTGCAGCATCGCCATGGCGAGTGGCGACAGGCGGCATTCCGTGTACCGCATCGCCGCGGCCGGGTCGTTGCCGCGCGAGCCGAAGTTGCCCTGGCCGTCGATCAGCGGGTAGCGCATCGCCCAGGGCTGGGCGAGCCGCACGAGCGCGTCGTAGATCGACGTGTCGCCGTGCGGGTGGTAGTTCCCCATCACCTCGCCGACCACGCGGGCGCACTTGACATAGCTGCGGTCGGGGCGGAAACCGTTCTCGCCCATCGAGTACAGAACACGCCGGTGCACCGGCTTGAGCCCGTCCTCGACCAGCGGCAGCGCGCGGCCGACGATCACGCTCATCGCGTAGTCGATGTAGGAGCGCTGCATCTCCTGCTGGATGTCGACCGGCTCGGTGCGGTCGCCACCGCCGGGCGGCGGGGGCAGCGTGGGGTCGAGGGTGTCTGTCACGTGGTCCTTCTCGTGATCACAGTGCGGTTTGGGTCAGACGTCCGGACTGTCAGACGTCCAGGAAGCGCACGTCCTTGGCGTTGCGCGTGATGAACGAGCGGCGCGACTCGACGTCCTCGCCCATGAGGATCGAGAACAGCTCGTCGGCGGTAGCGGCGTCGTCGAGCGTGACCTGCGACAACAGCCGGTTGGTCGGGTCCATCGTGGTCTCCCACAGCTCCTTGGCGTTCATCTCGCCGAGTCCCTTGTAGCGCTGGATGCCCTCGTCCTTCGGCACCTTCTTGCCCGCCGCCCGGCCCGCCTCGAGGAGGCCTTGGAGCTCGCGGTCCGTGTAGGCGAACTCGGGCTCCGCCCCCCGGCCGCCCCACTTGATCTTGTACAGCGGGGGGTTTGCCAGGTACACGTGGCCGGCTTCGACGAGCGGTCGCATGAAACGGAACAGCAGGGTGAGCAGCAGCGTGCGGATGTGCTGGCCGTCGACGTCGGCGTCGGCCATCAGTACGACCTTGTGGTAGCGCAACTTGGCCAGGTCGAACTCGTCGTGGATACCGGTGCCCAGCGCCGTGATGATGGCCTGGACCTCGGTGTTCTTGAGAACGCGGTCGATGCGCGCCTTCTCGACGTTGATGATCTTGCCGCGGATGGGCAGGATCGCCTGGAACATCGAGTCGCGGCCCGACTTCGCCGAGCCTCCCGCGGAGTCGCCCTCCACGATGTAGACCTCGGACTTCGACGGGTCTGTGGACCGGCAGTCGGCCAGCTTGCCCGGCAGGCCGCCGATGTCGCCGGCGCTCTTGCGTCGCACCAGCTCCCTGGCCTTGCGCGCCGCAGCCCGCGCCTGCGCCGACTGAACCGCCTTGTTGACGATCAACTTGGCCTCGGTGGGGTTGCGCTCGAACCAGTCGGCCAGCCACTCGTTGCTGACCCGCTGCACGAACGACTTGACCTCGGTGTTGCCCAGCTTCGTCTTGGTCTGCCCCTCGAACTGGGGCTCCTTGACCTTCACCGACACGATCGCCGCGAGACCCTCACGGATGTCGTCGCCGGACAGGGCCGCGTCCTTCTCCTTGAGCAGCTTCTTGTCGCGCGCGTACCGGTTGACCGTGGTGGTGAGCGCCGAGCGGAAGCCCTCCTCGTGGGTGCCGCCCTCGTGGGTGTTGATCGTGTTAGCGAATGTGTAGACCGACTCCGTGTAGCCGGAGTTCCACTGCATCGCCACCTCGACGGCGTGGCCCTCACCCTCGGCGGTGTAGGCCACGAGCCTCTTGTGGATCGGGTCCTTCGACTTGTTCAGGTGGGCGACGAAGTCCTCGAGCCCGTTCGGGTAGCAGAAGGTGTACTCCTTGACCTTCGCCACGTAGCCCTCGGCGTCGGGCTCCTCCGCCTCGCCGTTGTCGCCGTTGCGCTCGTCCCGCAGGACGATCGTGAGGCCCTTGTTGAGGAAGGCCATCTCCTGCAGGCGGCGGCGGATCGTCTCGATGTTGAACGTGAGCGTCTCGAAGATGTCGCCGTCCGGCCAGAACGTGACCGAGCTACCGGTGCGTTTCGTGGGCTCGCCCTTGCGCAGCGGGCCGGGCACCGAACGCGCGTAGTGCTGGCGCCACACGAACCCGTCGGTGTGGATCTCGACGTCCAGCGCCACGGACAGCGCGTTGACCACGGAGACACCGACGCCGTGCAGACCGCCCGACACGGCGTAGGACTCGCCGTCGAACTTGCCGCCGGCGTGCAGCATCGTGAGGACCATCTCGACGGCGGGCCGCTTCTCCACCGGGTGGATGCCGACCGGGATGCCACGCCCGTCGTCGACGACGCGCACGCCGCCGTCATCCTGCAGCGTGACCTCGACGCGCGTGGCGTAGCCGGCCATCGCCTCGTCGACGGCGTTGTCCACAACCTCCCAGATCAGGTGGTGCAGACCGCGTTCGCCCGTGGACCCGATGTACATGCCGGGGCGCTTGCGAACCGCCTCCAGCCCCTCGAGCACAGTGATGGATGACGCGCTGTAGGCGTTGTTCTTCTTCTCCGGCACGGGCTGCCTGTCTCCTCGCCACGAGGGCCCGTCCACCGAGAACGCGCGGGGAAGCGCCGTCCGGCGTCGGGGCCTTTCGACCGGGCGATCGGGGAGCGCCCGGAACACGTCTCCCATCATACCGGTGCGCCACTACAGAAACGCGCCTAGGAGACCCCTCAAATCGTCTCAGACAGCCGATCGTGGACTTCGACGGGTCAAGAGCGCGGCCCGGGGGTTACGAACGGGCTCCGGCGCAGTCACGTGGCGCTGAGCGGCCGCCTGCCGCTCGGGCGCCTCCGATGCGCCTCGCGCCCTGGTCAGCCGTAGGTGTCGCGCGGTCCGCGTCCGCGCACGTGCCGGGGACCGTGTCGCCAGCTCGGCCCCGACGGCGCCACGACGCGGATCCGGCGGACGACGTCCTTGCCCACCGCGCCCGCGAGACGGACCAGGAGCTGGCGTTGCAACGTGCGCAGCTGAGTGGCCCACGCCGTTGACTCCGCCTGGAGCACCAACTCACCGTCGCGCAGCGACAACGGCGTGCAGTGGTCGGCTATCTCCGCGCCCACGAGGTGCGGCCAGCGACCGAGGACGGTGGCATCCGTGAGCCGGGGCGACCACCCACGGTCCAGCGCCACCCGGGACACCAGCCGGCCGAACGGCTGCGGGTCGCGGTCGTCGGGGCCGGGGCCCGACCAGCGCCTGCGCCTGCCCCGGGACGCGACCGGTTTGCGCCCCTGCCGCTCCGTCGCGCGCTGCGCCGCCCGTTCCGCCGACGCTGCACGCGCGGCACGGAGGGCCTCGCGGGCGATGTCGGCACCATGCCCCGCCTCTCCCGAGCGCCCAACGGTTCCCCCCGATTCATCCCCAAGGCTGGGGACAACTGACCTCGAAGGGGGTGCGACGGGCGGTTCCTGATGCACGCCGGGCGGTCGTTTCCGCTCGTCATCACCAGTGAGGGCAGAGTTATCCACAGTATCCACAACCTTGTTCACAGGTGTTGGAGATCACACGGACGGCGCTGACGTGGCCTCTTGCGGAAGGCGATCGACAGTACCGCCGCCCACCGCAAAGCGAACGCCCGACAGACCGGCAGGAACGTCTTCCGGAACGGCCGCCGTGATGAGCACCTGCTCGGCCCGGAGCGCCACATCGGCGAGCGCGGTGCGGCGGCGCGAGTCCAGCTCGGCGAACACGTCGTCGAGCACGAGGACCGGCTCGACGTCGTCGTCGCGGAGCAGCCGGTAGGAGGCGAGCCGCAGGGCGAGCGCGATCGCCCACGACTCCCCGTGGCTGGCGTACCCCTTCGCAGGCCCGTCGCCCAGGCGTAACTCCAGGTCGTCGCGATGGGGACCGACCAGGCAGACGCCGCGCTCCACCTCCTGACGGCGCACCGCGGCCAGCGCGTCGAGGAGCCGGACCTCGAGCTCGGCGGCCGAGCCTGGCAGGTCCCCGTCGAGGCTGGAGCGGTACACCAGGTCGATCGGATCCGATGTCGGGGCGACGTCGGCGAACGCCTCGACGGCGAGGGGAGCGATCGCGGCCACCAGTTCCAGCCGGCCGGCCAGCAACACCGACCCGTTCCGGGCGAGGTGTCCGTCCCACACGTCGAGCGTGCTGAGGTCGGCCCGCCCGTTGCGCGCGGTCTTGAGCAGCGCCGACCGTTGGCGCAGCACCCGGTCGTAGTCGCCACGCACGGCGGCGTACCTCGGATACCGCGACACGAGTAGGTCGTCGAGGAAACGCCTGCGCTCCCCGGGATCGCCGCGCACCAGTGCAAGGTCCTCCGGTGCGAACAGCACGGTGCGCAGGATCCCCAGCACGTCACGCGGCCGGGGCACCGGCGCCCGGTTCACCCGCGCGCGGTTGGCCTTACCTGCCGTGATCTCCAGCTCGACGCTCAGCTCGCGGCCGTGGTGCACCACCAACCCACGCACCACGGCACGGTCCGCGCCGCGGCGGATCAACGGCGCATCGGTGGCGACACGGTGCGAACCGAGGGTGGCCAGATACCCGGCGGCCTCGACGAGGTTCGTCTTGCCCACCCCGTTGGGGCCGACGAGCACCGTGACGCCGGGCTCCAGCTCGAGCTCGGCCGTCTCCCACGACCGGAAGTCGGCGACGGCAAGTCGCCGCAGGTGCATCAGCTCTGGGTCGAGCCCGGGCCCGAGCTCGGACCCGCGTGCTCGCCGGGTGTGCCGGACGGCCCGGCGGCCGACTTCACCGCGTGCCCACCGAACTGATGGCGCAGCGCGGCGACGGCCTTGAGGGCGGGAGAGACCTCCTGGCGTGAGGCGAACCGGGCGAACAGCGCCGCGGAGATGACGGGAAGCGGTACCGCGTGCCGGATCGCCTCCTCGATCGTCCAGCGACCTTCACCCGAGTCCTCGACGTAGTCGTCGAGCTCAGCGAGGGTGGGATCGTCCTTGAGCGCGTTGACCAGCAGGTCGAGCAGCCACGAGCGCACGACCGTGCCGCGCGACCACGCCTGCAACACTCCCGGCACGTTCGTGACCAGCTCGGCGGCCGACAGCAGTTCGAAACCCTCGGCGTAGGCCTGCATCAGGCCGTACTCGATGCCGTTGTGCACCATCTTCGAGAAGTGCCCGGCCCCGACGGGACCGGCATGCACGAAGCCCTCCTCGCGTGGCCCCTCCGGCCGCAGCGCGTCGAAGATCGGCATCGCACGCTCGACGTCCTCCGCCGATCCACCTGCCATCAGCCCGTAGCCGTTGGCCTTGCCCCAGATGCCGCCGGACACCCCGACGTCGAGGTAGCCGATCTGCTCGGCGCCGAGCAGATCGGCGTTCGGCCCGTCGTCGGTGTAGCGGGAGTTGCCGCCGTCGATCACCAGGTCGCCTGGTTCGAGAACCTCGGCGAGTGCGCGCACCGTGCTCCGCGTCGGTTCGCCGGAGGGGACCATCACCCACACCACGCGGGGGGCTTGCAGCGTCTTGACCAGCGCGGCGAGCGATTCGACGTCGCTGACGTCCGGCCGGGGGTCGTACCCGACGACCTCGTGGCCGGAGGCCCGAAGCCGGTCGCGCATGTTGCCACCCATCCGGCCCAGACCGATCAATCCGAGTTGCACGGTTCCACTCCTGGTGTCGGTGTCGGGGAGCTCGCCCGCGCTCGGACCGGTCAGCCGGGGAGGCGGACGGGCATCAGGAGGTGCAGGTAGCCGGGCAGGGGCTCTGCAGTCTCCTGCCCCGCATTGTCCTCCGCAGGCGGGGCAGGGACAGGGCGGACCAGCGCGGGTCGGTTCGGAGTGGTGAACGTCAACTGGGCGCGGGGCGTGTGCAGGGCGCCGAGCGAGTCGAGCAGATAGCCGGGGTTGAACGCGATCGTGAGCGGAGCCCCGTCGAGCTCGCAGGGCAGCTCTTCCTCGGCGCTCCCCACGTCGTCGCCGCCTGCGGCGAGACGCAGTCCGTCCTCACCGAACTCCATCCGGACCTGGGCCACGCGGTCGGTGACGAGTGCCACGCGCTTGATCGCCTCGACCAGGGACGCCACCTCGATGACGGCGGCGCTCGTGTGCTCGGCCGGGATCAGCTGGCGGAACCGCGGGAACTCCGCGTCGAGCAACCGGGTGGTGGCGCGCCGGCCGGCACCGGTGATGCCGAGCATCCCGTCACCCGCCGACAGCGCCAGCTCGACCGTGCCCGCGCCGGCGAGCGTCTTGGCGACCTCCGCGAGCGTGCGTGCCGGGATCAGCACGGCGCTGGACTGCGCGTCATCCTCCGGTGTCCAGTCCAGCTCGCGGACGGCGAGCCGGAACCGGTCGGTGGCGGCGAGCGTGAGCCGGGAACCCTCGATCTCCAGCCGGATGCCGGTGAGCATCGGGAGCGTGTCGTCGCGGCCGGCCGCGACCGCGACCTGAGCGACGGCCTCGGCGAGCTCGCCCGCCGCCACGCTCCCCGCGAGCTGCGGCATGGCCGGCAGCTGCGGATAGTCCTCGACCGGCATCGTCGGCAGGCTGAACCTGCTGTTTCCGCACGTGATCGTGGCGCGCGCCCCGTCGACCACCAGATCGACCGGCTTGGACGGCAGCGCACGCGTGATGTCGGCCAGGAGCCGCCCGGAAACGAGCAGTCGGCCGGGATCACCGATCGTCGCGTCCAGCTCGACGCGAGCCGACGTCTCGTAGTCGAACCCGGAGACAGTCAGCCGCTCACCGTCGGCGCCACCGGACGCCTCGACCAGGACACCACCCAGCACCGGGACCGGTGGCCGCGCCGGAAGGCTGCGAGCCACCCAGGCGGCAGCATCGGCCAGGACGTCGCGTTCGACCCGGAACTTCATGAGGGGACCTCTCGCACTGGCGGTGTGGGGACGAGCTCACGTGGACCCGACGGCTGGGGAGCCGAGGGGGTCATGCCGGGTCGGACGCCGGGCACCGATCTGGTTCAGCCCGGAACGGTCTGAGCCGGAAGACAACCGTAGAGCCTCCGGACGGCGGGTGTCATCCCGGCCAGGCGGCACCCGATCCGGGCCGGGCTCGGCTCCATCCACGCCGTTGTTCTTTTTGAAGTTCTTCATGGAGAGATGCACAGCAGTAGTACTAGGGCCTGTGCATAGTGTGGATGGACGCTGTTATCGCAGGTCAGACGGTGTGGCGGGATGTGGATCAACCTGAGGGGCCAGCGGTGGACGCTGTGACTGTCCGGTGGATGGCGGTTGACGAACCCCAGCTGTCCCCGAGATGAACACCGGTTGTCCACCGTTGCGGGTCGATCCGTCCACGGCCGCTGAACTGACCATCCACAGAGTTATCCCCAGATGTGGGTGAAGAGTGGTCGGGTGGGGACGCAGTGCGACCGCTTTTCCTGCGAGAACACGGCTCGCGTGGGTGGCCGGAACTCACAGAGTTCCCTCACGACACAAGACTGAGAACTCTCTGTCACGGTTTTGGCCAGTTTGAACACGGCGCGTCATCAGGCCGAACGCTGACCGACCGCCGTCGCGCGCCGAACGGCTGTGGATGAGCGGACGACGGTCGCGCCGCGAGGCCCGAATCCCGGCGCGCATCCACAGCCACTACGACTCTCCGCACCCGCCGGCGCCCTGCAGCGTGCACCTTCATCACCTGCCGAGGGGCCGCTGGGCACGACCAGTGGCGGGAAAGAACGCGGCCGCACCGCCGGGAGTGCACCCCCGAGACGGCCGACGAAGTCGACGGAGAGGCATCCATCGTCGGCAGGCGGCACCTCATGACGATGAATCGCGCCGGGCCCTCGGTTCGTTTCGAGCCTGCGGTCGTGGTCGCGGTCGGTCACAGCGGCGACGCCGGCAGCAGTTCTCTCTCGGCGTCCTGTGCCGGCGGCAGCGCTTGCGATCGCGGTACGTACTTCTCTGCCGCGGGCCGGCGCCGTCGCGGCCTCAGCCGCTCACTCGCCCCCACGGAGCCGTCACCCCTGATGTATGCCCATGGGCCGCCGGCGCTGGACGCAACGACCCTGGGCGAACCGGCGCCATCCCCCTGGCAGGGAGCGGCCCGCAGCGCGAATCGTCCCTTGTCCGGTGTGGGAGCGAAGTCCTACCGCTTCGCACGCCGCCCGCGGGTGCAGGCAGCGCTCACTGCCGGGCGCGCTGCTTGATCCGCGCCGTCAGCTCCTGAACCTGTTCGAAGGTCTTGCGCCGCTGCGCGATCTCGTTGCGGATCTTCTTGTCCGCGTGCATGACAGTGGTGTGGTCGCGGCCGCCGAACGTCTGGCCGATGCGCGGCAGCGAGAGGTCGGTCAGCTCACGACACAGATACATGGCGATCTGACGGGACTGGGCGAGCGCCTTCGTCTTCCCCGGCCCGCACAGCTCGTCCATGGAGACACCGAAGAACTCGGCGGTGACCGCCATGATCGTCGGCGCCGTGATCTCGGACGCGGCCGAGTCGGGGATCAGGTCGCGCAGCACGATCTCGGCCAGCTGCGTGTCGACCGGTTGCCGGTTGAGCGACGCGAACGCCGTGACCCGGATGAGCGCGCCCTCGAGCTCGCGGATGTTGCGCTCGATGCGCTCGGCGATGAACTCCAGGACGTCCCCGGGTACCGCGAGCCGGTCCTGCGCGGCCTTCTTCCTGAGGATGGCGATGCGCGTCTCGAGCTCGGGCGGCTGGATGTCGGTGATCAGTCCCCACTCGAACCGCGTGCGCATCCGGTCCTCGAGCGTCTCCAGCCGCTTGGGCGGCCGGTCCGAGGACACGACGATCTGCTTGTTCGCGTTGTGCAACGTATTGAAGGTGTGGAAGAACTCCTCCTGGGTGCCTTCCTTGCCCTCCAGGAACTGGATGTCGTCCACCAGCAGCACGTCGACGTCGCGGTAGCGGCGCTGGAAGGCCACCTTGCGGTCGTCGCGCAGGGAGTTGATGAAGTCGTTCGTGAACTCCTCGGTGGACACGTACCGCACGCGCATGCCGGGGAACAGCCGCTGGGCGTAGTGCCCGACGGCATGCAGCAGGTGGGTCTTGCCCAGTCCGGAGTCGCCCCAGATGAACAGGGGGTTGTACGCACGAGCCGGCGCCTCGGCCACAGCGACCGCGGCGGCGTGGCTGAACCGGTTGGACGCACCGATGACAAAGGTGTCGAAGGTGTACTTCTCGTTCAGCCGTGTCTGCGACCGCGGAGTGACCTGCTCGCCCGCGGGGGGCCCCGAATAGGTCGGCCACACCTCGGGCGCACGGCCGTCGATGCCGGAGCTGCCGTTCGGCATCGCGATGTGTGTGGTGCTCGGGTCGCGAAGCGCGAGCGGTCCGGTGATCGGCAGCGCCGACCCGTCCGATCCGTTGACCTCGTCACGAGGCTGCTCGTTGATCCGCGGATCCGTCGGCGGCCCGTCGATGGAGGCAGGGCTGCGCACCATCGCTCCCGGAGGATCCGGCACCTCCGTGCCGCCGGACGCCGCCGAGGCGTCGACGACGACCGCGAGGTTCACCGCGACCCCGAGGTGCCGGCCGAGCGCGTCGCTGATGGGACGGCGCAGTATCCGCTCGATCGCGTCCTTTGCGAATTCGCTCGGCGCGGCGAGGAGCGCGGTGCCGTCGATCAGACCCAATGGCCGGGTGAGTCGCAAGAACGCCCGCTGCTGCGGGGACAGCGTGTGGATGCCGGAGCCGGACGAGGCTCCCGAGAGGTCGGCGATCACACGGTTCCAGACCTGACCGAGGTCTCCTGGCTGGTCGGGCACCGGTCCGGGCTCCCCTCCGGTCGTCGCTCCGGACGTGCTCGCGCCCGATCGATCGATCATCCCCAGGCTTGTCCACACCTGTGAGCAAGACGCTACGCGGACACGCAGCGACGAATGCGCGCGGGCCCGCGAAGGTGGTGGTGGCCGTGTTTCGGCGATCCCCCCGGATCGAACTGTGAAGGGCGCACGCTAACAATCAGAGCGACTTGCCACAAGCCGCCTGATCGCGCAAGGCTGCATCGGGATGACGAGGCGTGACCTGGTTTGACCCTCTGTGCGGCGGCTGCGTACCCTGGAATCAACCGCGCCCGCGCAGGTGAGCCGCGTGCTGTCCTAGGACCGCCGTCGGTTCGTGCGGGTGTCGCAGCACCACCGCACCACCAGTCCGAACCCGATGCACGATGATCACCGACGGTCGGCTTTGCCGCGCCGTCGACCAGGAGAGCCGACCGTGAGCAAGGGCAAGCGCACCTTCCAGCCGAACAACCGCCGCCGGGCCCGTACCCACGGCTTCCGGTTGCGCATGCGTACCCGCGCCGGCCGAGCCATCATCGCGGCCCGCCGCGGCAAGGGCCGCGAGCGGCTCTCGGCCTGATTCGGCCGTCCCGGTGTTGCCGGCCGGATCCCGGCTAACTCGCCGGGACGAGTTCGCTTCCGTCGTTCGGCGGGGCCGGCGCAGCGGACGGTCACGGCTTGTCGTCCACATCTGTGGCGGGGCCGGAGACGGTGGGCCGCGGGCGGGGTTCGTCGTGAGCAGAGCAGTCGGAAACGCTGTCGTCCGGCACCGGGTGACGCGCAGGCTCCGTCACCTCGTCGCGCCCCGGCTCCAGCAGCTCCCGTCGGATGCCCTCCTCGTCGTCAGGGCGCTGCCGCCGGCTGCTGACGCCTCGTCGGCCGAGCTCGCCGAGGACCTCGACGCCGGCCTGCGGAGTGCAATGCGAAAGCTTTCCGGGAGCCCACGATGACTGACGGCGCGCGCCGCTCCGTCGTGACGCGGGCGCTCATCGGCCTGTTGCACTTCTACCAGCACTGGATCTCTCCGGCGCTGCCCCCGACGTGCCGCTTCTACCCCTCCTGCAGTGCCTATGCGATCGAGGCGCTGCAGGTGCACGGCGTGCTACGCGGATCGTGGCTCACGCTTCGTCGGTTGCTGCGGTGTGCGCCGTGGCACCCTGGCGGTATCGACCCGGTGCCACCGCGCCGTTCCCGCTCGGCCCGGAACCACCTCGAGGAGCAAGCGCCGTGCTGAACTTCATCTACTACCCGGTCTCTTTCATCCTCTGGGTGTGGCATCAGGCGTTCGGCAGCATCTTCGGTGACTCCAGCGGCATCGCGTGGGCCCTCGCGGTGGTGTTCCTCGTCTTCACCCTGCGCGCGATCCTGTACAAGCCGTTCGTCGGCCAGGTGCGCTCGATGCGCAAGATGCAGGAGTTCCAGCCGGAGATCGCGAAGCTCCGCAAGAAATATGCGAACGACCGGCAGAAGCAGGCCGAGGAGATGCAGAAGCTCCAGAAGGAGCACGGCGTCAACCCCGTGGCCGGCTGCCTCCCCGTGCTCGTGCAGGTGCCGGTCTTCATCGGCCTGTTCCACGTGCTGCGCGAGTTCGGTCCGGTCCTGCCCAACGGCGCTCCGCGTACCGAGAACTACTTCTTCGACGCCCAGGGCGTGCAGTCGTTCAACGACGCGAGCTTCTTCGGCGCCAAGCTGGGCGCCTGGATCGTCAACCCGAAGCCACCGCTCGAGGTCCTCGGCACCACGGTGGCGCATCAGCTGTACGTGATGATCCCGCTGATGATCATGGCGGGCATCTTCACCCACATCACGGCACGGCACTCGGTGGCCCGCCAGACCGCGGCGCAGGGTGAGAACCCGCAGACCGCGATCATGAACAAGCTGATGCTGTACGTCTTCCCGATCGGCGTCGTGGTCGGTGCGCCGTTCCTGCCGCTCGCGGTGCTCCTCTACTGGGTATCCAACAACCTGTGGACGCTCGGCCAGCAGTACGTGGTGTACCGGCGCATCGACGCCGAGGAGAGCACGAAGCGCGAGCAGGCGGTCGCCAACCGCCAGTCGCTGGCACCGCGCCCCGGCCAGAAGCCGGTGCGGCCCGAGACTCAGTCCGAGGATCAGCCGTCGAAGCGGCCCGGTGCGAAGCCGGTTGCTCGCAAGCCGGGTACGTCCTCCACGAACGGCGCTGCGAACGGCACCGCGAATGGCACGGCCAACGGTTCCGCCACGCCGGCTGCCGCCGGGGAGTCCTCCGCCAACGGCGCCACCAAGAGCACGAACAGCACAGCAGGCGACTCCGCGAGAAGCGCGCGCAGCGGTGGTGGCTCTCGGCCGCCCGCGCGGCGCCCGCGTAAGCGCCGCTGACGACGAGCCATCCGCGGTCGCCCTCGCCGGCGACCGCAGCGGTGTGCCGGGGTGCCCCGGTGTCATCGCAACCGTTTGGGAGAGGAGACGCATCGTGCCGAAGACTGCGCAGGACGGGGCCACCGAGAGCGTCGCTGCGAGCAGCGCCGAGGACCAGCTGGTACGCGAGGGCGATATCGCTGGTGACTACCTCGAGCGGTTGCTCGACGTGCTGGACTACGACGGGGACATCGACCTCGACGTCGAGGCCGGCCGGGCGATCGTGAGCATCGACGGTGGCGACGACCTGGACAAGCTGGTGGGCGAGCGTGGCGCGGTGCTCGAGGCACTGCAGGAACTCACCCGGCTCGCTGTACAGCAGACGTCCGGAAACCGCAGCCGGTTGATGCTCGACATCGCCGGCTGGCGAGAGGCGCGGCGCGAGGAGCTCACCAAGCTCGGCACCCGCACAGCGAAGGACGTTCTTGCGTCCGGGGAGTCCGTACGGCTGCGCCCGATGACCCCCTTCGAGCGCAAGGTCGTTCACGACGCCGTCGCTCGCGTCAAGGGCGTGTCCAGCGAGAGCGAGGGCGAGGAGCCGCGGCGGCAGGTCGTCGTCTTCCGCGGTGCCTGACGTTCCGGCCACCCCCGTCTCGAGCGAGGGGGTGGCCGGTTCTGTTTTCGGCGATCGCTTGCCCCTCGCTCAGCGGTTCGCCGAGCACCTCGTCACGTCCGGTGTGGAGCGTGGTCTGATCGGGCCGAGGGAGGCTCCGCGCGTCTGGGATCGGCACGTCCTGAACTGCGCCCTCGTCGCGGAACTTGTGCCGAATGGCGCGCGTCTTGTGGATGTGGGTTCGGGAGCGGGGCTTCCCGGGATACCGTTGGCGCTGGCCCGGCCGGATCTCCGCATCGTCCTCATTGAACCCCTCGCGCGTCGTGTCGAGTGGCTCCACGAGGTCATCGCGGATCTCGGCCTGTCGATAGCGGTTGAACGCGGTCGGGCCGAGGAGACTGTGGTCCGGCGGCGATGGGAGGGAGCCGACGTGGTGACCGCTCGCGCCGTTGCGCCCCTGGCACGGCTCGCTGGTTGGAGTCTCCCCTTGCTGCGGCCGGGCGGGTTGATGCTCGCCATGAAGGGCGATAGCGCCCCGGCCGAGGTCGAGCGGGATGCGGCGGCAGTCCGCAAGCTCGGCGGCGGGATCCCACGAATCGAGCGGGCCGGGGTCGGAGTCATCGATCCCCCGAGCACGGTGGTCGTCGTGGAGCGGGTACGGGGAGCCGGCAGCCCCGAGCGCTCGCGGCGTAGGAGAGGGCAGGCGTGACGTTCAAGGTGTCCCAGCACGAGATGTCCCAGCGCGAGATGCTCCACAACGTTTCACGTGAAACACCGGGATGGACTCCCATCGCGGAGGAGGCGGAGCGAGCGGCTCGGGTACTCCATCCCGACCGACACCGCATGCCGCGGCCGACGCACCGGCGCGTCCTGACCGTGGCCAACCAGAAGGGTGGGGTCGGCAAGACCACGAGCACGGTCAACATTGCGGCGGCACTTGCGATGCATGGTGTTCGCGCGATGGTGATCGACCTCGACCCACAGGGCAATGCCAGCACGGCCCTCGGCGTCGAGCATCGGCTGGGCACGCCGTCGGTGTACGAGGCACTGCTCGGCGAGATCCGTCTCGCCGATGCGGCGGTGCGGAGCACTGCCTCGCCCGACCTCCTGTGTGTTCCGGCCACCATCGACCTTGCCGGTGCCGAGATCGAGCTCGTCAGCATGGTGGCGAGGGAGAACCGGCTGAAGCAGGCGCTGTACGACGGATCGCTCGCCGAGCTCGGGGTGGACTACGTCTTCGTCGACTGTCCGCCCTCGCTCGGGCTCCTCACCGTCAACGCGCTGGTGGCCGCCAGCGAAGTGCTGATCCCCATCCAGTGCGAGTACTACGCGCTCGAGGGTCTCGGCCAGCTGCTGAGCAACATCGACCTCGTCCGGTCGCACCTCAACACGGCACTGCACGTTTCGACGATTCTGCTGACGATGTACGACGGGCGCACTAAGCTGGCCGACCAGGTCACCAACGAGGTGCGCGGCCACTTCGGCCCCACCGTGCTGCGTACAGTTATTCCCCGCAGTGTCAAGGTCTCCGAGGCACCCGGGTACAGCCAGACCGTGCTCGCCTACGACCCAGGCTCGCGTGGAGCGATGAGCTACGTCGACGCGGCCCGTGAGATTGCCGAGCGCGGAGCGCGCATGGACGTACCCATCGACCAAGACGGGCGGTAAAGGATGAGCGAGCGGGCAGGTCCAGCGGAGCGGGTGGCAACCCAGCGCAAGGGCGGGCTGGGGCGTGGCCTGGCGGCTCTCATTCCCACCGCACCGCCTGGTGGCGCCCCGGTGGCGTCGGCACCCACGGCAGTCCTCACCGCCGCACCCGCCCCCTCGGCAGGCTCGTCATCCACGCCGCGTCCGACCCACTCGGTCGAGCTTTCATCCGTACCGGCGCCCACCGCCGTCGCCGGGGCCGTTTATCGCGAGATCGACCTGGCGGCTATTCGGCCCAACCCGCAGCAGCCGCGCACCCAGTTCGACGACGAGAGTCTTGCCGAGCTGGAGCACTCGATCCGTGAGTTCGGGCTCCTGCAGCCGATCGTGGTTCGCGAAGCGTCGCCCGGTTCGTACGAGCTCGTCATGGGCGAGCGCCGGTGGCGCGCCGCGCAGCGAGCCGGTCTCGTTCGCCTGCCGGCGATCGTCCGGCGTACGAGCGACGACGCGATGCTGCGCGACGCGCTGCTCGAGAACATCCACCGGGTGCAGCTCAACCCGCTCGACGAGGCGGCTGCCTACGAGCAGCTGCTCGCGGAGTTCGGCGTCACGCACACCGAGCTCGCCGACCGGTTGGGTCGTAGCCGTCCGGTCGTCACCAACACGATCCGACTCCTGAAGCTGCCGGTGTCGGTGCAGCGCCGCGTCGCGGCAGGAGTTCTCTCCGCCGGCCACGCTCGCGCGCTGCTCGGGCTGGACGAAGTGGAGCGGCAGGAGGAGCTCGCAGCGCGGATCGTGGCCGAGGGCATGTCCGTCCGCGCCACGGAGGAAGCCGTCGTGCTCCTGCGGCGGGAGGCTCCCGCGTCCGCCAAGTCGGTGCGCCGCAAGACGATGCAGGCGCCTGGAATCCAGGACCTCGCGGATCGTCTGTCCGACACGTTCGACACCCGCGTGAAGGTCGAGCTGGGTCAGCGCAAGGGGCGGATCGTCGTGGAGTTCGGGTCCGTGGAGGACCTGGAGCGCATCGCCAAGCTCATGGACCGCCCCACCGAGGAGTGAGCCTGCCGTCGTGTTTCACGTGAAACACGACGGCTGCGCTTCATGTGAACGCCTCAGCGTCGCGCCACCGCCCGCTCGATCAGAGCGGAGTAGAGGTCGCCGAGCTTCATCCCCGCCGCCCGTACCGCGGTAGGCAGCAGCGAGGTCTCGGTCAAGCCGGGCGACACGTTCACCTCGAGGATCTGCACCCGCCCGTCGCCGTCGACCACGGCATCCATCCGGGAGACGTCCCGCAGCCCCAGGAGTTGGTGCGCGGCAAGGGCGGTCTCCGCCAGGGCCGCGAGCGTCATGTCATCGAGCCGTGCCGGGCAATGGAACGTCGCGGCACCCGGCGTGTACCGCGCCGTGTAGTCGTAGACGCCGCCCGCATCGACCTCGACCGGCGGCAGGGCGCGCGGCTCCTTGCCGTCGTGAACGACGGTCACGGCCACCTCGGTGCCGGCGACGAAGTGCTCGGCCAGCACGGTGTCGGCGTACGCGAGGCAGCTGACCATCGCGGCGGGAAGCTCCGCCCGCTCCTTCACCACCTGCGAGCCGAGCGCGGAGCCCCCCTGGTCCGGCTTGAGCATCAGCGGGAGACCCAGGCGATCGACCATCGCATCGAGCACCGCCTGCGCGCCGAGCGCTCGGAACGTTGTGTGCGGGAGCGCCACCCAGTCCGGGGTATCGAGCCCGGCGCGAGCGAGCTCCGCCTTTGCGGTCGGCTTGTCCCAGGCACGTCGGCACGCCTGCGCCGGTGTGCCGACGAACGGAACCCCCAGAAGCTCGAGCACGGCCTGGACCGAACCGTTCTCCCCCTCGCCGCCGTGCAACGCGATCGCGACGGCGTCCGGCGGGTCGGAGCGGAGTCGCTCGACGAGCGCCGCGTCGACGTCCCACTCCCGCACCGAGGCGCCCGCCTCCGAGAGAGCGGTGGCGAGCCGCCGCCCGGAACGCAGAGACACCTCGCGCTCGTGGGAGAGGCCTCCGGCCAACACAGCCACAGTTCGTTCGGTCACGGCCGCATTCTGCGGCACGACGATCGCAAGCGCCGTCCCGGCTCAACTCCCCTCGCCTGCGTGGCCGGCGGCGCGGCTCAACAAGCGATCGCACCCGCTGCCGTCGGGACGCCACCACGCGCGGCGGCGGCCGTGGGACCGCGCTCCGGCTCCGGGCCTCCGATCGCCCGCTCCCGTCCACCCGATTCCGCCCCCGAACACACGATCCGCACCGGCGTTCGGTGCGTGCGTGTTTGCCCGCAGTGCGAGCGGGCTGGTCGGTGGTGCGCGAGCGCACGCGACCCGCGCAGGCGGTGCACAAAGCGGAGAGGCCGATACGAACCCCCGGCGGGAAATGGCAGCCGCGCGCTTCCCTTGCCTCGCGACGGTGGCGCGTGCCCCGGCCGCCTGGAATCACCCCCCGCGCGGAAGGCCCTACCCCGACCGGCGCTTTGTCGGCATGGCGGCGGGAGCTAGCGGCTCCGGTCTCGGGCCGTCGATTCACGCGCCCGGACAGCGGGGGGCGTGACGGCGCTGGCGCAGCTGCCGCGCACTCCGGCGCACTCGGTCGAGCCGCGTGCCGGGCAGAGGCGGTGCGCTCTCGACGGGGCACGCTGCTCTGGCGAATACCGCCGCGGCGCCTGCCGGACCGAGCGGAGCTGATCAGCCACTGGCATGCGCCCGGCCACCCCCAGAGCTGGCGGCTGACCGGGGATCGTGTTTCACGTGAAACGGCGTGGCTCCAGTGCGAGGACGGCTGGCGCACAGACGACCACCTATTCCTAGCGCTCCGCCGTACGCGTGGCGTGGGCGGCTGAGTCTGCGCACCGGGCCGCCAGAATCTGGGAGAACCATGGGAAGCGCCTGAAGTGAATCAGCCACACTCCCGCCGATGACAGGAGCACGCGGCTCGCCCGGCACGGCGTCTTGCCGAACATGGGGGCGGGCATCCGGGCCGCGCGCCGGCCCTGTTCCGCGCCGGTGTCCCCAAGGCGGCGGTGCCAGAACACCGCGGGTGGCGCCGAGGCCGCTGACTGGGTGCGCCACCCTCCGGCGTCGGTTCGACACGCGAGCGTGGAGCACCACGAGACAGTCACCCGCTCCAGACACGCCATCCTCGCGGCCGCACGATGCACCGACTCCGGCCGGCTGCTGATCGCACCGCCGTCCGTTCCGGGACGGGCGAACCGCCGCAGTGGAGCCGCCACGTGCTCCCGGGTGATCGGCGTCGCGGCCGACAGCAGGATGAGCCGCTTGCCCGCCCCACGTTGTCCAGTCCTAACCCGGGGGGTTGCGGCGCGGTGTTCACGTGAAACGTCGATCCTGCGCCCGACACGACCGTCCGGATGTCGGTGCGGATCCACGCGCAGGCACCCGACCAGCAGCACGGCCGGCTTCGGCGAGGACCACAACAAACGCACGAAGCGGCAGCCGGCCACGTCCGGCATTTTGCTGACAAGGGCGGCTCGCCGACTTGCCGAAGGGGAAGGTGATCTCGGTCCGGACGGGAAGATGATGAGACCAGCCGACCTGCGTGACCGACTGTTGGTGGCACGAGCCGGCACGGAGAGCGCTGTGCGTGCGAGCGGACGCAGACGATGCTGCTCGACGCGCCTGGAGCCGCAGAAGCTCCCCGGCCACGCCCACCGGCCAGGTGGAGCTCGCGCCCGCCCCTCTCGGCCCGCCCGCCTCGGCCCGCCCGCCGGAGCAGGTCGTGGAGCGACGTCCATCGCGACCGTGGCGGATCCGCTTCTGCGCCCGGGTCGTTTCGACCGTCAGATCCCGGTGGGCACCCCGACCTCGCGGGCCGGCGCGCGATCCTGGCAGTGCACTCCAAGGGCAAGCCGTCCGCCAACGACGTCAACTTCGCGGGCCGATGGCGATGTCAGGGAGCCGTGGATCGCCCGCCAGGGCGAACCCCATCGACGGACGGCACCGTCCAATCCGTCTGCCGCCAGCGCAGGGAGCCGCCGAGCTGACCGCTTCCGGGACCGGCCGTGCTGGGACCTCGCGCGCCGGCGCCGGGTTGAGCGGGCATGGGGTTGCCGACTGGTGGCATGCTCGGCGCTGTGTGTGGCGGTGCAGCCCGGCGAGCCACCGCGCGGCGGAATCGTCGTCGGCGCTCCGAGTGAGCGACCGTCCGACGGAACGGAGCGGTGACGAGTTGCCCAGCGGGCGGCCAAACGGTCGAGCCGTTGCGGTGCGCCGATTGAGCGAGCGGGCAACCGACGTGCCCGACGGACCGCCGCGTCGGCGAACCGCCATAGGGGGCGCACGCACCCCGCAGCTTTGAGGGCCGGATCGCGCGCGAACGGTGACCGCATCACCGCTGTCGACTGGGTCGCCCCGGCCCGTCCGGGCAGCGGTTGCGTCAGGTGGCGAACCGTGGCTGGGAGAGGCGTTCAACGCGGGCGCCCGATCTCGCGGGCTCGCAGGTCCGCTCAACCGGTCCGGCCGCCGGGTTGCGTCCGCGGACGTGGTGTACGGCTCAGCCGCTGATCAGCGGCGTGGTGTCGGGGTGTGGGACGGCCACCGC
>NZ_JAKXMK010000037.1 GCF_022524485.1 Pseudonocardia alaniniphila
GTGCCGCGCGGACCACACGGGAGTCCGTCATCGCCCAACCTCCGCCGTACTCGCCCATGAGGGGAAGTGGACACCTTTCGGGTGCCCCCTACCCCCGGACGGGATAGATCGGCGGGCCGTTCCGGTCGATTCAGCAATCGGCTGCATATCCGGGTTCCTTGTGGTCTCAGGGATGGGGGTGGCGGCTTGTGCCCGCGGCGGTGGTGAGCTCGTCGGGGGAGTGGCTGCCGCCGTCGTTGAAACTGGGGACGAACACCACGCCAACCGGTCAGATGACGTCTACGACCCCCATGGTCCGCAGCCGGCCGGGTCGGTGGACCCGGCGGGGATCGGTCAGGACCGTGACGGTCACGCCGCGCCTCCCGCGCCTGCGGGCTCGAGAACGTGCAGCGGGACCCCAGCAGCCGCATCGGCGGGTGGCGTGTAGAGCACGGTGCCGACCGCCACAACGGTCCCACCGGCACCGGCGACGGTGCGAAGCAGCGGGAGCACGCCGGGGTAGTCGGCCCACTCGACGTCGACCGCGACGATGGCCGCGCCGTTCTCCGGGTGGCGGCCGAGGCTGAGTCGGCCCAGGTCGTCATAGGCCGGGAGAATGTCCACGCCGAGTTCGCGAGCGACGACGTGGCAGAGCACGGAGGCCTCGCAGGAACTCCAGAACACCACAGCGGTGGGCTGGTACTGGCGCAGTTGCTCCGCCAGGGCGTGACCGAGAGCCTCCGGGACGGCCGGGGAGTCGAGGGTGGTCGGAACGCCGGTGGTGCTGTGGGCGCCGCTGGCGGCGGCGATGTCGAGGATGCGCTGGTCACGGAACCTCATCTGCGGTCTTCTTCCGGTATGTCGGCATGAGATCGGCCCGGCGGAATAGCGATGCGACGTCCTGTCCGTCGTCGGACTGATCGTTGGCGATGGCAACCTCGGCGAGGACCTGGGCCGCGATGTCCTGCGTGGCGCCGATGAGGTGCCCGGTCGGCACCGCGACCGCGATGTGCGACGCCGGTCATGTCAGGAGCGCCCGTCCAGATTGGGCGCACCGAGAGTGGTAATCATTGCCAGACGCAGATTTCCGACGGTGACCGATAGATCCGGTCTGCAGATTGCAGAGTTCACCGGCAGTTTTTCCATGAGATGGATGACCTCCATCCGCACTGCGAGAAAAGACGATGGTGAGGGTGGCGCGGGCCGCTGTCAAGAGCGTCAGCGTCGGCGCTGTAACCCGCAGATCCTCATGCCTTCCGCCGGGCGGAACCGAACAGAGCACGGTGCGCCGTGCGGTGGATACCTCAGGAACGATCTGTCCCCGTGTGTTGCGGAAATTCGTGTTCAAGCTGAGCGTTGAAGCTGTTCACTCGGATGGGGCAAGAGATAGCGGTTCCGATGGTGTTCGGCGCCTCGCTCAGTGTGCAGCGAGTTCTTGGTCGACGGCAGCGGGCTCCCATCCGAGGTCGGCCGACATCGACGCTGCGGCCTCGAGCAATGCCAACTTCGCGCTCTCGCGATCGGCAGCGGTCTCCATCCGGTGCATCGGGGCGGCCAAGGTGACCGACGCCACCACCTCATCGGTCGAGGTTCGAACCGGTGCAGAGACAGCCCACACGTTATCGTCGAGCTCGGAGTTGCAGATGTCGTAGCCGCGCTTGGAGATCAGGCTCAGACGGTCCATGACCTGCTCCACGGTGCTCGGAGTGTCGTCGGTGAACGCGACGAGCGGCTCGTGGGCCTCCAGCAGGGCCCGTGCCTCCGCCGACGGCCGGCCGGCAAGAAGGACTCGTGCCGCGGCGGCGGCATGGAGCGGCATTTCCTGTCCCACACGGACGAACAAGCGGAGCGGGTGCCCGCTCTCGGCGAGTGCGAGGCAGGTGACTCGGCCGCCCACCAGCGCCGACAGGAAAACCGTCTCCCCGGTGAGCCGGCTCGCCACTGCGACGGCCGCGTGCGGGGTCACTAACGGTGACTGCCGCGCAAGGTCGCTCTGGCCAAGCTCTCGAGCCGCCGGTCCGAGGAAGTACCGCCTGTTCGACGAGGACCTCGTGACGAACCGCTCGCCCTCCAGGACGCGAAGGATTCGGTGTGTACTGGCCAGCGGCATCGATACACGTTGGGAGATCTCGCCCATCGCCAGGCCTCGGTGCTCACCGGATAGCACCCGGAGAACGTCGAGGGCTCTCACGACGACCTGCATCCCACCTCCAAATCGTGCGCGACGTGAAAGGTGCCCTTCCCCTTCGTGAACAGTCTGGCACTTCAGGACCGCTGTGCTCCCTACTCCGACCCGCAGATAGTGGTCATCCGCGCACCGGGCACGAGGTCGATGGCTCCGGACGGAATCCGGGTATCCGTCCGATTTCGGCGAATACCACTCGGGCCTCCGAGGTGAAGGCCGCCGAAGCAGATCAACCCGGCACCCGTTCAGGGTGACGTCGATGGAATACCGCAGGGGTCGCATCGCGCGAGAACAGGCAAACGGGGCGGAGCAGCAGCAACGGCGCTGATCTCCCGCCGCCCTCCGCTATTGGTCGGGAGGTGAAACCCGGTCGTCAGCCCTGGCGGCCGATCCTGGCCGCCAGGCCGTCGAGCACCATCGCCAGACGGCGCTCGAACACCACGTCCGGATCGGGGAGGTCCTCGGCCTCGATGATCAGCCGCCGCAGGTACGGGAGCTTGCCCTCCTGCAGCAACTGCGAGATGAACGGCCCGGTCTGGCGCTGGTAGCCCGCGAAGTCCAGGCCGGTGCGCCGTTGCGCTTCGACCTCTCCCAGCTCCTGCACGACGAAGCCCCTGGTGAACTGCAGGGCGGTGGACAGCAGGTCCATCATCGCGTCGATGTCGAGGCCGAGCCCGTCCACGCACGCCAGACCGCTTTCGAGGAACCGCCGGGCGTTGGGCCCGAGGGTCGGCCGGTGCCCGAACCGGGCGATCCAGGGGTGGGCGTGGTGCAGCCGGCGCGTCTCCCGGGCGAGCCGGGTGACGTCGGCTCGCCAGTTCCCGGACGGGATCCCGGTCAGGTCCAACTCGCCCAGCACCGTGTCGTACATCAGCTCGGTCAGGTCGTCCTTGTTGCCGACGTGCCGGTAGAGCGCCATCGGGCTGTGGCCCATCCGTCCCGCGACCTTGCGCATCGAGACCGCGTCGACCCCCTCCTCGTCGGCCAGGGCGATCGCGACCGCGGTGATGGCCCTGTGGTCGAGGGTGCGCGCCGGCCCCCGCCCCTGGCTGGAGAGACGTGCCCAGATGACGGGCGGCGGTTCGTCGGTCACGGCAGCGCTCCTCGCGTGGATTGCGGGAATCCTACGGGACGCTTACGGTGTACACGTCTAGTCGCATACGCTGTACACGTCTTACTGGCTACGTATTTCGAGGTATCGACATGACCTCTTCGTCCGCCCTGTCCATAGCCGTCGTCGGCGGCGGCCTCAGCGGGCTGGTGCTGGCCCGCATCCTGCAGCAGCACGACATCGCCAGCACCGTCTACGAACTCGACGCCACCGCCGACGCTCGGCGGCAGGGCGGCCTGCTCGACCTGCACGTCGAGTCCGGCCAGTTGGCCCTGCGCGAAGCGGGACTGCACGAGAAGTTCCGCCGGCTGACCCGGCCGCAGGCAGAGGCCATGCGGGTGATGGACAAGGCGGGCACCGTCTACATCGACCAGGCCCCCGACGGCAATTCGGGCAGACCCGAGATCGACCGGACGGAACTGCGCGCCCTGCTGCTGGATTCGCTCCACCCGGGACGGGTCGTCTGGGACCACAAGCTCAGCCGGGCCCGCCGCCTGGACGACGGAGGGTTCGAACTCGTCTTCGCCAACGGCTCGCGCCGGACCGCCGATCTGCTGATCGGGGCCGACGGCGCCTGGTCGCGAGTCCGCCCTCTGCTCTCGAGCGCCTCCCCGGAGTACGCCGGGATCAGCTACGTCGAGTTCCACGTCACCGATGCCCCGGCCAAGGTCCCTGCTTCGGCAGCCCTGGTCGGCACCGGGAGCCTGTTCGCCCTGTCGGACAACAAGAACATCGGCGGTCACGGAGGCCGCGACCTGCACCTGGGAGCCATGCTGCGGACGACCGAGGACTGGCTCGAGACACGCGGCGTCGACTGGTCGGACGCGGCCGCCACCCGCACCGCCTTGCTGGCGGAGTTCGCCGACTGGACCCCGGCGCTGACCGACCTGATCCGCCACTGCGACGACGAGATCACGGCCCGCCGGATCTACGCCCTGCCCACCGGCCACTCGTGGCCGCGCATCCCGGGCGTGACCCTGGTCGGCGACGCCGCCCACCTGATGTCGCCGTTCGCCGGTGAGGGCGCGAACGCCGCGATGCACGACGCCCGTGAGATGGCGCTGGCACTGATCGAGCACGGTGACGACGTCGAGGGCGCGCTCCACCAGTACGAGACGGCGATGTTCCCACGCGCCGCGGCCGCCGCCCGGCAGTCCGCCCGCGGGCTCGACCTGTGTTTCGCCGACGACGCTCCCCGGGGAATGGTCGAGTTCTTCGGCAGGATGGGCGTCCCCGTCACCTCGCACTGATGGCGCACGGCGCGCGGCGGCCTGGCGTCAGCGGCCGGTCAGAGCCACCGCGCGTGTGCGACCAGATCCCGCGCGAGGTCGACCGCAAATCGGAGAATTGCCCACTGATGCGGATTTGCCCGATCTGTCGATGCGGCGCTCGTCCGGGAGGCGTGCTGCGCGGTCGGTGAGGGCCGCCCGAGACAGCAGGCGATCAACGGTACCTTCTGTGCTGACGCCGAGCGAGGCGCGAGGTTTACTGGATTCGTGTGATGGCTCGAGTGGAGTCGGCCACGTCGAGGTGGATGGCGACGGCGCCCGGTGCAAGCGGGCCGGTCGCCAGCCCGAACGGGGGCAGCGCCGAGATGTCCTCTCCCCGCAGTTTCGCGGCGAATGCGCGGGGTCGGTGAAACCGAGCCGGTCGTCATGGCCAGGGACGTCAAATAGGTTGAATGACGTCTTCAAGGGAGGAGCAACAAACGATGAAATGAAGTTTCATTCCGGTGTTCACGCCGTGTTCGGTGACAAGTTTCGCCGGTTCCCTAACTTCGACATCTCCATCCCCGCCGTGGAGGCATCCGATGAGACGCAGCACAGAGCGCATCCTGGCCACTCACGTCGGCAGCCTTCCCCGGCCTGCCGACCTCGCCGAAACAATCCTGGCCCGCGATGACGGCACCCTCGACTCGGACGCGATGCATCGCCTGCCCGCGACGATCCGCGCCGCAGTCGCGGACGTGGTTCGCACCCAGACCGACGCAGGCCTCGATGTGGTGAGTGACGGGGAGATGAGCAAGAGCGGCTACGTGACCTACGTCAACCAGCGGCTCTCGGGCTTCGAGGACGTCGAGGTCCCCGAGGGCGGCGGCCTGAGCATCGCAGACCTCGACGACTACCCCGGAATGGCCGAGACCTCACTCGCCGGCCTTCCTACTGCCGTCCCCACCTGTACCGGCGCGGTGACGTACATCGGGCACGCGGACCTTCGCACCGACCTGGACAACTTCCGCGCCGCGCTGGGGGAGGAGACGGGAGTCGAACCGTTCATGAACGCGGCATCACCCGGCGTCATCTCTGTCTACCTGCCGAACGCGCACTACGACACAGACGACGCCTACCTTTTCGCCCTCGCCGAGGCGATGCGCGAGGAGTACCAGGCCATCACCGACGCCGGGTTCATCCTGCAGATCGACGCGCCCGATCTCGCGATGGGCCGTCACATCAAGTACACCCACCTCGACGTCGCCGCTTTCCAGCAGCGCGCCGCCGTGCACGTCGACGCGATCAACCACGCGGTCCGCGACATCGATCCCGATCGGGTGCGCGTCCATCTCTGCTACGGCAACTACCAAGGGCCCCACCACCGCGACATCGAGCTCCACAACATCATCGACACCGTCCTGCGGCTGCGCCCCAACGGGCTGGCGTTCGAGTCGGCCAACCACCGCCACTCCCACGAGTGGAAGGTCCTCCACGACGTGCAGCTGCCCGAGGACAAGGTCATCATCCCGGGCCTGATCGACACCTCCAGCAACTACGTCGAGCACCCCGAGCTGGTCGCAGAACGCATCACCCGCTACGCCTCCGTCGTCGGCCGCGAACGCATCCTCGCCGGCACGGACTGCGGCTTCGCGTCCTTCGCCACCTTCCTCGCCGTGTCACCACAGCTCGCCTGGGCCAAGCTCAGCAGCCTCGTGCAGGGGACCGAACTCGCCACCGCGGCCCTGTGGGGCACCGCAGTGAAGGTCTGAGGAGCACCGCATCGCCGCCGTCACCAGCGATCGGTCGCGACATCATCCGGCCCGTGACCACAGCCGGCGGCGACTCGCCCGCCGGCTCCGTCGTCGCACACAGCCGAGCCCGCATGCCTGCGCTCACCACACGCGGGCGCCGCATCGGTCAGACGATTCTGGACGACCCTCTCGACGTCATCCACCTCACCGTCACCGCCTCGACCGGTCGCGAACGGCCCAGCAACTCAGCGTCGACGCGTTCACCGAACACCGCATCTGATGCATGGCGAAACCGGTCAGGCGAGATCGATGTCGCAGTCCAGCAGCGAGGGCGCCGATCTCAAGCCCGGTCCCAGGTCAGGAACCGATAGTGCAGCCCGGTCGACGACTCCTGCCATGATCCGACGGAGTCCGGCGAGCGGCCGACGTCCGGTGCGTGCGTGTCACCTTCGAAGAACTCTCGGATCTCGGTGACCACGATCCGGTCCGCGAACGGCAGCGCCGCCCGATACACCGCCGCGCCGCCGATCACCCAGGCGTCCCCGGACACCGCAGCGAGTGCCTGCGGCGGGTCGGGGAACGTCTCCACGCCCTTCTGCGGCGTGCGCGACAGCACAAGATTGCGCCTGCCCGGCAGCGGCCGGAACCGCGGCGGCAGCGACTCCCATGTACGGCGGCCCATGAGCACTGTCGAGCCGGCGGTCAGGGAGCGGAAGTGCTTCAGGTCCTCGGGCAGGTGCCACGGCAGCGCGCCGTCGCGGCCGATCACGCCGTTCGCCGACTGCGCCCAGACGAGCCCGATCACACCGCCACCGGAGCCTTGATGGCGGGGTGAGGGTCGTACCCGTCGAGTGCGATGTGCTCGTAGGTGTAGGCGAACAGGCTGTCCGCCGGCTTGAGGCTCAGCGTGGGGAACGGTCGCGCCCGGCGTGCGAGCTGCGTGCGGACCTGCTCCTCGTGGTTGTCGTAGATATGGCAGTCGCCTCCGGTCCAGACGAAGTCACCGAGGCCGAGGCCCACCTGCTCGGCGACCATGTGCGTCAGAAGCGCGTAGCTCGCGACGTTGAACGGCACGCCGAGGAACAGGTCCGCGCTGCGCTGGTACAGCTGGCAGGAGAGCTCGCCGTCGGCGACGTAGAACTGGAAGAACGCGTGGCACGGGGGCAGCGCCATCCGCGGGATATCGGCGACGTTCCACGCGGACACGATGATCCGCCGAGAGTCGGGGTTCTCGCGCAGCGTTCGTAGGACCTCGCTGATCTGGTCGACGTGCCCGCCGCCCGGAGTCGGCCACGACCGCCACTGCACGCCGTAGATCGGGCCGAGATCACCGTCCGGCGCCGCCCACTCGTCCCAGATCGTGACGCCGTTCTCCTGCAGCCACCTGACGTTCGCGTCGCCGCGTAGGAACCACAGCAGCTCGTAAGCGATCGAGCGGAAGTGGACCTTCTTCGTCGTGATCAGCGGGAAGCCGTCGGACAGCCGGTAGCGCAGCTGGTGACCGAAGACCGACCGCGTACCTGTGCCGGTGCGGTCCTCCTTGCGGGCGCCCGTGTCCAGCACGCGGCGGAGCAGGTCTTCGTACTGGGTGTCCGGCATGCCCGCGAGCCTAGGGAGCCGGTCCACCGGACTCGACACCTCCCGGACCCCCGGCGGGGTTGATTATTCTGCGACGCAACGGCGGCGGGCCCGCCGATCAGCGCGATGACGGTGCAGCGGCGACGTCCCGCCGGTGTCCTACCCGACCTTCGCGACGATCTCGGCCAGCCGGTCCAAGGACTCCAGAGTCTCCCGCTCGGGTGCCGTCGGAAGGCCGATCGTCACCTGTTCCACGCCCAGCGCCTCGTAGCCCGCGATGCTCGCCGGCTCCTTGGGGCCGATGTGCCCCACCCGGACGGGGACGTCGGCACCAGCCGCGTCACGGAGTTTCGCGAGCTGCGGCGCGAGAGCGTCGGGCGATTCCACGTTGGGGAGCCATCCGGCGCCGAAGCGAGCGATGCGAGGAAATGTGGCCTCACCACCGCCGAAGTAGATCGGCGGATGTGGCTGTTGGACGGGCTTGGGCCAGGAGAAGATCGGGTCGAAGTTCACGAACTCACCGTGGAACTCAGCCTGTTCCTCGGTCCAGATCCGGCGCATGGCCTCGATGCGTTCGTCCATGAGGCGGCCGCGGGTTCGGGGATCGGTGCCGTGGTTCTCCATCTCCTCACGGTTCCAGCCCACGCCGACGCCGAAGGCGACCCGACCGCCGGAGACAAGGTCGAGAGATGCGACCTCCTTGGCGGTACTGATCGGGTCGCGCTCCGTCACGAGCGCGATCCCCGTCCCCACGACGAGCCGGGAGGTGACCGTTGCCGCGGCGGTCAGCGCGACGAACGGGTCCAGCACCCGGTAGTGCACGGTCTCCAGCTCGCCGCCCCCAGGGAACGGCGTTCGGCGGGAGGCGGGGACGTGCGTGTGCTCCGGCACGAAGAGCGACTCGAACCCGCGTTCTTCCAGCGCCCGGCCCAGAACCGCCGGTCCGATCCCCTGATCGGTGACGAAGCTCAAGACCCCGTACTTCATGCTGCCCTCCTTGCCGGTGCCTCGATGACCCGTCTCGACGCGCGGGAAGCCGTTGGCTGCCTCGCCGTGACTCTCCCGATTTACCGCGTCCGCGGCTCTGCCGTCTCACCCCGGCTGGGCGGGAATGCGTGGAGACGGCTGACCAGCCGATCCGGCTGCCAGGGGCAGGACTGGTTCTCCTCGAGAACGGTGGTGCCGGACACGATCGGAGAATCGATCACATCCGGCCCCGCCCGGCCGGCCGAAGACTGATCAGGCGGCCGGCACCACGTTGTGGTTGATCCGGAACGTGTTGGCCGGGTCGTAGGTCTTCTTGATGGCCGCCAGGCGCTCGTAGCGCTCCGGGCCGTAGATCGCGGCGGCGTCGCTCGCCTCGTCCGGCGCGAGGTTGTTCACCAGCCGCCGGTCGCCCCTCCAGGGCTCCATGCCGTCGAGCAGTGCGGCGACCGCCTTCTTGAGCTGGTGCTCCTCCGGCAGCGGACCTGCCGCAACGCCCAACAGGCTGTACGGCAGGCCCCTGGTCGCCACGGCGTTGGGCACCGCCGGCTCCCGGTCCCACGCCCCGCCCAGGGCACGCAGTTCGGCGATCGCCAGGGTGGTGTCGGAGTTCGGGCCGACGAGCTCCACCAGCTTGTCCTGCGCTTCCGCGGGGAACTCCCGCAGCATGACGCCCCGTTCGTAGTAGGGCACCGGGTCGGTCGGTTCGTTGTGGATCGACGCCACCTCGGTGTACGGCATGTCTCGCACGGTGTCCAGGACTGCCGGAGCCACCGCCCGCAGTGGCGCTATCAACCGCTCGCCGTCCTCGGCCGTGCCGGTGTAGGCGAACCGCAATGACACGACGAACGCCCCGCGCAGCGGTTCGGGCACTTCGGGCACCGGTGGCTGGCGCATCACGGCGAACGAGGAGACCATGGTCTCCGGTGTGCCCGGGTGCCAGGTGGTCCATGCGCGCAGCACGTCGGCCATCCGCTCACCGGGGAAGTAGATGCCACCGCCGTAGAGGCGGGACACCGGGAACAAGTCGAATTCCAGAGCCGTGACCACACCGAAGTTGCCCTTGCCGCCGCGCAGTGCCCAGAACAGCTCGGGCTCGGACTGAGCGTCGACGTGGCGCAGTTCGCCGTCCGCGGTCACCACCTCGAGCGAGCGCACATGGTCGGCGGCGTAGCCCTGGGAACGGCCGAGGGTCGGGCTGAGACCGCCGCCCAGGATGTAGCCGGCGACTCCTACCGTGGGATTCGACCCGTTCAGCGGAGCCAGCCCGGCCTTCGCCGCCTTCGGGATGACCTCGGACCACATCACGCCAGCTCCGACCCGGGCCGTGCGGCTGACCGCGTCGATGACCACGTCATTCATCCGATGGGTCGCGATCACGACGGCGCCGTGCGCTTTGCCGACCATCTGGTGGCCGGTCGTCTTCACCAGGAGGGGCCGATGCTGCCCCGCCGCGAAAGCGACGGCGGCCTGGACGTCGGCCGCGCTCTGCGCCACCACGATCGCCGCGGGCACCAACTCGTGATTCAGGTTGAAGACGGCGCGTTCGTCGTCGTATCCCGCGTCGCCCGGCAGCAGAACCGAACCTGCCACCGCGGCAACGAGAGTCGCGGCATCCTCCCGAAGGACCGGCGGCAAGGATGAATCATCAAAAGTCATGACATACCTCCTGTTGCTGATGCGGATATCTCGGAGCGAAGACAACCGGGCAGGCCCGGAAGACTTCCGACTCCACGTGGTTACGCAGGTCCGACGAGCGACCGAACTGCCGTCCGGAGAATGACCAAGAGGGCCGGGTCACACTTCTCTGATGAGTGGCAATCAGACAGATCGGAGCGGGGATACCGCATGTGGTCGGCTTGCTGGTCGACCAGAAGAGGAGCGTCCGCTCTCGAGGCCGGACCACGGCCGCCGAAGAAATCCTGAAGTCCCTCGCGCGATTTCGTCGGCGAAATCTGGCCGGATCATGTCGGGCGCCACGCCCGGCTGACGGTCCGGCCCCCTGCGTGCGCTGGTCGGTAATCGCAGGCTGCCACGCGGGTCGGGAGCTGGTGGTGGGCAGCTGCACCGTGCGGCCGGCATGGCCGGGGGTGTCGAGCTCCCCGCGTGGGAGATCCCAGGTGGGCGGGACCCGTCAGGCGCCCGGAACGAGAACGAGTGGGGGCCGCTGTGTAGTCATGATGTTCCTCTCTGGAGTCGTCGGGCGTCTCGGACGTATATTACAGTACTTGAGTGTAACGTATCTTGGCGTCGCCGGCTGGTGTCTCAGTGACGGTGTGAGCAGCGGCTGGTGGTGACGTATCTCGATCGGGCGCCGGAGCTCGGGTAGTCCTACGTCTTGCGTGGAAGATCATCCGTGGGATGGTTTGCGCGGGAGGTGGCATTGGCTCGACATTTGTCTATGCGCTACGAGCAAATCGCCCACCGCGTACAATGCGTAAGCCAGGAGCAGGAACGGCTCCAAAAGTATCCTGGCTGAGTGTGACCCACTTTTCGCCGATGGCCGAGAACTGCCGCGTCCATACTTGACATCCCGCAAACCGGGTTGACACACTGTCAATGGCGACGGGGCCGACGCCGGCGATCTGCCCGGAGGGTTGAGCGTCGTATCAGGCTAATCTTCGGATGCTCGTCGAGCATCTCTTCATGTTTGCCTCAGAGTTCGGGCCGTGGCGACAGTCAGTGGCCAATATGTGAGCGCCAGTCGTAGTTTGCGCTCTTTCTCGCAACGCGGAGCGCGCCCATGGAGACCCTGATGAACATGATAGGTCGAGGTGCACAACGGCGTCGATCGCGCGCCCCGCGTCCGTCGGGCGCCGACCGTGAGAAAGCAATAGTCTCCACCCTGAGGGCACTCCTTGACCATAAGAATATCTATGATATCTCGATAGGTGACCTGGTCCAGGCCGCAGGAATCACTCGGCAAGGCTTCTACTTCTACTTCGCCTCGAAAGAAGCCGCGCTCGTCTCACTCTTCGGTCAGGTGCTCGATGAAGTTGTCGAAGACTACAAGGCGCGTATCGACCAGCTGGAATCCGACGATCCGGTAGTGGTGTGGCGCAACTCGATCGGAGTGCCACTGGCGACGATCCTGCGTAATCGAAATGTCTTTCTTGCCGCCAACCAGATGCGAGAAGCGAGTCCCGAGATCCGGCGGGTGTGGGACGGAATGATCGAGTACTGGGTTGATCGAGCCGCCCGGCGTATTCGCGCCGAGCAGCAGCGGGGAGCGGCCCCGTCGGATATATCCCCCGAGGAGCTGGCAATGTCTCTCAATCTGATGAACGAACGCGCAACCTTGGCCGTCTGTGCGAACTCGGGCCCGCGACACGATGCATCGGAACTAACCGAGGCTCTATTGAGAGTGTGGATCCGCAGCATCTATCTGACGACTCGGCCCGTCTTCTTTTCGGAATGCCCGCCGGCGTGAGGGCCCCCGACACTGCGGTGCCCGGGTACGTGCCGTGCGAGCGGCGGCCGAGGACGCGGAAGGTGCCCGCCTTCCGCACTCCGACGACGGATGCGGCCCTCGCAGTTCGAGGGGTCTGCGAGAGCCGCATCCGGAGCAACACGGCGCCCGTCTGTCCGGTGCGGGAAGACCGCGAACCAGCGGGCGAGAGCGTCCACTCGGCGGAGATTCTCCGCAGAGACCTCACGAGCGCGACAGTCGCGAACGTCGCCCGGGGAACATGACCGTGCGCGCCCGCGAGGTCGGTGGCGATCGGAGTCACATGGTCGTGCGAGCAGCGCGAGAACAGCCGTTCCCGGCCGCTGTCGCGGCGCAGCGGTGGGGGAGGTCTCAGACCGCGCCTGCGCTCCTCGCTCCTCGCTCCTCGGGGATCGTCCATAGGATCGTCTCCATGAGTATCGTGCCTGCGGCCATCGCCGAGGATCTTGCGCCCACAGGCACCCTGCGGGCCGCGATCAATCTGGGTAATCCGGTGTTGGTCCAGGGGACGCCGACGGCGCCGACCGGCGTGACGGTCGACATCACGCGTGAGTTGGGCTCGAGGCTGGGGCTCCCGGTAGAGCTCGTCTGCTTCGATGCGGCGCGGAAGTCGTTCGAGGCGATGGCAGCGGGGCGGGCTGACATCTGCTTCCTGGCCATCGAGCCTGTGCGGGCGGCAGAGGTCGCTTTCACCGCGCCGTACGTCGTGATCGAGGGGGTGTTCGTCGTGCCCCGGGACTCGGTCATCTCGACGAGGGCGGACGTCGATCGTGACGGGGTGCGTATCGGTGTCAACGAGGGGTCTGCCTACGACCTGTTTCTGTCCCGCACCCTTCAGCACGCGCGAACGGTGCCCGTTGACGACGGGGTCGACGTGTTCCGTGACCTGGGTCTGGAGGTCGCCGCCGGCATCAAGCAGCCGATGATCGAGTACGTCAGCAGCCATCCCGAGTTTCGTCTGATCGAGGGTCGGTTCATGGAGATCCGGCAGGCGTTGGGTACGACCAGGACCCGCGGCCCGGAGACCGTGCAGTTCCTCCGGGCTTTCATCGAGGATCTGAAAGCGAGCGGATTCATCGCTGATGCGCTCCGGCGCGCGAATCAGCCGGACGCGACCGTCGCCCCACCCGGTTGACCGCCCACTTCGCCGGCTCCGGGATCGGCACGGCCGTTCCCACGTCCGCCGCGCAGGTCGAGCAACGGCTCGCCGAGCGCGGCGTGGCCTGACCCGGCCGGTCGATCGACTCGAGTCAGATCGCCGCACCGGCGACGAACGCGCTGAGCGTGGCCGGGACAGTGATCCACGCCGATCACGGGGCCTGGGTGTTCCGACGGGCCGGCCGTGACGACCACGGCAACTTCGGAGCGAAGGTCGCGATCAGCCGGTCGCGGCGTCGAGGAACCTCTCGAGCTCGGCCCGGGGGTCGGGCCCGCATGGTTGGAACACGATCTCGGTGACGCCCTTCGAGGCGAACTCGTCGAGGCGATGCCGGACCTGATCACGAGTGCCGCTGATCGTCACGTCCCGAAGGATCGCGTGACCGCCGGCGTCCCATGCCGCTTGATCGGCTTCACCGATCTCGACGCAGTGACCCGCGTGAACCGCGAGGTGGCGTCGATCGTCGGGAGTCCTGTTCACCACGTCCATCGACTCCGCACCGCCCGGCAGGCCTTGCACGGCGGCGGGCCCCCCGAACTCGTAGGCCCCGTGATAGGCCAACGCCCACCCCGGGCCGGCGGCGAGCCGGGCGTGTTCGGAGTCGGTGGCCTCTCCCTCGTCGAGCACCGTCCCCCACACGAGGTTGGGCACCCACGAGTACTCGTTGACGAACGGGGGCAGCTGAAGAGTCACGTACAGCCCGTCGCCGAGTTCCTTGGCCACCTTGTGGCCCTTGGGACCCAGCGCGCCGACCAGGATGGGGACGTCGACCGGGCGTGCGGGCGCATGCCCATCGGGATGCAGCATCTGCATCTGCGCCCCCTCCCACTCCACGACCTCGCCCTGCAACAGCCCGCGGTACGCGCGGATGTACGACTCCATGTACGCCCATGTGATTGCGCGGTATCCCATCGCGCGGCGGCCGGTGAACCCCGTGCCGAAGGCGATCGAGACACGACCCGGAGCGAGCGCGGCGAGGGTGGCGGTGGCCGCAGCGTTGACCATCGGGTGTCGCAAGCTGGGAACCAGCACACCCGGACCGAGACCGATCCGCTCGGTTCGTTCGGCGGCCAGCGCCAGGGTCATCCACACGTCCGGGCTCTGCTGGGGCGTGTCGTAGACCCACGCTCGCGCGTATCCCAGTTGCTCGGCCAGGGCAATGTTGTCAGGGGAGTCCAGTGCAGTCGGAAAAGCGCAAGACACCTCCATGAGGAGCCTCCGTTCCACAGATCGGAAGGGTGCTACGGACCGTCGGTCTGGAGCACCCGAAGATGGTCGGTGGTCGACGATCAGGGCAACTCTGCGTGGGGAACGTCCACACGGACAGCCATGAGCTGTGCCTCACGAACTGGCCGGCGCTCGTGCTCGGGAAAAGAAGGAGCAGCGCACAGGAAGAGGGTGCAGCCGTCGTCACCGCCGAGCATGCAGGCGAAGACCCCGAGCCCGGTCGCGATCTCGTCGAGGATCGCGCCGCCCTCCTGCACCCGGATCACACGAGCGTTGAGGGCGTCAGCCACCCAGATCGCACCCTCCGCGTCTGCACAGATGCCATCAGGACCGACCTGGAGCTGCTCGACGGCCTCTCCGACGTCCTCGGTCTGCGGCGGTTCACCGAACTGGGCCCACACGCGCCGATTGCTCAGTCCGCCGTCCTCGGCGATGTCGAACGCGGTCAGCCGCCCGGCGAACGTCTCCGCCACGACCAGCACATTCCCGCCGAGGATCACCATGCCGTTCGGAAATCCCAGGTCGTCGGCCACGGTGACCACAGTCCCGTCCGTGTCGACTCGCGTGAGCGTGGTGTAGCGCAACGGGGCCCCGCCCATGAGGTCGAAGCCGAAGTCGCCCACGAAGGCACGTCCGCGATCGTCGACGACCATGTCGTTGAGCACCCCCGAGACCGCGCCGGACAGATCGGCGTGCTCGGCGAGCGACCCTGACTCATCGCGCACCAGGATCCGATGATCACGCATCGACACGATGAGCGCGCGCCCGTCGGGAAGGAAGCCGATCCCGGAAGGTTGGCCCGGCACCTCGGCCACGACCTCGACGTGACCGCGACCGTCGGTCGCCACAACCTGGTTGGTGTAGAAGTCGGAGACCCACAGCCGGCCGTCATGCCACCGCGGACACTCCAGGAAGGAGTATCCGTCCAGCACGACCGTCATCTCACGAGTCGACGGCGCACCTTGTCCCATCGTGACCTCGAATCCGTTTTGTCGTCGTTGGCAAATCGGAAGTGCCGCGCCGGAGTAGTTTGCAGAACAACTACGCCCGCTGCCAGTCCCGCCTCGAGTAGGCGGCGGCTCGCAACGGGGGAAATCGGCAGATAGCGCCCGGCCGGCGTCTCGAACCCCGGTTCGCACTCCCGCCGGATGCCGGGCCGCTCGAAGTAACCAGCCCACCTGGCGGGGTGCTGCCGTCGCGCCGCACTCGACCTGCTCCCACGATGACGGTTCTCCGCAGCACCTCGAAGGGCCGCTGACCGAAGGGTGAGGAGATCGACCGGGACTCCGCCCACATCGAGTGGAAGCAGTAGCTGCAGCAGGCTGTGATCGTGCCGGCCGGCCTGGGTCACGCGGGGTGGCTGGAGCTACGGCCACCGGGGGCCGCCGCGGCCCTCGCCCGAGATCAACTCAGTGGGTTCTCCCAGTAGGTCCACAGGTGATTCCGATCTTTCGGCGCCACGCTCCGCGTCGCTCCGCGGTGATCGTGGGAGACCTGTTCGAGGAGGACGTCATGCTGAGTTGTGATCTACGTTCGGTCGAGGCGCTGCGTGAGCGAGATGGTGACGGAGCGCATCGCCGCCCAGCCCGCAGGCCCGCCGCCCTCGCGGTGGAGCCGGCTGCGCTCCCGCTTCGACGCCATGACGCCGCGTACGAAGTGGCTCAACCTGATCCTGATCGTGCTGCTGATCCTCGCGATCGTGCTCGCCTTCGCCCTCATCGGTAACCCCAGCACCCCGACCGTGGCCGTGCGTACCGCCGCGGTCGTCCGGGGCGCGGTGACGTCGAGCGTGACGGGGAGCGGCAACACCGAGTCCTCGGTGAGCACGCCGGTGGGCTTCCAGGCCCAGGGCACCGTCACGGCCGTCACGGTGAAGGCGGGCGACACCGTGACCCTCGGGGAGGTGCTGGCGACGGTCGACCCGACCAGCGCGAAGGGCAGCCTCGAGACGGCTCGGGCCCAGCTCGCCAGCGCGCAGGCGGCGCTGGCGCAGGCGCGTTCGGGCCCGACGGCGGTGAAGAGCGAGCAGGACAAGGCGGCGATCACCCAGGCCCAGGCCGAGCTCGACGGCGCCAACGCGAACGTGACGACGGCGCAGAACCAGCTCGGCCTCGACACCACGTCTGCCGCCACGGCGATCAGCAACGCGCAACAGAAGCTCTCCGACGACCAGGCCTCGACGGACACGAGCGTGAAGAGCGCGCAGGCGTCGCTCGGTGTCGACGAGGCGAATGAGGAGGCCTCCGTCGAGCAGGCTCAGCAAGCGCTGAAGACCTGCCAGAGCGCGGGCACGACGACGGGAGCGACTTCTTCATCGGTGGCGCCTCCTCCGCCGCAACCTTCTCCGCCGGCTCCGGCTCGTCCGACGACGGCACCTCCGCCGACGGCGACACCTCGTCCGACGATGGCCGCCCCGATCGCGTTCACAACCCTCACCCGCACGGACTGCAACTCACAGCAGCAGGCGCTCGACAACGCGGAACGGACCCGCGATTCCGTCCTCCAGAAGGACCGGGTCGCCGTCACCGCGGCCCAGCAGGCCCAGGCCACGACCGTCGACGCCGATCAGCAGGCCGTCACCACGGCCCAGCAGACCCAGGACGACACCCTCCTCAAGGACAACCAGGCGATCGCCACCGCCAAGCAGACGGTGATCACCGACCAGGGCCTGGTCACCAACGCCCAGCTCGCACAGCAGGCGGACCTGCACCCGATGACCGACGACCAGATCGCCGGCTACGCCGCCAGCGTCGACGAGGCACAGGTGACAGTGGACAACGCCCAGCTCGGCGTCGATCAGACCAGCCTGCTCGCGCCCCAGGCCGGGGTCGTGCTGGCCGTCAACGGGAAGGTGGGTGAGTCGTCGAGCGGAGGGCCGAGCGCGTCGACCACCAGCGGCACCAGCACCGGGTCTTCCACCGGCAGCGCGGCCTCCGCGGCGGCGACGTCGGCGGGCAGCGGGTTCATCACGATCGCCAACCTCAGCCGGCTGGCGGTCACGGCCAACATCGCCGAGGCCGATGCCGCCAAGATCAAGCTCGGCCAGAAGGCCACGATCACGTTCCCGGCCACCAACACCACGGCCACGGGATCGGTCACGCAGATCACGCCGCAGAGCACGGTGACGAACAACGTCGTGCTCTACCCGATCCAGGTCTCCCTCGACACCGCGCCGCCGGGCGTCGGCGTGGGCTCGACCGCGAGCCTGAACATCACTGCCGGGTCCGCCACCGATGTGCTGGAGGCACCGAATCTGGCGATCACCTCGCTCGGTGACCGCCACACCGTGACGGTGCAGCGCACCGGCACCGACACGGTCGTCCCGGTGACGATCGGGCTCGTCGGCGACACCCAGACCGAGATCACCAGCGGCGTCCAGGCCGGTGACGTGCTGGTGCTGCCCAGCACCACCGCTCCCACCGCGGCGGGCGCCGGCGCCGGCTTCCCGCGGGCCGGCGGGTGACGCGGGTGACCCGCCCGGCGCGCCCGGTCATCGCGCTGCAGGGCGTCTCCAAGATCTACGGCAGCGACGACACCGTCGTTCGCGCCGTGGACGGCGTCGACCTCCTGGTGGAGCGCGGCGACTACGTCGCGGTGATGGGGGCGTCGGGCTCCGGCAAGTCGACGCTGATGAACATCATCGGCTGCCTCGACACCCCGACCCGGGGGCGGTACCTGCTCGATGGCGTCGACACCCGCCGTCTGGACGAGCGACAGCAGGCCGTCATCCGCAACCGCAAGATCGGCTTCGTCTTCCAGTCGTTCAACCTGATCCCGCGGACGGCAGCGGTGAGCAACGTCGAACTGCCCCTGGCGTACGCCAGGGTGCGGCCCGGTGAGCGTCGCCGCCGGGCGCTGGCCGCGCTCGACCAGGTGGGGCTCGCGACGCGCGCGAACCACCGACCGTCGCAGCTGTCGGGCGGGCAGCAGCAGCGTGTGGCGATCGCGCGGGCCATCTGTACCGACCCGGTCCTCCTGCTCGCCGACGAGCCGACCGGAGCGCTCGACAGCCACAGCACCACCGAGGTTCTCGCGCTCTTCGACGACCTCAACGTCGCCGGCCGCACGCTCGTGGTGATCACCCACGAGGAGGAAGTGGCCGAGCACGCCAAGCGGGTGCTGCGGATGCGCGATGGGAAGCTGCGCTCCGACGAGCGTTCCGCGCCTGTATCGAGCCCACCCCCGCGCTGGTCGGCGGACCGCCTGTCTGCGGCCCGGGGCACCTCGTGAACCTGCGGCAGTGCGCCCGCTTCGCCGTCCGCGGGGTGATGGCGAACAACCTGCGGTCGCTGCTGACGATGTCCGGCATCCTCATCGGCGTCGCGGCCGTGATCATCCTCATCGCGGCAGGGACGGGCGCGAGCGCGTCGGTGCAGAGTTCGGTCAGCTCCCTGGGCAGCAACACGCTCACGATCACGTCCACGTCGACGAGCGCGGGTGGGCGAGGCGGCGGGGCGCGCGGAGGCGGCGGCCTGGGTGCGTTCGGCGGGGGCGGCGCGGCCCGGGCCGGCGGAGCGGCGGGCGGCGCGGGCAGGCCCGGCGCGGCGGCGTCGTCCACAGTGGACAACGGCGCGCTCGTTCAGCAGCCGCAGCTCACCCTGCAGGATGCGGAGGCCCTTGTGGACCCGACGCCCGCACCGGACGTGGTCTCGGTCGCCCCGGTGGTGACCGCCCCGTCGGTGGCGGCGACCTTCGAGGGCGCCTCGCACACGGTCGGCACCTTCACCGGCACGACGCCCAGCTACCTGGTCAACAACAACGACACCCTGCAGGCCGGCGTCGCGATCACCGGCTCCGACTACACGGCCAGGCGCCGCATCGCGCTGCTCGGCACCACCGTGGCCACCGACCTCGTGGGCGGCGACGGCCTGTCCATCGTCGGGCAGACCGTCCAGTTCAACGGGAGCGCCTATGAGATCGTCGGGATCCTGACGGCAAAAGGCAGCAGCGGCCCGCAGGACCAGGACGACCGCGTGATCGCCCCGCTGACCGCCGTGCAGGACACCCTGACCGGCTACGGCACGGTCAGCAGCATCACGGTGAAAGCCGCTTCGGCCGACGTCGTCGGTGCTGCGCAGGACGAGGTCACCGACATCCTCAACACCCGCCACCACGTGACGGCGGCCAACGAGGATTTCTCGGTCTTCAACCCGAGCTCGATCCTCGCGGCGCTGGGCTCGATCACCGGGATCTTCACGATCCTGCTCGGCGGGGTCGCGGGGATCTCGCTGCTGGTGGGCGGCATCGGCGTCATGAACATCATGCTGGTGACCGTGACCGAGCGGACCCGCGAGATCGGCATCCGCAAGGCCATCGGCGCGCAGAAGGCCGACATCGTCGGGCAGTTCCTGCTCGAGGCAGTGCTTCTCTCGGTGTTCGGCGGCCTGATCGGCGTGCTCATCGGAGTCGGTGTCGGGCAGCTGAGCTTCGGCACGTTCCATCTGATCGTCGCGCCGTACTCGGTGGTGCTCGCGTTCGGCGTCTCGGTGGCGATCGGGCTGTTCTTCGGCATCTATCCCGCGAACCGCGCCGCGTCGCTGCGCCCGATCGACGCCCTGAAGTACGAGTGACGGAGGAACGAATGGTGTCCTCACCTGCTGACGACCGAACACCGATGCCGCCGGCCGGATGGCCCCACGAAGAGACGGTCGCGCTGCGCCCCGAGCCCACGGACGACCTCGACCCCGTCGACGACGACCTGTTCGCCGAGAACTGGGACACGCCCAGGCGAACGAACCGGCTGACGGCCGTGCTGGTCGCGCTGATCGTGGCCGCGCTGACGTTCGCCGGGGGAGTTGCGGTACAGAAGGCCCACGACAAGGGGCTGGTGGCCGCATCGGCCGCCAGTCGCGGCCGCGGAACCGGGACCACGGGCGGGCCGACGGCGGACGGCACAGCGGCGGCCGGCGCGACGGGCGGCGCCCGAGGGTCTGCCTCGCCGGTCGCGATCGGCACCGTGAAGTCGATCTCGGGCTCCACACTCACCCTCACCGACGTCGCGGGGAAGGTGGTCACCGTGACGGTGCCTCCGACCGCAACCATCACGACCGACGGGCTCGGTGGGCTCGTCGCGGGCGTGACGGTGTCCGTTGCCGGCACGATCGCCGATGACGGCACCGTCACGGCGACGTCCATCACCAGTCACCGGACCAGCAGCTGACTCGCCACCCCGCACAACCGGCGGATCACCATGAACAGCAGCTCGGGGCAGCCCCGGTAAAGTCGGTTCATTGCCGCATGACTCGTTGGCAAGGTAATGCATTAGGTGTAACGGATCGGTTGCATCGACGCGCCGCCAAGGAAATGGGCTATATTCGGCGCTCCAGCGAGCCGGGTGTACGGGCGAAGCCGTCAGGAGTGATCATGTTTTCAGTCCAGCCCAAGATAGTCGAAGGGCTTGACCTCAACGAGCTCGACGACGGGATGGTCGTCTTCTCCGAGTCCACGGACACGGTCCATCACCTCAACCACTCGGCCGCCGTAGTTCTCCAGTTCTGTGACGGCACACATGATGCGGACGCGATCGCCGGGTTCGTGGCGGCCGCGTTCGGGCTGACCGACCCGCCGCTGGAAGCGACGATGGGCTGCTTGGAGGCGCTCACCCGCCAGGGACTGGTGAGCTGAGTCCGAGCGCGCCCCATTTCGGATCGAAGTAGCCAGGCGCGCCCGAAGTACTGACGATTTGCGCCACGACGTATCAGCCGGCTGATTCGGTCTCGGTGATGGCCGCCTGGCTGACCGGAATGCGTCCTGTGGTCCGCGCGGGCCCGTCAGGGTGGGCCCTTTCCGCCGTTTCTGCCGCCATACGCAGCAGGCTGTGCACCTGCGCGGCGACGACCGGCGGGGAGTGGTTCTCCTCGACGTACCGCCGAGCCTCGCCGGCCATCCGGGCGCCCGCCTGCGGGTCGGCCAGCAACGTGGCGACGTGCGAGGCGAGCTCTGCGAAGGTCCGGCCCACGGACAGGTGGGTGCCGTCCTGGACAGCGAGACCGGCGGCGGCTGCGGGTGTCGCGACAACCGGAACCGTGTGCGCGAAGGCCTCGAGGAGCTTGATCCGGGTGCCCGCGGCATCCGTCAGGGGAGCGACGACGACGCTCGCTCGCGCATACAGCTCCGTCAGGTCATTCACGAATCCTCGAACCATCACCCCGGGGTGCCGGCTCAGCGACAGGATTCGTGGGTCGCCGCCGTGATGACCGACCACCGACACGGTGATCGGTAGTCCCGTGCGTTCTCGGACTCTGGGCTGCACCTGCTCCACCAGGGCGGTCGCCGCGTCGACGTTCGGCTGGTACGACAGGTTTCCGACGAACAACAGGTCCGGCGGACTCGACGGCACATGCTGCGGGCTCGCCGGGATGCGAATGGCGTTGGGGAGGACCGCCGTCGGGACCCCGTGCCGGGCTGCTACGGCTGCCGCCTCCTGCGGGGCCGCAAGCCATATCCCGGAGAAGCATCCAGCGAAGGCGGACAGCAACCTCCGGTGGGCGTGTGCCTCCGCATGCTCACCGAGGCGTCGAAGCAGCGACTCGTCGTCGTCATCCAGGTCCAACGTCGCGAAAGGGGCGTCGAGCAACTCGGCTAGCGCGACCCCGAGCGGGGCCAGGCCGGCCCGCGCGACGTGCACGGCCCACCCGGTCGGACGGCCGAGCGCTGAGAAGATGTCATCGGCAAGCATCGGGGGTGCTGCGCGCGCTGCCCGAGGGAGAATGCCTGACACTTGCAGCCGATCGCGCCATTCCGGTTGGGCGAGCATCCTGATCAGAGCGGGCCGCGGGTTGGCCCCGGCCCCGGGCTCTATCCGGACCACCCGCTGCACTCCGGGAATCGTCGCATTGCCCAGCGGCTCGCCCGCCACGGGAACGACGACGACCACCACCTCACGATCCTCGGCGGCGGACTCGACGACACGGGCAACACGCATCGCCAACCCATTCCCGGTGAGTTGGGGGGTGATCGGAGTCAGGACCACTACAGGTGGTCGGCGCGTCGTATCCAACAAGTGGCGAAGTATGATCCTCGCACCACAGGATCGCAACGATGCCACATATCTCGTTTGGGTGAGATGGCCGGGAGATTTCCTGTATGAGATCAGAATCCACGTGGTTCTGATCTCCTCTGGTCGCTTCCGCCTTTATCAAGATCGCCGCCGTCCCGTTCTGGGGCGGCAATGATCGTCGTCGACACGGATCAACCGATGAGACTCCGGTGATCGCGGCAGCGCGTGGGGAACGATTCGTCGATCACCACCACCGTGTGACCGATATGGACGAGCCCGCCACCTGAGCGGAACACTGCGATCTCCGGTTCGGATGACATGGCAGGGAGGACCCCATGCAAGGTCAGGATCCGCTTCGCGCTGACTTTCTGGAGTCGGTTTCACAGAACCGACGCGCCTTCATCAAGAAGATGGCTGCCGCCGCCTTCATGGTGCCGGTGGTCGGCGCCTTCAGCATGAACTCTGTTGCGCTCGCCGCACCAAGTCAAACCTGTCCCAATCAGACATTTCCCAATCAGGCCTTCCCTAACCAGACGTTTCCTAACCAGACGTTCCCTAACCAGACGTTTCCCAACCAGGCGTTCCCCAACCAGATCACCAAGCAGTCGTTCCCCAACCAGACGCGACCGGCCGGTCACGACAAGGGCGACCACAAGTGGGTCGACCACAAGAAGGTCGCCCACGAGCGGTGCGGCGACTAGCGGGGCCAGGACATCACTGTGGTAACCCGTCCCCTGCTCAGCGCGGCGATGATCGTCCGCAATGAGGCGAAATTCCTTGGTGACTGTTTGCGGTCGTTGCAGTCGATCGCCGATGAGGTGATCGTCGTCGACACCGGATCAACCGATGAGACGCCGGCGATCGCGGCAGCCCATGGCGCGGTTGTCCACCACTACGAGTGGTGCGATGACTTCGCCGCTGCGCGTAATGCCGCGCTCGACGCAGCGAGCGGCGAATGGATCCTCTACATCGACGCCGACGAACAGCTGCAACCGGTCGAGCGGGCAGCTCTAGAGGCCCTGCTGCGCCGGACGGACGCCTTGGCGTTTCGTCTGTTGCTGCGTCCTTCGCCTCGAGCTACGCCGTATCGGGAGTACCGGCTGTGGCGCAACGATCCACGGATCCGGTTCGACGGGATGATCCACGAGAAGGTGGTGCCGGCGATCCATGCGGTCGCCGACGCGGACGGCCGGAGGATCCTGCCCTGCGACCTGGAACTCGTCCACTTCGGTTACGAGGGTGACCAGACCCGCAAGCACCTGCGCAACCTGCCGTTGCTGCGCCGCCAGTTGGAGGTGGAGCCCGACAACCTGTTCGTCTGGCACCACCTCTCCCGTGTTCTGGAAGGCCTGGGCGACGCGGGTGAGGCCGAACGCGTGCTGGAGGGCGGCCTGCTGGTGGCCCGCGCCAAGCCATGGCGGGATCCTCTGGCAGTTCTGCTTTACGCCGATCTTGTGCGGATGCGTGAGCACGACGGCGACCACGGGGAAGCGCTGCTTGCCGAGGGGCTCGAACTATACGGCGATAACTGCGTGCTGCTGTGGCTGCACAGCCGCGCGCTGATCCGTCGTGGCGCTTACGACGAGGCTCTTGTGCCGCTGGATCGCATTCTCGCGTTCGACCCGGCCGAGCTACCGGACCTCGGACCCTCCTACGACGAGCAGTTGATACACGAGTTCTCGCATGATGCTCGTGGCCTGTGTCTGTTTCGCCTCGGTCGCTACGCCGAGGCCGCACAGGAATACGCGGCCGCGGCGCAGTGGGCGCCCGAGAACCCTGCCTACCCTGCCAAGATCGCCATTGCAAACGCTCGCGCAGGTCGCGCCGGCGATGCGTCTCGGAGCATGGCGGTCGGCGCGCAACACGGGAGCTAGGGATCGGACGGCCGGCGGCATGAGAAGTGCCGCCGGTCATTCCGTGCATGACGGCAGCACGGAGACAGCCGGCCCTCACGCCCAGCGCTCGTCGTCCGGCGACTCATCGACGAGCCTGGTCGAAGCGTCGGACGCGCAGCGTCACGGCTCGGTGGCGCCGCCGAGCCCAGTTCGGGACATCAACCCGGGCGCAGCGCCGCCAGCCAGTCTCCCGTGGAGGTGATGTCTTCACCGGTGACGTCCGCGGCGCAGCCGAAGCCCACGTTCCATGTTCCGTCGGCCAGTTCCACGGGCCCGAGAAGCATCGGTGGCGGCAGTTCGGCGAGCAGCGTGCCGAGCCCGGCGGGGGAGATCATCCAACGCTCCCCGACGATCGCTGCGCCGTCGGGGGCGCGGACTAGTCCCGGTTTCGGCGGCACGGTGTCGAGCGCGAGCAGCCGGTACGTGGGCGCAGTGCGGACCATGCCGTCCCAGCGTGCGCCGCGGCGCTCCAGTTCGGCCGCGAGCGGCTGCCCCCTGCGGTGAGCGCCCACGACGACGAGCGGTACGGCAGCCGCGCCGGCGGTGATCGGCCAGGGCACGGCGGTCGTGACGGGCTCGGGCAGCCCGCCGGCCTGCAGCGGCGGGGGAGTCGCCGGGATCATGATCCGCCGAGCGATGTCGGCGACGACGGCGTCGGAGAACGGGCGGCCGAGCACGGTCACCCCGAACTGCGCGTCGCCCATCGTTCCCGCCGGCACGGCCACGGCGCTGAGGTCGAAGAGGTTGCAGAAGTTCGTATAGGTGCCCAGCCGCGCGTTGACGCCCACCGGGTCGGTGGCGACCTCCTCGATCGTCGGGTGCTCGGTCACGGTGGGCAGCAGCAGCCCGTCGAGGCCGACGAGGGCCGCCATCGCGACGGCTCGCAGCTCTGCGAGCCTGGCGATGTCGGTGACGTACCGCGAGGCCGGTATGCCACCGGCCGCCCCGATGATCGCGCCCACAACCGGGTCGACGTCGGGGCGGTGTGCGTCGACGAAGCCACCGACGGCGGCGTGCCGCTCGGCGACGAGGCCGCCTTCGTAGAGCAGTCGCGCTGCCTCCAGGAACGGGCCGATGTCGATCGGCACGGCGTCGATCCCGGCGGCGTCGAGCGACCCGATCACGTCATCCCATGCGGTTGGCAAGCCCGGGAGCCCTTGCGGTACCGCGACGCGCGGGACCGGCGGCGCGGCCAGCGGGGTGTCGGCGGGCCAGCTACGCGCGCCGCCGGCCATGACACCCATCGCTGCTTCGGCTGTGGGCAGATCCCTGGCGAGGACGGTCACGCAGTCCCACGACCGGCACGCCGGCACCACACCCTCGGTGGGCACGACGCCGGGTGTGGGCTTGATCCCGACGATCCCTTGCAACGCGGCCGGGACCCGTCCGGATCCGGCCGTGTCGGTACCGATCGCGATGTCGACGAGCCCGAGTGCGACCGCGACGGCGGAACCGGAGCTGGAGCCGCCGGAGATCCGGTCGGGGCGCCGGGCGTCGCGTACCGGGCCGTGCGGGCTGCGGGTGCCGACCAGCCCGGTGGCGAACTGGTCGAGGTTCGTGGTGCCGATGACCACCGCCCCTGCCGCCCGCAGCCGGGCAACCGCGGTTGCGTCGGCCGTCGCGACCGCGCCGAAGGCGGGGCAGCCCGCGGTGGTGCGCAGGCCGCGCACCGCGACGTTGTCCTTCACCGCGACGACCGTGCCGGCGAGCGGCGACCCGGGGTCGACGGCTGCGGCGTCGGCGAGCGCGTCCGCCTCGGGCCGCAGGGAGATCCAGATCTCCGGCCGGTCGACCGCCGCGATCGCGCGGTAGGCGGCCCGTACTCGTTCCCCGGGGTTCATGCCGCCTCCGCCCGCGCTTCGGTGAGCACGACCAGTGCCTCACCCGCGTCCACCTGAGAACCGGCGCGGACCAGCACCTGGTCGACCACCCCGGCGCGCGGTGCGACGACAGCGGTCTCCATCTTCATCGACTCCAGTGCGAGCAGCGCCTGCCCGGCCGCCACGTGCTGGCCGGGTTGCACATCGACGCGCCACACGTTCGCGACGAACGGGGCTTCGACAACCGTTCCGCCGGGCGGGACCGTGATCGCCGCAGCGTCCACGACCGGTGCCGATGCTACGTCGGTGCGGTCGAACTCGCCCGCAGCCGCCCAGGCCGCGCGCTCGGTCGCGAACGCCGCCGCTTGCCGTGCCCGGAATGCGGCGATCGGCTCGGCCTCGCGGGCCAGGAACGCCTCGTGCTCGGCCAGCGAGAACTCGCCGTCGGTGATCTCGACGTGCCCGCGCCCGGCGGCCATGTCCGCCCGCAGGTCCAGCAGCTCCGCTGCGCTCACCGGGTACCACTGGATCCGGTCGAAGAACCGCAGCAGCCACGGGTGCCCCGCGTCGAACGGGCGGAACCGGGACCACACCTGGGTGGTCCGGCCGACGAATTGGTAGCCGCCTGGTCCCTCCATCCCGTAGATGCACAGGTAGGCGCCGCCGATCCCGACGGCGTTCTCCGGTGTCCACGTCCGCGCCGGGTTGTACTTGGTGGTGACCAGCCGGTGTCGCGGATCGAGCGGCGTTGCGACGGGCGCGCCGAGGTAGACGTCGCCGAGGCCGAGCACCAGGTAGGAGGCGTCGAACACGGTCCTGTGGACGTCGTCGACCGATTCCAGGCCGTTGACCCGCCGGATGAACTCGATGTTCCACGGGCACCACGGCGCGTCGGCACGCACGCCTGCCATGTAGCGGTGAGTCGCCTCCCGGGTGGCCGGGTCGTCCCAGGACAGCGGCAGTCGCACCGTCCGGCTCGGGACCACCAGCGCCGACGTCGGCGGCAGGTCGGCCTCGATCTCCACCAGCGCATCCAGCAGCTTCGGCGCCGGCAGCACGTCGGGGTCGACGTGGACCTGCAGCGACCGGATCCCGGGCGTCAGGTCGACCACGCCGGGCAGGTCCAGCTCGGTGAGCCGCTCGTGCAGGGCGTGGACGCGGGCGCGCAGACCGAGGTCGAGCACCATCTCGCCGTACTCGACGAGCACGTTGTCGTCGCCGGAGCGGCGGTAGGTGACACCGTCTCCGCGCCGCAGCACGCCGTCGTCGCCGTCGCCGCCCGTGCGGGCCGGGCGGCGCGGCGGGAGCGCTGCTCGCGACGGTGCGTCGACGGCCCGGACCGGTACGAACCGGAGCGTGTCGCCCGGTCGCAGCTGGCCGAGCTTCCAGCGCTCCGCGGCCACCACCGTGACCGGGCAGACGAAACCGCCGAGGCTGGGTCCGTCGGGGCCGAGCAGGATCGGGGTGTCCCCGGTGAAGTCCAGCGCCCCGACCGAGTACGCCGTGTCGTGGATGTTGGACGGGTGCAGCCCGGCCTCGCCGCCGTCCGGTCGAGCCCAGGCCGGTCGCGGCCCGACCAGCCGCACGCCGGTGCGCGCCGAGTTGAAGTGCACCTCGTACGCGGTGGCGTGCAGCTGGTCGATGTCGGCGCGGGTGAAGAACTCCGGAGCACCGTGCGGGCCCTCGGTGACCGCCAGTTCCCATTCGCGGCTCATCGCCGGGCGGTGCTCCACCGGCCCGACGGGTGTCGAGGCCGCCCCCGTGCGCAGCACGTCGCCGGTGCGCAGGGCCCGTCCGGCGTGACCGCCGAAGCGGCCGAGGGTGAACGTCGACGCGCTGCCGAGGTACGCGGGCACGTCCAGCCCGCCTGCGACCAGCACGTAGGTGCGCAGTCCGGGCCCTTCGGCGGTGCCGACGTCGAGCTGCCCACCGGCCGGGACGAGCACCGGCGTCCAGCACGGCACGTCGGCATCGTTCACCGTCACGCGCACCGGGGCGCCGGTCACGCACACGTACGTCGGGTGCGTGAACCGCAGGGCGGGCCCGCTCACCGTGGCCTCCAGGCCTGGCGCACCCTCCGGGTTGCCGAGTGCGACGTTGCCCAGCCGGAACGACAGGTCGTCCATCGGTCCGCTCGGCGGCACGCCCACCTGCCACAACCCGATGCGGCCTGGCCAGTCCTGCACGGTCGTGAGCATTCCGGGCCGCTCCACGGTGATCCGCGGCTCGGCGTCGCCGATCCCGTCGAGGGTGTCGGTGTGGTGGCGGGCGGCGTGCACCTCCGGCTCGACGACGGCCGCGCGCAGCAGGCCGAGGTTGGTCTCGATGCCGTCGATGCGGGTGTCTGCGAGCGCCGTGGCGAGCCGGGTGAACGCGCCGGCACGGTCCGGTGCCGTGGCGATGATCTTGGCCAGCATCGGGTCGTAGGCCGTCGATACCTCGCTGCCCGTCTCCGCCCACGCGTCGACGCGTACGCCTCCCGGGTACCGGACGTTCGTCAGCGTGCCGGCGCTGGGCTGGTACTCGCGCGCCGGGTCCTCGGCGTAGACACGGGCTTCCACCGCAGATCCACGAACGGGGACGGCGTCGGGCACGCCGGCCAGCACGTCCCGTTCGCCCATCGCCAGCCGCAGCATCCACGCGACCAGGTCGACGCCGGTGACGGCCTCCGTCACCGGGTGCTCCACCTGCAGCCGCGCGTTGACCTCGAGGAACGAGGCCGCGCCGCCCTCTGCGTCGTAGACGAACTCGACCGTGCCGGCGCTGCGGTAGCCGACCGCCGCGCACAGCGCGCGGGAGCTGCGGTGAAGCTCCGCGCGCATCTCGTCGGGCAGCCCCGGCGCGGGTGCCTCCTCCACGACCTTCTGGTGGCGGCGCTGGAGCGAGCAGTCGCGGTCGCCCAGGCTGACGACCCGGCCGGTGCCGTCTCCGAACACCTGCACCTCGACGTGGCGCGCGCGCTCCACGTACCGCTCGGCGAACACGCCGGCGGTGGCGAAGCTCGACGCGGCCAGCCGAGCGACTCGCTCGTAGCCCGCGGCCAGCTCGGCGGGTGTGCGGCAGACGGTCATGCCGATGCCACCACCCCCGCCGGTCGCCTTGAGCATCACCGGGAAGCCGATGTCGGACGCGGCAGAGCGAGCGGCAGCCAGATCGGGCAGGAGGTCCGACCCGGCGATCATGGGAACGCCCGCGGCCCGCGCCGCCGCCCGGGCGGTGTGCTTGGTGCCGAACACACGTAGCTGCTCGGGTGTCGGGCCGGCGAACACCAGCCCGGCCGCCTCGACAGCGGTGGCGAACGCGGCGTCCTCGGACAGGAAGCCGTACCCGGGGTGGATCACGCCTGCCCCGGTCGACGCGGCCGCGTCGAGGATCGCGTCCGCGCGCAGGTACGACTCCCGGGCAGGCGCCGGTCCGATCCGCACCGCCATGTCGGCCAGGCGGACGTGCGGGGCGCCACGGTCGGCATCGGAGAACACCGCCACGGTGCCCATGCCCAGCTCCCGGGCCGAGCGGAGGATCCGGCAGGCGATCTCCCCACGGTTGGCGACCAGGACGATCATCGGGTCACCACCATCGACACCGGCGTCGGGTCGAAGCCGTTGCAGGGGTTGTTCACCTGCGGGCAGTTCGACACCAGCACGAGCGTGTCGATCTCCGCGCGCAGTGACACCCGCTTCCCCGGCCCGGACAGCCCGTCGACGATGCCCAGCGCGCCGTCCGGATCGACCGGCACGTTCATGAACCAGTTGATGTTGCTGACCAGGTCGCGCTTGCCCAGCCCCCACCGCGCGCCCTCGATCAGGAAGTTCTCGACGCAGGCGTGCTGCTGGCGGGTGTGCTCGCCGTAGCGCAGGGTGTTGGACTCCTGCGAGCAGGCGCCGCCGAGCGTGTCGTGCACGCCCACCTCGTCGGCCACCACGGTCATCAGCGCCGCGCCGGTGTCCGCGCGCAGCACCGAGCCGGTGGTGAGCACGATCGAACGCTGCCGCCGGATCGTCTCGGCAGCGGAGTAGCGCACGGCCGTGTCGGCTGCGGAGTAGAGCAGGCAGTCGACGGCCTGGTTGCCGTGGAGGTCGACGATCGTGAGCACATCGCCTGCGGCCACCACGGCCGACCACGGTGCGCGAGCGGCCACCGTCTCCTCGAGCACGACCGTCATCGGGGATTCCTCGCCATCACGTCGTGTTCGGTGTTCTCCAGTGCCCGCCGGTGCTCGGGCCCGAGCTCGCCGGTGGCCAGCGCGGCCAGGTCGTCGGGCGCGTACCAGGCGTGGACGTCGACCGTGCTGCCGGTGAACTCGGCGCGCGGGTCCAGGGGGTGCGCGGTGTTGGCGAGCGTGACGACCAGGTCCATCTGCAGCAGCAGGTCGACGGCGGTGCCCGGCCCGGCGCTACCGGTGAACGTGAGCGCGCCGCCCGGCTCGACCCGCACGCCCTGGAAGAAGGAGATCGACGGCGGCACGTCCCGTGGTCCGAGTCCGTGCTTGAGCACGCCGAGCAGCAGCAGTTCGCGGCCTGCCGGCGATGCCGACTGCGCGGCGCCCGCCCCGTAGCGCTCGGTGTTGCCGGCGCGCGTCGTGGTCCCGGTGAGCGCGTCGTGGTGGCCGGAGCTGTCGGCGACGATCGTGGCCATGAGCCGGCCGGCGTCGCTGAGCAGCGGGTGCCCGGCGCCGAGGTAGACCTGCCACGGCACCTTCACCGTGTCGGCCACGTTGAGCCGCTCGTGCAGCGCGCCGGTGCGGTGCAGCAGCATCGACACGCAGGCGCCGCCTGCGGTGTCGGTGAGGCGCAGCCGGGTGCCGCGGGCCAGCGCCATCGTCGTGTAGCGGCCGAACGCTACGGTTTCCGACCAGGTCAGCCCGCTGGGCGGGGGCACGTGCCGCATGGTCGGCACCGTCCGTCCGTGCTGGGCGCGGGCGTGGGACCGGGCGCCCGCCGTCGTCGCGGTGGTCATGCCGACGCCTTCCGCGACCGCCGCGCGAGCAGGCCCAGCAGCAGGACACCGATGACGACGGCGGGTGCGGAGAACGTCAGCCACGGGTGTTCCCCGGTCGGGTCGTAGACCTCCGAACGCGGCCACGACAGGTTGACGACCATCGCGGCGCCGTAGAGCACCGCGACGATGTTGATCGGCACTCCCCAGCGGCCCAGCGAGAACAGCCCGGGTTCGTTCGCCGTGAACCGGCCGCGCAGGCGGGCGATCAGCGTCGGCACCGACACCAGCAGGTACGCCAGGTAGATCATCACGATGCAGACGCTGCTCAGCGTCGTGAACAGCGCCGCGTTGCCGATGTTGATCGCGAGCAGCCCGACCGCCAGCGCCCCGATCACCACTGAAGGCCACACCGGCGTACCGCGGCGCGGGTCCACGTGCGCCAGGTGCGTCGCCGCGGGGAGCTGCCCGTCGCGGGCCATCGAGAACACCAGCCGGGAGCCCGCGGTCTGGATGGCGAGCGTGCAGACGACGATCGCGATCGCGACGTCGATCAGCAGCACCTTGCCCCAGAACGTGCCGAGCACCGCCGTCATGACGTACGGGAGCCCCTCGGTGGCCAGCCGGCCGTCGGTGAGGCTCGGCGCGGCCATCAACGCCGTGAGCAGCATCAACGCGCCGCCGATACCCGAGACGAGCAGCGCCGACAGGATCGTGCGGGGGGCCGTCCGGCGCGGGTCGAGGGTCTCCTCCGACAGCTCTCCCGCCGAGTTGAACCCGACCATCACGTACGCCGCCATCAGCGCCGACACCAGGAACGCCCCGGTCGCGCCGAGATCGGAGGCGGTGAGCACCGAGGTGTCGGTGACGACCTCGGGTCCGCGACGGGCAGCTGTCGCCAGCGCCAGTACGACCGCGATGACGCCGACGATCTCGCAGGTCACGCCGATCGAGTTGATCCTCGACATGATGCCGACCCCGATCGAGTTGATCACCGTGGTGGCGGTGAGCAGCAGCGCGCCGAGCACCACCGCGTTGGTCGCACCGGTCACGGACGTCAGCGCGGGGTCACCGCCGACCAGCTGGAAGCCGTCCCACAGCTGGGGGAGCACCACCTGCAGCGCGATCGCCGCCGCCGCGGCCGTCACGACCTGCGCAAGCGCCATGTACCAGCCGGCGAACCAGCCGACGGTCTCCCCGCCGACGCGCCGCGACCACTGGTAGACCGCGCCCGAGAGCGGCAGCTGCGCCGCGAGCTCGGCGAACACCAGCGCCACGAGCAGCTGCCCGCCCAGCACGAGCGGCCACGTCCAGAAGAACGCCGGACCGCCGAACGAGTAGCCGAAGGCGAACAGCTGGAAGATCGTCGTGAGGATGGAGACGAAGGAGAAGCCCGCCGCGAAGGATGCGTACCGGCCGAGCTTGCGGTGGAGGGTGGGCCGGTAGCCCAGCCCGCTGAGATCGTCGTCGTCGGTAAGGGTGGTCTGAGGGAGCGTCGCCGTCATCGGAACCCCTGTCGGAGTCGAATACCTGTTGGACGACAGTTTTCGACGTGATCCAGCCGCTTCCGATGACCGACGGGTTACGTCGTCGTTGCCGGATAACTGTCATGTGACAGGGAGATGACGCGTGGCAGGATCGGCGCGTGACCTCCGGACCCGGCCGTCCCCGGCACACCGGGCCGTTGCGGCCGGGCAGCACCGGGCGCGAGCAGATCCTCGACGCCGCGGCCGAGCTGTTCACGGTGCAGGGCTTCGCCTACACGTCCACGCGCGCCATCGCCGAGGCCGTCGGCATCCGGCAGGCGTCGCTGTACCACCACTTCGCGACGAAGGACGACATCCTCGACGCGCTGCTGTCGAGCACCGTGATCCCCGTGCTGCCCGTGGCCGACGCGCTGCTGCGTTACGAGGTCACGACACCCGAACAGGCCGCGGCCCGGCTCTTCGCACTGGCGCTGCACGACGGCGGGCAGCTCGCCGCCGCGCCGTGGAACGTCGGCGTCCTGTACCTGGCACCGGAGCTGCGCCGCCCCCGGTTCCTACCGTTCCAGGCCGCCCGCGAGCGGCTGCGCCACTGCTACGTCACGGCGGCCGAGGCGCTCACGGGAGGCCCGTCTCCGGCGGGTGACCTGGCCTTCCGGCTCGTCGAGTCGATCGTCAACCTGCGCGCCGACGGCCTCGCCGTCCCCGAATCGCCCCGGCAGGTCGCCGCCGCAGGCGTTCGCATCGCGGGATGGTCGGGCGCGATGGAGCCCGTCGAGGAGGCGGCGGACCGGCTGCTGGCAGCGGAGGTCCCCGACTTGTCGCAGCGATGAGGAACACGACAGATGGTCCATGATCCTCATATGGCCATCAGTCACTCCGCCTCCCACATCGACCTGGACGGGCTGCGCTTCGCCATGGTGTCGTCGACGGCGAGCGAGGTCGATCCGTCCTCGCCCACGGTCTTCGACTACCACGAGCGCGACGGCATGGTGTGGGGAGAGTACGAAGGCGACACGGTGCGTATCGGCCGCTTCGTCGGCACGCGTGTGGAGCGGCGCATCTCGATCAGCTTCACGCACGTCGTCGATGCCACGGGTGAGGTGGTGGGCGGTGCGGCGGAGAGCCGGATCGAATCGCACGACGAGGGCCTGCGACTGGTGGAGGACTTCCGCACGGCCGATGGCGATCAGGTCAGCGTCTGCGCCCAAATCCGGTCCTAGTCGAGCCCCGCGTGGTCCTCGCCCGCCCGGATGAACCGCGTCATGCCTACCTGCTGTGTCGGGGGCGGAGAGGTCGGGACGTCTTGTGGCAGCAGATAGGGCCGCCGGACCACCTCGTCCATCACGAGCACCGACTCCACCGCGCGGATCTCGGGCAGCACCGACAGCACGTCGGTGACGAAATGGTGCACCTCGGCCACGTCCCGGGCGCGGATGAGCAGCATCGCATCGTGCTGGCCGGTGGTGACGGCGCAGTACTCGACCTGGCTCATCTCCGTCACCCGGCGCCGGAACGAGGCCCACGTCTGCGGGCTCACCGTGACGAAGACGAGGGTGCAGATCCCGAACCCGACCTTGCGCGGGTCGACCCTGGCGCTGAAGCCGCTGATCACGCCGGAGGTGACCAGGTTCTCGACGCGTGTGTAGGCCGTGGCGCGGGAGACCCCTACCTGATCGGCGAGCGCCGACATCGAGATCCGGCCGTCGCTCCGCAGTCCGGCGAGGATCCGCTGGTCGACCTCGTCCAGCGGGGCAGCGGATCGTCCAGTTGACGGGGTGGCGGCATCCTTGCCTCTGGACATTCTTGCCCTCTCTGGCCGCATCTGATCACGTTCATCCGACGTGATCGATCGTTACTGGACGAGCTGTGACCAGTGCAGCATGATGCTGCCGAATCGTCTAGTTGACGCTGTCTGCGGGCGCAATCCGTCGAGCCGCGACAAGCGTGTGCGCGGAGGTACACATGATCGGTCCGATGTCCGTCCGCGGCCGCGGCCGCTCGATGGCGCTGGCTGCAGTCGCCGCGCTCGTGGCCGTGACCGTTGCCGCCTGCGGGTCCGGATCGTCCGACGCCAGCGGCGATGCGGGCGGTGGCACGCTCGTCGTCGACGCGAGCTTCGACCTCAAGACGATCGACCCGGGCCGCGAGTACGAACTGACCGGCCAGATGCTCACCAAGGGCATGTACGAGACGCTGCTGACCTTCGCGAACAACGACCTGACCAAGCCGGTCGGCGAACTCGCGACGTCCTATGAGCTCTCGCCGGACGCGACGACGCTGACCCTGCCGCTGGCGCAGGGGCGCGTCTTCTCCGACGGCACCCCGATCACCGCCGACGACGTGGTGTTCTCCCTGCAGCGCCTCATCGGCTTGAAGGGCAACCCGTCGTTCCTGCTCGACGGCGTCACCGTGGCCAAGAAGGACGCCACCACGGTGGTGCTCACCAGCGCGAAGCCGAACCCGGCCCTGCCGTTCATCCTGCCCAACCCGGCGCTGTCGATCGTCAACTCGAAGGTCGTCACGGCGCACGGCGGCACCACCGACGACAAGGACGCCGCCGAGGGGTATCTCAACGGCGCATCCGCGGGATCCGGCCCGTACGTCCTCAAGTCGCTCGACGTGGCCAGTCAGGCCGTGCTGACCCGGAACACTGCGTACAACGGCCCGGACAAGCCCGCTTACGGCACCGTCGTGATCCGCAACGTCAAGGCGGCCACCCAGGCGCTCAACGTCCAGAAGGGCGACTCCCAGGTCGCGCTCGACCTCTCCGGCGACCAGGTGAAGGGCCTCGACACGAGCAAGGTCACCATCACCAGCGGCGCGTCCGCATACACGATCTTCCTGCTGCTCAACCAGAGCGCCGAGGTGTCGCCCGCCACCAGCAACCCCCAGTACGTCTCGGCGGTGAAGAAGGCCATCGACTACGCCGGGTTGCTGGGCGTGGCCGGCACGGGCTCCGTGCAGCCCGCGGGCGTCATCCCGTCGATGATCGCGGGCACGCTGCCCGCCGCCGACGCCCTCAAGCAGGACGTGGAGGGGGCCAAGGCCGATCTCGCCGCGAGCGGGATGGCGGGCCAGAAGCCCAAGCTCGCCTACCCGAGCGACCTCACGCTGGGCGGCCTGAGCTTCCAGACACTCGCCGAGAGGCTGCAGTCCCAGCTCGCCGCCGCAGGCATCGCGGTCGACCTGGCGCCCGCCCCCGTGGCCACCGAGCTGGACAACTATCGCAACGGCAAGGAGCAGATGGGGCTCTGGTACTGGGGCCCGGACTTCCCGGACCCTTCCAACTACCTCGCCTTCGCTCCCGGCGGCCTGATCGGCAAGCGTGCGAACTGGCTCGCCGCGGCGGCGCCGGACATCGACACGGTGGCCACCACAGCGGGGACCACGGTCGACACCGCGCAGCGCGATGCTGTCTACCAGCAGTTCCAGGAGAGCCTCAACGCCTCCGGCCCGTTCATCCCGCTCGTGCAGCCGCCGTCCAACATCGTCACGGCGGCGTCGGTGACGGGTGCGGCGTACAACCCGATCTGGACGGTCGATCTCGGTGCCATCGGAGCCAAGTAGCCCGGCCGAGGGCACGGGCGCGGGCACAAGCACGGCCACGAATACGAACCGGGCCGGGCACCCGCTGGTCCGGTACGTGCTGCGCCGCATCGCGGTGTCGGCGCTGCTCGTCGTCGGCGTCACGCTGGTGACGTTCGTGCTGACGAACCTCGTGCCCGGCGACACCGTCGCGGCCAACCTGGGGCAGCAGGCGGCGGAGGACCCGACGATCGTGGCGGCCTACCGCGCGCACTACGGGCTCGACAGGCCGCTGCCGGAGCAGTACGTGACCTACCTCGGGAACCTGGTGCGCGGCGACCTCGGGGAGTCGCAGCAGACCCACCGGTCGGTCGTGGCGGACCTGTCGGCCGCGGTGCCCGCCACGTTGGAGATCGCGATCGGCGCGATCGTGCTGTCGATCCTGATCGGTGTCGGACTCGGGGTGGTGGCCGCGGTACGGCGCGGGCACCTGACCGACAGCGCGCTGCGGCTGGTGTCGTTGGTGGGCATCTCCGTGCCGACGTTCTGGCTGGCGATGGTGGCGTTCTACGTCTTCTCCTACCAGCTCGACATCGCTCCCGGATCGGGCCGGCTCTCCCCGGCCACCACCGCGCCGCCGGACGTGACCGGCCTGTACACAGTGGACTCGCTTCTCGCCGGGCAGTGGGTGACGTTCGGCGACGCCGTTGCGCACCTGATGCTGCCCACCCTGGTGCTGACGCTCTACACAGTGGGGCTGCTCACCCGGTTCACCCGCTCGGCCGTGCTGGAGGTGCTCGACCAGGACTACGTCCGCTCGGCCCGGGCGAAGGGTCTGCCGGGACGCGCGGTGCTCGGTCGCTACGTCCTGCGCGCGGCGCTGGTGCCGATCCTGACGGTGGTCGGCCTGGCGTTCGGCGCTCTACTGTCGGGCACGGTGCTGGTGGAACAGATCTTCTCGTGGCCGGGTATGGGCTCCTACGCCTACCAGGCGGCGTCACACCTCGACCTGCCGGGAGTGATGGGTGTGGGGCTGGTCGTCGGCGTGATCTACGTCGTGATCAACCTGGTCGTCGACCTGCTCTACGGCGTGATCGATCCCCGGGTGCGGGTCACATGAGCTCGTCGTCGGACGCGGCCGCGATCGGCACGGAACCGCTGCGCTCGAGCGGCCTGCTGGCGCGGTTCACCAAGCGGATACCCCAGGCCTGGCGCACCCCGCTGGGGATCACCGGCGCGGCGGTGGCGGTGCTGTGGATCCTCGTCGCCGTCCTCGGGCCCGCCCTGTGGCCCTACGGCCCCCTGGCCCAGGACTTCCTTCGCCTGGAGGCGCCCAGCGGCGCGCACTGGTTCGGCACCGACGAGCTGGGCCGCGACGTGTTCACCCGCGTGCTGGCAGGCGCCCAGGTGACCGTCCCACTCGCGCTGCTGCTCGTCGGGCTGTCGGTGGTCATCGGCGGCATCCTCGGACTGGCCGCGGGCTTCTTCGGGCGCTGGGTCGATGAGACCGTGATGCGGCTGACCGACCTGGTGATGGCGTTCCCCATCGTCATCCTCGCCATGGTGGTGGCCGCGGCGCTCGGAGCGAGCCTGGTCAACGCGGTGCTGGCCGCCCTGGTCGTGTCATGGCCCGCGTACGCCCGCGTGACGCGGGGGCTCGTGGTGGGTGTCCGGACCGCCGACTACGTGCTGGCCGACCGGCTGCTCGGCTTCTCCGCCCTGCGGTCGCTGCGCACCGACATCGTCCCGATGGTGGTGGGGCCGGTGCTGATCCTCGCGACCCTGGACATCGGCACCGCGACACTGCTGCTCTCGGGCCTGTCGTTCCTCGGTCTCGGGGCGAAGCCGCCCACCGCCGAGTGGGGTTCCATGGTCTCCACCGCGGTCCAGAACTTCGACTCGTGGTGGCTCGGCGTGTTCCCCGGCCTGGCCATCCTCACCGTCGTGATGGCGTTCAACTTCCTCGGCGACGCGCTACGCGACGCCCTGGACCCGCGCACCGCGGGCGTCCTCGGAAAGGCCGAGACTCGATGACGGCGGCGACTCGATGACGGCGGCGACTCGATGACGGCGGCGACTCGATGACGGCGGCGACTCGATGACGGTGCTGGACATCGCCCGTCTCACGCTCTCCATCGGCGGCAACGAGATCTTGCGCGGCGTGGACCTGCGCCTGGAGGCGGGCCGGATCCAGGGGCTGGCCGGGGAGTCCGGGTCGGGCAAGACGATGACGGGGCTCGCGGTCATGGGACTGCTTCCCTCCGGGGCGCGGGCCACGGGGCGCATCACCTACGGCGACCAGGAACTCCTCGGGCTTCCCCCGGGCCGGCGCAACGCCCTGCGTGGCAACGAGATCGCCATGGTGTTCCAGGACCCGTCCACGAGCCTGCATCCGATGCTCAGCATCGGCGCGCAGACCACCGACCACCTGCGCCACCACCTCCGGCTCGGCCGGGCAGCCGCGCGCGAACGGGCTGTCGAGCTGCTTTCCCGGGTGCGCATCCCCGATCCGGCGGGTGCGCTGCGCCGCTACCCCCACCAGTTCTCCGGCGGGCAGCGTCAGCGGATCGCGATCGCCATCGCACTGGCCTGCTCGCCCAAGGTCCTCATCGCCGACGAGCCCACCACCGCGCTCGACGTCACCGTGCAGGCCGGGGTGCTGCACCTGCTGCGCGACCTGGCGTCGGAGATGGGCCTGGCCGTGCTGCTCGTGACGCACGACCTGGGCGTCATGAGCGCGGTGGCCGACCGGGTCGCGGTGATGCGGCACGGCGAGGTCGTGGAGGACGGCGAACGCCATCAGGTGTTCACCGCCCCCGCACACCCCTACACCGCGTCGCTGCTGGCGAGCCTGCCCGGCGCCGCAGGCGGCGTGCAGAGCCTCGACGACGTGCGCGCGCTGGAGGCGATGTGAGCGAGCTTGCGAGCGAACCATTAGGCACAGCAGCTCCGCGAGCGTGGCCGTCGAGCGTCGGCGAGGGGGTGATGTGAGCGAGCTTGCGAGCGAACCATTAGGCACAGCAGCTCCGCGAGCGTGGCCGACGAGCCTCAGCGAGGAGGCGACGTGAGCAGGCTGCTCGACGTGACGGGGCTGCGCGTGACCTACCGCGGCCGCCCGCCGGTGCGGGCCGTCGACGGCGTCGATCTCGCGGTGGAGGCCGGCCAGGTCGTGGGCCTGGTGGGGGAGTCGGGGTGCGGCAAGTCCACCATCGCCCGTGCCGTCTGCGGTCTGGTGAAGCCGGCGGGGGGCACCGTGACCTTCGACGGCATGCCCGTCGCACCGCTCGGGCTGCGCCGCCGCCCGCCCGCGCTCACCCGCGTCCAGATGGTGTTCCAGGACCCGTACGCCTCGCTGCACCCCCGGCGCGCGATCGGGGTGCAGATCGGCGACGGGGTGCGCGCAGCCGTCGCCCGAGGTGCCGCGCCCTCCGAGCCCGCGGAGTGGCTGCGGCGGGTCGGGCTGGACCCCGACGCCGCCCGGCGCTACCCCCACGAGTTCTCCGGCGGCCAACGCCAGCGCATCGCGATCGCCCGTGCCCTGGCGGCGCGGCCGGACCTGCTCATCGGCGACGAGCCGATCTCGGCGCTCGACGCGTCGACGCAGGCGGTCGTGGCGGCGCTGATGCGCGACCTCGCGGTGGACAGCGGAGCCGGACTGCTGTTCATCTCCCACGACCTGTCGGTGGTACGGCTGATCGCCGACCGGCTCGTGGTCATGTACCGGGGGCGGGTCGTCGAGTCGGGCCCTGCCCAGGAGATCTGGAGCGACCCGCAACACCCGTACACCCAAGCGCTGCTGGCGGCGGTTCCGGTGCCCGACGGCTCCGGACGGATGCCCGCACCGCCCGTCGACGATGCGAGGTACCCGCAGGAGGCGGTCCTACGCTGATCGTTCGGGTCGTAGCAGCAGGACGGTCACCACAGCCAGCAGCATGAACCCGGCCACCACGAACATGCCCGCCCGGAAGCTGCCGGTGAGGTCCTGCAGCCATCCGGTGAGATACGGCGCGACGAAGCCGCTGAGATTGCCGAACGAGTTGATCAGGGCGATCCCGGCCGCCGCGCCGACACCGGTGAGGAACTGGCTCGGGAGCTGCCAGATCACAGGGGTCACCGCGAAGACCCCCGCTGCGCAGAGTGTCATCGCGGCCATGACGAGGTAGGGCGAGCCGAGGTAGAGCGCCACCGCGACGCTCAGCGCCCCGATCGACGCCGGCACCGCGATGTGCAGTCGCCGTTCGCCGGTGCGGTCGGAGTGGCGGGCGTTCAGCACCATGACCACCGACGCGACGAGGTACGGCACGGCGGTGATCAGCCCGATCTCGACGAGGGAGAACCGGACGCCGAACCGCGCCTGCAGCCCCGACACCACCTGGGGGAGGAAGAACGCGAGCACGTACAGCCCGAACGCGGCGCCGAAGTAGATGACCGACAGCGCGATGACCCGCGGGTCGCCCACGCCGGCGCGCAGCCCGGTCTGCTGCGGCACCCGGGCGCCGTCCTCCTGCGCGATCCGCTGTTCCAGGGCGTGCTGCTGTGTTGCGGTGAGCCAGCGCGCGCGGCTCGGCCGTTCCGGCAGCAGCAGGAGGACCAGCACGCCCACGAGCAGCGCCGGGATGCCCTCGACGAAGAACATGAACCGCCATCCGGCGCCGAAGCCGAGCGCTCCGTCGCCGTTCTGGATGAGCAGTGTGGAGATCGGCGCGCCGAGCACCGACGACAGCGGCACGGCCAGGAAGAACAGCGCCGTGACCTTCGCCCGCCGCGCCCGCGGGAACCAGTAGGTCAGATACAGGATGACGCCCGGGAGGAAGCCGGCCTCGGCGACGCCGAGCAGGAAGCGCACGATGTAGAAGCTGATCTCGCCCTGCACGAACGCCGTGGCGGACGCGATCAGCCCCCACGTGATCATGATCCGCGCGATCCAGATGCGGGCGCCGACGCGGTGCAGGATGACGTTGCTCGGCACCTCGAAGAAGAAATACCCCACGAAGAACAGCCCGGCCCCGAACCCGTACGCCGCCGAGGACAACCCCAGATCGGTGTTCATCGTCAGTGCCGCGAACCCGACGTTCACGCGGTCCACGTAGTTCAGCAGATAACACAGGCCCAGCAACGGCAGCAGCCGCCACATGGCCGTACGCACCGCCGTCTCGACCGCCCGGTCCGTCGTCACGTCCGCCGCAGTCATGGCTCTCTTTCTCTCGAACTGGTGAAGGACAACCCAGCAGTCTGTGCTGCGCTGCCGGCTATTGTGGTGCGGTTGTGTGATGTGCATCAGGGTTTCAGACATTGACCGGTGAAACCTGCCGGGGCCTGTCGCGTGCAGTCCAGCAATTACGCGGCGGGTGCGATGACAATGGCGCGTGACGGCGGCCATGCCCGGGAAAGCGCGGTATCCACGTCAGAATAGAGCTTCTCCCGGGCCGGCGGCAGGATTCTCGCGCTCAGCCGGAGATGCTCACGCCGTAGTCGGTCAGGAAGGCTTCGAGCGTGAGGATCTGCTCCAGCGCCCACCGGCCGCCGAGCACTCCGCCGTTGTTGGCCTCGGGCGTGTCGAGAGCCGCTTCGGCCGCGTCGGTGTCCAGCAGCGGTGCCAGTGCCGCGTCGTGGTTGTGCAGCAGTGCGATGAACTCGGCGTGCAGCATCTGGTCGTAGTGGGGGTCCTGCGTGTTCGGGTAGGGGCTCTTGACTCGCTGTACGACCGATTGGGGCAGTACGTCGGCGGTGGCGGCGCGTAGCAGGCTCTTCTCGCGGCCGTCGAAGGTCTTGTGTGACCAGGGTGTGCCGAAGACGTACTCGACGAGCCGGTGGTCACAGAAGGGCACTCGTACTTCGAGTCCGACGGCCATGCTCATCCGGTCCTTGCGGTCGAGCAGGTTGGGCAGGAAGCGGGTCAGGAACAGGTGGCAGATCTCCCGCATCCGTCGCTCGTGTGGATCGGCCGCGGCTGAGCCGGTCAGTTCGGGCACCTCGGCCAGCGCGGTGCGGTACAGGTCGTCGAGGTAGCCGCTGAGGTCGAGCTTGCTGACCAGCCCCGGGTCGAGCAGCCGTTCGGTCATCTCGATGCGCGGGCCGCGCAGCCAGGGGAAGGTGCCGGCGTACACGGACGCGGGGTCGTGGAACCAGCGGTAGCCGCCGAAGACCTCGTCGGCCGACTCTCCGGACAGGCCCACCGTCGAGCGCGCCCGGATCGCCCGGAACAACAGATAGAGCGAGCTGTAGACCTCTCCGAAGCATATAGGCAGGTCACAGGCGTGGCGGACGGCCTTGCGTACGCCCGGATCCATGAGCTCGCTGGTGGACAGGGTGATGTTGGTGTTCTCGGTGCCGACGAACGTCGCCACCTCCTGCACGTACGGGCCATCGGGCGTCGCACGCATCGCATCGGGTGTGAAGTTGTCGGTGTAGCCGACGAAGTCCACCGCGAAGGAGCGGATGCGTTCGGTGCTGAACCGGGCGGCCAGTGCGGTCAGGGCGGAGGAGTCCAGCCCGCCCGACAGGAGCGTGCACAGCGGAACGTCGGAGATCAGTTGGCGCTGGATGGTGTCGTCGAGTAGTTCGCGTACGTGTCGCACGGTGGTGGGCACGTCGTCGGTGTGTCCGGTGTCGGCGAGTTGCCAGTAGCGCAGTTGCTGGATGCCGTTGGGGCTCACGCGTACGACATGGCCGGGTGGTACTTCGCGCATTCCGCGGAACACGGCGTTGTGTGGATCGGCGACGAACCCGAGTGTGCGTCGGAGCCCGTTGAGGTCCACCACGCGCTCTGCGGTGGTGTTGGCCAGGATCGCTTTGGGTTCGGAGCCGAACAGCACGCCGTGTTCGGTGGGGTAGTAGTAGAGCGGTTTGATCCCCAGCCGGTCGCGGACCAGGAGCAGCTCCTGCGTGGTGGTGTCCCAGAGTGCGTAGGCGAACATGCCGTTCAGCTCGCGTACTGCGTCCCGCGGGTCGCGCCGGCCCCACGTGCGATGGGCCTGCAGTATTACTTCGGTGTCGCTGTTGGTCTGGAAGTGCCGGCCCGTGGCTGCCAGGCGTTCGCGCAGTTCGCGGTAGTTGTAGGCCTCGCCGCTGTAGACCAGCGTCAGCGTGGTGCGCCCGTCCTCGGTCAGTGTCATCGGCTGACGGCCGCCCTGGATGTCGATGACCGCCAGTCGTCGATGCCCCAACCCGACCGGACCGTCCACCCAGATGCCCTCGTCGTCCGGGCCGCGGCAGGCCATCGTCGCGGTCATCCCGGCCAGCTCTCGACGAGCGTCCGGTTCGCCCAGATCACGATCGAAGGACACCCATCCACATATTCCACACATGCTCGACAACCCCGATCGCAAACGTACGAATTGATCGACGTGCAGGTGTGGTCGGTGCGCCTCACTCCGCTGCGTCTCAGTCGTAGGAAAAATGGTGTCTCGCCGCACCTCATGAGCGCATCGCATGGATGGACGTCGTGAAAGCGTCCGCGCCCCATCGGCATGTGAGGCCCAAGGCCGGCCGCGATGTCTGACGGCAGCGCCGGACGTCCGATCCTCCGCAGCGCGGCGTCAGAGCACGCTCGCGTCCGAGCGGCCCGGTGAGCCGGCCCGATTCGCTCCGTCCTGCTCCGCGACCACCCGGGCGAGCTCGACACGCGACCGGATTCGCAGCTTGGTGAACGCGTGCCGCAGATGTGAGCTCACCGTGTGCGGCGACAGGAAGAGTTCGTCGGCCGCCTCGCGGTTGGTCGCCCCCGCCGCGACCAACCGGACGACCTTGAGCTCGGACGACGTCAGCCCCAACCAGCCCTGCCGTGGCGGACTGGTGCGACGGCGACGAACTCCGAGGTCGCCGAGCGACTTACGGGTGCGGGCGGCGTCACGCTCCGCGCCGGCCGCGGAATAGGCGGACAGGGCACGTTCCAGGTACTCGACGGCGTCGGCAGGCTGCGTGGACGCGACCATGCGCGCGGCGTCGGCGTACGCGTCCGCCTGCGGCAGGACGTAGGGAGTGCCCTCGTAGAGCGCCAGTGCGTCGCGCATGCCCGGGACGTCACCCTCGAGGAGAGCGCGGGAGTGCCGCACGGCTGCGGCAAGGTACGGGAAGTCCGGGTCGTCCGCAGCGTGCTGCGTCATGCGGCCCACCACCGACTCGGCCGCCTCCGGGCGGCCGGCGGCCACGGCGAGCCGAGCGAACGCCACGACGTCGTCGTGCTGGCGCGCGCTCACGAGTTGTGGCCGGTCGCTCCCGAACGGTGCGAAGGCCTCCGCCGCGAGCTCGACCGCCGGCCAGCCGGCCGAATCTGCCGAGCCGGCATCGGTGACCAGGGCGGAGAGCCAGCGCCCGTGCTGGCGCAGGAGCCCCGATTTCTCCAAGGCCATCGTGCGGGCCTCACGCGCAGCCCTCGAGAGCAGGAGCCGATCACCGGTGCGCAGGCCGATGCGTCCGAGCAGGTAGTGGGCTATCGCGGTGACGTACCCGCCGGGCCCCAGGTCGTCGGTCATCTCGAGGACCGCCTCGGCCTCGGCTTGGGCCTCGTCGAGCCTGCCGGCTGCCCAGAGGTATCGGGCGCGGCACATCATCCAGACCCGCACGTTGATGGCGGGTCCTTCGCACCGTGACTCGCGGAGCCCCGCATCCGACAGCTCGATCGCCTCGTCGATCCGCGCGAGACACATCAGGAGCAGCGAACGCCAGCAGTCCGGCACCCACACGCCCCGCGCGGAGCGCTGGAACGGCCGAAGCGCGACGGCCTCCTCGCTGAGCCGCAACGCGTCCACCCACCGCCCGTGCACCAGAGCGTCGCCCGTAGCGGCGGTCAGAGCAGCGACTCGGCTGTCGGGGTCGCGGAAACGTGCGGACTCGTGCAATGCCCGCTCGGCCGGAGCGCTGCCTCCCCGCGGATCCCCGCTCATGGCGTACCCGTGTGACTGCAGCGCCGAGAGCTCGATGCGTAGTGCGGTCGGGAGATCCGGCTGTGTGAGCGCGCGCTGGGTCTGCTCGACGACGTCGGGGCCCGAGTACTGCATCGACAGCCACGCGAGGCCGAGGCGTGCGCGTGCTTCGTCGACCGGCTCGACGACACCGTTCAGCACCGTGTCGGCGAGGTGTCGCGCCTCCTGTACCGCTCCGGCCGCCACGAAGAGCGACATCGCGGAGACGATTCTCGCGGGTCGTTCCGGTCTGCCGTAAGGCGTGAGCGTCAGCGCTCGGTCCGCCAGTCGAGCGGCGTCGGCCGGAGCGGCGTGCGCGAGCTCTGCCGACGCCCGGGCCAGCAGGTCGGCGGACGCGAGGTCGCCGGTGCGGGCGATCATGAAGACCAACGCCGCCACCTCGGCCGGAGGCGCCCCGTGCGCGAGCATCGCGTTGACGGCTCGGCGTCGCAGCGCGTGGCCGAGCGTGGTCGGGAGACTCGCGCCGACGGCCTCCCGGATGAGATCGTGCCGGAACCGGAGCTCCGAACCGGCTTCGACCAGCAGCTCTGCCTGCAACGCCTCACGGAGCGGCGCAACGAGCTCGGGGACGGGGGTCTGCAGAAGTTCGGCGAGCTGTTCGACGGAGAAGCCGTGGCCCAGCACCGATGCCATCTCCACGAGGTCCCGCGCGGGATCGCTCAGGCGATCGAGCTGCCCGGTGATCGAGTCGCGAAACCGCTGGGGCAGCTCCGAGCTTTTCAGGCTGAGCACGCCGTTGTCACAGCTCATAAGGCCTTCGTCCCGCAGCCCTCTCAGGAGCTCCACCAGGAGAAACGGCTGGCCGTGGGCACGTCGGACGACGTCCAGGACGTCCTCCCCTGGCGTGGCGGCCAGCATGTCCTGTGTGACCTCGACGACCGCCGCGTCGTCGAGTGCGCTGAGCACCAGCTGTTCGGCGCCCGCCCCGCAGAGCCGGTCGACGGTGCGGCGGCTCATGGGCGAGGTGTCGGTGTGCCGCGCGGTGAACACCCACAGGACGGCGTGGGCGGCGAGCCGGGGCGGAAGCACACCGACCGCGTGTGGTCGACTGGCTCGACACAGCGACTTCCCAGATGGAACGACATGCCCCGAAACCGCGGATTCCGAGATCGAGATGATCCGGCGCAATCCGACCATTCCGGATCCTGATGGACCTATCAGCCGCTCGGGAGCAATGGGGCGCATTGCCAGCTGCCGTGCGTGTAACGCGGTATCCGAATTGCCGAATACGCTCTTGCCGACGGTGATCAAGAAGATGGCCCTCCTGTCTCGCTGAGTGCCGATCCCGAGCAGCTCAGGTGATCTACACGCGTAACGGGCGGGTCATTCCGCTGCTGCTCGTGGCGGCGATCTGGTACCTGGTGCTCACCACGGTGATGTCGATCGGTCAGTTCTACATCGAGCGGTACTACGCCCGGGGGGCGCTGCGAACCGTGCCACCTACGCCCGTCCAGCGGTTCCGGGCGGCGGCGCGCACCGGGATCGCCCTCCTGCGCAAGCGGGTGGCGGCATGACGGCCCCGGCTGCTCCTCCGATGGTCGACCTACGTGGCGTGCACAAGAGCTTCGGCACGCTCGATGTGCTGCGCGGCGTCGACCTGACCGTGCGCGCGGGCGAGGTGACGGTCCTGCTCGGGCCGTCCGGGTCGGGCAAGTCGACCCTGTTGCGGGCGATCAACCACCTGGAGAAGGTCGATCGCGGGTTCGTGCGCGTCGACGGGGAGCTGATGGGCTACCGGCGGGTGGGCAACCGGCTGCACGAGCTCTCCGAGCGCCACATCCTGCGCCAGCGCACGCACATCGGGTTCGTTTTCCAGGGCTTCAACCTGTTCGGTCACCTCACCGTGCTGGAGAACGTCGTGGAGGCCCCGATCTCCGCGCAGGGCCGGCCCCGGGCCGAGGTGGCAGAAGAGGCCGAGGAGCTGCTGGGCCGGGTCGGGCTGCGGGACAAGGCGGGGGAGTACCCGCGACGGTTGTCGGGGGGACAGCAGCAGCGGGTCGCGATCGCCCGCGCTCTCGCGCTGGGCCCGAAGCTGGTGCTCTTCGACGAGCCGACGTCCGCGCTCGACCCCGAGCTCGTCGGCGAGGTCCTCGACGTCATGCGTGACCTCGCGCGCAGCGGAACCACCATGATCGTCGTCACCCACGAGATCGGCTTCGCCAGGGAGGCCGCCGACACCGTCGTCTTCCTCGACGGCGGCCGGATCGTCGAGCAGGGGCCGCCGTCGCAGGTGCTCGACGCCCCGCGCGAGGAGCGCACCCGCGCCTTCCTGAGCAAGGTCCTGCACTGATCAGACTTCCGGCCGCGGATCACCGGCCGGGTCGCGCCATCACGCCGGCGTCCGCCGCGTGGGTATCTGGAGGAAACACCGTGTCGAGGTCCCTGAGACGGCTACGGCTGGCCGCCGTTCTGCTCGCATTCCCGGTGCTGGCCGCCGCGGCCTGTGCGGGCCCCGACCCGGACCAGGGGGCCGCTCCGGCGCCGGCATCCGCGTCGGGCGCCAAGGTCAACACGAGCCCCGAGCAGAACCGGGTGCGTGCGGAGAAGGTGGAGGCGATCGCCGCGCAGGTGCCGCAGTCGATCCGTGACCGCGGAACGCTCGTGGTCGGCACCACCGGCAGCGGGAACCCGCCCCTGTCGTTCCGCGCCGACGACGACACCACGGTGATCGGCGTCGAACCCGACATCGCGCAGCTCGTGGCGGACGTGTTGGGGCTCCGGCTCGAGCTGCAGCCCACGTCGTGGGAGAACCTGTTCCTCGCGGTCGAGTCGGGGCAGTACGACGCCGGCTTCTCGAACATCACCGTGACCGAGGAACGCAAGGACAAGTACGACTTCGCGACGTACCGGGTCGACACGATCGCCCTCGAGGGTCGAACAGGTGGCAAGGTGCAGAAGATCGAGAAGCCTTCGGACGTCGCCGGGCTGACCATCGGGGTGGGGCCCGGCACCAACCAGGAGCAGATCCTGGTGCGCTGGGACGAGCAGAACCGCGCGGCGGGCCTGCCGCCGGTGAACATCCAGTACTACCAGAACCAGGGCGACTTCTACCTCGCGTTGGAGTCCGGGCGGCTCGACCTCTACCTGGGGCCGAACCCCACCGCGTCCTACCACGTCGCCACCGGCGGTAAGACGACGATCGTCGGCACCATCAACGGCGGTGGCGACGTGCAGGCCGACATCGCGGCGATGACGAAGAAGAACAACCAACTGGTCGGTGCGCTGAGCGCCGCCCTGAACGAGGTGATCACGGACGGGAGGTACAAGGAGGTCCTCGATCGCTGGAACCTCGACGCCGAAGCGGTCTCGACGTCCCAGATCAACCCTCCGGGCCTGCCACGCCGGCCTGCCGGCTGACGAGGTCGACGGCAGCCGCGGCCCGTTCCGGACGGCCGACCGGCGGCTGTCGTCAGTACTCCTGCAGGCTTTCGCGCAGTGTGGTGCCGGGGTAGCGCTGCCGGTACCGGCCGCGACGTTGCAGTTCGGGGACGACGAGCTCGGCGATGTCGACGAAGCAGCCGGGCACGTTCGTGGCGAGCAGCATGAAGCCGTCGCAACCGCCCTCGTCGAGATAGTGCTCCATCTCGTCGGCGACGTCGGCGGGCGTGCCGACCGCGGTCGGCGCACCCATCGCCATGCCGTAGAGCTCCGCGGCCTCCCGCACCGTGACGGGCTTGCCGTCGTTCTTCTGCAGAATCGCGTCGAACAGCCCGCGGATGCCTTGTGCGTCGACGTCAGCGACGTCGTCGTCGAGGTCGAGTGTGGAGAAGTCCACGCCGGTGTGCCCGGACATGATCGCGAGCGCGCTCTCGATCCGGATCAGTGAGCGGAACTCCTCGTATTTCTCGACCGCGCGGTCGCGGCTGCGGTCGACCACTGTCTGCAACCCGAAGATCAGCTTGAGCTGCGACGGGTCGCGGCCTGCGCGGTCGGCGCGGGCGCGGATGTCGTCGGCGTAGGCGCGCATGGTCGTGACCGTGGGGAAGACACCGAAGACCGACTCGGCGTGTCTGGCGGCGAAGTCGCGGCCCTGCTCGGAGGAGCCTGCCTGCCACAGCACGGGCCGCCGCTGTGGGGAGGGCATGACGAACGAGCGGCCCCGGGAACGAAAGTACCGGCCTTGGAAATCGACCTCGCGCACCTTCGACGGGTCGGCGAACACACCGGTCGAGCGGTCGTAGCTGATCGCGTCGTCGTCCCAGGAGTCCCACAGCTGATAGCACAGCTGCATGTACTCCTCGACGACCTCGTAGCGCTTGTCGCGCGGGGTGAGGTTCTCCAGGCCCATCGCCTGGAACTCGCTCTTCGAGTAGGACGTGACGATGTTCCAGCCGACCCGGCCGCCGGTCAGGTGGTCCAATGTGGATAGTTGGCGGACCATCTGGTAAGGCCGAATGAAGGAGGTGGACAGGGTGATGCCGATGCCGAGGTGCTTGGTGAACGCCCCGACGATCGGCACGACAGCGGCCGGGTCGTGCACCGGGAACTGCGCCGCGTACCTCACGACGGCGTCGCTGGAGCCCTGATAAGTGGTGTAGGGAGCGAGCTCGTCAGCGATGAACATCGCGTCGAAGAGCCCGCGCTCCATGATGCGGCCGAGGTCGCGCCAGTACTCGGGTCGCGCGAACGAGTAGCCGATCTTGTCCTGGGGATGCGCCCACATCGTCGAGGCGTGGTTCATCACACCGTGCTGCACGAAGCCGAGCAGGTGGGCCTTCTTCCTGGTCATGACGTCCTCCGCTCTGTCAGGAACCGTCGGTCGAGCTCAGGCGGTCGAGGAGGAACGCGACGATCACGGTGACGGACGTGCCGATCGCCAGGAACGGCAGCAGGTACCAGGTCCAGCCGGCCGTGCTGACCAGCGCCAGCAACAACGTGGAGACGACCACGCCCCCGGCCGCCTTCCAGCCGAAGTTGCGACCCTGCCGCTCGTAGTCGGGGGCGTCGGTGCCGGACGAGGCGATGCCCGCGAGGATCTCGCTGCGAATCCGCATGAACGCGCGCCCGGCGACGACCACGTACACGATCGCGGTGAGCAGGCCCGCCGCAAGTCCGATGGCGAAGATGGTCATGATCGCTCCGTTCGGTGGGTCAGGCGGTCTGGTCGGCGGCAACGGGGCGCACGGCCCCAGGCTCGGTCTCGAGCCCGCCGCCGGAGCGGTCGAGGGCGGCGTAGTCGAAGCGCTCGCGGCGCAGCAGGCTCACACCCACGGCCACGACGAGCGAGACGGCCTCCAGCGCGACGATCCCGCCGAGCTCGTGGCCGAGCTCGCGCAGCGGCAGCCCGACGGCGATGCTCAGCACGAGGCTGGAGACGAAGGCGGGGGCGGTCATCCGCGACCAGAAGATGGCCAGCGCCAGCGGGAAGATCAGCGCAGCCTTGACGAAGAAGACGAGGTTGACCAACTCGACGTAGTCGACCCCCGAGCTGACGATCACGCCTCCGACGACCCCGGCCACCAGGATCGACAGCTTCGTCCACCGGATCAGCCGCCGGTCGGGGATGTCCGGGCGGATCCGCGTGACGATGTCGACGGCGACGAGCGAGGACAGGGCGGAGAACGCTCCGTCCATCGAGGAGTAGCAGGCGTTGCAGATGATCAGCACGTACAAGGCGATGAGCACCAGGGGCAGGCCCAGGTGCGACACGACGTACGGGCCGATGCCGCCCGCGCCGTAGTCGCCGAGCGCCTCGAGCGGGACGCCCATCGACGTGCCGACGAGCCCGAGCAGGCCCAGCGTCAACGGGATCGGATAGAACCACAGGCCCGCCCACAGGAACGTCCGATTGAGGTTCGCCGGTTTCATCGCCCAGACTTTCTGCCAGAACGTCTGGTCGGCCATCGTCGAGGCGAGCAGCCCGAGTGCCAGCGAGATGCCGAAACCGGCAGCCGCGGCCGGGTCGAACACGCTCAGCCGGGTCGGGCCGGCCTCTCCGACCCTCGCGAACACGAGGTCGGCGCCGCCGGCCTTCGCCAGCACGTACAACACGACGATCGCTGCGGGAACGGTGATGAGCAAGGTGGTGACGGTGGCCGTGACAGCCGATGTCCAGAGACCGCCGAAATAGGAGTAGACCATGACGATCGCGAGCGTCACGAGCAGCACGGTCGTCGTGTTGAGACCGAACACCACGCCCATCACGAGAACGACGCCGTACAGATTGATGAAGATCTCTGCGAGCAGTCCGAGAAGCATCGCGACGAGGATGACGGTGCTCGCGGTCCGGCTCGCGAAACGGACGCGGACGAACTCGACGATCGTGTATCCGCGAGGCATTTGACGACGTAGCCGCAAGGCGAAGGGAACCATGGCGACGACCGCGAGCCCGTTCGGCACGATGAACCAGAGCAGGCCGGAGGTGCCCCAGGTGTAGGCCTGGGCCGATGACAGCATCACCGCCATCGACCAGGTCCAGACGGCGATGACCGACCCGACCCCGAAGCCGAGCCCGATCCGCCGACCTGCGATGACGAAGTCGTGCGTGCTGCGTGCCATCCGGCGCACCGCGAACGCGATGGCCAGCATGAACAGGCCCAGCCCGGCCATGAGTGCAAGGCCGAGCGCAGGCGGTACATCGGTGGAAGCCATCGCATTCCTCCAGGGATATGGCTGGGACGCGGCATCGGGGGATGACCGCCGATATGCCGGAAAGAGAAGGCGGTCGCCAAAATTCCCGAACCGGGAGTGTGGCGGATATACCGGTCAGCCCTGGCGACAGTGCCGGTCGTCGACACACAGCTGGCTCGCGGCGAGCAGGGCGAGATCCAGTCGATCAGCCGTGGTCCGAACGCAGCCATACACGTCCACCTTTGTATGTGAACGACAAGATCAGAGCAAGGCATCGGTCGCTATTGTGGTCGCGCGCGCATCTACTTCTTGGATGGTGAGAATTGTTGTGACGGCGTGACGAATCGACCGGACATTTGGTCGTCAGGCGTTTTACTTCGGCTGGACCATCCGAATAATCACGTGTGTGTCGCGGCGTAGCGACCTTCCAGACGCTGCCCGGCCAGCCGCCCGCGGGCTCATCGGGGAGACGGTCGGGCCAGGCGCCTGGTCCCCTACGTCCGGCTCGTCACATCCTTGACAGATCCATCGGGTGGTCGCCTACATTCGATGTCGTCCATCCAGAGCGGCCGAGAGATCTGGCTCGTCGAAGCCGCAGCAACCATGTGCCTCACGGCGCCGGGTGCTAACGCCAGGATCGATGGGAGATGTCGTGCGTCGATCGCACGCTCAGCGGACGGCCACCCGGTCGTCCTCGTGGTTGACCTCCACGTGGTCCAAGCGTCGGCACGTCGATCTGTGCCGCACGCAAGCCGCTCTTTGTCGCTGATCCATCCCGGCCCCTCGGCCACCCTGGTTCCCCCGCGCCGACGCGTACCGAGCGGTCCGACGTGTCGCGTGAGGGCTCTGCACAGCGGTGATCCCGGCCGGAACGGCCGAGATCCTGTCCACAGTGGATTCTCCCGACGCCGAAGTTCCTGCAAGGAGAGCGCATGAGCATCACCGATTCCCGATCGAGCAACCAGCACCTGCGGGACGAGTGGGCGAGCTGGCATGCCGAGCGCGAGGCGGATCTGTGGACCTCGCACGGCTGGCTCAGCCTCACGGGCCTGTACTGGCTCGACGTCGAACCCCGGTCGTTCGAGGGGCTGCCCGGCACCTGGCGCGCCACCGGCGACGGCGGTGTGGAGGTGTCCGCGGCCGAGGCCGATGGGCTGGTGGTCGGTGGCATGCCGGTGACGTCGACGGTGCGGCTCGAGCCGGTCGACGGCGTGCCCGGCGTGCTCGTCGAGGCCGGACCGCGCACGGTGGAGGTCGTGCGCCGCACCGACTCCTACGCGTTGCGCGTACGTGATCCCGAGGCGATCACCCGCACGGAGTTCACGGGCGTTCCCACCTTCCCGGTCGACGCACGATGGGTCGTCGACGGCAGGTTCGCGGCCTATCCGCAGCCGCGACGGATCACCGTGGGCGCCGTCGTCGACGGCTTGCAGCACTTCCCGACCGCCGTCGGGGTGGTGCATTTCAGCGTGCACGACGGTGACCACGAGCTGGTCGCGTTGCGGGGGAAAGCAGGAGGGCTGGTGCTGCATTTCCGGGACGCCACGTCGGGCGAGTCCACATACGGCGGGGGCCGCGTGCTGACGACCCTCGAACCGGATGCGGAGGGCCGGGTGCGCATCGACTTCAACCGGACCGTCAACCTGCCGTGCGCGTTCACCGCGTACGCGACCTGCCCGCTGCCTCCCGCGGAGAACCTCCTGACGGTTGCGGTCGAAGCCGGGGAGCGCGACCCCGCGCGGCCGGACGTCCGATGAGCAGCACGGTGGGGATGGCACGCGCCACGGAAACCGCGGAGGCCATGGAGCCGGCTGTCGACGCGGCCGCGATGCGCGACGTACTCGGGCATTTCGCCTCCGGCGTGGTCGTGGTGACCGCACGCGGCCCATCGGGCCCGATCGGTTTCACCTGCCAGTCCTTCACATCACTGTCACTGGATCCGCCGCTGGTGAGTTTCGCGCCGTCCCGCGCGTCGTCGACGTGGCCCCGGATCCGCGAGGTCGGCACGTTCTGCGTGAACATCCTGGCCGCCGACCAGGAACGCCACAGCGCGGGTTTCGCCCGGTCCGGTGTGGACAAGTTCGCCGGTGTGCGGTGGCGGCCCAGCCGATACGGCGCGCCGGTCCTGGAGGGGGCGTGTGCCTGGGTGCACTGCAGGCTCCACAGTGAGCACGACGGCGGCGACCACACGATCGTCCTGGGCCGTGTGCTCGAACTGGCCGCCGACCACTCCCGGACTCCACTGCTGTACCACCGCGGCGCCTACGAGCTCATCCTTCCCCGGCCGCGCGAGGAGTCTCGGTGACCGTGCGGTGTCGTAGATCCGGTTGTGCAGGTAGGTCTGAATCCTCGATATGACCGCCGCCATGTTGCGGTTGTGGCGTCGGTGATCGAACATCCCACGGTGGGGCCGACTCTGTTCGACTCTGGATATCGACGACATCGTTCAGCAATCCGCCTCCGAGCAGGCGGGGGAAACATCGATCGACTATCTGCGTCGACCGGGCCGGCCGCGCGAGTCAGTTGCCGCGCGATCGCCGTGGCGTAGATGCGAGGCGGGTGCGTACTCGTCGAGTGAGTGCTGGTCGGGCCGGCGTCGGACGCGTTCGAGGAGGCGTTCTCCGCCCCCTCGCGGCTGATTTCGGAAGACGAGTTCGGTATTCGTCGTGGAGAGAAGTTCTTCGTCAGGCGGGCGCATCGTCATTCCCTGACCTCGGAGTTCGGCTATGCAGGCTCATGCTGCGAGTTTCCGCGCGGCACTAGCGGTTGGAACTGCGTCAGCATTGCTGCCCGTGTTCCTCCTCGTCGGACCTGCGGGTGCGGCGGCTCCCGCCGTCGGGATGCCGGGTGCGCTGCAGGAGGCGTTCACTGCCGCCGCGCAGCGGTACCACGTCCCCACTGACGTGCTGCTCGCAGTGTCCTACATCGAGTCGCGCTGGGACGCGCACGCTGGACGGCCCAGCGTCTCCGGCGGATACGGGCCCATGCACCTGACGGACCTTCGCACCGCGCTCGCGCAGTCCCGCCCGGTGGCCGATGGCCGGGACGACACGGCCAGGACGCCGGATCCCTCCCGCACTGCCGCCCTGGCCGCGTCGCTGACCGGGCTGCCCGAGGACCGAATCCGTCTCGACCCCGCTGCCAACATCACGGGCGGCGCGGCGCTGCTCGCGTCCGACCAGGAAACACTGGGGCAGCCACTCACCACTGATCCCGCAGACTGGTACGGCGCCGTGGCCCGCTACTCGGGCTCAGGCACGCAGGCCGCCGCCGCGGACTTCGCGGACGAGGTGTTCGACGTGATCCGCTCCGGTGAGGTGCGTACGACGGACAGCGGGCAGCGCGTCGCACTTGCCGCGCTGCCGGCCGTCGCATCGCCTACCGCACAGGTTCGTGCGCCGGGCCTGCCCACAGGACACTCAGGACACACCGAGTGCCCGTCATCGCTGAGGTGCACGTGGATTCCAGCCCCCTACGAGCAGTACGGGCCGGAGCCGACGGACTACGGCAATCACGACCTCGCTGAGCGGCCCAAGGATTCCTCCATCGATTACATCGTCATCCACAGCACCGAAAGCACATGGGACGCCGCGATCGGGCTGGTCAAGGAACCGACCTATCTGGGCTGGCACTACACCGTGCGATCCTCGGACGGGGCCGTTGCTCAGCACCTGGCGACAAAGGACGTCGGCTGGCACGCCGGGAACTGGTACATCAACGCGAAGGCGATCGGCATCGAACACGAGGGCTTTCTCGCCGATCCCGATGCCTGGTTCACCGAGGCGATGTATCGCTCGTCGGCGCGTCTCGTGCGGTATCTGGCGCACCGTTTCCGAATCCCGATGGATCGGCAGCACATCATCGGCCACGACAATGTTCCAGGACTCACCGCGGACACCGTGGCGGGAATGCACACCGACCCGGGCCCGTACTGGGACTGGGCGCACTACTTCCGCCTGCTCGGTGTGCCGTTCCACGCGGCGGCAGGGTCCGGAGCGGGCGTGGTGACGATCGACCCGTCCTACAGCCGCAACGGGCCGGCTCTCACGGGATGCGTATCGAGGGACGAGCCGTGCACAGCGCACGGCTCGAGTGCCATGCTGCTGCACACGGCGCCGAGCGAGAGTGCGCCCCTGGTGAAGGACGCCGGACTCCACCCGGACGGACGGAGCACCTCTGACGTCAACGACACCGGCGCCCGTGTTTCCGCCGGTCAACAGTACGTGGTGGCTGGGCGCAGGGGCGGGTGGACGGCGATCTGGTACCTGGGCCGGAAGGCCTGGCTGCGCGACCCGCGCCGTCGTCGGGTGACGCTCCCTGCGCGGGCCATGGTCGCAACACCGCGGCGTGGGCAGGCGTCGATCCCCGTTTACGGCGGGGCCTTCCCGAAGGCCTCCATCTTCCCGACCGGCATTCCCGTTCCGGCCGACACGACCCTGCAGTACAGGCTGCCCGCGGGACAGAGCTACGTCGTGGGCGACAAGGTCACCGGCGAGTACTACCACTCCACGATGTACAACACAGCACAGCAGACTTGGATCAGGGGCACGACGTACTACGAGATCCAGTTCGGCCAGCGGCTCGGCTTCGTGCGGGCATCCGACGTCACCCTTCACCGATTGCGGTGACCGGATATCGGGCCGCTGCGTAGCCCGCGTAGCCGTCGTCGACGGGGCCTCGGCCGAACAACCGCCGCCACGCACGACCGGCCGCCACGGGCTCGCCCGTTGTCGAGGCGCGCCGTCAGTGGACGGATCTGGCGGCGGCGAGGATCTGGTTGGTGACCTGGACCGGATGCGAGATGAGCGTGAGGTGTGAGCCGCCGGACACCTCCAGGATGTGGGAGTGCGCTCGGTGTGCCATGAAGAGCTCCGACTGCGGCGTGATGATCTGGTCGCTCATCCCGATCACGTACCAGGACGGGATCGTCTTCCACGCCGCGGCGGCTGAGGGGGTGTCGAACGCAGCCGTGGCGGCGGGCCGCTGCGTCGCCCACAGTTCCCGCGCTGTACTTGCGGGCAGGTCGGGGGCGAAGTTGTGCAGAAAGATGTTCTCCTTCAGGTAGTACTGCACGGCGCCGGTAGGGGCTCCGGCGTAGGGACCGCTGTCGAACAGCGTGGCCGGGTTTGCGCTCAGGGCCGAGGTCTTGCCGCTGAGCTGTCCGTTCGTCTCGCCGACGTCGGGCGCGGCGGCGTCGACGTAGACCAGAGCCTTGACGTTGGGGTTGCCCGCGGCGGCGTTGGTGATAACCGCGCCGCCGTAGGAGTGGCCGACCAGAACGATCGGGCCTTTGACGGTCGACAGGAAGTCCTTGACCTCCTGGGAATCGCTCGACAGACCCCGGAGGGGATTGTCGATGGCGCGCACGACGTACCCGTCGCGCTGGAGGCGGTCGACCTCTCCACTCCAGCTGGACGCGTCGGCCCAAGCGCCGTGCACGAGCACGATGGTCGGTTTGGGGGCGGCCTTGGCCGGTGCGGCAGGGGCCGCCGGTGTGGGCGTCGCGGCCTCGGCCGAGGCGCTCGCCACAGCAGCGAGGCCCAGCGTGAGCACCGCCGAGAGTCCGGCGGTCAGGAGCGCAGAGCGCCACCTCGACGAAATGTGCATGAGTGGGACCTCTCTGAGGAAACAGGCTTAATCACCCGGCAGGAATAGTTGATCGTCCTGGGATGTCGGCGCATCCGGACGCCATGTGGATGAAACGCTACCTGTTGCTTCATCTCGCGACATCGCACGTCAGGATGCTGTAACACCTGGCATTCGGGATTGGATCTTGACACGTCTTCAACTCGCAGCGCTGGAGCATCAGCAGGGAATTTCTGCCCACCGGACTTCGAGCGGATGTGCTCGTCGCTGGTCGTAATCAACTTCGGCGGCCATTCACGAGCGATGCGAGGTCGATCCGTGCGTACTGCGGCTTCACATCCTGTCGTCCCGACAGCACGATGGGCGGTTCCCCGCGTCGGGGGAGCCGCCCATCAATGTTTCTACCCGTGGAACCGTGGATCAGACAGATGCCGCCGATCGTGGTGTGGCCGAGCCTGGTCGCTGTTCATGATCGCGTTCCAGGCGGTGACAGCAGCCGGTGAGGGCGTCGCCCCTGGCATCGGTTATGCAGCGCGGTCGGCAGGTGGGGTCGCGTGCTCTGCCGGCTGTGGCTGTGAGGTCGTGATCGCCGGATTGAGCGTGGCGGGCACGGTGCCGGTGCCGCTTCCGTACTGGTGACGGCGGTGGTCGAACGGTGGATTGAGCGTGGTGACCCTGATGACGTTTCCGCGCTCGTCGGCGCGGTGGTCGAACGATGGGTTGAGCGTGGTGGTCATGGTGCGACTCCTTCCCGGCTGAATGTCGCGGCCGTCGAGCGACGCGGCGCCCCGACTCGGGCGTGGCGCTGCCGCCTCAGGAATTCAGCGTCGCGACGAGGCCCGCTCGACGCATCACGGCCACCCACCGTCATGTACTGGTGCTGACCGAACTGCGCGGCCCCCTGCTGATGGGTATGCCCGACGCCGACCTCGCACCGGGGGAGGACCCGCGCATGCGCGCGAAGTACGCATAACGCCCGCCGAGAAGTCGGGTGCCGGTTCGGGCTACGCGGCCTGCGGGGCGAACAGGCGCGTGAAGGTGTCCAACAGCTTGCGCTGCCCGGCCAGCTCGACCAGTCCACATTTCATTGCCTGCATGAGGTTCTGGTACGAGGCCAGCTCGTCGGTCAACGGGATGGTGATGACGAGGTCGGCGTCGTCCGGGGCGGGGCCGGGGCCGGCGTCGAGCTTGCCGTCGGTGACGACGGCGTGCAGCACCATGCCGGGGGCGCGGATCTCCCAGGAAGCCGTGAGCCCGGCCGCCGCTTCCTGGTTGAACACCGCCCGCAAGGTCATGGTCACCGACTCGGGGGTGACGATCTCGCCCGGCCGGGGTTCGCCCAGCTGGGTGGCGCCCCATCGTCCGAGGGTGAGGATGGCGGGTTCGAGCTCATGGCCGGCGGCGGTCAGGGTGTAAAGGACCCCGCGCTGCGGCGCCGGCGCGACCTGGCGTTCGACGATGCCCGCCTGTTCGAGTTCCTTCAGCCGGGTGGAGAGCACGTTGGTGGGGATGCCCGGCAGGCCGTCGAGCAGATCGGTGTAGCGGCGCGGGCGCACCGTGAGATCGCGGACGATCAGCAGGGCCCAGCGCTCGCCGACCAGCTCGAGCGCTCGGGCGAGACCGCAGTACTGGCCGAACTCACGTCGCTTCACGCATTTAACGTAGCAAACTTACGTCCTTGATGTGAGCTTCGATGAGCGAAGTGCGCTTGCAATGATGAAGCTCGCTGGTTAGGGTCCATGCCATGACCGAGCAGAGCCGGCAGTGGAGCCCGACCGAGGAACCGCCGATGACAGATCTGCTCGACCTCGCACTCGCCGCGCACGGTGGGCTGGATCGCTGGCGACGACTCACGCAGCTCCGCGTGGAGTGCTCGGTCGGCGGCACCACCTGGCCCAGTGACGGTGTGCTGGCGCGCAGCGTGGCCACGGTGGACACCCGAGCCCAGCGCACGTACTTCGACCCGTTCGGCGGGCCGGGTCACCGCGCGCTGTACACGCCCGGCCATGTCGAGATCGTCGACACCGATGGCGCCGTGCTCGCGCAGCGCAACGATCCGCGGCGAGCGTTCGCCGGGCACGAACAGGCCGGTTCGTGGGACCGGTTGCACAAGGCGTACTTCGCCGGCTATGCGCTGTGGAACTACGTGAGCTTGCCGTTCCTGTTGGCCCAGAACGGTTTCCGGGCCGAGGAGATCGAGCCGTGGCCGGAGAACGGCCAGACCTGGCGGCGGCTGCGCGTCGAGTTCCCGGACCACATCACGACGCACGCCGCGGTGCAGACGTTCTACTTCGGCTCCGGGGACCACCTGCTGCGCAGGCACGACTACGACGCCGAGGTGCTCGGCGGCCAGCCCACCGCGCACTACAGCGTCGACTACCGGAACTTCGCCGGGATCACCTTCCCCACCCGCCGCTGGGTCGTGCCCCGCAATCCCGACAACACCACCCCTGATGGCCCGGTGCTCGTCTCCCTCGACATCCAGGCCATCACCCCTTCCTGATCATGGAGCCACGCATGTCCTCTTCGGACGGAAATCGGACCGTCCTCATCACGGGCGCTACCGGCGACACCGGGCGCGCCGCGGTCCGGGAGTCCCTCGCCCTCGGCCTCACCGTGCGGGCTTTGGTGCACAGCATCGACGCCCGGTCGCGGGCCCTGGCCGAGTCGGGCGCCGAGGTCGTCGTCGGTGACCTGTTGGACATCAACACCGTCCGCCCGGCCATCGAGGGCACCGACGCGGCGTACTTCGTCTACCCGATCCAGCCGGGCCTGATCCCCGCAACCGTCAACTTCGCCCAGGCCGCCAGAGAAACCGGCGGCAACGTCGTCCTCAACCTCTCGCAGCGCTCCGCGAACCGCGAATCCACCAGCGACTCCACTCGGGACACCTATGTCTCCGAGCAGGTGTTCAACTGGTCCGGCCTGGACGTCATCCATCTGCGCCCGACCATGTTCCTGGAGTGGTTCACCTACCCCTGGATGCTGCCCAACATCCAGCAGGGCCGCCTGTGGGTCGCCACCGGCAAGGGCACCTCTTCGATCGTCGGCGCCGAGGACCAGGGGCGGGCGATCGCAGCCCTGCTGGCGCACCCGGACGAGCACATCGGCACGACCATCCCGCTGTCCGGCCCGGTCGAGCTGGGTCAGGAGCAGATGGCGGCCGAGCTGTCCGAGGCCCTGGGCCGCAAGATCGTCTACGAGAGCCCGTCGGTGGAGGAGTTCGTCGCCTACCTGGTGAAGGTCGGAGTCCCCCCGTACGGCGTCCAGCACATCGGCGGCGCCCTGATCGACTATCAGAACGGGCGCATGTCGGGCGCCGACGACAACATCGAGAAGCTCACCGGCCGGCGGTCGATGACCGTGGGCGAATTCGCCCGCGCGCATGCCGACCTGCTGAACGGGGTGCGGTGATGACGGACCTGCTCGATCGCGTGTATGACGCGCACGGCCGGTTGGAACGGTGGCATCAGCTCACGCAGGTGCGGTTCACCGGCTCGGCCGGCGGAATCCTGCCATGGCCCCGTGCGGACTTCCTGGCACACACCGGCGCCACGCTCGACCCACGAAGGCAACGCGTCACGATCGAACCGTTCGGCATGCCGGATCGCCGGGGTTCCTACACCCCCGACCACGTCGAGATCCTCGATTCCGAGGGCCACGTGCTCGCCGCGCGGGACGAGCCCCGTCGCGCGTTCGACGGCCACCCGCCGGACCAACGCTGGGACGAACTGCAGGCCGCGTACTTCGCCGGGTACGCATTCTGGGGCTACCTCACCATTCCCTTCCTTCTCGACTGGGACGGCGTTCGGGTCGAGGAGATCGAGCCGTGGCCGGAGAACGGCGAGACCTGGCGACGACTGCGCGTCGAGTTCCCCGGCCACATCACCACGCACAGCTCCGTACAGACCCTCTATTTCGGCGCCGGGGACCACCTGCTGCGCAGGCACGACTACAGCCCCGACGTCCTCGGGAACCCGTTGACGGCCCACTACACCACCGACTACCGCACGTTCGACGGATTCGCCTTTCCCACCCGGCGATACGTCCTCCGCCGCGAACCCGACAACACCACCTCGGGCGGGCAGCTCATCACCCTGAACATCCACTCCGTGACCCTGACCTGACCCGGTCACGGAACCACCGGCGAAGAAGCACGCGAAAGGAACAGAGGATGACATCCCTGAAGGACGCGACCGTTCTCGTGACGGGCGCCAACGGCGGGCTCGGCGCCGAGTTCGTCACGACCGCGGTGGCGCGGGGCGCCCGCCTTGTCTACGCGGCGGCACGCGACCCCAAGGGGTGGGGCGACAACCGCGTCGTGCCGCTGCAACTGGACGTGACCGACCCCGACGCGATCGATCGGGCCCGGGAACGGGCCGGCGACACCACGATCCTGGTGAACAACGCGGCCATCTTCCCGCGCGGGGATCTGCTGACCGCCCCGCTCGACGACATCACGGCGAACATCGAGACCAACCTGATCGGTCCGATCCGGCTGACCCGCGCCTTCGCACCCGCGCTTCGCTCAGCCGAGGGCGCGCTGGTCAACGTGGGCTCCGTACTCAGTTGGTTCGCCGTCGGGAAGGCGCACAGCGTCTCCAAGGCGGCACTGTGGATGGCGACGAACGCCTTCCGGCTCGAGCTGTCGCCCGACGGGGTCCAGGTGCTCGGGGCCTACCTCGGCCCGACCGACACGCCGATGCAAGCGGGCAGCAACGCGACAGGCATGAACAAGCCGGCCGACGTCGTCGCCGCTGTCTTCGACGCACTCGAAGCCGGGCAACACGAGGTGCTCGTCGACGAGACGACCAAGCGTGTGCACGCTGCGCTCTCCCAGCCCGTCACCGCCCTGTACCCGGCTCTCGCATCGCGATAGGCGAGCAGCGCCTCTGACCTGAAGGAGCAGCATCCGCATGGGCATTGTGGACACCCTCATCGACCGCAACCGGAGGTTCGCCGAGACCCAGTTCCTCGACAGCCTCGAGATGCGGCCGAGCTTCGCCACGATCGTCATCAGCTGCCTCGACCCGCGCGTCGACCCGGCCGTCGTCCTCGGCGCGGAGCAGGGCCAGATAGCCGTGATCCGCAACGTCGGTGGGCGCATCACCCCGCACACACTGATGGAACTGGTCATGCTCCGCCACGTGGCGCAGGCCAACGGCACCGACATCGGCCCCGGTTGGGAGATCGCCGTCTTGCAGCACACACAGTGCGGCATCACCCTGATCCAGGACCAGCCGGACCTGCTCAGCCGGTACTTCCAGATCGACCAGCAGGACCTCCCCGGCGTGTCCCTCGGTGACCCGCGGGCCGCCGTCGCCCACGACGTCGCCGCGCTGCGGGCCGAAACCCGCCTCGCCGGTGTCCACGTCTCCGGCCTTGTCTACGACGTCACCACAGGGTTGGTCGAGACCGTCGTCGAGCGCGGATCGTGAACACACAGAAAGGAGTCAACCGTGACTTCTGCGATCAACCAGCCGCCCACGCGGCGTACATGGCTCATCACCGGCGCTACATCCGGGATCGGCCGATCTCTCGCCATTGCCGCCCTGGAGCGCGGTGACAATGTTGCGATGCTTGCGCGGAACAGCGGCGACCAGGCCCGTGAACTCGCGCAACGGCGTCCCGATCAGGTGCTGATTGTCGAGACCGATGTTCGCGACGAGCAATCGGTGCGTGCGGCGGTCGAACGGACCGTCGAGCGTTACGGTCGCATCGACGTCGTCGCCAACAACGCCGGTTTCGGGCTGTTCGGAGCGGTCGAGGAGGCTACTGACGCAGAGGCGCGCGCAGTCTTCGACACGAATGTGTTCGGCGTCCTCAACGTGTTGCGCTCCACTCTTCCGGTTCTGCGCGAACAACATTCCGGGCACATCCTTCAGAGCTCGTCGTACTTGGGGCAGACCGCCTTTGCCGGTGTCGGCCTGCTTGCTGCCACCAAATACGCCGTCGAAGGAATCGCGGACGCCCTTGTCGACGAAGTCGCTCCGTTCGGAATCAAGGTCACGCTCGTCCAGCCGGGCCTCACCGCCACCGCCTTCTTGGCCAATATCGACGTGGCCGAGCCCAATCCTGCTTACGACCACACCGTCCGCAAAGTCCAGACCTCGATCGGTACCCTGCCGCCCGAAGCCTTCAACGCGCCGGACAGAGTCGTTACCGCCATCATGGCCGCTGTCGACTCCGACCGGCCCCCGCTGCGTCTGGCAACCGGCTCAACCGCTGCCCAGGACATGCAAGCTGCGCTCGAATTCCGGCTCAGCGAACTCGATTCGTGGAGAGAAATCACCGACAACGTCGACACACCCACGCACTGAGGCGCCCGGGGATGGGTGATGCCCCACGACAGCGCTGCGACGCCGGGAGCAACCAGCCGAAAGGACGGATGATCACGCGATCACGCGTGACGAGGCCGACGGTATCGTGATGCAGTCCGCGCAGCGAGGACAGATGTGGGGCACCCCCTGGACGATCGAGGCGGGGTCTCGGCGGGTGCGGGGCCGCGCCGGGCGGGCGGTCGGGCCGTGTGGCGCACGTGCGGCGGACCGCACGATCGAAGGGAGCGGGGATGTCGCGGGTTTCAGTGACGAAGCCGGCCGGCCGGGCCACGGCCCTGGTGCTCTCGACGGTGCGTGCCGCCATTCTGAGCGGTGAGCTGAGCCCTGGCGAGCAGATCAGGCAACAGGTGTGGGCCGACCGCACCGGGGTCAGCCGGCCGCCGCTACGAGAGGCGCTCGAGATCCTCACCAACGAGGGCCTGCTCGTCCACGGGCTCAATCAAGGCTACTTCGTCGCGAAGTTCAACCGGGACGAGATGGAGCAGCTCTACACGATGCGCCTGCTTCTGGAGCGGGAGGCTCTCGAGGAGATCGAGTGGCCGACCGACGCCCAGCTCGCGGAGCTCGAGAACGTCGCCGATGACATCGAACAACACGCTCGATCGGGCCGTCCGGACATCGCCCTTCAGGAGCTCGCCGAGTTCTATCTGGGGATCTACGAGCTGTCACCCAAGAAGCTGATCGTCGAGGAAGTGAAGCGGCTCTGGATCCGAACGGCTGCGTACCGCTCGCTGAGCGTCGATGTCAGCGCCGACCCCGGTCGGTCGGGCCAGCGTCTGCACGTGATCGTGGATGTCCTCCGGGCCAGGGATCTGCCCCGGCTGCGGGAACTGCTCCTGCGGCCGACGCTGCGTGGACGATCCGGGGTGGCTGTCGGGGGCCACGTGATGCCCTCCGGGGCGGACGAGCGGCGCGTCGCCGGGTAGCGCGAGCCCAGCTCGATCATCGAAGGGGAAACGCCCCGATCGCCGCGGCCCTCTATTGACACGACTGGATCTCCGCTTCAAGATTGAAGACACTGCCGCCCAATTTCCCACCACGGAGCGCCGGCAGGCGTTCGGCTCGAACTCGCGCGATGAAGCGCGCTGACCAAGCGTGGCTTCACGTGCTTTGGCGGCAATGACGGTCGATGAACCGGTCTACCGCGGAGGACCCGATGCTGAGTCATGCCGACAACGAGACGATCTGCCGAGTGGCCAAGGGCACGCCGATGGGTGACCTGATGCGTGAGTACTGGCTGCCGTTCGCACTCGGGAGCGAGCTGGAACCGGACTGTGACCCGCTCCGGATCATGTTGTTGGGCGAGCGATTCTTGGCCATCAGGACGACCTCCGGCACGCCCGTTCTGATGGACGAGGTGTGCCCTCACCGCGGTGCCTCGATGTGGTACGGGCGCAACGAGAACGAGGGTATTCGCTGCGTCTACCACGGGTGGAAGTTCGACGGGACCGGCGCGTGCGTCGACATGCCGAACGAGCCGGTGGGCAGCAACTTCAAGGACAAGGTGCGGCTCCCGACCTACCCCGTGACGGAGGCCGGCGGGCTGATCTGGGCTTACATCGGCCCGCGCCATACCCCGCCGCCGATGCCGTCCTTCGAGTGGTTCGACAACCCCGAGGGCGCGAGCGTGGCCTGGGCGTTCCAGCGCGAGTGCAACTGGCTGCAGGCGCTGGAGGGGGACATCGACACGAGCCATTTCGGTTTCATGCACGTCGGTCACGCGGATCCCGAGGACGCTCCGGAGGGGTCGTTCCTGCGCTACACGATCGAAGACCGCGCTCCACGTTACAAAGTGCTGGACACCGAGTTCGGTGCGACGTATGGCGCATACCGTCCGGCCGGTTCCGAAGACAGCTTGTACTGGCGCTTCGCGCATTTTCTGTTCCCCTTCTACACCATGGTTCCGACCGGGGTGCTCGGGACGAAGTCGCAGTTGCGGGCGTGGGTTCCGATGGACGACACGCACACCATGGCGTTCCATTCCGCGCCGGGTGCACGCCGGTACACGGCTCCGGCCTCGCAGAAGGTGGGCATCACCGAACGTGAGGCGACGGCGACGGAGTTCCTGCCCAACACCAGTGACTGGTTCGGGCGGTTCCGGATCACCGCGCGCGTCGAGAACGACCACCTCATCGATCGCGCACTGCAGCGCAGTGGGCGGAGCTACACCGGCCTGGCGGGGGTGATCATCGAGGATCAGGCCATCACCGAGAGCATGGGACCGATCTTCGATCGAACGCGCGAGCACCTGGGTAGCTCGGACGTCATGGTCATCCGGGTCCGTCGCCGGCTGCTGGCCGCCGCCCGCGCGCTGGCCGCGGCCGGCACCGTCCCGCCTGCGGTCGACGTGCCGCAGGCCTACCAGCAGCGTTCCGGCGGGATCGTGCTTCCGGCGGACGCAGACTGGATGGAAGCCACCGCCGAGCTGCGCAAGACCGGCGTCGAGCACCCCGATCTAGACCCCAGCATGGCGGGCGGAGCGTGAGCACCACGACCGCGAGCCTGGATGAGCTGCTCGCGATCCCGTACGTGCTCGACGTCCGGGCGGTCCAGCGCGAGGACGGCGAGTGGATGTGCCGGGTCGGCTACGACGAGCTGCCCGGATGCGTCGCCGAGGGGCGCACGCCGTTCGAGGCACTGACCCGCCTCGAACGGCTGCGTGTCGCGATCGTGACCGACCTGTACGAGCGAGGCAGGCCGGTCCCGGCGCCGCGCGCACCGTTGCGCGTGTAGGCGTCGCCACAGATGTTCTGAACATCCGGGTCGCCGCTGCGGCGCTCGGCATCCCGAGCTCGGAAAGACCTTCTCTCCGTGCAATTGGGTGCAAGCGATCGAGGGCAACCTCGACAGCGCGCACATCTCGTGGCTGCATCAGTTCAACGCGATCGACGACATCCCCGACGACGGCAGCGACAAGCATGGATACCTGTCGGTGGACCAGTCGCGGTTGGCTCCGTGACTGCTGGGCGTGAGCCGTGGCCTGCCCTGCACGCATCGAGGCAGCGGTCGACGTTCAGCTCGCGAGGCCGACGATGAGCAGGTCGACGATCCGGCCGGCCAGGTCGTGCAGCTCGTCGCCGGTCTGGCCCTCGATCCGGCGGTACCACATGTCGACGGCGTTGAGGTTGCTCAGCAGGGTCCTGGTGGCGAGCGTCGAGTCCACCCTGCGCAATGAGCCGTCGTCGATCCCCTCGGTCACGACCCGGTTGAACATCTGCTCGTAGTCCTTGCGGAGCCGATTCAGGGCCAGCAAGGCGTCGCGCTGACGGGCCTTGAGCGCAGTCGACGCCTCGCCCCGCACCGCCTGATGGACGACGTGGTGGTAGGCGAGGTCCTCCATCAGGTTGAGCAGGTGGGCGATCGACATGGCGACGAGTCGGTCGCGCCCGGCGCCGGAGCCCTCGGCGTGCGGCTCGACCCGATCCCGGACGCGTCGCATGCCCTCCCCGTACACAGCGAGGAAGATGTCGAACTTCGACCGGAAGTGGTAATAGACGAGGCCCTTCGTGGCCCCCACCTCGTGGGCGATGTCATCGATCGTCGTAGCGGCGAACCCACTGCGCATGAACGCCTCCGCCGCTGAGTCGAGGATCCTGCTCCGCGCGCTGGCTTCGACCTCGGGGCTCGTGCCCACCGGCTCCTCCTTGCTGCCCGCACCTGGGGTGCATCCCCGCATGCCGCTGTCGCTGCGGTTGACACTACGTGATCACGATCTTACCGTGATACTCAGTAGTATTGCTGGTGGTAGGCCATATCGTGCGACGGCCGCGCCGGCAGCACTGGAAGTGCGCCCCCGGATCCCACATCGACGTCGAAGCCGGAGCCACCAGATGACGAGCGCGACGGACCTGCTGCACGAACTCGCGACGAGGAAAGCGATGGCGCGGCTGCTGCCGGTACTCGCCGTCGCGTACTTCATGTCCTACGTCGACCGGACGAACGTCGCCCTCGCGAAGACCGCCCTCGAGGCCGACATCGGGCTCAGCGCGGCTGCCTACGGGTTGGGCGCAGGCCTGTTCTTCGTGAGCTACGCCCTGCTCGAGGTACCGAGCAACCTTGTCCTGTACCGGATCGGGGCGCGGTTGTGGATCACTCGCATCGCAGTCACATGGGGCGCGGTCTCCGCCGCGATGATGTTCGTGCAGAACGAGCTGTCGTTCTACGTCCTGCGCGTGCTCCTCGGCGCCGCCGAGGCGGGCCTGTTCCCGGCCATGATGTACATGGTCACCCTGTGGTTCTCGCAGAAGCACCGCGGCATGGTGGTGGGCCTGATCTATACCGCGCCCTGCATCGCGATCTTCATCGGCTCGCCCATGGGCGGGGCGCTGATGGAGCTGGACGGCGTCGGTGGCCTGCACGGGTGGCAGTGGATGTTCCTCGTCGAGGGGATCATCACGATCCTGGTCGGTGTGTTGGTCTGGTTCCTCCTGCCTGGACGGCCCGCGGACGCCAGGTGGCTCACAAAAGATGAGGCCGCCGTGCTCACGGCGCGGGCGGTGGGACATGAGGCACCGACGCGGACGCATCTGCGCGGGAACCTGCGCTTCGCGTTCGGTCGCCCGGTCGTGATCGTCCTGGCCGCGATCTACTTCATCAATCAGGCGATCAGCTCCGGCATCGGCTTCAATTTCCCGGCCCTGGTGCAGTCGCTCGGCATCCAGAGCCCCTTTCTCATCGGGGTCGTGGCCGGTGGCGGTGGCATCGCCGGGCTGGCGGGGGTGCTGTTCTTCCCGTGGCTACAACGGCGAATCGGCCGCGAGATCGCCCTCATCGGCGTGTGCGCCGGCGCCGGACTGCTCATCTTGGTGACCTTCATCCTCTCCACGAGCGTGGGGTTGAGCGTGACCCTGATCTATGTCGCCAACTTCTTCGCCCTGGGCACCCTGCCGCTGTTCTGGGTGGTCGCCATGTCGCGCATGTCGGGCCTGATGGCGGCGGCCGGTCTCGCGTTCATCAACATGATCGGGATCGTCGGCGGGTTCGTCGGCCCATTTGTCTACGGCCTTATCGAGAGCGCCACCGGCAGTCTGTTGGCGCCGTACTACACGATCGCGGTCGCATCCCTGGTCGGCCTCGCGCTGGTTCCGGTGCTCGGGCTGATCATCCGTCGCGAGAAGGAGCAGGAAGGGACCGGCCCGCAAACAAGGGAGGCGTCCCTGCAGACACCCACGTAGCCAGTGCTCAGCCGTTGCGGCGCGCGGCCCAGATGGTGCGCTCGGTGCGGACCGCGAGGTCACCGCGGCGCAGGATGCTGCGAGGGCTGTCGGTGTCGAGTAGTCCGTCGAGCGCCGCGAGGTCGTCGGTCGACAGTGCGTCAGCCGCACGGTGACGCAGGCGCTGCAGGGCGCCGAGTGCGTAGCGGCCGACGGCCGCGCTGCGGTCGCCCGGGATGTTGACGGTAACCGTGCGTTCGCCGTCGACGGCGAATCCGGCGGCGGTCAGCATGGGTCCCCAGTCGGCGCCCCGGTGGGGCACGTGTTCGGCGTGGTAGCGCTCGCCGGCGGCGTGGCAGCGTTCTTCCAGGCCGGGCCGGTCCTCCGGGGCGTTCTCGGGCAGGAAGCGGGGGAAGCCGGCCAGCTCGACCACCGCGAACAGGCCGCCGGGCGTGAGGATGTCGTGGACGGTGCGCAGGGCGCGGTGGGGGTCGGCCAAGTGGTGCATCGACGCAGACGCCCACACCAGGTCCGGCGTGCCGAGGTCGGGCCAGTCGGCGGCGTCGAGGTCGGCCTGCACGGTGCGCACGCGCTCCTGCACCCCCTCCGCGTACGCCTTTTCTCGCAGGCGGTGAAGGTGCTCGGCCGAGGAGTCGACGGCGGTGACGCGTGCGTCGGGGAAGCGGGCGATGAGGGCGAAGGTGCCGGCGCCGGTCCCGCACCCCAGGTCCACGATCTCGTGTGGGGCGGACTCAATGGGCAGCCATGCGGTGATGGCGGCGATGTGCTCGGCGAGGACTTCCGCGTCCAGGTCGAGGATCTCCGCCTGGCTGCCGGACCCGGCCGCGTGCTGGAGGCCGTGGTGCGCGCCGTGACGGGCGGCGTGCGGGTGTGCGTGGGTCATGTGCGCACGCTATGGCGGCGATGCGCGTGCGGCACGATCTCTTTCCGAATCGGCAAGGCGGTGGCTGTCTGGTGTGCCGCCTGCGCAAGCGCGTGCCGCGGCGGGAGGTCACGTGCCGGGGCTGTCCGGCTCACCGGCGCCCTTGTTGCGACCGTCGAGCTGATGGCCGCGGCGAGCGTCACGGTCGAAGATGCCGAGGATCTCGCACGGGCCGGTCTCGGTGCCGATGGCGTGCGGGAGCATGGTGGGGAACTCGGCGGCCTGGTTCGTCTCGACGCGGAAGCGTCGGTGGCCGAGCGCGAGAATCGCGGTGCCGGACAGGACGACGAGCCACTCGCGACCGGGGTGCGCGCGCATCCGTACGGGATCGTCCGGCGGCTCGGTCATCCGCTGACGCACGACGCTCATGCCCGGAACACCCTTGATCGGCCAGCGCATCAGCCCGTGCCGGGCATCGATCATCGGGCTGGTGACGACGTCGTCGGTGGCGGTCTCGACCAGCTGATCCAGGGTCGTGTCCAGGGCGCGGGCAAGGATGACCAGCTGATCCAGAGCGAGGCGGCGCCGCCCGTTCTCGATGCGCGAGAGCGTGGACTGGCTGAGGTTGGCGCGGGAGGCCAGTTCCTCAAGAGACCAGCCCTGTGCCACGCGCACGGCGCGGATGCGTTTGCGTACGAGGCTGTCCAGGTCGCCATCACTTTGCGTCACAGGCAAGAACGTATGTCCCGGGCGCAAACGGGGTGACGGCCGAGCGGCTCAGCCTGCCTTCTGTGCGCCGAAACGCAGGCCGTCGAAAAGGATCGCGGTGATGCGCACGGCTTCGTCCCGCCAGCCTTCCGTGGCACGCATTCCGCAGATGCCTCCCAGTGCGCGCAGCAGTGTGCGCCCGCTGACGCCGCCACGGATGGCGCCGGCTGCCGCGCCCGCTTCGAGCAGCCGATCGAGAGCCTGTGCCATCTGCGTGCGGGCGTCATCGAAGACCGGTGAATCCGTCGCCATGATGCTCTCCAGCGCGACGGCCATTCCCTTGCTCACGGCTGAGTGCTCCACGAGCAACAGCAGGAAGCGTCGCAACGCCTCGTCCGGCGCATGCCGGTTCAGGAGCTCTGTGGGTGCGGCGCACAGGTCGTCGACCTCCTGGCGGTAGACCTCCTCGATGAGGGCTTCGCGTGTCTCGAAGTGGCGGTAGATCGTCCCGACCGCCACTCCGGCCCGCCGGGCGATCTCTTCTACGTGAGCGTCGGCCTCGCCGGTGAGGAACGCCTCCCGTGCCGCGGCCAGGAGTGCCTCGCGGTTGCGCCGCGCGTCAGCGCGCAGTGGACGTGACGACTGCAACAGCGCCTCCATAACGTGAGTCTGGTTCATATTAGTTAGAGTTTCCGGAGTCTGGTTCATATTAGTGGAGGAGTGCTCCCATGACGTTCTCGGAAGAGGGGCTCGGCGGCCTTCGCGTGCTGGTCACCGGTGGCAGCCGTGGACTGGGTGAGGCGACTGTGCGTCGATTCGCCGCTGCAGGCGCGACGGTGCTGACCGCCTCACGCAGCGCGCCTCCGGAGGATCTGCCGGCCACCTTCATCCCCGCGGACCTCGGGACGATTCACGGAGTGGAGGAGCTCGGCCGACGGGTCATCGACAGCGTCGGCGGGGTGGATGTCCTGGTCAACAATGCGGGTGCCGCGAGCGCCCCGGTGCCGACGCTGAAGCGATCCGACGAGTCGTGGCGTGCGGACCTGGACGTGAACCTGCTCGGTGCGGTCCGCCTCGACCGGGCCCTGGTTCCGGGGATGGTGGAGCGGGGCTCTGGCGTGGTTGTGCACGTCTCGTCGATTGCGAGCCGGTTCCCGCAGCGCACCGAGGCGTCCTACGCGGCGGCGAAGGCGGCGCTCAATGTCTACAGCCGCGAGCTGGCCACCGAGGTGGGTGAGCACGGGGTGCGCGTGGTGTGTGTCCTGCCGGGCTTCGTGGTCACCGAGGGCGCCGTCGAGCACCTCCGGCAGATGGCCGATCGGCAGGGCGTCGGCATCGAGGAGGTGCGGCAGCAGCTCGTGGATCACTTGAAGGTGCCGATGGGCCGGCCCGGCGATCCCGAGGACGTGGCAGAGATGATCGCGTTCCTCGCGTCCGGCCGCGCGAAGTGGCTCACGGGAGCCGAGTTCCGCGTCGACGGCGGCATCATCCCGGTGGTGTAAGCCGAACCGAGCAGGGGGAGAACAGTGCACTCGGGGTCCGGGGCCGCGAGTGCTCACCGGTGAGGCGCCGCATCATCACCCGCCTGCCCCCGTCACTGCCTCGGCGATCGCCGCGTCGGGGTCGTACTTGTAGATCCAGCTGTTCGCGACCAGAGGGTCGGCGTCGCGGAAGGACGCGTCGCGCACCTCCTGCTCGGGCCCGTCGGGGAGGTGGTTGACGAACGAGCGTGCGTGGCTCACCTCCTGCAGGCGGCTCGTGCGCGGACGGCGCAACTCCTCGTAGCGGTGGAGGCCGCGCGCCGGGTCTGCTCGGTCCCCGGCCAGGCAGGCGGCCAGGACGGCGGCATCCTCGATCGCCTGCGCCGCGCCCTGCGCGAAGAACGGGAACATCGGATGCGCGGCGTCCCCGAGGAGCGTCGTGCGCCCGACACTCCACCGTCGCAACGGGGCGCGGTCCAGGAGGGCCCAGCGCCCGGGTGTTCCGGCCGCTCGGATCAGATCGATCAGCCGCGGATCCCACCCCGCGAACTCGGTGAGGAACTCCTCGACCGTGGCGGCGGCCGTCCACGACTCGATCGAGTAGTCACCGGCGGGTGCGAAGGCCACCAGGTTCACCAGCCGGCCGGCCGAGATCGGGTAATGCACCAGGTGGTGATCCGGGCCGATCCACAGCGTCTGGGCCGGCCGGCGGGCGAAGGACGGCGCGCGCTCGGCCGGCACCAGCGCTCGGAACGCGCAGAGACCCGAGTAGGTCGCGGGGGAGGGCTCGGCGAGCGTGCTCCGCACCACGGAGTGGATGCCATCCGCGCCGATCAGAACGTCCGGCTCGACCACCTCGCCGTCCGCGAACCGCAGTACCGGACGCGGGCCGGCGGCGTCGAGTCCGACGCAGCGTCGGCCCAGGCGGACCGTTCCGGCCGGTACGGCAGAGCCGATCGCGTCGAGCAGGTCGGCGCGGTGTGCGGTGTAGGTGTGCTCGCCGTAGAGCCGCTCGCAGGCGGCCTCGAGGTTCTCGGCCGACAAGACCGTTCCGGTCTGCCATCGCCGGAACTCCCAGCCGACCTGGAGCTGCACGGCCCGTTCCAGGAAGGTGTCCAGGACGCCGAGGCGGCGCAGCAGGCGAACGGCGTTGGGGGCCACCACCACGCCCGCGCCCACCGGCGTCAGCTCGGAGGCCTGTTCGTACACGGTGCTCGGGAGCCCGGCGCGGTGCAGGAAGGCGGCCGCTGCGAGCCCGCCGATCCCGCCGCCGACGATCGCGATCTCCGGTGTCTCGGCTGCCGAAGCGACCATCTGTCCGTACTCCACTCCCGGCCGCGGGTTTCCTGGGCACGACCGACGCGCCATCGTGCCGGGGCCGTCGAGCGCCGGAGCGGTTGTTGTCATTCAATGAACATCGCCGGTGAGAGAGGGAGGCGCGCCATGCCCCGCACCAATGAGCCCGGTCGGAGCGTGAGCTCCCGCCTCCTGGAGATCCTCTTCGCGTTCCGGGCCGAGCAGAGCGACCTCAGCCTGACCGAGCTCGCCCGCGAGACCGGGATCCCGCTCGCCACCGTGCGCCGGCTGGTGCTGGAACTCGTGGGCGCAGGTGCGCTCGAGCGCAGGAGCGACGGGCGGTACACCGTCGGGCTGCGCCTGTGGCAACTCGGGACCCTGGCCCCGCTGACCGAGTCGCTGCGGACGCTGGCACAGCCGTTCATGGACGACCTCTACACCGCCCTGCGACAGCACGTTCAGCTGGCAGTCCTCGAAGGTCAGCAGGCTGTGGTCATCGAGAGGCTGTCGGCACCGAAGGCGGTGGGACTCGTCTCGCAGGTCGGCGGCCGGCTGCCCTTGCACTGCTCCGGAGTGGGCAAGGTCCTGCTCAGCCATGGTGGAGCCGACCTGATCGAGAACGTGCTCGGCGGCCGTCTCCCTCGACAGACCTCTCGGACGGTGGTGGACCCCGACCTGCTCCGCTCGCAGATGGCCGCTTGCCGGCGGACCGGCACGGCCACGGTCCGAGGCGAGCTGACCGAGGACGCCGACTCGGTCGCCACCCGCATCGTCGACGGGGAGGGCCGCGTTGTGGCGGCCCTGTCCGTGGTGGTGCGTACAGGCTCGGTGACGCACCAGGCGGCGCTCCCATCGGTCGTGACCAGCGGACTGGGAATTTCCCGGCAGCTCGGATGGCGCCCGGGGATCCGGCTGCGCGAGGACTGATATCGCGTCCGGGCCGCGATCCTGTGCGCGGACGGAGCCCGATGGGAGCGTGCCCGCGCTTGCAGAGGCGACGGGCAAGCGGTCCGGCCGTCGCCCGGCAGACGGCTCAGCCGACCTCGATCCGGCGCCGGCCGGCGAGGACGTGGCGCTCGCGGCTCGCGGCGACCCCGGTCGCCACCTGCACCACGAGCAGCCCGCCGAGTGCGGCTAGCGGGATGGTCCACCCGCCGGTGGCGGCGTACACGGCGCCGAGCCCGATCGGGCCGAGGCCCGCGAGCAGGTACCCGAACCCCTGGGCCATGGTCGAGACGTGGCCGGTGTGGTGCGCGTCCGGCGAGCGCCACACGATGTAGCTCAGCGAGAGGCTGAGCGAGGTGCCCTGCCCGAGGCCGAGCAGCGTCATCCACGCGTACGCCCCGGAAACGGGGCTCACGGCCAGGCCGAGGTAGGCGCTGCCGGTGAGGACTGCGGATGCGGCGATCGGGAGCCACGTCGGGCGGATCCGCTTGGCCAGCACCGGCGCGATCAGCGAGGCCACGATGCCGGGGAACGCCGAATAGGACAGCAGCCATCCCGCCTCCGGTGCGGGCATCCCGTGGTCCTCCAGGAGTGCGGGGACCCACGTCAGGGTCGTGTAGTAGCTCATGCTCTGCACGCCCATCAGCGCGGTGACCGCGAGTGCGATCGGGTCCGTGAGCACCGCGCGGAACGGCGTTTCGCCGGCTTCGCACGGCGTGTCGGCGGCCTGGTGCGGCACTTGCGTGCGGACCGGTGCCCGCACGAACTGCGGGAGCCAGACCGCGAACGCGAGCGCGGCCGGGATCGCCCAGAGCGCGAGCGTCGGCCGCCAGGTCCCGCCCACGGCGAGCAGCGGCACCGTGAGCCCGGACGCGAGGGCGGCGCCGAGGAACAACGCCGTGGAGTACAGGCCCATCATCGGCCCGGCGCGGTGCGTGAAACCGTGCTTGATCGCCGCAGGCATCACGACGTTCGCGACCGCGATCGCGGCCCCGACGACGACCGTGCCCGCGAACAGGCTCGTGAGTCCTGGTTCGAGGCGCAGCACGACGCCGGCGGCGAGGGCGAGCATCGTCAGGCCCAGCAGCCGGTGCATCCCCAGCCGGCGGGTGAGTCCCGGGGTGAGGAACGCGAAGGCGCCGAACGCGAACACGGGGATGGTGGTGAGCAGGCTGGCGACGGTCGGTGAGAGCCCGAGGCCGGCGCGGATGTCCGAGAGCACCGGGCCGACCGAGGCGACGCCGATGCGGAGGTTGAGCGCGATCACGAGCAGTCCGGTCGCGAGCACCGCGGAGGCGAGACCGGACGACCGGTTCCTCGCGCCGTCTCCGGCGACCGGCCGCCCGAGCGATGGGCGGACGAGGTCCGACATGCAGGGTTTCCTTTCGAGGTAGGACGAACGGCCGTGACCGCGATCACTCCGTTGTCCACCTCGGACGTCGGCCGGTTCCCCATCGAGTTCACTCGCCCGCCCCGGTGGCCAACAACTGCTAATCTGACGTTCGATGCCCAAAACCCGCCACGAACTCACGCAGCCCGAACAGGTCCACCAGCTCGGGCATGCCGAGCGCACGCCGCTGCACACGCACACGCGCGGACACCTCGTCTACCCGGCGACCGGAGTGCTGTCGCTCGTGACGAAATCGGGCTCGTGGATCGCGCCGCCGAACCGCAGCGTGTGGATTCCCCCAGGATTCGCGCACCAGCACCGCGCTCACGGCGCGACGGACATGCGCGTCGTCTTCATGGCCCCCGGCCTGGTCGCGTTGCTGCCCGCCCACCCGGCCGTGCTGGTGATGACCCCCCTCGCGCGGCAAGCGGTTCTGAGCCTCACCGGCCCCGTCTCGCGTCCGGCCGGCGCACGGGCGCGGCTGCGACGCGTGGTGATCGACGACATCGTCGCCGCACCTGAACAGCCCCTTCATCTGCCCGAACCTGCCGACGACCGCCTGCGGGCCGTGGCACACCTCGTCGCGCACGACATGTCCAGCCCCGCGACGCTCGCCGAACTCGGCCACCGCGTCGGCGCGAGCGAACGGACGCTCAGTCGCCTGTTCCAGGCCGAGACCGGCATGAGCTTTCCCCAGTGGCGCACGCAGCTGCGTATTCACCGCGCCCTCTTGCTCCTCGCCGACGGCGTCCCGGTCATCGACACCGCCGTGGCCTGCGGCTGGGCCAACCCGAGCGCGTTCATCGACATCTTCGCCACGCTCGTCGGCCAGACCCCGGGCCGGTACCAGCGCTCCATCTTCCGTCAGGTCGACGAGGGCATCAGCGATTCCGTGTAGCAGGCCTCGAACACTTCTTTGACCCGGAGATGAATCGAGCGGATTCTCCCGAACGGGCCGCACGTCACTCGTGCCGGAGATCGGCGCCCTTGCGTCGAGAATTGACCCCGTATTTCTGGATTTCGCAGAGAAGGGGTCCGCTGAGCTTGCAGGCCTCGGCGTCGACTCTTACCCTAGACGCTGAATGGGGACGCTGAATCCCGTCGTACGTGCTTTCGTCGCTGGTTGAGCACCCTGCGGGATAAATGGGTTAGGAGATGGCGATGAGCAAGCGCGAGGGGTCGCGGCATCGGCGAGAGTGCACCGCCATCCCGTATATGAACGGACATGGCTGTTTCGCTTGCTCGCTCGAAGAGGCCCGCCATGCCGCTGCCCAGTGATTCCACCGCGGAGTTCGGGTCCTCATCGCCGAACGTGCTGATCGATGAGGACCTCGGCCGGAGCCGTTTCCGGGTGCACCGTTCCACGATGACCTCGCCCGCGGTCCTGTCCGCCGAGCTCGAGCGGGTGTTCGGTCGTTGTTGGCTCTACCTGGGGCACGAGTCGGAGATCCGCGAGCCGGGCGACTACGTGCGGCGCTCCGTGGGCGGAAGGCCGGTTTTCGTGGTGCGCTCGGCGAGAACCGGGGAGATCCACGCCTTCCACAACACCTGCACGCACCGAGGCGCGGTGGTCTGCCGGCGTGAGCGGGGCAACTCGAAGGTGTTCCAGTGCTTCTACCACGCCTGGTCCTTCGACACGGACGGGAAGCTGGTCGGGGTGCCGGACCGGGAGGCCTACGGCGGCGGCCTCGACTTCGACGCGCTCGGGCTGGCGCACGTCGCACGGCTGGAGAGCTACCGGGGATTCCTGTTCCTCTGCTACGACCCTGACGCCGTCGATCTGCGCACGTACCTCGGTGAGGCTGCCGACTACCTCGACCTGGTCATCGACGCGGCCGCCGACGGGGTCGAGATCATCACCGGCACGCACGAGTACGGCATGGACGCCAACTGGAAGCTGCTGGTGGAGAACAGCATCGACGGCTACCACGCGGCCCCCGTGCACGACACCTACTTCAAGTACCTCGCCGAGCTCGGCAGCGAGCCCCGGCTCACCGACTCCGGCCGGGCACGCGACCTGGGCAACGGCCATGCGGTGGTCGAGGGCGAGGCGCCGTGGGGACGCCCGACGGCCCGCTGGGAACCGATCTTCGGGGAACAGACGAAGGACGTGATCGAGCGCATCAGGGCCGACCTCACCGCGCGCCACGGTGCCGAGCGCGCCCGCCGGATGGCCGACACCAGCCGGAACCTGCTCATCTACCCGAACCTGATCGTCAACGACATCATGGCGGTCACCGTGCGGACGTTCATGCCGACGGCATCGGACCGCACCGAGATCACCGCATGGCAGCTGGCCCCGCTGAACGAGCACCCCGACCTGCGCCGACGTCGTCTGGACAGCTTCCTGACGTTCCTGGGTCCGGGTGGGTTCGCGACGCCCGACGACATCGAGGCCCTCGAGTCCTGCCAGCAGGGCTTCGCCAGCGGTGGCGTGGAGTGGAACGACATCTCACGGGGCATGGCCCGCGATGCGCAACTGACCGACGAGGAACAGATGAGGGCGTTCTGGCGGCAATGGAGCAGGCAGGTCGAGCGCCGTGGGGCACCGGTGGGTGCACGATGAGTCCGCTCGTGATCTCGCCCGACGAGGCGCCTGCGGTGGCGTCGCTCGCCGAGACGACCCGCGCCGACGTCGAGGACCTGCTGGTACTGGAGGCGGAGCTGCTCGACGACTGGGCTCTCGACGAGTGGGCGGGCCTCTACACCCCGGACGCGCGCTACGTCGTCCCCGCCACCGATGACCGCGATGGCGACCCTGACCACAACCTGATGCTGATCGATGACGACGGGCTGCGGCTGCGCTCGCGGGTGGAGCGACTCAAGAGCCGCAAGGCCCACCGCGAGTACCCCCACTCCAACACCCGCCACCTGGTCAGCAACATCCGGCTGCGCGCGATCGAGGGCGACGAGCTCCTGGTCACCGCTGCGTTCGCCGTGTTCCGCTACCGCAACCGGCAGGCCGTGCACTACGTCGGCCGCTACCGCTACCGCCTCGTCGTCGCGGGGAACCGGTTGATGATCCGCCACAAGCGCGTTGAGCTCGACCTCACGGCTCTTCGCCCCGCCAACGACGTGGCGATCATCCTCTGACCCGCCCAGGAATCGGCCCGGCGACGGGCTCTGACCGGTAAGGAGCCCTCCTCCTCAGCGCGCGCCGGGCTCCGGCTCGGCCACACCCGCGGACCGCGCGGTGTTGGTGAGTGCCACCCCGGCGAGGATCAGTACGCCACCGAGGATCTCCACGGCGGTCGGGACCTGGCGGAGCAACAGCCACGAGGCCACAGCGGACGTCACCACTTCCAGCAACCCCACGAGGGAACCGCGCGCAGCACCGATACGAGCGATCGCCGCCACTCCCGTGAGGTAGGGGATCACCGAGGTCACGACCACGAGCAGCGTTGCGGCAACCGGCCACCCGATGTCGACGCTGCCCAGCGTTACGCCCATCGCGGATGTGTCGATCACGACCCGGAGCAACCCGGCGATCCCGAGCAGGCCGACCGCGACCGTGCCTATCGTCATGCCGATGCCGGCAAGCACCAGCGGCGGAGTCCGGTTCCCCGGACGGTCGGCGACCAGGAAGTAGGCCGCCTGGCACACGGCGGAGGCGAGACCCCACACGACCCCTTCCCAGGGAAGCCCGACGCTGTTCCAGACCTGCATCACCAGCGCCAGGCCGATCAGCGCCACTGCCGCGCCCAGCACCGTGCGGCTGCCCGGTGGCTGCCGCCTGACCACCCACACCCACGCGATCACGAGAATCGAACCGAGGTACTGCAGCAGCAGTGCGATCGTCACAGGCAGGTAGATCAGGGCGTTGTAGAAGGTCACTTGCACTCCAGCCGCGGCGAGCAACCCGTACACGGCGAGTGCCCCGCCGTCGGCGCGGATCGCCGCCACCACACCAGGGCGGACGAACGCCAGAATCCCGAGCAGGACGACGGCTCCTCCGCTGAGCCGGACGAACACCGCACCGCTGGCCGACCAGCCCGCGTCCGTCAGCGCCTTCCCCAGGGAACCTGACAGGCCGAACCCGACGGCCGAGACCAACGCCAGAGCGAGGCCTGACCGCTCATGACCACGCAATATCCCTTACCTTCTCGCCGCGACCAAGGAAATCCGGAGGATCTAATTTCGGTCACGGCTCATTGATGCTCGCCGATGTGGATTGTCGATGTCTCCGGAAATTCGGCTCATCGGGTGCCGATCACCCGGTGATGCAGTCGGGCCATTGCCCGTAGCCATTTTGCTCCGTCTGGATCATCCCTGGAAACAGCCGATGTACTGGAAGTAGGGCCGAAGTCACCAACGCTGCTACACCGCGCAACCCGAGCGCTGCCGGCCCTACGGCGTTGCGGCGTCTCGCTGTCACCCGCCTTGGTTCACCACGATGACCGCGCCGCGGCGGCGTCCACCGCAGCAACGCGATGTCGGCGGTCGGGTCGCGCTCGGCGGTCGACGGGATCGCCGTCGTCCGTTCGCCGAGCCCTGAGGTGTGCGCTGCTGCCCACCTGTCCGCCGGCGCGAGCGCAACCGCGCAGACGATCACGCTGAAGGGCGCAGGCGTCTCGTCCCACCTACCACGCCTGCTTGGCCGGGTGGCGGCTGCGCCGACCTGCGGCGGCTTCCGTCTTGGCGGCCATCCGAACCGAGGTGCGTTCCCGCCAGGCCGAGCTGCTGCCGCGCCGCTGAGCACCACAGGATCGAGCAGCCCATTCAGGTTCGTCGACCACAAACGCGGGCACTCCAGATGCGCGGCAAGAGCAGCTCCGCCGGGAGCGACCCGCAGCATGAAGCGAGGAGATTTCCATGACGACGTCACGCGGATCGATGGGCACCCGTGCCGGAGGTTCCGGTCGACCTCGGAGCCACAGCACGGAGAGCTCCGGTGCCGAAGCGATCCGCGACTTCGTCGAGGACGTGCGGGACATAATCGAAGAGGAGCTTCACGTCGCGCAGGAGGAGCTGGCCGGCAAGTTCCGCGTGGCGTCCGAGGGGGCGCTGGTGCTCGGTGTCGCCGTCGTGCTCGGTGGGTTGGCTGCCGGCACGTCCACTGTGGTGATCCTGCGCATGCTGGAGAAGGTTCTCCCTCCGACGGTGGCGGCCACGGTCGCGACGGTCGTTTTCGCCATCGCGGCCGGCGTGCTCGCCACGGTAGGGATCGCAGCGGTCCGACGTGCGTTGCCGCTCATTCCGGAGCGGGCACTCGAGGAGCTGCGGGAGGAGGTTCGTGAGGTGCTGCCGGGTTGATCACCGAAACGGCCGGTGGTACCGCGGTGTCCATGTCGGGAGGGGCAGATACGGCAAGTCGTCAGAAGGTGCGCGTAATGATGGGTGCGTGCTCGCGTGACATCACGGCAGCGGCGCTGGAGGCGCATTCGGCCGGGTCCCTGGGACGTCGATCAGCTCGGTCGGAACGACGGGCCGGCCTCGGCTATTGCGGCTCGTAGGGCGTCGGCGAGCCGGGCCGCGGGTTCGGTGAGTGGGCGGGGCAGGCGCGTCAGCAGGATGCGGCGTTGCTCGTGCGGGCCACCGCGGACCGTGAGCACCCGCACCCCCGGCGGTACGGCCTCGAGGAGCGAGCGGGGCAGGGTCGTCACACCGCACCCGGCAGCCACGAGGTTCAGCTTGGCCATCCAGTCGCGGACGCTGTGGGCGATCTCGGGCCGCTCGTCCAGGCCGGGCCACACGCCCAGACGTGGCTGGTCGTTGGTGGACGGGCTTGCGATCCAGCGTTGCCCGCGCAGCTCACCGATGTCCACGACCTCAGCCGCGGCGAGCGGATGCGTAGCGGGAACCGCGAGATACAGGCAGCGTTCGGTCAGCGTCTCGACCTCCAGCTGGGGTGACTCGGTGTCAAGCGGCCGAAACGGCGGACGCGAGCCCACGACGGCGAGATCGATGCTGCCCGCCCGCACCGCGCGGACCAGGTCGGGTGTGCTGGCTTCCCGGCTGGTCACCGAGATGGCGGGGTGCGTGCGACGCAAGGCGGCGAGCGCCCGGGGCACCAGGATCAGACCAGCGCTGGGGAACCACCCCAGCCGCACCGTGCCTCCCTCCTGGGGCAGGCCGGACAGTTCACGCGCTGTCGCGTCGATCTCGTCGAGCACGGCAGCGGCCCGACGAAGCACGACGTACCCCGCCCCGGTCAGCCGCACCCCGTCGTGGCCCCGCTCGAGCAATACCGTGCCCGCGGCCCGCTCGAGCGAGGCGATCTGCCGCGACACGGCCGACTGGGTGTACCCCAGAGCTGCTGCCGCTGCGGTGAGCGTGCGCCGCTCGGCCACCTCGCGAAACACCCGCACCGCGACCAGCGAGACGTTGCCGAAGTCCATGACGACAACGCATACCAGCAATTCCGAACTCTCGTTGGCCGCATGCGAAGTGACCTCATAGCGTTTGCAGGGTGACACGTTCTCAGCCTGCATGGACGTCGAAAGCCCGTGCCCCTCATCGTGCGCGTATCGGTCGTGATCGCAGATTCGCGGTGTTAGGGGCGGCAACAGCATGGGATTGTGAAGATCGTCGGGGTCCAGCACGCCGGGGGCCGGCTGGGCGTCTGCGCCGCGCTGCTGTCCGTATCCATCCTGGATGCCCTCACTGCCGGGTTTCTCGAATATCAACCTGGCCGTCGGCGTCATTGCCGAGCGACTGGTTGACGTGACCCGGAAAGTAGTGGTTCTCGCCTAAGCGCCCCCCGCCTCGGTAGGGCCTACCGGGGAAATCCGTGTCTCGTGAGGAGCCAGTGTTCACGAGCCTCGCCGTGGGCCGGCCGCAGTGATCATCGATTCAGGAGTTCTGATGGCCTTGGTCTTCGATTACGTCATTGTCGGCGCCGGGTCGGCGGGATGTGTTCTTGCCTCTCGGCTGTCCGAGGAGCCGGATGTGAGCGTTCTCCTCATCGAGGACGGATCACGTGACGTTCGCCGCGAGGTTTGCACACCTCCCGCCTGGCCGACGCTGGTGGGCAGCGATCTCGACTACGGGTATCGCACGATCCCGCAACAAGAGATGTATGAAGCTCGGGTCGTCTGGCCGCGTGGACGCGCCGTTGGCGGCTGTAGTGCGATCAATGCGATGGTCTACCTGCGTGGGCACCGCGACGACTACGACACGTGGGCGCGGCAAGGCGCCACGGGATGGGCGTTTCACGAGGTGCTGCCGTATTTCCGGCGGATGGAGTCGGTACCGAGCGGTGATCCGCGCTTCCGCGGGACCACAGGACCCATGCGACCTGGGCCGGCGCACGATCCCAATCCGCTGTCTGCGGTGTTTCTCGTCGCGGCGGCGGCGGTCGGTCATCCGATGACGCCGGATTTCAACGGCGAGCATCAAGTGGGTGCGGGGTGGCAGGATCTCTCGATCAGCGGCGGGCAGCGGCAGAGCGTGGCCGACGCCTACCTGACTCCGAGCGTTCTCGGACGCTCGAACCTCACCGTCCACACCGAGAGCCGAGCGCTCACGTTGATCGTGCGCGGTGGCCGCTGCAAGGGGGTGCGGGTTGGACGGGCCGGCGCAATCATCGACGTGCTGGCCACCCGGGAGGTCGTCGTCTCCTGCGGCGCCATCGACTCGCCCCGGCTGCTGTTGTTGTCCGGGATCGGCCCGGCCGACGAACTGGGTGATGCCGGGGTCAGGGTGGTGCAGGATCTGCCGGGTGTCGGTCGCAACCTGCACGACCATCCGCTGACCTCGGTCGTCTATGAGGCGAGCCGGGAGATCCCGCCGGGCGCGTCGAACCTGTCGGAGGCCTCGCTGTTGTGGCGTAGCGATGATGCGTTGCCCGGTCCGGATTTGCAGATGCAGTTCGTTCATGTCCCGTTTCTGCAGCCCGGTATGCAGGCACCCCCGAACAGTTTCACGCTCGGGGTTGCGACGGTGCCGACGAGTCGTGGCACGATCCGGCTGCGCAACGCCGACCCTGCCGCGTCGCCGCTCATCGACCCGCGGTACCTGACCGAGGTTGATGACCGCACTCGTCTCGTCCAAGGGGTCGAGATGGCTCGTGCGATCGTTGCCGACGGCGCCTTCGACGGGTGGCGGGGAGCCGAGCTGTATCCCGGTGGGGAGACGACGGGTGCTGATGACCTCGAGCAGTTCGTCCGACGCGCCACGGGCACGTACTGCCATCCGGTAGGCACCTGCGCGATGGGTTCTGGAGACGATGCCGTGGTCACCCCGGACCTGCGGGTGCGAGGTGTCGAGAATCTCCGGGTCGTGGACGCGTCGGTCATGCCCCGCATCGTCTCGGTGAACACCAACGTCCCGACAATCATGATCGCGGAACGCGGAGCCGAACTGATTCGCGCCGGTGTCTCGGCTCCGGCCGCGAGTTCGTCACGGGCGAGCGGCGCGCTTACTGCTGGTCCGCGGCCGGTGGAACACCACCCACGCTGATCAGTTTCATCACGGGATCCGCCGCACCGATCCATCGCGGAGCGCGTCGTCCGAGCGCTGCTATGTGCGGAGACACGCGTTCGAAGTCATAGGGAAGTCTCAGTCAGGGAGTTTTGTTCATGACAGTCGCCGGTAGCGACGTTGCCAACCGTCTCGATCGGCTCCCGGTCACCTCGTATCACAGGTACGTCATTGCGGTGGTTGGTGTAGCGACGTTTTTCGACCTCTATGACCTCTTTCTCGCCAGCACTGTGAGTTTGGTCCTCGTCACGGACTTCGGCGCCTCCGCGAGCGAGCTGAAACCACTGATCGCCTCAGCGTTCGTCGGCGCGTCCATCGGTGCGCTGACGATCGGGCGCCTCGGCGACCGAATCGGTCGGCGACAGGCATTGCTGGTGTCGCTGGGCTTCTACTCGGTCTTCTCGCTCGTGGGCGCATTCAGCACGGATATCTGGATGCTGGTGGTCTGCCGCTTCCTCGCCGGAGTGGGTATCGGTGCCGAGCTGCCACTCGTGGATGCCTATATCGCGGATCTGGTGCCGCCGAGTGTCCGCGGCCGCGCCACTGCGTGGGCGTTCACCATCGGCTTCTGTGGCGTCCCGATAGCCGGCTTCCTTGCCCGCGGCCTGGTGGGCCGTACCCTGCTGGGCTTCGAAGGATGGCGGTGGTTGTTCCTCGTGGGCGCGATCGGCTCCTTGGCGGTGTGGATTCTGCGCACCGGGCTGCCCGAGTCGCCACGTTGGCTCAGCGAACGGGGTAGTCGTGCCGAGGCCGAGAATGTCGTTCGCCGGTTCGAACGATCGGCCGGCGTGCACGAACCGGAACGCGACGACGTGCACGAGGAACGTCGGACGGATCGCCCCGAGCGAACCAGGGTCGGCGCGCTCCTGAGCCGACCCTGGCGCACCCGGACCGTCATGCTGTACGTGTTCCACATCCTGCAGTCCTTCGGCTACTACGGTTTCGGATCCCTGGTCCCGATCGTGCTCACAGCCAAGGGATTCGACCTGGCCCAGTCGCTGACGTTCACGGCGCTGACGTTCCTGGGTTACCCGGTGGGTTCGGCGCTGTCATTGCCCGTGATGGAACGCTTTCAGCGACCCCGGCTCATCATCGGAAGCGCTGTCGGAATGGCGGTGTTCGGCCTCGCGTTCGGCTACTCGTCAACAGAGGCCGGGATCGTGGTCTTCGGCTTCTGCTACACCGCGGTCAGCAACTTCTTCGCCAACACGTTCCACACCTACCAAGCCGAACTGTTCCCCACGTCGCTGCGTGCCACCGCTGCCGGCTCGGCCTATTCGATCTCCCGGCTCGCGACGGCCGCGATGCCGTACGTGCTCCTTCCCGTGCTGGACGCCTATGGCGCCACCGCGATGTTCCTGGTGGTCGCCGTGGCGATGACCCTGCTGGTCATAGACATCGCAGCGCTCGGTCCGGACACCACGGGATTGTCCCTCGAATCGATTTCTCCCGAGGGCTGAGCCGGGCGGGGATCGTGGAGGACGGTCGTGAATGCGACCCCGCATGAAACATCGCCCCGGTCCACGCCGGTGGGCGCAAGGACCGGCAGTGGCTCGGGTGGTGAGAGCTGGTCGCCTACTCGAGCGTCATGATCGCTCCGTTCGTCGACTCGGAGGAGTTTTGATCCCTGTGACCCTTTTCGGCAGAATCGTGGACGCCCACCGCGGTATTCGCCCCGATATCCCTGTGACGATGCTCGTGCAGAGCACACTTCTCTCCCGTGAGTCGGGGTGCGACGTCTGGTTGAAGGCGGAGCACCTGATGCCGACGGGCTCGTTCAAGGTCCGCGGCTCTGCGAACAAACTCCGAACGCTCGGTGCAGCCGCGAGGCAGTCAGGGGTGATCACGGCCTCCACCGGCAATCACGGGCTCGGGGTTGCTCGCGCCGGCGTCCTGGCAGGCGTCGGCGTCACCGTCTACGTTCCGACCACGGCCACGAAGTCGAAGATGGCCGCGATCGAGTCGCTGGGGGCGGAGCTCGTCGTGGTCGACGGATCTCTGCTCGACTCGGAGAAGGAAGCACGCCGGCAGTCGGAGCTCCAGGGCAAGCCGTACGTCGCGCCGTCCAATGATCTGGACACGATGGCCGGGCAAGGCACTCTGGGTGTGGAACTGGTCGAGCAGGCTCCCGACCTCGACGCCGTGTTCATGTCCGTGGGCGGTGGAGGTCTCATCGGTGGCGTAGGGACTGCACTCAAGGCCCTCGGATCCGCAACTCGTGTGGTCGGTGTCTGGCCGAAAGCGTCAACGTCGATGCTCGATTCGCTGAATGCCGGCCGCATCGTCGAGACCCCGGCGGCTGAAACTCTTTCCGAGAGCTCAGCCGGTGCCGTGGAACCTGGTTCGACGGCCTTTACCGTCTGCCAGGAGGTGATCGACGAGACGGTGACCGTCAGCGAGGAGGAAATTGCGCGCGCGATGCGGATGGTGGCCGAAGGTGAGCGGTGGATCATCGAGGGTTCGGCTGGGGTAGCGGTAGCCGGAATGCTCCAATCCGCCGCGCGATATCGTGGCAAGAAGGTGGCGGCCGTACTGTGTGGCCGCAATATCGAGTTGGAAACGTTTCTTGCTGTGATGGAACGCGCCCAGTCGTGAGTAGCCCGAAAGATAGCCTCGTCTGATTGAGTCAGTCAATTAGCGGGTACCTAGCGAGGCTGCGAGCGGGGCGTGTCGAGGGGTTCTCCGCTCGCAGCTGCGAAATCACAGATGAAGGGCCGCAAGCGATCGCCGATCCTGCGGCTCGCGGTCACCGTGGCGGGGTGACTCCGTCGGTCCAGTTGCGGGCCTGCATCGCGGACTCGCGCTCGCGCTCCCCGGTCACCGTGATGCTGTTGAGCTCCGCGATCTGCGCGTCGGTGAGCGTGAGCTCGACGGCTCGGGCGTTCTCCTCGAAGAAGGCGAGACGGCGAGTGCCGGGGATCGGGACGACGTCGGGCGACTCTCCGGGGCCATCATGAGATGGTCGGCGTAGGCGTGCTCGACCACCTCGGTGAACAGCTGTTCCTTGGAACCGAAGTAGCGTCCGATCCGCCGGGCGTCGACACCCGGGCAGCGATCGCTCGCGTGCCAGCCGCGTCGCATCCGGAGGCGGCGAACTCCTCACGGGCGGCTTCCAGAATGGCCTGGCGGGTCGCTGCCGAGTCCCGCTTGCGGGGTCTCGTGTCGAGCTGATCCGCGGTCCCGGCAACGTCCGCCACGTCGTCCACTCCTCTCGTGCGGCGACATTGTCGCCGCCGCCGAAAGGATTCGTCATGGCGATCGCCACACGCAACCGCGGTGACATCGGCCCGGAGGCCGGCGCGATCGGCTTCGTCGGTGAGCTTCGCCCGCCGGGCCTATGTCGGTGTGCTCGCCGATCATGACGGAGGAGGCGTGCGTGTTCCCGCGCGGGATCGTGGGCATGATCGAGCTCCCAGGCAGGAGAACCCCGGCACGCTGTTGCCCAGCCGGAGAGATCTCCGCATGTCTCCGCCGCGGCCTGCCCGGCGCTACCGCGACAGTGGGCAATTCGCCCGGACATGCTGGTCGTCGACGACGTACATACGCGATGAACGAACTCCCGGCCGTCGTCAGACCTTGACCAGGCAGAACGGATGGCCGACGGGATCGAGGAACACGCGGAACGAGTTGGTCCTCGGCTGCAGGTCGTGCTTGCGAGCGCCGATCTCCAGCACGGCGCGCTCACCGGCGTCGAGGTCGGGGACGTCGAAGTCGAAATGGGCGCGCTGCGGGTGATCCTGGCCGGGCCACTCGGGCGGGCGGTATTCGCCCTCCTCGATCAACTGGAACGCGAGCGTTGCTCCGGTGCCTCCCGCGTCCAGCTGGGCCCAGTGGGTGTGCTTCTGCGGGGTGATCGGCCATCCGGTGATCCGGCTGTAGAACTCGGCGAGCGCGCGTGGGTCCGGGCAGTCGAGCGCGGTGAGGCTGTACGTGGCGATCGGCATGGCCCGACGTTAACGGAGCGCAGGTCGGTGAACGTGTCACCAGCGCCGGCTGTCGGCTCCGTAGGAGCTGGGGTGTGCTGTCGCGGGTCTCAGGCCGGATCGTGGCCGCGGAGGCCGTCGAAGACGATCCGGATGAGCCGTCGGCCTTGTTCCTCGCCGTCCTTGTCCGGGCCGGCGCGCCACAGGAAGCCCATGATCAGCAGGACGTCGGCGGGGTCGAAGCCGGCTCGCACGGTGCCGGCGGCGACGCAGGCGTCCAGGAGCTTGGCGACCGCGGCGATGACCGGGCATAGGTCTCGTTGATCGCGTCCTGGATCGCTGCGTTGTGGAGGGCCTCTCCGAGGCCGTGCTTGAGCCGGATGTAGTGGGCAAGGGTCTCGAACCAGGCGACGAACGCGTCGTCGGGTGCGCGGGTGGCGATCATTTCACCGAATCGTGAAACGGCTCCTGCAGGGGCGCATGCCCGGAGTGCCCCGGATCGGGCTGGAGGTGGTCGACGTCCGTGACGTCGCCACCCTCCACCTACGGGCCATGATCGCCCCCGCGGCGGCAGGCGAGCGGTTCCTCGGGACCGGCGAGTTCATGTGGATGCGGGAGATCGCCGCGGCGTTGCGGGCCAGGCTCGGCGACGCCGCGGCCGGGGTGCCGACCCGCCAGCTTCCCGACGTCGCCGTCCGGCTCGCGGCGGTGGTGGACCGGTCGCTGCGACCGATCATGCCGGGCCTCGGCCGTCGCAACCGGCACAGGACGGAGAAGGCCCACCGGATCCTGGGTTGGCAGCCACGCCCGGCGGCGGACGTCGTCGTGGACTGCGCGCGCAGCCTCCTCGAGCACAAGATCGTCTGATGTGACCACCGGCAGGGCGGTGGAGTCGGCGCGATCGGATCGAACTGCGCTTCCGCCGCAGGAGCCGACATCGCCGATCTGCAACCGGACCGCGTCGCAGAGTGGGGTCCCGTCAGTAGGGTCGTTGCCCATGCGGGATGTGACGTCCGCCGCGAGCTTGCGGCGCTCGCCGTAACCGGCAGACGCAGCATTGTGGAGCCATAGTGCTGTTGGGGCGTGGGCTCTGACAACACTATGGTTCCGAAGTGCTCACACTGGAAGTGATCGCGGCACGACCGGCGTAGCCCGTCGACCTGCCGAGGCGTGACCGGCGAGCGGAATTTTCTGCTCGATAGGGTTAACCGTTCCCGAGAGAGTGGGTGTCTCGACATATTTCTGTGGGTGTGCCGCCTGATCTTCAGCTTGTTTTCAGTTTCTCAGTGTCGTTTCAGGAGTTCTCAATAGCGTTCCCGGTTATGTCTACTGCAATTGTCACGGGTGGGAACACCGGACTCGGCGCCGCCTTCGCACAACATCTGGCGTCCCAGGGTCACAACCTCGTTCTCGTCGCGCGGGACCGGGAGCGGCTGAATGCGGTGGCCACGCGGCTCCGCGTCGAGCACGGTGTGGAGGTGGAGGTCCTGCCCGCCGACCTCGCCGTGCCTGCCGAGCGCGCGATCGTCGAGCAGCGGCTCGACGGCACGATGGGCGAACCGGTGGACATCCTCGTCAACAACGCCGGCATAGGCACTCACGACTTGTTCGACGAGGCGTCTCCCGCGGATCTTCAGGCCGAGGTCGATCTCAACATCACCGCGGTGCTGCAGCTGACACGTGCGGCGCTGCCCGGCATGCTTCGACGCCGCCACGGTGTCGTCATCAACGTCGGCAGCTTCGCCGGTTACCTGGGTGCACCCGGCTCGGCCTACAGCGCGAGCAAGGCGTGGGTGCTGAGCTTCACCGACTCCATCGCCGCATCGCTGCCCGGCACGGGCGTGCGGGCTATCGCGATCTGTCCGGGCCGGATGCGCACAGGCAGGCACCTCCGAGCGGGACGGCCGGTGGGTTCGTCGAGATCACCGCTGTGGTTGGAACCGGCCGATGTCGTCGACCGCTGCCTGAGCGACCTGCGAAAGCAGCGGACGCTCAGCGTTCCGGGCGGCCTCTACCGCTCCCTGGTCACCCTGCTCGAGCTACCCCGCCGATCGCTCCGGGTGGTGGCGCGCCTGGCCCGCCGCGGCCGGGAACAGAAGGTGCAGCGGGTGTGCGGGGTGACGAACGCTGAGGACAGGACGGACGACTCACGGCCTTCCGCCCGGTGACGGGCCTATTCGTCGAGCGGTGAGATCTTGTTGGTCCGGAGCAGTGTTCATCGGGAGTCCCGCCGGGATGAAGGGGGCCGGACATCGCAGGGTCGGCGCGGGAGCACAAGAGGTCCACTCCGATCTTTTGGCCTTGCATTGCTCTGCGCCGAAGCCGCTGATAACCACCGCCGATCTAGCGTCGGAACCATTCCTTTTCATGCCGCCGACCTCTCGACGACACGTTCCGCCTGGAGGTGATCGGACATGTGGGCCGCTGACCCCGGCCTTGCGGCTGCGGGTGTGCTCGTCGTGCTGTGGGTGATCGCCGCGGCGTTCATGGTGACGGGCCGCCGGCGGACGGACGGATGGTTGACCCGGCGTGGGCTCCTGGCGCCCGTGCTCTTCGGAAGTGGAGCCGCCGTTGCCATGCTTGCCGTCTACGCCGCCGTCGTTGACGCCGTGGAGGACGCATCCGAGGTGTCCAGGCTCGACGTACCGCTGCACTCCTGGTTTCTGACCCATCGGACGGGAGCACTCAGCACGCTGATGGAGGTCGTCAGCTCGGCAGGCGGCTCGGAAGGAATGGCGGTGCTCACGGCGGTTGCCGCGGGGCTGCTGCTGTGGTGGGGGCGCTGGGCCCACGCGCTGATCGTCGTGGTCGCGATGGGTGGCTCGGAGGCACTGGGCAACTGGTTCAAGGTCTTGTACGCGCGTGCCCGGCCGCCGGTGGCCGACCAGCTCGTCGTGACCGGTTCCTATGCTCTTCCGTCCGGCCACTCGCTCGGGTCGGCGGTGGTGCTCGGGATGCTGGCGGCGGTCGTGGTGCTGCTCGTGTCCGGCGTGGCTCGGCGCGCTGCTGTCGTGGGAGCCGCGGTGGCAGGCGTGCTGCTGATCGGGGTGAGCAGGCTCTACCTCGGGGTGCACTGGCTGACCGACGTCCTGAGCGGCTACTTGCTGGGCGGGGCATGGCTCGCCGTCTGTGTCACGTCGCTGGTCCTCGCCGAGCGCAGGCACGCAGGCGGAGCGCGTCCCGCCCTGCCTGAGTGACGAGCCGGATCAGCGGTAGGACGGCTCGGCTGCGGACTGCGGGGCTCCGGGATCGCGGTCGGCGGTGGGTAGCAGGAGGGTGAAGGTCGGGGGTGCGGGCTGGGTGAGCGCGAGCCGTCCGCCCTCGGCCTCGGCGAGGCTGCGGGCGAGCGCCAGCCCGATGCCGTGCCCGCTCGCCCGGCCGGAGCAGCGCTCGAACAGCTCGGTGATCGGAACCGCGATGCCCGTGCCCTGGTCGGAGACGTCGATGGCAACCGCGCCACCCGCGTCGCGGACGGCGACCGAGACCACGCCGTCGCCGTGGCGCATGGCGTTGTCGATCAACACAGTGAGAACCTGGCGGACCGCTGCGGCCGACGCTGCGGCGACCGGTACCTGCGGCTCGACGTTCACCCGCATGTCCCGGCCCGCGTTGACCAGCGCAGGCCGCCAGTGCCGGTCGAGGTCGGTGAGGAGCTGGTCCGGGTCGAGCTCGGCGCGGTCGGTCCTGGTGTCGCGGGCGAGCGCCAGAAGGTCTTCGATCGTGCGCTGGAGCCCCTCGGCCGCGTTCACGGCGTCGGTCATCGCGACACGGGAGTCCTGGCGCGGGTCGTCGAGCGCGGACTCGAGGGTGAGCCGGAGCCCGGCGAGCGGGGTGCGGAGCTGGTGTGAGGCGTCGGTGGTGAAGGCGCGTTCGCGCGCGACGAGGTTGCCGAGCCGGTCGGCGGTGGTGTCCAGGTCCTCGCCGACGGAGTCGATCTCCTGAATGCCCACGCGGGGTGCGCGTGCGGTGAAGTCCCCGTCGCCCAGGCGGCGGGCGGCCTCGGAGAGCTGTTCGAGCGGGCCTGCGAGACGTCCCGCCTGGCGATGCGCCACCACCCGCACCGTGGCCACCGCGGTCGCGGCGAGAGCGAGCATGGCTCCCCACACCAGCGCGACCTGCCCGTAGACCTCGCCGGGTGAGCTGTACACCCGGATCGCTCCGGCGCGCGGGTCGTCGCCGATCACCTGGATGGCTACGGTGCCGTCGTCGTTGTCAGCGCCCGTGCCGGCGAGGGCTTCGGAGACCGACTTGTCGGCGACGGCGGGCCCGGTGCCGAGGATGCGGTGGCCGGATCGGTCGTAGAGAGCGACGTCCGCCTGTTCCGACGAGGTCGGTAGATGAGGAGCGTTGCCGCGGGCGAGATCCACGGCGACGGTGAGGGCGGCGACGGTGGCGACCTGGTCCAGCTCGCTCTGCTCATCGTCGGCGAGGTAGCTGACGACGACCCCGGCCAGGGGCAACCCGAACAGCGCGATCGCGAGTACTGCTGCGGCGATGGTGAGGACGATGATCCGCTTCCGCACGGGCGTTCGGCCTCCGGGGGTGTTCGGGTGGCGCATATGGCCTGCGGGACCCGGTCAGTGAGGACTCAGCGGGTCGACGGAGTGCAGCGCGGCGACCAGCAGCACGGCGGCTGCAGCCGCGAACAACACGATATGCAGGGCAGCGCGCAGGTAGGCCGCTCGATCGGACACGTCACGCCCCGGTCTGGTGAGAGGACTCGCCGTGCTGCGCCGTTGTGGGTGCCGCAATCGCGCACAGCTCGATGACCTGCACTGACGAGACGCTACTGGCCTGCAGGTTCAGGTCGCCCTCCAAGCAGGCAAGCAGTCGGCAAAATCAGAGCCGTTCCCGGATCAGGACGTGGGCGGCGCGTCGAGCCGGTACCCGTGTCCGCGCAGCGTCACGATCATCGGGACGTTCGCGGCCTCGGGCGCAGTGGACAGGTGGCGGCGCAGCGCCGCCATGTGCACGTCGAGCGTCTTGGTGGAGCCCACCCAATGTTCGTCCCAGACGTCGGACATCAGCGTGTCCCGACTCACCGCGACACCCGGCTGGGCCGTGAGCCTGGCGAGCAGCTCGAATTCCTTGGCGCGCAGCGGCAGGTCGCGACCGGCGAGGGTGACGCGGCGCCCGGCGGCGTCGACGACGAGATCACCCAGCCGGGTCGGGCCGCTGACTTCGGCGTGCGCGATCGACTCCCCGCGGCGCAGGTGCGCGCGGATACGGGCGTGCAGTTCGGCGAGCCGCACGGGTTTGGTCAGGTAGTCGTCGGCACCGGCTTCGAGGCCGATGATCACGTCCATCTCCTCATCACGCGCGGTCAGCATGACGATGACGGTGTCGGCCTGCGCGGTGCGCAGTTCCCTGCAGACCGCGAGGCCGTCCAGGTCCGGTAGGCCCAGGTCGAGCAGGACGAGATCGAAGCTGCTCCGCCCGGCTTCGCGCAGCGCCCCTTTCCCGGTCGGCATCAAGCTGACCTCATGGGCGTGCGCGGTCAGGCTCCTCTGGAGTGCCCGGCCGATCATCTCGTCGTCCTCCACCACAAGCAGTCGTGCCATACAGCGAGCCTAACCACGGCAATCGCAGGACCGGGCGTCTCGGCAACTCGACCGAATTGCTTGCCCAGTGCTTACCCGCGTTTGGCCGGGCCGATAGTCGTGACTTCTGGCGCAGGCCGCCGGGTGGGTAATTGTGCTGGATCTAGCCTGCCGATACCGTTGCCTTGCCCGCTCCTAACGTCGGGCCACTAGCTTCGATATCGCAGTCGGGTCAGGCCCGCACTGATTCCGGACGTCATTTGCGAGGCGAGTTCCTTCGGCCACCGCTTGTCCGACCCGCTGACGTGGTGAGTGAACACGCCGTGCCGTCATGTTCCGTGTGGGCGAAAAAATGAGAACGGGTGAGCATGGGAGTAATACGTGGGTATCAACGTGTGTCAACCGGAGTCGTTCGTGGCGAAACTGCCGCTCATCACCGCCCTGTTCTGGGTGATGAAGATCCTGGCCACCACGCTCGGTGAGACCGGCGGCGACGTCATCGGACAGACCCTCGACCTGGGCTACCTGGCCGGCATCGGCATCTTCGTCGGCTTCCTCGTGATCGTGCTGGCACTCCAGCTGCGGGTGCGCACCTTCCACCCGGTCCTGTTCTGGGCGGTGATTCTGGCCACCAGCCTGGTCGGCACCGAGATCTCCGACTACATCAACGACACCCTCGGACTCGGTTACGGCACAGGTGCGCTCATCCTGATCGCCGCCCTGGTCGTGGTGCTGGTGGTGTGGCGGTTCGTCGGCGACACGATGCAGGTTGAGCGAATCGAGTCCCGCAAGGATGAGTCGCTCTACTGGATCGCCACCCTCATCTCCAACACCCTCGGCACCTCGACCGGCGACTACCTGGCCCACGACAACAGCGGCCTTGGTGCCGGGTACATCACCAGCACGGTCATCATCAGCGCTGCGCTGCTGGTACTGCTCGGCGCCCACTACCTCACGCCGATCTCCGGCACCCTGATCTTCTGGGTCGCCTACGTGCTCACCCGCCCGCTCGGCGCCAACGCCGGCAACACCCTGAGCAAAGCGCAGGACCAGGGCGGCCTCGGCATCGGCACGTACGGAGCGTCCGCCGTGCTGCTCGGGCTCCTGGTGATATGCCTGTGCTATCAGATCCTCACCCGGCGCCGGCAAACCCGAATACTGGACGAGGCCGGCTCGCCGCAGACCGCGTGACCGCGGAGATGATCGCCGCTCACTTCGATGAGTTGAGGCGAACCGAGATGTGCGTCTCAACCGTCCTGCGCGGAGGTGTCCTCGGACCCATCGCGCAAGTTCTTCAGGAAACGTCGCACCGCAAGCACCGCGCCCCCAAGTCCCGCCGCGATCAGAGCGATCTTGTCCCAGTTGGTGTCCCACCACAGGTAGACGTTCTGCAGGAACGTCGAGGTGACCTGGAGGTCTGTTTCGAGCATGACTACCTGGGACGCGGGTGAATCGCCTGCCGGTAGGACATAGCCGCCACCAACAACCGCGACTGCAGGCCGGAGCTCGAGCCTCAGGGTGTGGTCGCCGGGCTTCTTCCCAGTGACCGTCCACGCCCACTGAAGCTTGCCTGTCTCATCGAACTCCTGCAACAGCCAGTCGCTCTTGTCGACTTCTGCAGCGCTGGTGGTGCTCACGAGCCGTGCGCCGAGGCCGCATCGCACCTCCAGCGGGACGTCGGAATACGACACGTCGTCGGGGAGGCGCTCGCGAAGCTGAGATCCGCCGCTGACATCAATTCCAGCGATATAGCTGACAGATTCGTCCAGCTCGACACTGAGTTTCTCGGGATAGAGCGCCTGGCCTCTCTGCCAGCTGTCGACATTCTGTTGGCACTGCTCAACGAATTCACTCAGTGCGTGACTATCCGACCTCGGCCGTGCATCGGGGTCTGCCGGATATGAAGGTGCAGCGCCGCAAGCGACGACTCCGAATAGCACGATGCAAGCCAGCAAGAACAGTCCGGCAACGGTTGCCCGCGCCGACCTTCTCAGCCTCATAGCAGGCGCCCCCTCGCGTTATGCGGAGAGTACCGGCCTCGTTACTTCTGGGCCATGCAGGTTGACGTGCGGGCTTCGACACGGACTCTTGTCTGTGAGTACGACTGCACGGAGGACGCGCGGCTCGTCCTCGGTGCGGCGCCGCGGCTCGGCCGGCCGGACGTGGACGGTTGGCCCTTCGGGGATGACTGTCCGACGCGACGAGCGGCGCAGGCCGTTCAGGTCGACCGGGGTCGCGCACCCTGACCCTGACCGGCAGGTCTTCCACGATATCGACCATCGTGCGGATGGGGTCGCCATCCAGGACGTGATCGGCGGGACGCTCCGTGGAGGCTCGCGCCCCGTCGTACAGCGGCTGACGTCAACGTCGGCCGGGAGGCGGGCGGGTCGGCGGCGGCTCGGTCTCCGGTTTCGCCGACTTGGCGCGTCGCCGCGGTGGCAATGCCGGGCAGCGGCAGGTTGTCGGCGAGGCTTCGGGTGTGGTTTCGCGGTGCGGGAGTCGGTTGCCGACGCGTTGCAGCTGTAGGCCGATGTCGCGGTTGCCGTCGTTGCGGCCCGGGGGCACGCACCTTGCTGGCTCAGGTCCGCTCGAAGGTGAGGTCGAAGTCCTTGCGCCATGTCTTGCCGGCGTCCTCGGAAGCCTCCCAGCAGCCGCGGATTCGGTCCGTCTCGACGCCGGCGATGAAACGCTGGTGAAGGTCGGGGTCCTTGCGAGCCATGGTCTCGGCATCGTCTTTCATCGAGCTCGGCGGTAGTTGGCGAGGGGGCTGTCGGGCCTGCTGCTTCGCGCCGTGGTTGTGGACGATCGTTGCGGGTGGCGCGTCAGTGCCCGAGGCTCTGGGCAGCCTCGGAGAGGATCTCGGTGACGACGTCCGGCCGGGTGATCAGTGGTGCGTGGTCGACCTTGTGGATACGGGTGCTGGCGTTACTGCGTTCGGCCATGAACCTCTGGGTGTCGGGGTTGATCATTCGGTCGTCATCGGCGATGAGGAACCATGTGGGCACGTCTTTCCACCGGGGTCTTGGAACCGGCTCCTGGATGCACGCGACGGCGATGGGGCGCTGGACCGCGGCCAGCACGGCATGTTCTTCGGCAGTTGCATGCTGTGCGAATGCCGCCGCAAAGGCGCTGGTGGGAAGCCAGATCCAGCCGTCGCCGTCGGGTTTGAGCTCTGGTGCCTGCGGATGCGAGGGGTCGCGGTAGAAGACGTCGGCGACGGTTTCGCCCTCGTCGGGAGCCAAGGCGGCGACGTAGACCAGTGCCTGAACGCGCGGGTGACTCGTTGCGCCGATGACACCGCCCGCGTAGGCGTGGTCGGCAAGGACGACGGGTCCTTCGGTTCGGTCGATGGCTCGCGTAACCGCGTTCACGTCGTCGTCGAGCGAGGTCAACGGGATGGGTGCTGCGGTGACCGCGACTCCGGATTGCTGAAGATCATGAATAACTCGACTCCAGCTCGACCCATCGGCCCACGCCCCGTGGACCAGAACGACAGTGGGAATATTTGTACTGTTCGAATGTGGATTCACCTCCAGAATGCTGGCACGTCGCCATACATGGGTCAACGCTTTCGCTCGTGACCATCAGGCGCCCGTCTGGCGAGGGCTTCCTCAGGGTGTAGTCGGAGGGCCCAGTGGCCTTCCCCCCATCCTTTACCCTGTTGCCGACATAGCCGGCGGATAGGTGCGTTCGCACGTCGTTGTTCCCGGCCGCGCCGCCGCCGCGCCAGCGGCGATGCTGCCAGTGGCCGCGGCGCTTTCCCGCCGGGCCGAGGCCGAGGGGTCCTCGACCCGGCCCGGCACCTTCGCCGGAGCCGCGACGAGGATCTGTCGGGCGGCTACCTCGGACGTGCCGCCCGTGACGGCGTTGCTGTACAACTTCGGCGCCGAACGCGGCAACGGACTTGCCCGGAAATCGACATCACCTGCGGCGTCTACGTCGTCGCCTTGGCTCTCGAATCTCACCAGCCCCGGTCCTGCAACCGCCTGATCGGGCGTTGACTTGTCATTTCGGAGTTCCGAGAGAAGTGCGACGGCTCGTCGTGATCAGGCGGTGCGGTGTCGCGCGGCCATGATGGCCTCGCCGAGGGTCCACACGGAAGCGCCGAGCAGAACCAGGTCCTTGATGAGGAATTGACCGGTCATGGACAGCGCCGGCGCATCGATCCCTGGGGTGCTGAACAGGAAGCTCAGGGTGGCGAGGAACAGCAGAACCGCCACGGCGCTGCCGACCGCGGAAGCCCGAGGAAGCCAGGGGCGCAGTGCGATCAGCACCGCGGCCACGATCTCGACGGTCCCGAGCGCTCCGGAGAGCGTCTGGGTGTCGAGGATGTCGTAGAGCCAGCTCTGGTACGGGCTATGAGCGATGAGTGGCATGATTGCCGTTGCCTCGTTGCTGGTGTATTTCAGGGCGCCGATCCACGCGATCACCACGGCGAGTCCGTAGCGGAGGATTGTGGATCCGATGACGCTGATCCGCTGATCGATGGGCGTGATCGAAAGCGTGGTAGCCATGATGGAATCGGTTCCTTTCAGGGTGATTGGTGATCGACTCGAACTGTCCAACGGGGCCTGCACGCGGATAATTTCTGTCGCCGTCCCTGAAAGTGTTACGGAGAGCTGACGGGCTGGTTTCCCCGGTCGGTGTGGTGAGTGGGGTGACCGGGTCCAATCGATTACGGTGCCGGCAACGTACCGTCGAGCAGGACCGGCAGGGTGAGCGCGATCATGACGATGAGCACCCACATGGCGGGCGCGCCGCCGAGCACCTGCTCGCGGCGCGCCGCCACGCGGGCCGCCTCGATGTCGCTGCGGGTCAGCCACCACGGGTTGATCCCAGCCTCCAGCAGGTAGTACACGGCCCCCAGGGCGGCCCCGTACGCGAGATGCCCGACGAGGGACGGAAACTCCGTTGCCAGGTCGCCTGCGTCCCAATGCAGCGCCCCACCGCTCAGCAGCGGTAGGAGGGTGAGGTCGCCCAGTACCCACCAGAAGAAGCCGTATGACACGCCCCATCCGACGCCGGACAGGATGTCGAAGCTCAGCCGACGGAACAGCACTGCGTAGGACACGCCGATCACCGCTGCGACGACGAAATGGACGACGAGCCCGACCGAGGACGAGTGTGCACCGACGATCCTCGCCACCCTCGGCAGTGCGCCCACGAGAGTCAGCACCACGGTGAACAGCGCGCCTCCGACCAACCCGGCCAGCGCGCCGTAGGCCGTCGCCCGGGGGCCGCGTGCACCGGGCGGCTCGACCTCGATCTTGCGTACGTCGTCGAGGAACAGGCCGCGCATCCATTGACCCAGCCACGTGTACCCGGCCGCGGTGCCGGCACCGAGGAGCAGGTAGGCGGGCAGGTGCCCTGCCAGGGACGCCGCGTCCGTGCGGGACCAGGCGAGGCCGGCGCCGCGGACCAGTGGTTCCAGCGTCAGGTCCACGACCACCCAGGCGCCGAAGCCGTAGACGGTGCCGCGGGTCAGCGCAGGCCCGGTTCGCTCCGGAAGGTCCGAGAAGATCAGCGGGTAGCAGGCGCCGACGGCGAGCCCGATGATCAGCCACAGCGGGAAGCCGTCCCGAGAACCCGGCACCTGGCCCCACACCGCGGCGGATGCCGCACCTGCGAGGGCGCCCCGCCCCACCGCGCCGGCCGAGGGTGCCTGCCATGTCACGCCGCCTTCGCGCTGCATGAGGACGAAGACTGCGGCCACCGTCGCGCCGTAGAAGAGGTGGCCGACCAGACTCGGGAGCAGGGCGGCCGCCGCGCCGACGCTCCAGTCCACGGGCATTCCCCGCAGTAGTGGCAGCAGCGTCTGGGCTCCGAGGAACCACCAGATCGTGCCGTAGACCATTCCCCAGAACAGCATCTCCCGCACGCGGATCCGGAGCCGGACGACGAGCAGCCCGAACGCGGCTCCGATGACCACTGCGAACAGCATGTGCACGACGAAGCCCGCCACCGCGGAGTCGGTGTGCACGATCGAGGCGATCGTGGGCAGCGCTCCGAACTCCGCCATGGATGCGCCGAAGATCAGACCACCGGCGACACCGGCGACGCCGCCCGAGATCACGGCCCGGGTATGCGAGACCTGCTTGGCACCGGCGGTGATCGTCATCGCCGGCTCTTCACGGCGCCGGCCGACCTGGACGGTTCGGTGAGCACGATGTCACGCGGGAAGGCCAGGTCGAGCAGCCAGTCGAACAGCACCCGGATCCGCTTCTCGGCGCCGGGCAGCTTCGCGAGGTAGACGCCCCGCCACAGGAACCACGCGGTCAGCCCGGAGAACCGGAACCCGCGCACCTCACCCGCTGCCGTGCGGTGCCCCAACGCCACCAGCACACCGATGGTGCGAAACTCGAAGGCCTTCGGCTGCCTGCCGGCGATCGTCGCCACGATGTTGTCGGCGACCACTTTGCCCTGGCGGATCGCGTGCTGGGCGGTCGGCGGGTAGTGCCGGCCGTCCGCGGCGGGGTCCGGGATCCGCGCGCAGTCGCCGACCGCCCACACCCGGTCGAGGCCCGCCACTCGCATCTGCGGATCCGTGGGCAGTGGTCGACCTCCCGCGATGGGCAGATCCGCAACGAGGGGGGCCGGCCGGTTGCCCGCCGTCCAGACGAACGTCATCGTCGGGATCCACTCGCCGTCCATCAGCCGCACGCTGTCTTCGGTCGCCTCGGCCACCCGCGTACCCGGGTAGAACTCGATTCCCCTGGCCTTCAGCCGTTCCAGCGCGTACGTGCCGAGTTCGGACCCGAACTCGGGCAGGACCCGCTCGCCGGGGTGCACGAGCACGAATCGGGCGTCCTCCATCCCGATCGCGGGGTAGAACTGGATCACCCCGTACACCAGGTCGTAGAGCTCGGCGATGGTCTCCGTGCCGGCGAACCCCGCGCCGGCCACGACGAACGTGAGGATTCGTCGCCGCTCGCCGGCATCGCGCTCCTGCTCGCTCCGCTCCAGAAGCGCGATCACGTGGTCACGCAACCTCGTCGCGTCGGACAGGTTCTTGAGGGTCCACGCGTGCTCCTCGATCCCCGGCAGCCCGAACGTGTGGGGCACGGTGCCGACGGCGAGCAGCAAATGGTCGTACGGGATCGGGTCCACGTCCTCGGCAAGGTGAACGCAGCGGGCGACCGTGTCCACCTGCTCGACCCGGGCGTGCCGGAACCGTGTGTGGGCAACGGAGGCCCGCACCGGCGCGCTGATGTGCCTCGCCTCCAACGCGCCGGAGGCGACCTCGGCGAGCATCGGCGTGAACAACAGGTAGTTGGAGTCGCTGACGAGCGTCACGTCGACCGGTGCACCCCGCACGGCGAGCCGCTCGAACGCTCGCCCGGCACTGACTCCGCCGAAGCCACCACCGACGATCACGATCCGTGTCAGCTTGCGCTGCGGCGCATCCGACATCCTCCCGCCGTGCCGGGCTCGCGCCGAGAGGAGCACCACCACCAGGGCGCCCGTGAGACCGCCGTGTAGCAGATCGGCGACGAGCTGCGGGTAGCTCGCGGCGGTCGCCGCGGCTGACCAGGTCGGCGTCCGTCCGTCGACGAGGGGTACGAGCGTGAGTGAATACAACAGCCAGCCCACACACCCGACGAGCACGCCGCCGCATGCCGTCACGGCCACCGGCGCTCGGAAACGACTGCCACCGACGGCCGCTGCGAGCACTGCCCCGACGGCGGCGGCGTAGACCGCGTAGCCGGCCCAGGCAACCCCTCCCCACCACCCGGTGGGCATGTGCTGTGATGCCATCACGGCCCCGACGACACCACCGGCGACCAGCCCGGCGATGACGCCCATGACTGCTCGTTCCCCCGTCGCGCGCCGGTAGGCCCGGGTGGACTCATGCATTGGAGCGCACCCTCCATTCCTGTTGCCATTGAGCGTTCCACGCTCGAGGGAACGGAGCCTCTTACGAATCGAGAAATGATCGTCGGCCGCGCGGCGGTTCGCCCATCGCACCGACGCATGGTCGTCCATCGGTCATGTCGGGAGCTACGGGACTTTTCCGACGATTGGGCATCAATCGACCCGGGTGGACCGCGGCTCCCGCGGACCCGTGCCGAACGCTGGCGGCGATGGCCTTCTACCGCGGCACGGTACGGGCATGGCAACTTCGCCGAGCAACTGTGACCGTCGGCCGGGCACCGATGGCGACTCGTCGTGGCTGTCCGGGCGAACGGTCGAGTGCGCGCGTCTGGAACAGCTTCTGCGGGACGCGGCGACCGGGCGCGCTGCTGCCTTGCGGGTGGTCGGTGACAGCGGCACGGGAAAGACCGCCATGCTGGATTATGCCGCCCGACGTGCTGACGGTTTCCGGATAATGCGGCTACGCGGTATTGCCGCAGAGCGTGAGCTGCCATACGCCGGGTTGCACCTGTTGTGCGCCCCGCTGTTGGACGACCTGGACGTGCTGGCCCCCTGCCAGCGCGCGGCGCTCGCCACTGCGGTCGGGCTCACGACCGGTGGGCCGCCGGACCACTTTCTCGTCAGCCTCGCCACGTTGAACCTGCTCACCAACGCCGCCGAGGCCCAGCCGGTGTGCTGCATCGTCGACGACACACACTGGCTCGACCATGCCTCGCTGCTGACCCTGGCGTTCGTGGCCCGGCGCGTCGAGCGTGGCGCCCTCGTGATCTTGTTCGCGGACCACGGCCGGAGCCGGACCGAGCTCGAGGGTCTGCCCGAGATGCACCTCGAGACGTTGCCGTTGGCGGATGCGCGAGCGCTACTGGCCGCGGCTGCGCCGGGGAAGATCGACGCCGCGGTCACCGTGCGGGTCCTGATCGAGACGGGGGGCAATGCGCGAGAGTTGATCGAGGCGTTCGACGGTGTCAGCGCGGTCGAGCTGGCCGGCGGGTACACGATTCCCCCGCGGCCCGGGCACTCCGATGTCGATCACGACTGTGTCCAGCGCGCGCGGCACCTCCCCGGCGAGGCACGGCGTCTGCTGCTGGCGGCCGCGGCCGATCCCACCGGTGACCCGACCGTCGTGTGGCGTGTGGCCGCAGCGCTCGGCATCGGACCCGACGCCGCCGAGGCGCTCGAGGCCCAGCGGCTGCTGGTTTTCGGGCCGCGAATCGTGTTCGGGTGCGCACGGCTGCGCGCGGATGTCTACGCGGCCGCGGCGCCGGCCGAGCTCCGCGCGATCCACCGGGCGCTGGCCGACGCCACCGACGGCGAGGCGGACGGCGACCGCCGGGCGTGGCATCTGGCCCTGTCCACGAGCGGGCCGGACGATCGGCTCGCCGACCGCCTGGAGCGGTATGCCCCGACCGCGCAGGCCCGAGGCGGCATCGCGGCACTCGCCGCATTTCTGGAGAGAGCGACGCTGTTGACCGCCGACCCGGCGTGCCGGGCGCGGCGCGCGCTGACTGCCGCCGCTGCTCAACACGCCGCCGGTGGCCAGGATGCCGCGCGGCGGCTGCTCACGATCGCAGAGATCGGGCCCCTCGACGAAGCGCGGCGAGCTTGGGCCGCGCTGCAGCGCGCCCGGATCGCGTTCGCTGTGCACCGCGACAACACCGCGCTGAGGCCGCTGCTCGACGCTGCGCGGCGCGTCGAGGGGCACTTGCCGGCGCTGGCGGGGGCGGCGTATCTCGAGGTGCTGGCGGCCGCGATGGTCTCCGGTCACCTCACCGACATGCCGAGTCTCCGTGACGTGGCGCTGGCCGCCCGCTCCGCCACGGCTGCCGGTTCAGCCGATGCGATCGACCTGCTCGTGGGCGCCCTGGCGACGAGGGTGCTCGACGGACGGTCCGCCGCCGTCGTCCCTCTCCGCAGGGCGGTCACCGCGTTCAGCGGCGGAACCCACGGCTCCGTGACCGGCGACTGGTCGTGGCTCGCAGGCTGCGTGGCCGCCGATCTGTGGGACGAGCGGGCATGGATATCGCTCTCCTCTCGACAGGCGCACCACGACGCTGCTGCCCAGACCGACCTGTCGACCCCTGCCCACGTGCTTGCGCAGCAGGCCCTCGTCGATCTGTACCGGGGGCGGTTCGACAACGTTCGAGCCGCCCTCGCCGAGGCCGACATGCGTGCCGTGGCCGCGGGCGCGGCGCCGTTGGCTTACCCGTCCCTGCTGCTGGCCGCCTGGCAGGGCCGGCACAGCATCCTCGTCGATCGACTACCGGAGGCCCGTCATGACGCCCGGCGTCGCGGCGACGGCCTCGCGCTGACGGGAACGCGCCTCGCCGAGACGGTCCTGTACAACAGCGTTGGCGACTACGAGCAGGCCCTGGCCGCGGCGCAGGACGTTGCCGAGTCCGACCAGCTCGGTCTGTCCGGTTGGGTGCTGGTGGAGCTGATCGAAGCGGCCGTGCGATGCGGGCGAGCCGACGTCGCGGCCCACGCCCTCGGGCGGCTCACCGACAGGACCGCCGCGGCAGCCACCGACTGGGGAGCCGGGATCCGAGCGGCGTCGCGAGCTCTGCTCGCTGACGCACCGGACGCCGAGCCGCTGTACGAGGAAGCGATCACCCGGCTCTCCCGGACCGATGTTCGACTTCATCTCGGCCGTGTCCAGCTGCTCTACGGCGAGTGGCTGCGCAGCCGGAACAGGCGCGCCGACGCCCGCAAGCCGTTGCGAGCAGCCCGGGAGCTGTTCGCCACCATCGGCGCCGAGGGCTTCGCCGGCCGCGCCCGCGGCGAGCTCGCGGCCACCGGTGAGAAGGCGAGCATGGACTCCCGCCTCCTCACTCCCCAGGAATCCCTGATCGCGTGCTTGGCACGCGACGGGCTCACCAATCCCGAGATCGGTGCTCGCCTGTTCGTCAGTCGCCGCACGGTGGAGTACCACCTCCACAAGGTCTTCGTGAAGTTGGCCATCACCTCGCGCAACGAACTGCATCTCGTGCTCGACACCACCGCCGACAGCCCCGACGGAGATACGCCGCGCGGTGCTACGTGGTCGTGTGCCTGAGCTCCGCCAGCCCGTGGACGTCGACGGCCAGTACGTCGCCGTTCTCGATGATCACCAGCATCACGGCATCACAGTGTGGGCAGCGTAGGAGGACCCCGGCTCCGCGGTACACCGGCGCCTGCCCGAGCCAACTGGGTATGCCGCAGCCGGCGCACGTGCCCGATGCGGCGGTCATGTCCTGTCCGAACGCGGTGTGCATCAGGCCGGCGATCGCGTTGCCGTCATATGCGCTCATGAGCTCTGTCCGGTCCCGCCGAAGCGTTCGGTGCGAATGCGCCCCGGTTCGTGCCCGATGGCGACCAACAGCTCGGATGCAGTCTCGACGAATGCCGTGGGCCCGCAGATGTAGACCAGCGGACGCTCGTCCGGGCTCCAGCCGGCTTCCATCAGCATCGCCCTGTCGATCCGCCGGCCGTAGCCGTTCCATCCCGGTGGTTGTTCGCGAGTGAACGTGAGGTTGACGTCGATCTCGTCGGAGGCCGCGAACATCATGAGTTCACTGCGATAGATGAATTCGCCGGGGTTGCGGGCGGAATACACCAGCCGGATCGGTACCGTGCTGTAGATCGCCCGGTGATGGCGCAGCATCGCCTGTATCGGAACGATCCCGGACCCGCCTGCGATCAGCAGCAGCGGCCCACCGAGCGGCTCCCGCCATACGAAGTAGCCGCCGATCGGTCCGCGCAGCTCCAGAGCGTCACCCTTGCGCAGTTCGTCGACGAGGTAGGGCGAGACTTCGCCGTCGGGCAGCCGTTCGACGGTGAGGTCGACACGTGCCTCCTCCGGTGCGGAGGCGATCGAGTAGCTGCGCTGTGCCTGGTAGCCGTCCTCGGCGGTCAGCCGCACGTCGACGTGCTGACCCGCGTGGTGTCCGACCCAGCCGGGGACGTCCAGCGCGATGGTCCGGGTGTGGGCGTTCTCGGTCACGAGCTCGACCACGGTGCCCGTCTGCCAGGTCAGTCGCCGGAGTAGCGCTCTTCTCTCCATGGGTCTCCGTAGTTGTGGTAGCCGTAGCGCTCCCAGAAGCCGGGCACGTCGTCATCGAGCAGCTCGAGACCGCGCACCCACTTGGCGCTCTTCCAGAAGTACAGATGCGGGACCAGCAGCCGCGCCGGCCCGCCGTGCTGCGGGTCGAGCGGCGCGCTGTCGAAGCTGTAGGCGATCCACGCCTTGCCGCCGGTCAGGTCCGCGATCGGGAGGTTCGTCGTGTAGCCGCCGTCGCAGAACGCCAGCGCGTGACGTGCGCGCGTGGTCACTGCGGCGAGCACCGTGTCCAGCGAGACTCCCGTCCACGTCGTGTCGAGCTTCGACCACTTGGTCACGCAGTGGATGTCTCTTGTGACGGTTCGGCTCGGCAGCGCGCACAGCTCGTCCCACGTCCAGGACACCGGCCGGGACACGGCGCCACGGATGGTGAACGTCCACGTGTCCAGCGGCGTGTGCGGTGTCGGGCCCGCCGAGAGCACCGGGAATCCTGCGGTGACGTGTTGCCCGGGCGGGATCCGGGCCGGGTCGACGTCGGTTGGCCGCCTGCCGAGGAAGCCTCGTGTTGGCGGCGTCATGAGTGGTCTCCGGATCGCACTCGCATCAGGGGAGTGGCCTTGTGCGCCATGGCTCACCTTCGATCTGCTGGACGTCGAACGTGCTGGACGGTGAATCCCAGCTTCCCGAGCACCTTGACGGCACCGACCTTCCCGCCCTCGAAGTCCCCGGAGGCGAGGCGCTTGCCCGTCGCGAACTCGTAAGCGGTGCCGAGGATCGCTTTCGGCGGGTAGCTGCGGTCGTCCCAGATCAATTCGTACGTCGTGGCCGGGGCGAAACCATGTTCGGAGAAGAAGCGCACCGGTCCCAGTGCGTTGTACTCCTGTATCGCGCGCAACACGTCGGCTCGGATCACCTGATCCCATGCGATCGGATGTGTCACAGAATCTCCCGGATTGATGTGGCGTTCATTTCTGCCTGGTCTCGCGGTGTGCGGGGTCTCAGTTGCGTCCCGCCATGACGCCGCCGTCGACGTTGAGGATGGTGCCGGTGACCCAGCTGGAATCGTCGGAGAGCAGGTAGGTGATTGCCGACGCGATGTCCTGCGCGGTCCCGACGCGGCCGAGCGGGTGGAAGCCGTTGAAGCTCCGGAGCGTTTCGTCGATCTTCTCCGGTGGGACGAAGCTTTCGTAGATGGGTGTGGCCACCACGGCGGGTGCGACGGCGTTGACGCGGATGTTGTGCCCGGCGAGCTCGATGGCCAGGTTGTGGGTGAGGGCGTGCAGGCCGGCCTTGGCCGTCGAGTACGCGCTGGACGGCGTGGCACCGATCGCCTGGTGGGCCCACATGCTGCCGATGTTCACGATCGACCCGCTGCTGCCGGCCGTGACCATGCCACGGACCACGGTCTGCGTGAGGAAGAAGGTGGCGCGGAGCAGTTCCAGGTAGGAGTCGTAGGCGGCGCCGTCGTGGTCGAGGAACGTCGTGGGGACGAAGATGCCGGCGGCGTTGACGAGGAGAGTGGCGTCAGCGTGCTCGTCGGTGAGCCGCTGCTGCACGTGGGCGACCTGGTTCCGGTCGGAGAGGTCGGCGGTGATACCCCAGGCCTTGCCGGTGGCCGATAGCGTCGTCACGGTCTCGTCGACCCGCTCCGGATCGCGGCCGACGATGACCGCGCTGCCGCCGCCGGCCACGACATCGGCCGCGGTTTGCCGGCCCATTCCGCTGCTTCCCCCGACGACGATCAGCTTGCGATCCTCGAACGTCTGGGTCATGCCACTCTCCATCCCATCGGCTGCTGATGCTCGGGTGCAGGAGCCGGTTCTCGGCTCACCCGGCCACCTTCGCGCCGACAGGCCCGCTTCGCGCCGGGGACCTCCCTAGTCAAGGCCCCGGGTGGTCGCCGGCGACGGCAGCGAGCGCGACGACCACGTCAAGATCGGCGCTGCCGGCAACTGTCGTGCTGCGGGTGCGGAACCGGCCCTACCGCCGGATATGTACGGATGAGGAACACGACACCGCCGCCGGCGGCGTCCCCGACGTCTACGAGATGGACGACGCACGCGACTGAAGCCCGACGTCCAGCCCGCTCTCGGTGCGTTCGTTCCCGCTGCTGGAGTCAGCCCTGTCGGCGGGCTCGGCGTTCGTCAACTCGCTCGACCGTGGCCCGTGCGGCAGGGCCATGGCGGCGTTGTTCGCCGCATTCGTGCTGGACGGCGGGCTTATTCCGATGCCGGTCGACCCTCGGCGGCGAGGATCTCGTCCACCACCGCAGCGATGTCCTTGCCGACGATCTGCGGCTGCGCGCCGATCGGGCTCATGACCATGCCGGGCCGCGCCACGAACGCTGCCCGGCAGTGCGCGGCCAGCGCGCCGGAGATGTCCCAGGAGTGCGCGGCTACGAGCCACACGTCGGAGTTCGGCACGCCGAACCGGCGCGCGACGGCGTTGTAGGGCTCTCGGGCGGGCTTGAGTCGGCGCACGCTGTCGGCGGACACCACGGCCGTGAAGTAGTCCCGGATGCCGGCACTGGTCAGCTGCGCCTCACCGACGGACTCGACGGAGTTCACCAGCGCGACCGCGGTCAGGCCGGACGGCTGCAGCTTCGCCAGCGCCGCGGGCACTTCGGGATGCGGTGGCAGCGACTCCATCCTGCCCACCATCGTCAGCACGTCCTCGTCGGAGACCGCGACACCCTGCCGCTGGGCCAGCATCCGCATGGCCGCCCGTTGTGCAGTGCTGAAGTCGACGTACTGATCGGTCAGGCCGCCGACGAAGGACAGCTGCAGCATCTGGGCGAACCACTGCGCGCGGAGTGCCGCAGACCCGAACAGTTGCTCGAAGTGCGGGTCGAGCGCTCGAAGGTCGAGCAGGGTCTCGTTGACGTCGAACGCGACAACGGTGGCCACGTGGTGTGATGTCCTCTCTCGAATGTCCTCGCGACGCTGGTCGGATGTGGGGTTGGACCCGGCACGCGCACGGAAGCGGTCGGCACATCGCCCGTCCCGCCGGGCCGAGGCTCACAGCCGTCCTGCGTGCTCCCGCCGATAGCGGAGAAGCCCGACGACGTCCTCGGGGACCAGCCGTCCGATGGCGTTGCTGGAATAGACGCTGACCACGACGGCGCCGGTCTCGTCGAGCACGAAGCCGGTGGACTCGAGGTGGCCGCGCTCCTCGTTGACGAACGCCCCGGTTGCCGTGGCGATCGCGTGAGCGTCCGCGCTGTGGCCGATCGGGAAACGAAGCCGGTGCTTGTCGATGAGGGCGCGAGTGGTCGCCTCGTCGTCGACCGAGAGCGCGACGACGTCGGCGTCGACCTCGGCGAGACTGTCGTGGGCGCGTTCGAAGGCGCGTAGCTGGGCGTTGCAGTACCGGCACCAGGAGCCGCGGTAGAAGAGGACGACGCCGTAGCGGCCGCTCAGTGCGTCGGGCAGCCGGAGCGTGCCGCCACCGGCGACTTCCACCGACAGTGAGGGGAACTTGTCGCCGGGCTTGAGCAGGGTCATGACTTCTCCTTCGAGGGAGCTTCCAGATCTGGCCGCCGTCGGGGCAGCGCGGGTGCGCGACGAAGGGGAGCGCCCGGGCGTGATGAGCGCGCGGTCGGCGAGTACGTGAACGATTCGCTGGTGCGGGCTCTCACCGATCTCTGCCGGCTCCTGGCTCCGGATTCAGCCTGCATCACGGTCGCGACGGATGGTGAGCGGTAGGCGTTCACAGCTCGTCCACTGCCTACCTCCGGTCATGACTGGATCGTTCGCTCCATTTCTAACTCCCCGATTCTGGATCGTCAACTCCAGTACTGGAAGGTGGGTCGGGCCGTGACGCGCCGGATCTGGTCGGTCGCCTGACGCAGTGGCCGATGAGTTCGTCGTGCGGGCACGGTCTGTACCGGCATAGCTCGAGCCGAGAAGACGACGTGATCAGTGAGGGAGCTCATGACCAGCAACGCATTACCACCGGTCGTCGACGCCGACACGTGGCAGCGCGAACTCGACTTGCTGCGCGCCCGGGAGAAGGCAGCGACCCGCGAGCTCGACGCGATCGCCGCGCAGCGCCGCCGTATGCCGATGGTCACGATGCCGGACTACACCCTGGAGGGGGAGGACGGGCCGGTCCGGCTGGCGGAGATCTTCGGCGCGGCGTCGCAGCTGATCGTCTACAACCACATGTGGTTCCCGGGTGAGAAATGGCAGTGCTCGGGCTGCACCGGGTTGACCTCGCAGTACGCTCGGTTGGACATCTTGAACAACTACGACGCCCGGTTCGTCATCGTCACCCAAGGCCCGATCGACGAGGCACTTGCCTACAAGCGGCTGGTCGGGAACACCATGACCTGGTATTCGACGGCGAACAGTGCATTCGGCGCCGATGTCGGCGCACCTCCGGGTGGCCATTTCGCTGTCAACGTGTTCCTCCGCGACGGCGATACTGTTTATCGCACCTGGCACACCAACGGTCGTGGCACCGAACAGCTCAGCTACAGCTTCGCGTTGATCGATCTGTTGCCCTACGGACGGCAGGAGGTGTGGCAGGACTCGCCTGAAGGCTGGCCGCAGGGACCCACGTACAGCCGGTGGGCCGAGTCCCAGGACATCGCCGCGCTCTACGGCCCGTCGGAGGCACGGAACACGATCACGTCGTGAGTCAGGTGTCGACCTCGTCGCCGGCGTCCTGCTCGCACAGGATCGAGTGCTCGGCGACGCGGTCGACCCACTCCGCGAGGAGCGCGGCCACCGAGGTCACGGTCTCGTCGGTGACGGTTTCGTGGACGGCGAAGAAGGCGAGCAAGCCTTGTGCGTCCGGGGTGTCGCGATCGCATCCGGCGCAGAGCCCCACGCTGCGGGTTCCCTCGACCTGGGAGCCATCAGCGAGTGTCAGCGGATGCGATGTGCGCGCGACGAGCATCAAGGGCTCGTCGCAGCGATGGCAGCAGCGCCCGCCGGCAGCGTCGACCTCGATCTCCGGTGACACTAGGACGCGACCGCGATCCCCGGGATGTGTTTGAGCTCCCCCAGCAGGGCGGAGGAGACCGTCACCGAGAATCCGTCGATCGCCAGTGGCGTCTCCCGGTTCCGGTAACACAGCACCAGCGTGAGGGGAGTGCTGCCTGCGTGTGCGACGAGTGCCGACTTCAGCTCTGACACCACCGCGTGGTCCAGCTTCAACGCGTCGGCCTTGAGCACGAGCGGTGGCTCTCCCATGCCCGCCTGCGCCGCGGCCACGTCGAGGGTGATGATCCCCGACGCGAAGATCGACATGCGCTGCTCGTCGCGGATGTTCACCCGTCCCTTGACCGCGACGGCCGAGTCGGCGACGAGGTCCTCGTGCATCGCGAGGTACGACTTCGGGAAGAACAGCACCTCGATGGCGGCGTCGAGATCTTCGATCGTGACGATCGCCCAGGGCTCGCCCTTCTTGTTCACCCGGCGATCGACGGAGACGATCATGCCCGCGATCGCGACCTCGCCCTCCTTGGGCGGGTCGTCGAGGATCGAGGCGATGGGCCGGGGGGCGTGCTTGCGCAGGATCCGTTCGGTGCCGTCGAGGGGATGCGCGGAGACGTAGAGCCCGAGCATCTCGCGCTCGTAGGCGAGCATCTGCTTTCGCGGCCACTCTTCGTCGTCGATCTTCAGGTGCGCGAGCGGTGAGTGCTCGGCGGGCGCCGGTTCGTCACCCATACCGCCGAAGAGGTCGAACTGGCCGCGCTCCTCGTGCCGCTTGAGGTTGGTGACGGCGTCGACGGCGTCCTCGTGGACCATGAGCAGCGACTTGCGGGGCTGGCCGAACGAGTCGAACGCTCCTGCTTTGATCAGCGACTCGATGGTGCGCTTGTTGCAGCAGACCAGGCTGACCTTCTCGAGGAAGTCGGTGAAGGAGGTGAACCGGCCCTTGTTCTTGCGGGTCTCGATGATGGCTTCGACGACGTTGGCGCCGACGTTGCGGACCGCTCCGAGCCCGAAGCGGATGTCGCCGCCGACCGCGGAGAACCACAGGTCGGAGTCGTTGACGTCCGGGGGGAGGACCTTGATGCCCATCCGGCGGCACTCGGCGAGGTAGACGGCCGACTTGTCCTTGTTGTCGCCGATCGACGTCAGCTGGGCGGCCATGAACTCGACCGGGTAGTTGGCCTTCAGATAGGCCGTCCAGTACGCGACCAGGCCGTAGCCGGCGGTGTGGGACTTGTTGAAGGCGTATCCGGCGAAGGGCAGCATGACGTCCCAGAGCGTCTGGCACGCCTCCTCCGAGAAGCTCTTGCCGGTCATGCCGGCGCGGAACCCCTCGAACTCCTTCTCGATGATCTCCTTCTTCTTCTTGCCCATCGCGCGGCGCAGCAGGTCGGCCTGGCCGAGGCTGTACCCGGCGAGCTGCTGGGCGATGGCCATCACCTGCTCCTGGTAGACCAGCAGGTGATAGGTCTCGCCGAGGATCGGGTCGAGCGCGTCCTGGAGCTCCGGGTGGATCGGGGTGATCTTCTGCCGGCCGTTCGAGCGCTCCGCGTAGTCCATGTGCGCGTTCGCGGCCATCGGGCCTGGCCGGTACAGCGCGAGCGCCGCGGCGATGTCACCGAAGTGCGTGGGTGCCATGGCCTTGAGAAGCGTCCGCATCCCACCGCCGTCGAGCTGGAACACCCCGAGCGTGTCACCGCGGGAGAGGAGCTCGTAGGTCTTCTTGTCGTCCAGCTTGAGCGTCGGCAGGTCGATTTCGGTGCCGTGGTTCGCGGCGACCGCTTTCACCGCGTCGTCGACGACGGTGAGGGTGCGCAGCCCGAGGAAGTCCATCTTCAGCAGGCCGATGTCCTCACACGATGGGAAGTCCCATCCGGTGATGACCGATCCGTCGTCGCGCTTCCACAGCGGGATGACATCCAGCAGCGGCTCCGAGGAGAGGATCACCGCGCAGGCGTGCACCCCGGCGTTGCGGACCAGGCCTTCCAGCCCGCGTGCTGTGCCCATGATCCTGCCGACCTCGGGGTCGGTCTCGGAGAGGGTTCGGACCTCCGCGGCTTCGGCGTAACGCTCGTGGCTCGGGTCGAAGATGCCGGACAGCGGGATGTCCTTCGCCGCGATCGGCGGCGGCAGTGCCTTCGAGATCCGGTCGGCGATGGCGAAACCGGGTTGCCCGTGCAGAACTCGGGCGGAGTCCTTGAGCGCGGCCTTGGTCTTGATCGTGCCGAAGGTGATGACCTGGGCGACGTTCTCCTCGCCCCACTTGTCGACGGTGTAGCGCATCACCTCACCGCGCCGACGTTCGTCGAAGTCCAGGTCGATGTCGGGCGGGCTGACCCGCTCCGGGTTGAGGAATCGCTCGAAGATGAGCTTGTGCTCGATCGGGTCCAGGTCGGTGATGTGCAGGATGTAGGCGACCAGTGAGCCCGTGGCCGAACCGCGGCCCGGTCCCACGGCGATCTTCTGTGACTTGGCCCAGCGAACCAGGTCGCCGACCACCAGGAAGTAGCCCGGGAACCCCATCTTCGAGATCACGCGCAGTTCGATCTCGATACGTTCCTTGTACTCCGCGGTCAACCCGTCAGGGAACCGCGACGGCGTGTACTTCTCGACCTCCGCGCGCAGCAGATCGTCTTCCGTCTCCCCGGGCTGAAGAGGGAATCTCGGCATCCGGTCGATCTCGGCATAGACCTCGGCGTACGATTCGACGCGTTCAGCGATCAGCAGCGTACTGTCGGCCGCGCCAGGGACTTCTTTGTCCCAGTATTCGCGCATGTCCGCCGCGCTCTTGAGATAGTAGCCGTCGCCGTCGAACTTGAATCGGTTCGGATCATCGAGGGTCTTGCCCGACTGCACGCACAGCAGAGCGGAATGCGCTTCGGCCTGATCCTGTGTGACGTAATGCGAGTCATTCGTGGCGAGCGGCGGCAGGTTGAGTTTCTTCGCGACCCCGAGGAGACCCTCACGAACGGAGCGCTCGATCGGGAGGCCGTGGTCCATGAGCTCGAGGAAGAAGTTCTCGGCCCCGAAGATGTCGCGGTAGTCGCTCGCCGCCTGTAGCGCTGCTTCCTCCTGGCCGAGACGCAGCCTGGTCTGTACCTCCCCGGACGGGCAGCCCGTGGTCGCGATGATCCCCTCGGCGTGTTCCGCGACGAGTTCGCGGTCCATGCGCGGCTTGCGGTAGTAACCCTCGAACGAAGCAAGGCTGGAGAGCTTGAACAGGTTGCGCAGGCCCGTGGCGTTGCGAGCCAGCATCGTCATGTGCGTGTACGCGCCCGCGCCCGAGACGTCGCCACCCTCGCCGAACTCGTCGGAACCGCGCTGCGACGCCTGACCCCAGAATATGGGTTTCTTGATGTGGCGGCTGGCCGGTGCGAGATACGCCTCGATACCGATGATCGGTTTGACGCTGCTCTTCGTCGCGCGGCGATAGAATTCCGCGGACCCGTACATGTTTCCATGATCGGTCATCGCCACCGCCGGCATGCCGAGCCGCTCGGCCTCGCCGAACAGCGCATTTACCTTCGCTGCGCCGTCGAGCATCGAGTACTCGGTGTGCACATGCAGGTGAACAAATGAATCCGCCACAGGCCCCATCTCTCCCTCGCGCGCCGCCGGACAGTTCTACCAGGCCTTCACCCCCGGGCCGTCCAGGTCCCGGCGCGCGTCGCCGCAACCACCTGTGCTGCGGCCCTCGCCCGCGGGACGGGGACCGCCAGAGGGCGGCCGGCCGGGTGGGGCTCTCGAGGCCGCAGGGTCGAGGAACCGCTGATGGACCGTCCCGGGCGGCCCCTCGCTCGGCGCGGACGGTCGAGGGTCGCGACCTGGGCCGGCCACAGGTTCGCGTCGGTTCGGTCTCGCGAGACGGGACGGCGGGCGCACGTATCGCCAGGAAAGTGTGCGCGCAGCCGTTGGGGCAGCCGGCCGGTGATGGCGGACGCTCGGAACGGATCCGCGGTGGACTCGACGAGGAGGACCCGATGCTCTGGAGATCTCGTGCGGTGAGGGCGTGCGCCGCGCTGGCGGCCGCGGTCGTACTGGCCGCCTGCGGGGCCGTCGGCGCCAACCAGGGCGGCGGGGACAGCCGGCCTCCGCTGCAGGCCATGCGCCCCTACGGCGGCGATCCGGCCACCGAAGGGGAGCCCCGCCGCGGCGGCACCCTGGTTATCGGCAACGACCGCGAGGTCGTGAGCTTCGACCCGACCGTGCAGAACGGCAACGCGGTGGCGATGGCGGTGTACGACCTGCTGCTGCGGCTGACACCCGAGGGCAAGGTCGAGCCGTACCTCGCCAAGTCGATGGAGACCACCGACGACGGGCGCACCTGGGTGATGGGGCTGCGCGAGGGGGTGCTGTTCTCCGACGGGACGCCGTTGGACGCCAACGCGGTGATCGTCAACACCCAGCGACACATCGACGCGCCGGCCTCGCCCGCGGCCGTGTACGCGAAGCAGATCACCGCGATGAGAGCCCTCGACCCGCTCACCGTCGAGTTCACGCTGGCGGCGCCGCTCGGCGACTTCCCGGTGGTGTTCACCGGGTCGATCTTCGCCGGGACGCTGGGAATGATCATCTCGCCCGCCGCGCTCGCGCAGTACGGCGACGACATCGGCAACCACCCGGTCGGGGCCGGCCCGTTCAAGGTCACGAGCTGGCAGCGGGACAACCGGATGGAGCTCACCCGCAACGAGCACTACTGGCAGCCGGGCCTGCCGCGCCTGGACGGGCTGGAGTTCCGGCCGCTGTCGGACACCGAGACCCGCTACGCCTCGATGGTCAACGGGGACGTGGACCTGATCTACGGCGGCTACAACACCGAGCTGGTCCGGGCCTACGTCGACCCGAAGTTCACCGTCTACTACGGGCCGGGAAGCGCGGGGTTCTTCTTCACTTTCAACTTCGCCCGCAAGCCGTTCGACGACCGGCGCATGCGAGAGGCGGCCGTGCGCGCGATCGACCTGCGGGCCCTGGCCGCGAGCCAGTACGGCAACCAACTGGTCGGCTCCGACAGCCTCTTCGAGGCCCGCAGCCCCTATCACACCGAGGCCGCGTCGGACCTCTGGCCGCAGTACGACCCGGAGCAGGCTCGCCGGCTGGTCCAGGAGTACGTGGCGGACGGCGGCAGCCCGCACATCACGTTCACGACCAGTCGCAGCGAGGTCTCGCTCGGCGAGTTCGTGCAGGCGCAGCTGTCCGCCGTCGGGATGCAGGTCGACGTGGAGTTCTTCGACCTGGCCGAGTTCACGTCCCGGGTGCTGCAGGGCGGTGACTTCCAGCTGATCAGCAACCTCGCTCCGGTGGACTACCCGTTCCCGGCCATCGCGCGCCTGCTGGGAACGAACGGCGCGATCAACTTCGGGAAGTACTCCAACCCGGAGGTGGACCGGCTGCTCGCCGAGGCTGCGTCCACTCTCGACCCCGGCGTGAAGACGAAGGCGTACCAGGGGGTCGAGCGGCTGGTCAACGAGGACATCGGGCTCCTGTTCCTCAGCCGCAGCTATGCGTCGACGATCACGAAACCGGAGGTGAAGGGAATCGACCGGACCATCGGCCGCGACATCTTCTTCGCCACGACGTGGCTGGACCGGTGAGCGCAACTACTCCCGGTTAGGTCGTCGGACGCCGTGTCCGGCGTGGCGGATCGTGCTCGATGTGCGCGAAGCGATCGACCGATCCCCGCCGACACAGGAGGCGGCTCGTCCGGGTAACCGCGGCGCTCGCAGGACCCTCGTCCTGCGAGCGCCGCCCCGTTTTACGGGGTCGCTTCTTCGCGGAGATGAGTTGCTGTTCCGGAATTACTCACGATCGGTATCTCCCGTTTCCCGGGTTGCCCACCTTCTCCGCCGGCCCTGTGGTCTGCCGGGGTGAGGACGCGGCCGAAGCCCCGCGATTCGATCACGTGTCATCGAGGGAAGTGGCTGCGTCTTCCATGGCCCTGACGGCACCGGAGCCGATGCCTCGGGAGCCGAAGAAGATGCCCCCTGAGGGTTATTGTCGGGCGGCGGGGGCGACCCGAGGCTCGTAACGCGGGCTACATCGGGATTTCGCAAGGACTGGGGGAGTAGCGGTAGATCTGTACGATTTCGGCTGATGTTCGCCGATCTCGAATCGGGCATACCGATCGTCGAACTCGAACATCACCAGTGAAGCCGGGCCGGCCCGGTGTGGGCAGTCGAGTACGACGATGGTCTGCCCGGTCATCGCAGCCGTGACGAGGAGGGTGGGAGGGTGGTCAGCACGTCCAGGAGACGGGACGCGGTGCGTCGGACGCGAGGGCCGAGCGGAGTGTAGATGACGGTCCATGGAGTTGTCGCTGTTTACGCCGGTCAGAATGCGGATAATTGCTATGTACAATGCTGCGGGTTAGCCTCGGGCCCGTGCGGATTCACGATTTCTCCGGTGCGGAGTTCGAAGACGTCCTCGGTGAGTTCTTCATACCGGTGATCGTCCGGAGCGGTCCCGACTTTCGCGGGCGGGTGGCGGTGCAGGAACTGGACAAGGGCCTGTCACTCTCGTTGACGCGCTGGGGGCCGCGATCGGCTGCCCGGACCGAACAGATGGCGGCGAGCTCGTCCGATGGAAGTCGGATGATTTTCACCGTGCAGGTGGCCAGCCGGAGCCACATGCTCCAGCGCGACCGTTTCGCGGACCTCGCGACCGGTTCGGCGGTGCTGGCCGAGGCGCGTAGTGCCTACAAGTGGGCCGCCCACACCGAGAACCGGCAACTGACCTTGACTTTCTCCCGTGAACTGCTGCCGCTGCGCACCGCCGAGATCTCCGAGGCCTGCGCGCGCATCATGGATCCTGTAACCCCGGCCACGAACATGCTGGGTGCCTACCTCGGTCAGTTGTTCAAGATCGCCGACGGCCTCACCGCGCCGCAGCGGCTGGACGCCGGGCACGCCGCGATCGACCTGCTCGCCATGGCGCTGCGAGACGTCGTCCCCTCGGTACCGGGCTGTGAGGGCTCTGCGGAGGTACTGCTGGAGATGATGCTCAGACACCTCCGTGAGCACTCGGCCGACCCGCACCTGCAGGTCGAGGAACTGGCGCGGCGGCACAACGTGTCGGTCAGTCACGTGTACACCTTGTTCGAACGGATCGGGACCACGCCTGCTGCTTACCTGCGCGAGCAACGGCTGCTCGCCGCACAGGCGATGTTGGCCGATCCGCGGTGCGCCTGGCTCGGGACCACGGACATCGCGGCTGCGGTGGGATTCGTCGAACGCAGGACGTTCGAGCGGGCGTTCCGGCGGCAGTACGGGATGACGCCCGGCAACTGGCGCCGCGAGCACTGCCACTCCGGATCCGCTCCCGCAACCCACGAGGATGAAATGTCTCCCCGGTGACGAGAAAACGCCCGCCCCGAGGTGGCCCGGTGCGGTAGACCGGGGTGGCTCGGTCAGGAAGACGTTTCCTCGCCGACCCGCACGCTCGCTGCTTCAGCGTCGAATCTCGCGGGCGGACCATCGTGCCTGACCGGCCGGGCATGCGCTGAGAAGACGAAGGGACAGACCCGACATGAACAAGCCCGTTCTCGAACCGGCTGCCCAGGAGATCGCCGACGCCACCTCGAAGCCGCCGTTCCTGCACGAGCTCGGCCCCGACGGCGCGCGAAAGCTGCTCGACGACATCCAGGCCGCGTCGATCGACAAGCCCGACATCGACGAGAAGTGGATCACCGTGCCGGCCGAGGTCGGCGACGTGCGCGTCCGCATCGTCAAACCCGTCGGCGCGACGGGTGCGCTGCCGACCGTGCTCTACGTGCACGGCGGCGGCTGGATCCTGGGCAACGCCGCGACCCACGACCGACTGATCCGCGAGCTCGCCGTCGGCGCCGACGCGGCGGTGGTGTTCGTCGAGTACGACCGGTCCCCCGAGGCGCGCTACCCGGTGGCCATCGAACAGGCCTACGCCACCGCCCAATGGATCACCCGAGAGGGCGCCGCAGAAGGCCTGGACGCGTCGAACCTCGTCGTGGCCGGCGACTCGGTCGGCGGCAACATGACAGCCGTGCTCGCGATCCTCGCGAAACAGCGGGGCGACGTGACCTTCCTGCACCAGTCGCTGTACTACCCCGTGACCGACGCGGGACAGGACACCGAGAGCTACCGCACCTACGCCAACGGCCCGTACCTGACCGCCGAGTCGATGGCCTGGTTCTGGGACGCCTACCTGCCCGAGAAGGACAAGCGCGCCGAGATCACCGCGTCACCGCTGCGCGCGAGCCTCGAGGACCTCGCCGGCCTGCCCCCGACGTTCGTGATCGTGGACGAGAACGACGTGCTACGCGACGAGGGCGAGGCCTACGCACGCCGGCTCACCGAAGCCGGCGTGCCGACCACGAGCGTGCGCTACAACGGGACCATCCACGACTTCATGATGCTCAACCCCCTCCGCAACACCAACGCGGTGACAGCGGCCGTCGAGCAGGCGATAGCGGTGCTGCGGAAGGCTCTCGGTCGCTGACGGCACGGCCTGCCCTGGTTCGCCGCGCACCGATGTCGTGCGCGGCTGCTCGATCGGATCGACCTTTCCGCTCGCCCCGGAGCGCGTGTCGCGGCCGGTCGGCCGCGACGCTCGCCTCCGTGCGGGTGGCCGGCTGCGGTTGCTGCCGGGCTGTTGTGGGCCGCCCCCTCCGCCGGCCCTGAGCGACCGCGAGTAGCGTGCCGACGAGTGTGATCAGCACGCCGATGGCCTGGATCGCGGTAACGGACTCGCCGAGGAAGAGATCGCTCCGAGAACGGGCACCGCGAACATGCTGATCGTGGCGGTGACGGGGGTCACCGAGCGGAGCCCGCGGTAGTAGAAGAGGTACGCAACCGCCGTCGGTCCGATCGCGAGATAGACAAGGTCGGCCCACTGGACATCGTGAGCGGGGCGGAGACTCCAACGGTGACCGACACCGTCCTTCAGCTGCTGCGTGACCGCAGGCAACAACGAAGTACTCCTGAACATCGCAGCGACGACGCGCGCCTGGTGCTGCTGGTCGAAGGCGGAAGCTCTCGCGGCGCCTACTCGAGCGGCATGGCGATCGCTATCGAACAACTGGGGCTGTTGCCGATGTTCGATGCCGTCTACGCCAGCTCCGCGGGAGCGCTGAACGCAGCGTGGCTGCTGTGCGGTCGCGCTGAAAGCAGCATGCACGCGTGGTGGGACCCGATCATCATGCGGACGACCATCGACCCGAGGCGCGCACTGCGCCGGCAGCCGATCGTGGACACTCGTTTCCTCGTCCACACCGTGTACACCGAGATCATGCCGATGGGGTTCCAGGAGATCCTCGACAGCACCGTCGAGTTCCACCCGATCGCCACGGATGCCCTCACCGGCCAGGCCGTCGATCTGCACGAGCAGATCCGTGACCAGACCAGCTTGCAGGCCGCACTCCGCGCGTCGACTGCAATGCCGCTTCTCGCAGGTGATCCGATCGAGATCGACGGGCGACCGTTCGTCGACGCCGGGGTGAGCGAGGCGGTCCCCGTACGGACGGCACTCGCTCAGAAGGCCACGCACATCGTCGCGCTTCGCACTCGACGTACGGACGAGACGGCATCAGCGCCGTCCCGTGGCGAACGTCTGGTGATGGCGCGATGGTTCGCTCGGCGCGCTCCAGGTGCCCTCGAGACGTGGCTGCGCCGCGAGGCCATCAGAGCGGAGGAGGAGCAGCTTCTGACGTCGCACCCCGCGACCTTGCAGATCCGCCCCCCGATCGGCAGCGCGAGGATCGGACGTACCGAGCGACACCCGCGCCTGCTTCGCGCAGCTGTCGATGCAGGTCGGCAGGCGGCGTTGAACGAACTAGCGGGCTGCATCGAAGAGCCGGGCTGTCGTTCCACGCCTCGACCGGGCTCGGAGGTCGGCGGTGAGGCCGTGATCCGGGCAAGAGCTCGTGATTCTTGCAACTAGTGGCTTGTCACGCAGCCTTGACCGGGTAACTGGTCCAGGTGCGGATCGGTGAGTCGGCGGCGAAGTTGACCTT